>NZ_QHCP01000010.1:0-290491 GCF_003182415.1 Actinokineospora spheciospongiae | reverse complement strand
CGTCGTCGAACGCTGTTTCAACCGGCTCAAGCAGTTCCGCGGCCTGGCCACCAGGTTCGCCAAACGAGCCGCCTACCACCGAGCCGAGATCATCCTCGCCTGCATCGTCCTCCATCTCAAGTGAAGATCCGCAGGACAGGCCCTAGGCACTTGCTCGCCGGGCCGGCGGTTTTCGGGGTGGCCGGCTGGTTGTTGCTGCGCCGGTGGGGTTCGGGTGGCCGGGTGGCTTCGAGGGGCAGGAATCAGTCCACAGTGGACTTATCGGGGTCGGGGTCGGGGTGCCCCGGCCGCTCGCGGAGTCGGGTCAGCAGGGTGGTCAGCTCGGTGCGCGCGGGGACCACGGTGACCGGTGTGCTGTCGAGGAAGCGCACCACGTCCTCCACCACGCGCGCCGCCCGGTCCAGACGGTCCACGTCCTCGTCGAACCGCCTGCCGGTCTCGACCCGAGCCGCCCTGGCCACGGAGAACACCTCTTCCACCACCTCTGACGACAACCCCACCAGGTCCCCGACCTCGGGCCGGCGCACCGCGTGCACCCGCACCTCCGCCGCCGCCGCGCACACGCGGCGCAGCAGCAGTACCGGTGCCCCCTCCACGTGGACGCCGGGCTCCGGTGCCGCCGCGGTGTCGAGCACCCACCAGAACCCCAGTGCCACCCCGCCGCAGAGCACCCCGACCCCGACCGACAGCGCGACCACCGCCGCCACCGCCAGCCCCGGCGGCAGCACCAGCGCGGTCGCGACCAGTCCGGCGACCCCGAGCACCCCCGCGCCGACCAGGGCGGGGGTGTGCCTGCTGGCGATCACCGACTGCTCCTCTACAGGTTGCTGAACGCGCTGGCGAACACCTTGTCGATCTCCAGCGGCTGCTGCTGCGCGTCGTAGGACACCGCCCGGGTGGCGTCGGCGATGTCGACCATGGTGGCGCGGTCGGCGTCGACGCCGTAGGGGATGGTGTAGATCCGCACCGAGGTCTCGTTCAGCTCGGCGTTGACCCGGCCCAGCATGTCCGCGCGCGCCTGCGGGTTCGCCGGGTAGTTGGCTCCGTCCGACAGCAGCACGATCGCGTTGATGGAGGCGGGGTTGATGCTCTGCGCCATCTGGGCCTGCGCGGCGTTGACCGTGTTGTACAGGTCGGTGTTGCCCACCGCGGTCAGTCCGGCGATCGCCTGACCCAGTTGCGGTCGGACGTCACCCACCCGCGACATCGGCAGCACCTCGCGGTACCCGGTGGAGAACGTCCACAGGCCCACCTGGTCGTTGTCCCCGAGCAGGTCCAGCGCCTTGGTGACCGCCGGTTTGAGCAGCTCCAGCTTGGTCAGCTTCCCCTCCGGGGACCCGGGCCGGTCCGGCACCGCCAGGTCGTTCATCGACCCGGACACGTCCAGCACCACCAGGACCCGCGCCGTGCGCCGCGTCTTCTGCCAGCCGGTGACGATCTTGTCGAGCAGGGTCGGCGACGGTGTCCCGATCCGGGTCAGCGCCTGGTCGCCGGGCACCCCCAGGGACCGCCGCAACTGCTCGGTCGGCGGCGCCGGGTTGCCGTCGGCGTCGACCGGGAGCCGGAAGCCCGCCCCGGCGAACCGGGCGAGCTGGTCGGGTTCGCCCAGGAACGCCCGGAAGTCCTCCGCCGCGGCCCGCTGGAGCCCGGAGGTGCCCGCCAGCACGATGAACGGGTGGTCGAACACCACCGTGCCGTCCTTCGGGTAGATCGTGGTCAGCGGCCGGTTGGGCGGCGCGGGCCGGTCCTCGGCGTCCGGGTCGGCCACCTGGGCCAACCGGGCCGGGTCCGCGTTCGGCACGCCCACGTTGTAGAGGTGCACCAGTTGCTCCTGGAGCACGATGGCGCTGATGTAGGGGACCGGCTCCTTCTTCTGGTCCTCCTCGAACAGCTTCTCCGCGTACAGCGCCGCGTCGTCGCCGTAGCTGCCGACCGAGCTCTCCACCCCGTGCACGACCGCCTCGACCGCCGGGTCCTCCACCGACTGCTCGGTCAGCTCCTTACCGGTGACCGCCAGCGCCGCGGCGTGGTAGGTCGCCAGTGACGCGCCCAGCCCAGAGGAGGACAGCAGCGGGTTGTCCCGGCCCAGCACGAACTGGCCCCACTCGGGGTGCCCGTAGTCCTTCCACGGCTTCTTCGAGAACTGGATGAGGTCGTTCCACCCCGGCCTCGGGTACTGCGCCAGCAGCACGTCCGCCATCGGCTTCGGCATGGCCAGCACCACCGGGCTCGACATCAGCGACGGGGAGTCCGGCTTGAGCGCCACGCTCGGCTTCCCACCACTGCTGATCTTGCGCTCCCACAGCGACGTGCTCGGCAGCCACACCTGCGGCGCGGGCGCCCCGGTGCCCGCGGCGTCCCAGCCCTGCGCCAGCGCCGCCGCGGAGGTGCCGGAGGTCAGGCCGTGGGTGGTCACCGCGGCGCACCGGTCGTCGGCGAAGAGGCGGCCAGCGGCGTTGTAGCGGTCGGCCATCTCGGCGAGGATCTCGTCCTTCTCGGTGGAGACGCTGACCTCCAGCGGCACGCACGCGCCCTGCGGCTTCGGCGGCTCGGCCAACTCGCGCACGGTCACCACCGCGACGACGAGCACCAGCAGGCCGAGGACCATCGAGATCGCCAGCAGGGCCTTGCGCGGACCTGCCTGGGTCGGCTGCGCCATTCCACACTCCTCACCCGAGCACACCACGATGGTCGGTATCGATCATTGTGGCAGCCGCGGGTGCGGGGCGGTGGGGAATCGGCCGCTTCGGACCGGTTCCGGCTTATCCCGCGCGCCGAAGCGGGGGAGCGGTGGCCGCCGGTCGAGCACGGGTGGGGCGGTGCCCCCGGACCGCGGCTCAGACGGAGTCGCTGCTCTGCCGGTCGGAGAAGACGCGCACGGCCTCGTCGACCGCTGCCAGGCGGGCCAGGCGCACCGCGTCCGACAGCGGGCGCAGGGCCTCGGCGCGGCGGCGGGCCGAGGAGGACGACAGGGCGCCGCCCGGGGCGTCCTCGCCCGCCAGGTCCAGGATCGCCGAGACCTCGTTGGCCCGTTGCAGCACCCGCAGCGCGCGCGGCGGGGTGCCCTCCGGCCACGGGGCGGCGGAGCGGTGGGCCACCCGGGCGGTGATCTCGTCGCGGACGCCCGCGCGGTGCTTGGCCACGCCCAGGCCGGTGAGCACGCCCGCCGCGACGCGCATGGCGCCGGTCAGCTCGTGCTCGGCCTCGCCCAGGGGGAGGTGTTCGGTGGCGGGGGCGTCGCCGATGTCGAAGGCGGTCCAGCGCAGGACGCCGTCGGCGGCGGCCTCGGGGACCAGGCCCAGCGGGGCGCCGTGCAGGACGACGGCCTCACCGGCGTGCAGGGCGGTGCCCGCGAACTCGCTGCGACCGCCCAGGCCGCGCACGTCGCCGGGGACCGGCAGCACCAGGCGCCCGCCGGTGACGCCCGCGCGGCGCACCGCCGCGAGCAGGGCGGCCACCTGGCCGCCCGCCTGCCCGCGCGTCGGCACGTCCAGCGACTCGGCGGTCTCCTGGCCGACGGCCACCACGTCGTGCTGCTCGGCCCAGTGCCCGAGGGCGTCCAGGACGTCGTCGGCTGCGGCGCATCCGTTCAACCAAGCCGAAACCCACACCGCGAATGTCGCACTCGGAGTTGACACGGGGACCGAGGGTACGCGACGGCCCGGGGAGACCGGGAGGCGCGGGTCAGCTCCGCTCCCTCGGCCCCAGGGCGGCGACGAGCAGCCCGCGGAACGCGTCGATGTCCCCGGTGCTCGCGAACGCGCGCCCGGGCACCGCGTGGAACGCGCCGCCACCGGTGCTGAGCACGAAGCTGCGCCCGGTCTCCGCCCAGTCGGCCAGCTCGGCGAGGTCGACCTCGCTGTAGGCGGAGCCGTCGAGGGTCATCATCCGCAGCGACCGGTCGTCGACGTCGGCGGTGATGACCCGGCCCGCGATCGGGTCGCGGCGGAACGCCACCGCGGCCGCCACCCCCGGCAGCACCGCGATGACCGCCGCGCACACCACCCCGAACACCCCCGGCGGGACCTGGCCCAGCACCAGCAGCACCACCGAGAACACCCCGAGCGCGGCGGCGAACCACGGCACCCACCGGACGAACGGCACCACCGCCCGCACCCCGTCGGACCAGTCGGCAGGCACCGGTTCCCAGCGCAGCCGCAGACGCACCACCATGCCCGGGAAGCTATCGGGCCGAAACCCGGTGGGAGTCGTCGCCCCGGGGGCGGACGTGCCACGATGCCGCCATGAGCGAGCCGCGCACCGGGAAGCGGTCGAAGCTGGAGCGCGTGCGCGAGAGCTCCACCGCGACGACCCTGGAACTGTTCTTCGACCTCGTCTTCGTCTTCGCCCTGACCCAGGTCACCGCGCTGATGGCGGAGGACACCGGCGACCACGGGCAGCCCGGCGGCGGCGCGCTGCTGCGCGGTGGGCTGATCATGGCCGTGATCTGGTGGTGCTGGGTCTGCTACTCGTGGCTGTCGAACCAGGTCAAGGCCGACGAGGGGCTGGCCCGCACGGCGATGCTGGGCGCGATGGCGGCCATGTTCGCCATCGCCATCGCCATCCCGGAGTCCTTCGACGACATCCCGGGCGGCCTGGACGGGCCGGTGGTCTTCGCGTTCTGCTACCTGCTGGTGCGCGTGGTGCACCTGGTGCTGTTCTGGATCGTGGCCGACGGCGACGCCGGGCTGCGCGCCCAGCTCGTCCGCTTCGCCCCCACCATGGTCGCCGGGACCGTGCTGCTGCTCGTCGCCGCGCAGACCAGCGGCACCGCCCAGCTCCTGCTCTGGCTGGCCGCCGTGGTCGCCGACTACGGCGGCACGCTGGTCATCGGTGCCCGCGGCTGGCGGCTCAACTCCGCGTCGCACTTCGTCGAGCGGCACGGGCTGATCGTCATCATCGCCCTGGGCGAGTCGATCGTGGCCATCGGCGTCGGGGTCAACCACCTGCCCATCTCCTGGCCGATCATCGGCGGCGCGGTGCTGGGGCTGACCACCGCGGCCTGCCTGTGGTGGGCCTACTTCGACACCCACGTGATGGTCGCCGAGCGGGCGCTGGCCGCGGTCAGCGGCCACGAGCGCGCGCGGATGGCCCGCGCCGCCTTCACCTACCTGCACCTGCCGATCGTGGTCGGCGTGGTCATGCTCGCCCTCGGGTTGAAGAAGGCGCTGGGCTACCTCGGCGGCGCCGACGGCCACAGCCCCGCCGACCACCTGCACGGCGCCCCGCTGTGGGCGCTGTTCGGCGGCACCGCGCTGTACCTGCTGGCCCAGGCGGCCGTCTCCTGGCGGTGCAACCGCATGTTCAAGCCGCACCGCCTGGTCGCCGCGGCCCTGCTGGTGGGCGTGACCCCGCTGATGGGGCTGGTCCCGGTGCTGGTCGCACTGGTGGTCCTGACCGCGGTGCTGGTGGCCCTGATCGCCTTCGAGTGGGTGCACTACCGGGCCGTGCGCGCGGAGGTCCGGCACGCGCCGCACGCCGGGCACGGGCACGCCCACCAGGGCTGATCGAAACCTGGAGCGCGCTCCACGTCGACCGGACGGCCGAACGTGCGTAGCGTTTCGGGGGTGACCGTTGCGAACACGCCCCCCGCCGCCCTCCCCCGCACCGCCGGAGAGCTGCGCGAGCAGGGGCACGCGCCCAAGGGCGTGAAGACCGAGATCCGCGAGAACCTGCTGGCCGCGCTGCGCGCGGGCCGCGACCCGTGGCCGGGCATCCTCGGCTTCGACAAGACCGTGCTGCCCCAGTTGGAGCGGGCGCTGCTGGCCGGGCACGACGTGGTGCTGCTCGGCGAGCGCGGCCAGGGCAAGACCCGCCTGGCCCGCACGCTGGCCGGGCTGCTGGACGAGTGGACCCCGGTGATCGAGGGGTCCGAGCTGGGCGAACACCCGCTGGAGCCGATCACCCCGCGTTCCATCCGACTCGCCGCCGAGCTGGGCGACGACCTGCCGGTGGCCTGGCGGCACCGCTCCGAGCGCTACACCGAGAAGCTGGCCACCCCGGACACCTCCGTCGGCGACCTGGTCGGCGACGTCGACCCGGTCAAGGTCGCCGAGGGCCGCACCCTGGGCGACCCCGAGACCATCCACTTCGGACTGGTGCCGCGCGCCCACCGCGGCGTGGTGACCATCAACGAGCTGCCCGACCTGGCCGAGCGCATCCAGGTGGCGCTGCTCAACGTGATGGAGGAGCGCGACATCCAGGTCCGCGGCTACACCCTGCGGCTGCCGCTGGACGTGCTGGTGGTCGCCACCGCGAACCCCGAGGACTACACCAACCGCGGCCGGATCATCACCCCGCTCAAGGACCGCTTCGGCGCCGAGGTGCGCACCCACTACCCGACCACGGTCGCCGCCGAGGTGGAGGTCATCCGGCAGGAGGCCGACCTGGTCGCCGAGGTGGGTGAGCCGCTGCTGGAGGCGCTGGCCCGGTTCGTGCGCAACCTGCGCGACTCCTCCGCGGTCGACCAGCGCTCCGGGGTGTCCGCCCGGTTCGCCGTGGCCGCCGCCGAGACCGTCGCCGCCGCCGCGCTGCGCCGCTCCGCGCTGATCGGCGAGGACCCGGCGGTGGCCCGGCCGATCGACCTGGAGGCGGTGCCCGCGGTGCTGCGCGGCAAGCTGGAGTTCGAATCCGGCGAGGAGGGCCGCGAGCAGGAGCACCTGACCCACCTGCTGCGCCGCGCGGTGTCGGAGACCGCCCGCGACCGCTTCGCCGGGCTGGACCTGCGCCCGCTGGTGGACGCGGTGGTCGACGGCAACCTGGTGGCCACCGGCGAGCGGGTGCCGGGCAGCGAGGTGCTCTCGGCGCTGCCGGAGCTGCCGGTGCTGCACGAGGTCGCGGCCCGCTTGGGCGTCGAGCCGACCGACCCGCCGGGGCGGATCGCCATGGCGGTGGAGCTGGCGCTGGAATACCTCTACCTCGGGCGCAAGCTGGCCAAGGACTCCGAGGGCGCGGGCGGGGCGGCGGTGTACGGACCGTGACAGCCAACCCCGCCGACCGCTGGAACTACGGGCCGTGGCACGACGGCCCCGACCCGCTCGCGCCGCCGGTCGACCTGCGCGACGCGCTCGAGCAGCTCGGCCGCGACGTGATGAACGGCTCCTCGCCGCGCTCGGCGCTGGAGGAACTGCTGCGCCGGGGCACCGACGGCACCCAGGGCCTCGACGACCTGACCCGGCGGCTGTGGGAGCAGCGCTCGCGCATCCAGCGCAGGAACAACCTCGACGGCACGCTCACCGAGGTCCGCGAACTGCTCGACCGCGCGCTGACCGCGGAGAAGCGGGCGCTGTTCCCCGACCCGTCCGACGACGCCCGCTTCCGGGAGGCGCAGCTCGACGCGCTGCCCACGGGCACCGCCGCCGCGGTCAACGAGCTGGCCAACTACGACTGGCAGTCCGACGAGGCGCGGGCGGCCTACGAGCAGATCCGCGACAAGCTCGGCCAGGACCTGATGGAGTCGCGGTTCCAGGGCATGAAGCAGGCCCTGGAGCAGATGTCGCCCGAGGACGTCGAGCGCATCCGCCGGATGATGGCCGACCTCAACGACCTGCTGCTGGCCCACCTGCGCGGCGACGACACCGACGAGCGGTTCCAGGCGTTCATGCGCGAGCACGGCGAGTTCTTCCCGGAGAACCCGCGCACGGTCGAAGAACTCATCGACGCGCTCGCGGCCCGGTCCGCCGCGGCGCAGCGGATGATGAACTCGATGAGCGCCGAACAGCGCGCGGAACTCGCGGAGCTGATGGGCAACGCGTTCGGCGACCCCCGGCTGGCCGAGCAGGTGTCCACACTGGACGCGAACCTGCGCGCGCTGCGGCCGGGGGAGGACTGGACCGGCTCGGCCAGGATGCGCGGGAACAACCCGCTGGGCCTGGGCGAGGGCGCCCAGGCCATGCAGGACCTCGCCGAACTCGACGCGCTCGCCGAACAGCTCTCCCAGTCCTACCCCGGCGCCCGCCTGGAGGACATCGACCTGGAGGCGTTGCAGCGCCAGCTCGGCGACGAGGCCGGGGTGGACGCCCGCAGGCTCTCGGAACTGGAACGCGAGATGCGCCGGGCCGGGCTGCTCGAACGGGCCGCGGACGGGTCGCTGCAACTGTCGCCCAAGGCGCTGCGGCGCCTCGGCGAGACCGCGCTGTCGGACGTGCTCAGCGCGATGCGCTCGCGCAAGGGCGAACGCGACACCGCCAACGCGGGCGCCGCCGGGGAACCCACCGGCGCCACCCGCCCGTGGGAGTTCGGCTCCACCGAGGCCTGGGACGTCTCCCGCACGCTGCGCAACGCGGTGCTGCGCTCGGCCTCGGCGGGCGAGGCGCGCATCGGCATCGAGGTGGCCGACGTGGAGGTCGTGGAGACCGAGCAGCGGGCCAGGGCGGCGGTCGCGCTGTGCGTCGACACCTCCTGGTCGATGGTCCAGGACGACCGCTGGCTGCCGATGAAGCGGACCGCGCTGGCCCTGCACCAGCTCATCAGCACCCGGTTCCGCTCCGACGAGCTGCAACTGATCACCTTCGGCAGGCAGGCCGCGACCGTCGACATCGGCGAGCTGACCGCGCTGGAGGGCGTGTGGGAGCAGGGCACCAACCTGCACCACGCGCTGCTGCTGGCGGGCAGGCACCTGCGCAGGCACCCCGGCGCCAAACCGGTCGTGCTCGTGGTCACCGACGGCGAACCCACCGCCCACCTCGAACCGGACGGGGAAGCCGAGTTCCACTACCCGCCCACCCCGCGCACCCTGCGCAAGACGCTCGCCGAGGTCGACGCCCTGGCCAAGCTGGGCGCCTCGGTCACCGTGTTCATGCTCGGCGAGGACCCGAGGTTGGCGGAGTTCGTCGACATCGTCGCCCGGCGCGGCGGCGGGCGGGTGGTCAACCCCGACATCGACGGCCTCGGCTCCGCCGTGGTCGGCGACTACCTGCGCACCCGGCGTTCAGGCAGGCGTTGACCTGGGAAGCCGGTCTTCGCGCTGGGTGGTCGGGTGTGTTTCGCCGTGTCCGCTTTGCGAAGCGCGGGGTTTTGGTGGGTGTGCCCGGCTGGGTGGGCGTGCTCTGCCGTGGCTCTGGTTTCAGAACCCGGTTGTTTGTCGGTGGTGCCCGGCTGGGTGGATGTGTTTGGCCGGGGCCCCTATGGCGATCATGTGCTCCAGTGCGTCAGGTGGGGCTGAAAAGATGCCCCACCGCCCAGGCAGGCTGTCACATGATCGCCACCCCCGGCCAAACACATCCACCCACCCGGGCAGTTCGCTCGCCGGGCAGGCGGTTCTCAGGGTGGCCGGCCTGCGTTGAGGACATCCACCCACCCGGGCCTCTGCGTAGCTGGGGCGGCGGTTTTCGGGGTGGTCGGCCGCTGCGCAAGCAGGGCTTGAGGTGGCCGGGCCAGCGGGGGTTTTGGGTGGCCGGTGGGGGTTGGGGTCGGGGTGGCTGGTGGGGGTGGCTCTGCCTCACACGCAGACGCGCCACTCGCCTGCTTCGCGGACGAGGGGGAAGGTGCGGCGGTCGGAGACGTCCGTGCTCGCGTCCGTGGCCAGCACGGTGAAGGTCGGTGGTTCGGCGCCGGGGTCCACGCTCTCCAGGGTGAGGTGGAAGCCGCCGCCGAGAAAGGTGGTTCGGACCGTGGGGCGGACCTTCTCGCAGGCCACCTCCACCAGGCCGGCGGTGTCGCCGATGTTGACCGAGTCGACGAACTGGCGGGCGACCGCGCGGGGGTCGGTGGTGGAGTCGCCGAACCACAGGAAGCCCGCGACCACGACCGCGGCCACCAGCAGGGCCGTGCCGCCCACCCAGACCCAGCGCCTGCGGCCGAGGGGGCGGTGGCCCGCCGGTCCGCGGCCGGGTGGGCGGGGCGGGGTGCTCGGGCGGGGGCGGGCCGGGGCGTCACCCGACCAGGTGGCCTCCGGGGGCGGGACGCGGCGCTCGTTGAACTCGCGGCCCTCGTGCCGGACCAGCGTCGTCCACGCCTGCCCGTCCCAGTAGCGGCGGTCGACGCGGTGCTCCGGGTCGGGTTGCCAGCCGGGGGCCAAGACCTCCTCCAGCTCGGCGGCCTGCGCCGCGGGCACGTCCGGGCGGGCGCGCAGCAGCACCAGCAGCGCCCACACCCCGGCCCGGTCCTGCTCGTCGCGCAGTCGGGAGCGCAGCTCGCGGAAGATCGACCGCAGTTCCGCCTCGCCGAGCCGCGGGTCGGCGAGGCGGTCGCGGAACGGTTCCAGGTAGGGGACCGGCGGCTCCGGGGGCGGCGGGTCCGGCAGCGGGGGAGTGGTGGGCAGCGACAGCAGCGCCACCCGCAGCTTCGCCACCCGCTCCGCGCCGAGCCCGGCCGGGTCGAACACCGGGGCGTCGGTGACCTCCGGGGGCGGGGTGGCCGGGCGGGCGGGCACCAGCAGGACCGGCCGGTGCAGGGCCAGCGCGTACCGCAGTTGCGCCAGGCACCCGGGGTTGCGCACCGAGTCCGGCGACAGCACCAGCACGAACACCTCGCTCTGGCGCAGCCGGTGCAGCACCCCCTCCCACCAGCGCACCCCCACCGGCTCACCGCGGTCGAGCGCCACCTGCCTGCCCAGTTGGGCCAGGTCGGCGCGCAGCCGGGCGGCGGCGTCGCGGTCCGCGGACGCGTGGCTGACGAACACCTGCATGTTTCAACTCCGCGCGGTCAGCGGCCCGACAACGCCTTACCGATGTCGCATACCCGCCATTCGCCATTCTCCACCTCAAGCGGGATGCTCAAGCGCACCGACGCCGTTCCCGCCGTTCGTGCCGCCAGAATGGTGAACCTCGGGTCGGACCCGGCCGCGTCGACGCTCTCCAGCGTGACGTCGGCGGTGTCGAAGAACGCGCCGTAGAGGTGGGCGTTGGCGGTGCGGTCCCGGCTGCACACGTACTGGGTGACCGTCCCCCGGTCGTGGGTGTTGACCGCGTCGACGAAGTTGCGGGCGGTGCGGTTGGCCATGCTCTCGTCCGGCCCGAAACCCCGGTTGAGCAGCACGCCCCCGGTCACCCCGGCCGCCAGCACCAGCACCCCGGCGAGCACGAGCGCCGACACCCGCCTGCCGCGCCGGGGTGCCTCCGGCTCGGCCGGGGCGGGCGCGCGGCGGGGGCGCAGCACGGCGGGCACCACCGGGGTCGGGGTCGGCGGCTCCGGGCGCCGGGGCGGGTCGGGCACCTCCGGCGGCCTGGCCCGGTCGGTGAACTCGCGCCCGCCCTGCCACACCAGCGTGGTCCAGGACTGCCCGTCCCAGTAGCGGGCCTCGTGGTGCTCGCGCGGGTCGGGCTGCCAGCCGGGGGCCAGCACCTGCTCCACGCCCTCGGCCACCCCGGGCTCCAGTTCGGTGTGGCGCAGCCGCACCAGCAGCCGCCACGCGTCGGACCGCTCGCCGGAGTCGGCCAGCCGCGCCCGCAGCACCGCCAGCACCTCGGCCTGCGCGCGCCGGTCCAGCGCCCCGCGGTCGAGCAGCGCCTCGCAGTCGGTGATCGTCGCGGCGGGGAGCGCGGGCTCCTCGGGCAGGCGGCCGGCCGGCCGGTGCGCCGGGGGCAGCGCGTCGACGGCCGCGCGCAACGCCGCCGCGGTCCGCGGCGACGGCCGGGAGCAGTCGACGGTGACGGCACCGGCCAGCTCGTCCGGCACCTCGCCCGCGGGCACCGGGTGGACCACCACCGCCAGCACGGGCCGCCGCAACGCCAGCGCGTAGCGCAGTCCGGCCAGGCACGCGGGGGAGCGCACCGACTCCGGGGACACGGCGAAGACGAACGCCGCGCAGTCGCGCACGTGCCGCAGCACCTCGTCCCAGCCGCGCCGCGACCCCAGGACGTCACCGTCGGACCACACCCGGTGACCGGTGCTCTCCAGGTCCGCGCGCAGCCGGGTGATCGCCGGGAGATCACGCCGGGCGTGGGTGACGAATACGTGCATCCCTGGATCTCACGTCCACTCGCGTACCGGGTCTCGCAGGGTATGCCCGGCTCAGAAGAGCCGACAGGGACCTACGACCCTGGTTCGCCCGCCCGCTGTCGGTCCCTGCCCGTAGGATCGCGGGCCGGAGGTGGTGCTCGTGGCACTCGGTTTCCAGGTGACGTTCGACGCGCTCGACCCGGGGCGGCAGGCGGGGTTCTGGGCGCTCGCGCTCGGCTACGAGTTGGAGCCCCCGCCCCCGGGCTTCACCACCTGGGAGGAGTTCGGCGAGCGGATCGGGATGCCGCCGGAGCGCTGGGGCGACCTGGCCGCCGTGGTCGCCCCCGACCGCGACCGGCCCCGCCTCCTGTTCCAGCGGGTCCCCGAGGACAAGGCGGCCAAGAACCGCGTGCACCTCGACGTGCACGTGGACGGCCCGCGCGACGAGGGGCGGTGGGAGCGCGTCACCGCGCACGTGCGGCTGCTGGTCGAGGCGGGTGCCACCCTGGTCGCCGAGCGCCACGAGAACATCGGCGACTGGGTCGTGCTGCTCGACCCGGAGGGCAACGAGTTCTGCGTGCAGTGACCCCGGCGGGTGCGGGGCGGGTCGGTCCGGGGACGCGGGAGGTCGGTGTGGACGAGTCGGTGGCGCTGCTGCGGGCGCGGTTCGGGGGGCGCCTGCCGGAGTCGGTGGAGGCCCTCGACGAGGCCGAGGTCCGCGACCTGGCCGACGCGCTGCACTCGGCCCGCCGCAGGCAGCGCGTTGAGCTGGAGGAGTCCACCGAGGCCTCGCTGGCGCAGTTGCCCGGGGTGCTGCGCGCGCTCATCCGCCGGGTGCTGGGCCTGTGACCGCCCGCATCGAGATCGCCAAGCTGGCCCGCCTGCTGGGGGAGGACCCGGCTCGCTTCGGCTACCTGGCGCGGGTGCCGCCCGCCGATGTCCGGGCCGTGCGCGAGCGCGCCACCGAGGTGCTCTTCGACGCCAACCGGGCCGCCTACGAGCGGATCGCGGCGGCCAGCAGGCTGGTCCCCAACGCGATCACCGCGAGCGTGGCGCAGCGGGCGTTCGGCCCGGTGATGTGCGCCAGGGTGGCCTCGGTGCTGGAACCGGAGCGGGCCCTCGACCTGGCGGGCAGGCTCGGCACCACCTTCCTGGCCGACGTGGCCACCCACCTGGACCCGCGCCGGGCGGGCCCGATCGTGGGCACCCTGCCTCCGGCCCGGGTGGTCGAGGTCGCCCGCGAGTTGGTCCGCCGCCGCGACTTCCTCACCATGGGCCGCTTCGTCGGCGACGTCCCCGAGCACACCCTGCGCGCGGTGGTCACCGCCCTGGACGAGGATTCCCTGGTCCGCGTCGCCCTGCACAGCGACAGCCATGACCACTTCCCCGCGCTGTTCGCCATGATCACCACCCCGCGCCTGCCGGCCTTCCTGCACCCGATCACCGCCGACGACGACCTGGCCACCGACGTCCTCCCCCTGCTCACCGCCCTGGACGAGCCGGGCCTGCGCAGGTTGGCGGCCACCGCGGAAGAACTGTCCACCGTGGATCGCAAGAAGCTCCGCGCCGCCGCGGAGCGCACCGCGACCACCACCGGCCTGGGACCCCTGGCCGCCGCCCTGGGAATCCACTGAGGACCGATCGTCGCACCCGGGTCGCGCACGCCGATCCGGCGGATCACACCGCGGCGGCCTCGGCGGGAACCCGGTCGCGCAGCACCCGCAGCACGTGGTGGTCCACAGTGGCGCAGTCCCCGGCCAGCCAGCCCCCGACCACGCGCACGAAGTCGTCCGGCACCGACAGCGACACCCCGGCCACCGCCGTGCCGTCCACGCTCACCGCGCCCTGCCTGCTCGGGTACAGCAGCAGCGCCCCGCGCACCTCCACCCCCGGCAGCAGCTCGGCGAACGCCGCCACGGTCTCGGCGAGCGTGCTGTGCCCACCGCGGAACGGGTGGTCGTTGCGCCACACCGACCCATCGGCGTCGAGCTCGTAGTGCCCGGGCAGCCACAGCTTCGACTCCACCAGCACCAGCCGGTGTCCACACAGGACCGCGTGCTCGACGTCGGCGAACACCGAGCCGGGGCGGGACAGGCCGTGGAACAGCCGGGCGCCGGGCAGCCTGCCCGGGTAGCGGGCCAGCAGCTCGGCGGTCAGCCGCTCGGCCACCGGCTCGCGGTCGGGCACGCCGAACTCGGTGCGGTCGCCGAACTCGGCCGCCGCGGCCTCCCGCACCCGCTCCACCCGCGCGTACGCCCGCCCCAGCCGCACCGCGGCGACCACCGCCGCCACCAGCAGGCCCAGCCAGCACACCAGCACCACCGCCGACATCGACCCGACCGCCAGCAGCGGGCTCGCCAGCAGCAGCACCCCGGCGACCGCCGCCACCGCGGGCGCGTGGCCCGGCCCGGCGGAGATCCTGGGCTGGTGGCGGGTCAGGTGCCACCACGGCAGCGCCGTCGGCGGCACCGAGCAGCCGTCGGGCACGAACGCGGGGTCGTCGCGGAACCGGGGCGGGGCGGTGCGGGCACGGCGCCGGGCCGCAGGCCGGGGCGCGGGCACCTCCGGGGCCGGACCCCGGTCGTACTCGCGGCGCCGGACCGGGTCCGACAGCGTCTCGTAGGCCGACTTCAGCAGCCGGAACGTGCCCGCCGTGCCGCCCGCGTCCGGGTGCATCACCTTGGCCAGGGCCCGGAACGCCGACTTGACCTCCGCCGCCGACGCGTCCCTGCGCACCCCGAGCAGCTCGTAGTAGTCGACGTCGTCCACGGCGGTGATCATCCCAGACCACTCGCGGGTGCCCCGAATCGGGAATGCGTTCCACGCCCCGTGATCCGGTGGTCGGCGGCCCGACCGGCGCACCAGCCGGTCGGGCCGCCCCGGTCAGCTCGTGACGTCCTTGATCCGGAACCGGCGCGCGGCCAGCAGCCCGAAGACCGCCGCGTACACCACGGCGGAGAACGCGCCGTCGGCCATGTTCGTCCAGTCGATGTCGGTGGAGATCAGGTCCGACCAGGCGAAGGAGAAGTGCGTCGGCAGGTAGTCGCGCAGCCCGCCCAGGGCGGTGATCTGGTCGAGGATCTGCGACAGGATCGACACCAGCACCGCCCCGCCGACCGCGCCCAGCGGTGCGTCGGTGGCCACCGACAGGAACAGCGCCAGCGCCGCCACCCACAGCAGGTTGACCGCGATGTAGCCGACCGACCCGCCCAGGGCGAGCATCGAGTCCCCGAACGAGATGGCGTCCCCGGTGGGGCTCACCGCCTGACCCGTCCCGTAGAACACGACCCCGACCAGCAGCGCCACCGCGGGCAGCAGCACCAGCGACAGCAGCGACAGCAGCGCCGAGGCGGTCGCCTTCTGCCGCAGCAGCCGGTGCCGGGGGACCGGCATCGCCAGCAGGTACTTCAGGCTCGACCAGGACGCCTCCGAGGCGATCGTGTCGCCGAAGAACAGCGCCACGATCATCGGCAGCAGGAAGCTGCCCGCCGCGAACAGCACGAAGATCACGAAGTTCGGCGCGCTCGCGGTGGCCAGGTCCACGAACCCGCCGGAGCGCCGGTTGCCGGAGTCCTGGCCGAACTCGAACGCCGCCCACAGGATGAACGGCAGCAGGACCAGGAACCCGAGCAGCAACTGGGTGCGCCGCCGCTTGAGCTGGCGCAGCAGCTCCACCCGCAGCGGCAGCGTCCGCGTCGAGGAGAAGCCCTCGACCGAGCCGTTCGGGTCGAACCCGGTCGACTCGCCCTCGGCCGCCCTGGCCAGGCCGTCGATGGCGTCCGGGTCGGTGTAGACGGTGGTGACCGACTCACCCGGCCTGCTCCCGGGCACCTTCCAGCCGCCGGGCGCCCCCGGCCGGTGGCCGTTCGCGCTCTCGCCGCTCATCCGCTCGACTCCTCTCCGACCAACTGCAGGAACGCGTCTTCCAGGCGGCGCCTCGGCCCGGCCTGCTCGACCGCGACCCCGGCGCGCACCAGCGCCCCGAGCGCGGTGGAGCGGGGCACCCCGTCGGCGAGGTCGGCGTGCACCAGGTGCTCGCCCTCGACGGTCACCGCGTTGACCCCGGTGACCCCGCGCAGCGCCTCGGCGGCGGTGGCGGTGTCGTCGACCCGGAACGTGGCCTCGCCGCCGCCCGCCACGATGTCCTCGACCTTCCCGGAGGCCACCAACCGGCCCCGGTGCATGACCACCACGTGGTCGCAGGTCTGCTCCACCTCGGCGAGCAGGTGCGAGGACACCACGACCGTGCGGCCGGTGGCCGCGTAGCGCCGCAGCACCTCGCGCATCTGGTGGATCTGCGGCGGGTCGAGCCCGTTGGTCGGCTCGTCGAGCACCATCAGGTCCGGGAAGCCGAGCATCGCCTGCGCGATCGCCAGCCGCTGCCGCATCCCCTGGCTGTAGGTCTTCACCTTGCGCTCGACCGCGGCGCCGAGCCCGGCCACGTCCAGCGCCTCGTCGAAGTGCGCCTTCTGCACCGGGCGACCGGTCGCCGCCCAGTACAGCTCCAGGTTGGCCCGGCCGGACAGGTGCGGCAGGAAGCCCGCGCCCTCGACGAACGAGCCGATCCGCGACAGCACCGGGGCCCCGGAGCGGATCTTGTGCCCGAACACCCGGATCTCCCCGGCGGTGGGCTGGATCAGCCCCATCAGCATCCGCAGCGTGGTCGTCTTGCCCGCGCCGTTGGGCCCCAGCAGGCCCAGCACCTGCCCGCGCTGGACGGTGAACGACAGGTCGTCGACCGCCTTGAGCCCGCCCGGGTAGGACTTCGACAGGTTCTCGATCACCAGCGGCACCCCGGCCAGCTCCGGGTCGAGCTGGTCGGCCCGCTTGCGCCGCACCGCGCCCGCGACCACGGCTGCCGCGCAGACCAACAGCACCACCCCGATGCCCACGAGCGGGAACACCGGCACGGTGGTCGAGGAGCGGGTGCCCGCCACGACCGGCACGGCCAGCGCCGCGTCCTCGGCCAGCGAGACGCGGTAGCTCGCGGGCGCGGCGGGGGTGGCGTACGCCTGGTCGGTGGTGGTCACGGCCAGCTCCACCCGGTGGTCGGCCTCGACCGGCCGCACGACGCCCGGCAGCGACACGGTCACCTCCACGGGCGACCCGTCGGCGGGCAGCGACGGCACCCGGAACGCCGAGACCGCCGAGCCGGGCAGCGTGCGGGTGCCGTCCGGGGCGACGTCGTAGAGCTTGGCGAACAGCACCGCCCCGTCCGGGGACGGCGGGGCGCCCGCGGGCGCGGCGACGCGCAGCCGCACCGTGCTCGCGCCCGAGATGAGGAGCTGCTGGGTCTGCGGTTCGCTGGTGAACCGGGCCACCTGCCCGGGCAGGTCGACCGCGAGCCTGCCCGCCAGCCGGGAGGAACCGGAGATGAGCGAGCCGAACCCGGGCAGGCTGCTGATCGACGCCGGGTTGCCGCCCGGCGGGTTGACCACCACCTGCTCCGGGCCCGAGATCGGCAGCCGGGTGCGCGTGGTCGGCTGCCCACCGGTCAGACCGGGGTAGGTGTCGGTGGACACGGTGCGCACCGACGGGCTGCCCTGGGCGCGCAGCGCGCCCTCGACCGCGTACTCGAAACCCGTGCCGGGGTCGGTGCCCCGACCGCGCAGGTGGAAGTCGAACCAGTCGGCGATCTGCCCGCGCAACTGCGCGCCCGGCCTGCCGCCGTCGTGCCCGCCGGTGTACCAGACGACCTTGACCGGGGCGCCGTTCGCGCTGATCTGCCGGGCGTTCGCGTCGGCCTGGTCCAGGCCGAAGAGGGTGTCCTGCTCGCCCTGCACCAACATCGTCGGCTGGGTGATGTCGCCGGTCACCGCCGCCGGGGACACCGAGCGCAGCAGCTCGACCGTCCGCTGGTCGGCCCGGCCGGTGGTGGCGACCTGGGCGTAGGCGGCGCACACCGCGGCGGTGAACCGCCCGCACGCGTCACCGTCCGAGGCCGCGCCGGAGCCGCCCCGCGCGGCGCCGGGGTCGGGCTGCGCCGCCCCCGCCGCGGCGGCCGGGTCGGCGGTGCCCACCGCGCCGCCGGAGGAGCCGTCGTCCTCGGAACCGGGTTCGGTGGCCTCGGCACCGGGACTGCCCAGCCCGCCGCCGCCGAGCCCGGCGGAGAAGAAGATGCCCGCCCAGGAGCGCTTGAACACGCCGTCGGCCTGGTACGGGTTGGCCGCCGGGGACTGCGCCGCGGTCCCGGTCGTCGCCGAGTTGGGCAGCAGCGCCTGGCCGAGGTCGTTGTAGGTGATCACCGGGGCCAGCGAGTCGACCCGCTTGTCGGTGCCCGCGAGCAGCAGCGACAGCGCCCCGCCGTAGGAACCGCCGGTCACCCCGACCACCGGGTCGTCCGCACCGGTCTTGCTCACCTCCGGTTGCCCGGCCAGCCAACTGACCAGCCCGCTCGCGTCGGCGACCTCGAAGTCGCGCGCGTTGAGGCCGATCTCGCCCTCGCTGCGGCCGAAGCCGCGGGCGGACCAGGCGAGCGCGACGAAGCCGCGGCGGGCGAACTCGCGGGCGTCGGCGTCGACGCTGTCCTTGCTCCCGCCGAAGCCGTGGGCCACCATCACCACCGGGGCGGGCGTGGTCTCCGGCAGGTAGAGGGTGGTGTCGATCTTCACCGGCTGATCCCGGTCCGGACCGCTGAGCAGCTCGACGAACGCGTCCCGGGTGGACACCGGTGCCTCGGAGTCGCCGCGGTTGAGCCAGACGATGCCGGCTGCGGCGAGAACGAGGACGACGGCGGCGACGACCACCTGACGCGTGCGGAGGCGGGGAATCCTGAGCACGTCACGGACGGTATCCGCCGGTTCCTGAGAGACCTCCCAGCGGGTGTGCGCCCGCCACGGATGGCCGCTGCCGCGGTGTCGGAGCGCACCGCCCACCCCGGGAGGTTGCTCCATTCCCCGGGATGTGACGAACGGCGCCCCGCCCCGAGTGGTGCTCATCGGTGCCTGCGTGGAGAATCGCCCAGGCAAGATGTGTCGGAGGGGAGTATTCCTTCGCACCGGCTCCGTCAGCACGGCCTCCCGCGGGGGGCCCGGGGTCGGTGGTCGACGTGTCCCCCGCGTGGTGGCGCATCGACGGAAGAGACCTCCGGTGTCGGCGTGTGCCCGAAACCGGAGGAATTGACCCATGTTCGTACCCCTGTGGGTATGGCTCGCCACCATCGGCGGCCTGCTCGTCCTGCTCGCGATCGACCTCGTGATCGTCGACCGCAAGCCCCACGAGGTCACCGTGGGTGAGGCGGGCCGGTGGGTGGCGTTCTACGTCGCCTGCGCGGTGGCCTTCGGCGCGGGCGTGTGGATCTTCTCGGGCGGCACCTACGCCGGTGAGTTCTTCAGCGGCTACATCACCGAGTACTCGCTCTCGGTGGACAACCTGTTCATCTTCCTGATCATCATGTCCGCCTTCGCCGTCCCGAAGATCCACCAGCACAAGGTGCTGCTGGTCGGGATCGTGCTGGCGCTGGTGATGCGCGGCGTGTTCATCGCCGTCGGCGCCGTGGCCATCGCCCGGTTCAGCTGGGTCTTCTACATCTTCGGGATCTTCCTCATCTACACCGCCGTCAAGCTCTCCCGCGAGGGCCTCGGCGAGGACGAGGAGTACGAGGAGAACGCGATGACCCGCTTCGCGCGCCGCATCCTGCCGGTCACCGACAAGTACCACGGCGGCGCGACCACGGTGAAGCTCGACGGCAAGCGGTTCTTCACCCCGATGTTCATCGTCATGGTCGCCATCGGCACCGCCGACCTGCTCTTCGCCGTCGACTCCATCCCGGCGATCTTCGGCCTGACCCAGGAGCCGTTCCTGGTCTTCGCCGCCAACGCCTTCGCCCTGATGGGCCTGCGGCAGCTCTACTTCCTGCTCGGCGGACTGCTGCGCAAGCTGGTCTACCTGCCCATCGGCCTCGCGGTGATCCTGGCGTTCATCGGCGTGAAGCTGGTGCTGGAGGCGCTGCACACCAACTCGCTGTCGTTCCTCAACGGCGGCGAGCCGGTGCCGGTGCCGGTGATCGGCACCGTGTTCTCACTGGTCGTCATCGTCGGCGTGCTGACCGTCACCACCGTCGCCAGCATCATCAAGAGCAGGCGCGACGAGGCCAGGGGCGTCGAACCCTCGCCGCTGCCCGCCGGGGACAGCACCGGGGACGAGGTCGAGGAGAGCGCCCGGCACCAGGGCTGACCGGCGCACTTCTGTGGACGACTGGGAATAACCGACGGTCCTGGTCCACGACAGGTGTCGGGTAACGTCGTCGCGGTGCGTGCTGAGGACATCGAACTGCTGGCCACGCCCGGTACACCCGCGCTGAGCGGGGACTTCCTGCTCGTCTCGGTGACCGCGCCGGACCTGGCGGACAACACCTACCGCGGCGGTCTGCACCGGGTCGCGCTCGACGGCGGCCCGGTGCGCCCGTTCACCAGGGGCTTCCGCGACACCGCCCCGGTGGTGTCGCCGGACGGCGCGGCGGTGGCGTTCCTGCGCGCGGAGTCGGCGGACGCGCCTGCCCAACTGCACGTCATCGCGGTCGACGGCGGTGAGGCGCGCAGGCTGACCGGGCTGCCGATGGGCGCGGGCGCCCCGGTGTGGTCGCCGGACTCGCGGCGGATCGCGTTCACCGCCAGGGTTCCCGAGGCGGGCCGCTACGGCACCGCCACCCCGGACGGCGCCGAGCACCCCGCCCCCGCCGACGAGGCGCCGCGGCGGATCACCCGCCTGGACTACCGGCTCGACGACGTGGGCTTCCTGCTGGACCGGGCGCCGCAGTTGTTCGTCGTCGACGTCGACGGCGGCGAGCCGGTCCGGCTGACCGAGGGCCTGGCCGACCCGTCCGGGCCCGCCTGGGCGCCCTCGGGCGAGCACCTGGTGGTGTCGGCCAAGCGGGACTGGGGCGCGGCCGACACGCTGCGCCGCGACATCTACGCCGTCCCGGTGGAGGGTGGGGCGCCGGTGCTGGTGGCCAGGGCGGCGGGCACGGTGGAGTACCCGCTGGCCGTGGCCGAGGACATGGTGGTCTACCTCGGCGACGACTTCCCCGGAACCGAGGCGGTGGCCCGCAACACCGGGGTGTGGGCGGTGCCGCTGCGGCTGGACGGCGTCCCCGGCGAGCCGCGCAGGCTGACCGACCCGGAGACCGTGGACTGCGAGGGGCCCGCCCCGCTGGTCACCGGGGACGGCGTGCTGGTGTGCGTGCGCAACCGGGGCGCGGTCGAGCTGCGCCGGGTCCCGGTGGCCGCCGACGGCGCGACGCTGTCGGAGCTGGCGCTGCTGGCGGGTGAGCAGGCGGTGGTGCGGGGCTTCGCCGCCGACGGCGACCGGGTCGTCTGCACGGTGTCCACCTGGGACACCGCGGGCGAACTGGTGCTGGTGACCGGCGACGAGACCTGCACGCTGACCGACTTCGGCGCCCCGCTGCGAGCGACGGGGCTGCGGCCGGTGGTGGAGATCAAGGCCTCGGCGCCCGACGGCTACGCCACCCACGGCTGGCTGGTGCTGCCAGAGGGGGAGGGCCCGCACCCGGTGCTGCTGGCCGTGCACGGCGGCCCGTTCATGTACTACGGCTGGGGCCTCTACGACGAGGCGCAGGTCTACGCCGACGCGGGCTACGCGGTCGTGCTGCCGAACCCGCGCGGGTCGGCGGGCTACGGCGAGCGGCACGGCCGGGCCATCGTCGGCGCCATGGGCACGGTCGACGCGGTGGACGTGCTGGCCGTGCTGGACGCCGTCCTGGACCGCCCGGACCTCGACGCCGACCGGGTCGGGGTGATGGGCGGGTCCTACGGCGGGTGGATGACCGGCTGGCTGGCCGCCCACCACGGCGAGCGGTTCACCGCGGCGTGGAGCGAGCGGGCGGTCAACTCCTGGGAGTCGTTCGTCGGCTCGTCCGACATCGGCTGGTGGTTCGCCGAGGCCTACTGCGGGCAGGGGGCGGCGGCGCTGGCGGCGCAGAGCCCGCTGACCCACGCCGACGCCATCACCATCCCGTTCGCCGTCGTCCACTCCGAACAGGACTGGCGCTGCCCGGTGGAGCAGGCCCAGCGGATGTTCGTCGCGCTGCGCCGCAACGGCGTGGACGCCGAGTTGATCCTCTTCCCCGGTGAGGGCCACGAGCTGACCCGCTCGGGTTCGCCCCGCCACCGCGCCCAGCGCTTCGCCACCGTCCTGGACTGGTGGGCGCGGCACCTGTGAGCCCGGTCGCCCGGCCCCGGGAAAGCACCGGGGCCGGGCGGCGGCAAAGGCAATGGGTTCCGGATGTGCGGATGATCGACGAAGAGACCACGATCGGGTTTCCGGAAGTGGGAACGGGCCGCACAGTGGCGATGATCACTGCCGGAAATGTCGCACCGCTGTAACCTCGATTTCGCACAGTCCCCCGGTCGGGGTCACTCGATAAGGTGAATACGGGTGAGCGTTAAATCGCCGTGAAAGCACCGTCCACTTCGGATTGGGGTACCATCGGGTCCGGCGTCAGCGCGAACACCGGGCCGGTGCTGCCGACGAGCGCGCAGGCGTTGGGGAATGCGCGGTCGAAGGTGATCGGCCGCCCCCGCCAGTGACCGGCGGCCGAAGCCTGGACCGGGGCGTACTCCAGCGTGCACGCCTGCGCGGTGTTCACCTGCAGGGCTGAGAGGTCTCCTTCCACCTGGGTCAAGGCCGCGCAGGCCGCGTTCGCCGCGGGGTGGTTGCCCCCGGTCGGACCGCAGCGCAGCTCGGCGGTGGTGGTGCGCCCCCCGGCGTCGGTGACGGAGAGCGCGATCCGCGTCTGCGGCGCCTCGGGGGCCGGTCCTGGGGTCGGGGCCGCGGCCGCGAGGGCCGCGACGAGGGCGGTCAGCGTGATTGAGAACATGTCGACACTCCTGCTCGAAGATCGGTTTCCGGGCCGAATGGGGTAACCGGGGAAACCGCGCCCGGTCGCGCAGGTGGCGCCGGGGTGAAACGAGCGTAGGACGCGGCGAATCTTTTTGCGTCCCGGGGGCTCTGGCGCTGGGGCCGTGCCCGATGCTATTCATGTCGCCGCACTGGTCGACAAGATCGACAGGTTCATTACTTCCTTAGTGCGCTGGTGCAACATCGGGTTGAGAGGTCCATTGGTGGGCGGAATGACACGTGCGGCCAAAGCCGCGCGCGACCGGTTGTCCGACCGGGTGGCGATCGGGATGCTGATCGAGGCGTTCCCGCCCGCCGAGGTCGACGCCGCGATCGACGCGGCCGGGGTCCGCGAACAACGGTCCCGGTCGCTGCCCGCCCGCACGATGGTCTACTTCACCCTGGCGCTGTGGCTCTTCGGCGGCGCGGGCTACGACGCGGTGCTGGCCCGGCTCACCGCAGGCATGCGCTGGGCGGGGGTGCCGCTGGGCAAGCGCTCGGCGCCGAGCACCGGTTCGATCACCAAGGCGCGCAAGCGGCTCGGCCCCGAGGTGATGCGCAGGCTGCTGCAGGGCCGCGCGCTCGCCGACCGCGCGGCCGACGAGCGCTCCGGCCGGGCCGCCGACGAGCGCTGGCGCGGGCTGCGGGTGTGCACCCTCGACAGCGGCGCCGTCTCCGTCGCCGACACCCCGGCCAACCTCGCCGCCTTCGGCGGGCCGGACGTGTGGCTGTCGGTGCTCGCCTCACCCGGGCGGGGGGTGCTGGTCGACGTGGGCGTCGGCACCGCCCCCGACGACCCCGGCCGGTCCGTGCTCGACGCGCTCACCCCCGGCACCCTGGTCGTCTCGCACCGGCCCGGGCGCGCCCAGGACCTCTGGCACACCGCCGCGGAGGTCGGCGCCGACCTGCTCTGGTGCCCGCGCCCGTCCGTCGCGCTGCCCCGGCTGCAACCCCTCCCGGACGGGACGTTCCTGTCCCGGCTGGTCCCCGACCACGACCCGCTGGCCTCGTCGGTGGCGGTGCGGGTACTGGAGGTGCCGGACGCGGTGCTGGTGACCACGCTGCTCGACCCGGAGCAGGCCCCGGTGGCGGAGCTGGCCGCGCTGCACCGCGGCCGGTGGCGGTTCGAGGCGCTGTTCGACACCCTGGAGACCGGTCCGGTGACCCTGCGGTCGCAGGACCCCGACGGGGTGACCCAGGAGCTGTGGGCGATGCTCTGCGTGTACCAGGCGGCCCGCCCCTGGCGTAAGGAAGCGGCAAGCCAGGTTTCCGCGTCGGAGGACTCGCCCAGTACCGCGCAGAATCCCACGCCCCGCCGGAGCACCATGGTGGACTTGGCTTAGCGGCGCGCCGGGCGGCGCGGTGCCGGTGCGGCGGGAGGATGGACCCATGGCGGACGAGACCAGGGTGGCGGTCATCGGCTACGGCTTGGCGGGCAGCGCCTTCCACGCCCCCTTCGTCGACGCGGTCGACGGCCTGCGGGTCACCGCGGTCGTCACCGGCGACCCGGAGCGCGCCGCGACCGCCCGCGACCGCCACCCGGACGTCGTGGTGCACCCGTCGGTCGACGAGCTGTGGCGGCACGCGGACGACGTCGACCTGGTCGTCGTCGCCTCGCCCAACCGGTTCCACGTCGAGCAGGCCACCGCCGCGCTGGAGGCGGGCCTGCACGTCGTGGTGGACAAGCCGGTGGCCGCGACCGCCCGCGGGGTGCGGGCGCTGGGGGAGCTGGCCAAGCAGACCGGGAAGGTGCTGACGGCCTTCCAGAACCGCCGCTGGGACGGCGACTTCCTGACCGTGCGCAAGCTCGTCGAGGACGGCACCCTCGGCCAGGTGGGCCGGTTCGAGTCCCGCTTCGAGCGCGGCGCCAAGGCGGTCCGCTCCGCCTGGCGCGCCAGCCCGGACCCCGCCGACATGGCCAACATCCTCTACGACCTGGGCACCCACCTGGCCGACCAGGCGATCGTGCTGTTCGGCCGCCCGGTGACGGTGTACGCCGAGACCCGGGCGCCGCGGCCGGAGGTGCGGGTCGCCGAGGACGCCACCATCCTGCTCACCCACGAGGGCGGTGTCCGGTCGTACCTGCGGGCCAGCAACGTGACCATGCCGGTGACCCCGCGCTTCGCCGTGGCCGGTGGGACCGCGGGGTACCGGTGCTGGGGCTTGGACCCGCAGGAAGCCGCCTCCCGCGCGGGAACCCCGCCGACGGCTGAGGGCTTCGGCGTCTACGGCGAGGACCGCTGGGGCACTTTGACGACTCCCGACGGCGAGACTGTCGTCCCCACTGTGGATGGTGACTACCTCGCGTTCTACCGCGGGGTTCGCGACTGCGTGCGCGGCGACGGGCCGCCGCCGGTCGCGGTGGCCGAGTCGATCGCGCTGACCGAGACCATCGAGGCGGCGATCCGCTCGGCGGCGAGCGGGAAGCCGGTCGCCCTGTAGCGGCCCCGCTTCCGGGTGGCCCGGCTCTCCCCGGGGTGTGGGCTTCCGGGGGAGTGGGTAGGTGGGGTGGGTGGATGACGACCAGGCGCCCGACCCCCGGCGGTGGCGCGCGCTCGCGGTGACGCAGGCGGCGGGGTTCATGAGCCTGCTGGACGTGAGCATCGTGAACGTGGCGCTGCCGTCCATCCAGGCCGACCTGGGGGCCTCGCCCTCCGCCGTGCAGTGGGTCGTCTCCGGGTACGCGCTGACCTTCGGGCTGTCGCTCGTCGCGGGTGGGCGGCTCGGGGACGCGCTGGGGCGCAGGCGGATGTTCCTCATCGCCCTCACCGGGTTCGTGCTCACCAGCGCGTTGGCCGGGGCGGCGCCGAGCCTGGGGTGGTTGGTCGCGGCCCGGTTGCTCCAGGGGTTCACCGGTGGGCTGCTGACCCCGCAGAACTCCGGGTTGATCCAGGACCTGTTCCACGGTGCCGAGCGCGGTCGGGCGTTCGGGATCTTCGGTGCCACGGTGGGGATCTCGACGGCCGTGGGTCCGATCGCGGGTGGGGTGATCCTCGCCTTGTTCGGTGACCCCGGTGGCTGGCGGTGGGTGTTCTACGTGAACCTGCCGATCGGGGTGGTGGCGCTGGTGCTCGCGGCGCGGTTGCTGCCGAAGGTGCGCGGGCGGCACCGGCCCGACATCGACGTGGTCGGCGCCGGGCTGCTCGGGTTGGCCGTGCTGGCGCTGCTGTTCCCGTTGGTGGAGGCGGACGAGTTCGCCTCGCTGTGGTGGTTGTTCCCCGTGGCCTTCGTGGTGGGGTACGGGTTCGTGCGGTGGGAGCACCGGGTGGTGCGGCGGGACCGGGCGCCGCTGATGGACACCCGGCTGTTCACCGAGACCCCCGGCTACGTCTCGGGGTTGGGGCTGGGGTTGGCGTACTTCTGCGGGTTCACCGGGATCTGGCTGGTGTTCGCGCTCTACTTCCAGACCGGGCTCGGCTTCACGCCGTTGCAGTCCGGTCTCGCCGTGACGCCGTTCGCGCTCGGGTCGGCGGTGTCCTCGGCCGTGGCCGGGCGGTTGGTGGAGCGGTTCGGGCGACTGCTGAGCGTCGTCGGGTTGTGCCTGGTGGCGGTGGGGTTGGGGGCGGTCGCGCTGATCACGTTGGTGGTGGGCGGGTCTGCCGTGGTGTGGTGGATGATCGTGCCGATGCTCGTCGCCGGGGTCGGGGGTGGGGCGGTGATCTCGCCGAACACCACGCTCACCCTGGCCGAGGTGCCCAACCGGATGGCGGGGGTGGCGGGCGGGCTGTTGCAGACCGGCCAGCGGATCGGCACCGCCGTCGGAACTGCTGTGCTCAGCACCGTCTTCCACGTCGTGCTCGGCGCCACCGGCAGCTTCGCGCACGCCGCCGCCACCGCGCTGGGCTGCGCGGTGGCCTTCATCGCCCTCGCGCTCGTCGTCGCCGTGCTCGACCGGCGGCGGGCGGACCGGCGGACGGCGGTTGGGGTTTAGCTTCCGGAACATAGGGGTGCCCGGTTGGAAAATAGCCGGCCGAACCCCTGGGCGGGTCCGCGGGAGCGCATTACGCTCCCGTCCTGGGAGCGACGCACCGGCTGACCCGGACCCCGCGTGAACCACCGGGCCGTCGGCGGCCCGCTCTCCTGTCCTCGTCGCAGGCCCCCACCCCCAGCCCGGCGCCCCCGGGCCGGTGGCGGCTGCCACCGGAAGGAACCCGTCCCCATGCGCATTGCCCTGCTCCGCCTCGCCACGGTCGCCGCCTCCGCGGTCGCCGCGCTCGCCCTCGGCACCGGCTTCGCCTCGGCCACCGGCGGCGAGCACGACCCGGTGTCCACCCCGGCCGACGCCCCGATCTCCATCCAGGTCACCAAGCTCAGCCAGAGCGACGCCGCCGCGCGGTTCCGCTCCTCGGGCATCACCTGGTCCTCCAGCGGCGGTTGCACCAACCGGCAGAACTCCACCTGCACGTCGTTCGAGCAGATCAACCTCACCACCGTGCAGGGCGGCCAGACGTTCAAGAGCGCCAGCGGCTGCGCGGTCAACATCACCGGCGGCACCGAGGTCGGCCACGCCAGCGGCACCTACAGCCACTACAACGGCTACAAGATCGACATCAGCCTCAGCTCCTGCGTCACCGGCTACATCCAGCGCAACTTCACCGCCATCGGCGGCAACCAGTGGCGCTCCGGCAGCGGCAACATCTACTACCTGGAGAGCAACCACTGGGACATCACCTACTACAACTGCGGCGGTTGCTGACCCGCCCGACCGCCCGCCACCGGCCGCGCACCCCGTCCCGGGTGTGCGGCCGGTCGCATCTCTGGGTAGCCGATCGTCGCTGTCCGTGGCGGCAGGAGTACGTTCCCCGGGCATGACCGTTGCGGCAGTGCAGTCCGGGCAGGCGGGGTCGGCGGGTTCGTCGGTCTTCGACGAGGTGGAGTCGCGGGTCCGGCTGTACTGCCGCAAGTTCCCCGCCGTGTTCACCTCGGCGCGCGGCAGCACCCTCGTCGCCGAGGACGGCCGCGAGTTCCTGGACTTCTTCTGCGGCGCCGGTGCGCTCAACTACGGCCACAACGACCCGAGGATGGTCGCCCGGCTCGTCGAGTACCTGCACTCCGGCGGCCCGCTGCACGGCCTCGACCTGCACACCACCGCCAAGCGGCACTTCCTGCGGCGGCTGCGCGACGTGGTGCTGGCCCCGCGCGGCCTCGACCACCGGGTCCAGTTCTGCGGCCCCACCGGCACCGACGCCGTCGAGGCCGCGCTCAAGGTCACCCGCAAGGCCACCGGCCGCCGCCAGGTCGTGGCCTTCACCGGCGCCTTCCACGGCATGTCGCACGGCTCGCTGTCGGTCACCGGCTCCCGCGCCGCCCGCGGCGGGCACCACCTCGGCGGCGACGTGCTGTTCCTGCCCTACGAGGACGGCCCCACCGGCCGCTTCGACTCCCTGGCCGTGCTCGCGCACCTGATCGACGACCCCAGCGGCGGCGCGGGCCCGCCCGCCGCGGTGCTGGTCGAGTCGCTGCAGATGGACGGCGGGGTCTACCCGGCGTCGGCGGGCTGGCTGCGCGCGCTGCGGGAGCTGACCGCGGCCAGGGGCGTGCCGCTGGTGTGCGACGAGATCCAGGCGGGCTGCGGGCGCACCGGCCGGTTCTTCGGCTTCGAGCACGCCGGGATCGTGCCGGACGCGATCACCCTGTCGAAGTCGCTGGGCGGCGCGGGCCTGCCCATCTCGGTGCTGCTGCTGCGCCCGGAGTTGGACGTATGGGAGCCCGGCGAGCACACCGGCACCTTCCGCGGCAACCAGTTGGCCTTCGTGGCCGGGGCCGCCGCGCTCGACCTCTGGGAGGACCCGGCCTTCCTGGCCCGCCTGGCCCTGCACGGCGACCGGATGGCCCGCTTCGCCGCCGACGTGCGGGCCCTCGGCCTGCCCACCCGCGCCCGCGGCATGGTCGTCGGCGTCGACACCCCGGCCCCCGAGGCCGCCGAGCGCGTCCAGCGCGACTGCTACGACCGCGGCCTGATCCTGGAGACCTGCGGCCGCCGCGACAGCGTGCTCAAGGTGACCCCGCCGCTCACCATCACCCGCGCCGACCTCGACCGCGGCCTGGGCGTCCTGCACGCGGCGATCCACCGCGAGATCACCCCGGGCCGGGAGCAGGGCTGACCGCTGCCCGTCCACCGCCGCAGAACAGGTGCCCGCAACGGGATCGCGGTCGACGGTGGCGCTGCCGGACTTCTGGCTGGAGCACGTCGCCTCCGGCTGAGTAGCATGGCGCGATGGGCCACCCCACGCTGCTGCTGTTGCACGGTCTCGGCGCCACCGCGGCCGTGTGGGACGGTGTCGTCGAGCGCTGGCCCGGGGAGGCGGTCGCGGTCGACCTGCCCGGGCACGGCGGCGCGGAACCCCTGCGCCGCTACACCTTCGGCGCCCTCGCCGCCGGGGTCGAGGTGGACCCCACCCGCCGCTACGTCGCCGTCGGGCACTCGCTCGGCGGGGTGCTGGCGCTGACCCTGGCCAGCGGCTGGTTCGGGCTCGACGTCGAAGGCGTCGTGGGCGTCGGCATCAAGGTCGAGTGGACCGACGACGACTTGGCCAAGGCCGCCGCGCTCGCCGCCCGCCCGCCCCGCGCGTTCGAGACCCGCGAGGAGGCGGAGTCCTGGGCGGTGAAGCTGGCCGGGCTGCCCGGCCCGGACGCGAACCCGCGATCGGTGGTCCAGGAGGGTGGCCGGTGGCGGGCGGCGTTCGACCCGCGGGCGTTCGCGGTCGGCGCCCCGGACGTGGTGGGGCTGCTGCGAGCGGCGCGCTGCCCGGTGGTGCTGGCGGCGGGGGAGCGCGACCCGATGTCCCCGGTGGACCACCTCGCCGCGCTCGTGGACGACCCGGTCACCCTGCCCGGCCTGGGCCACAACGCGCACGTCGAGGACCCGGACGCGGTGCTGGCGCTGGTGGACCGCCTCGACCTGGTCCGGTCGTGAGCCGGTCCACCAGCGCGCGGCTCAGCGGACGCCGAGCAGGTCCACCACGAAGATCAGCGTCTCGCCCGGCTTGATGACCCCGCCCGCGCCCCGGTCGCCGTAGCCCAGGTGCGGCGGGATGGTCAGCTTGCGGCGGCCGCCGACCTTCATCCCCTGCACGCCCCTGTCCCAGCCCGCGATGACGCGACCGGCGCCGAGCGGGAACCCGAAGGGCTCGCCGCGGTTCCAGGAGGCGTCGAACTCCTCGCCGGAGGAGAACGCGACCCCGGCGTAGTGCACGCTGACGACCTGGCCCGCCTTCGCCTCGTCGCCGTCGCCGACCGTGATGTCCTCGATCACCAGGTCCGCGGGCGGCGGGCCGTCGGGGCGGTCGATCTCGGGCTTCTGCAGCGCCATGCTCTGCTCCAATACCTCGTTGTGCTTGCCGCTGCATCCTCCCGCGCGCGCCACCGCGACGCGCGATGACCCCCGCCCGGGCCGGTGTGCCGACAGGACTCGTCGAACGGGAACGCCGCGGGCGGTAACACCGCCCCGCGCCCGAGCGACGTAGGGGGTGCGGCCTTGCCACCCCCCGACGGCAGGGCCGCGCTTTCGTGTCCGCCCTCCTGCCGAACCCTGTTCGGCCGAGTGGCCCGGTCCGGGTGGACCTTTCCGACGCAGTTCGCTGATCGACACCGGAACGCCGTACCGAATTCACGCCACAGTGCGTTATCGCGTGGCAGCCTTCACTCGATCGTGAACACTTAGTCACTTTGCGTCGACCCCGCTGGGTCGGCCGTCGGGGAAGGGACTCAAGCCCGTGCGCCAACGCCGCTGGACCCTCTTATCCACGTTCTCGGCCCTCGTGGCCGTCCTCACCACAATGGTCGCGCTGCAGGCCCCTGCCGCAGGCGCCGCCACCCCGCTCACCGTCGCCCAAGCCATCGCGCAGCAGGGCGGCGGCACCGCCACCGTCCGCGGCTACGTGGTCGGGCAGCCGACGGCCACCAACACCGTCATCCGGTCGAACTACCCCTCGGACTACGCGCTGGCCATCGCCGACACCGCGGCCGAGACCGGCACCACCCGGATGATCTACGTGCAGATCCCCACCGCCCACCGCTCCGGCTACGGGCTCAAGTCCAACCCCTCCCTGCTGGGCAAGCAGCTCGACGTCACCGGCACGCTGGGTGCCTACTTCTCGCACCCGGGCCTGACCTCGACCACCGCCTTCGCCACGGTCGGCGGCAGCACCCCGCCGTCGAGCACCACCACCCCACCGACCAGCGCGCCCGGCGGCGGCAGCGGTGACTACGACAGCACCTACTACGCGAGCGCCCTGGGCAAGACCGGCCCCGCCCTGGAATCGGCGCTGCACAACATCATCAGCACCGGCGTCACCAAGCTCAGCTACGACGCGGTGTGGGCGGCGCTGAAGAACACCGACCAGGACCCGAACAACAGCGGCAACGTCATCCTGGTCTACTCCGGCCGATCCCAGTCCAAGTCCACCAACGGCGGCGGCGTCGACGACTGGAACCGCGAGCACGTCTGGGCCAAGTCCCACGGCGACTTCGGCACCGCCACCGGCCCCGGCACCGACATCCACCACCTGCGCCCCGAGGACGTCTCGGTCAACTCCACCCGGGGCAACAAGGACTTCGACAACGGCGGTTCCCCCGTCACCGAGGCCTCCGGCAGCTACACCGACGCCGACTCCTTCGAGCCCCGCAACGCGGTCAAGGGCGACGTCGCCCGGATGATCTTCTACATGTCCGTCCGCTACGAGGGCGGCGACGGCTGGGCCGACCTGGAGGTCAACGAAAGCACCTCCAACAGCAGCAACCCCAACATCGGCAAGCTGTCGGTGCTCAAGCAGTGGAACGCCCAAGACCCGCCGGACGCCTTCGAGAAGCGGCGCAACCAGGTCATCTACGACACCTACCAGCACAACCGCAACCCGTTCATCGACCACCCCGAGTGGGTCACGTCGATCTGGGGCTGACCCCCACCCAGGCCGCGGCGGGCGCTCAGCCCTCCAGCGCGAGCGCCTGCCGCAGCCACCCCGCGAACACCGCGGGATCGATGTCCGATGCGGACCGCAGTCGCACCTGCGCCATCCGGTTCGACATCGCCTCCAACCGCCCCGAAGCGTCCTCGACGTCTTGCCCCCGCCACAGGGCGAACGCCACGTGCGAGCCGTGGGCCTTCACGAAGCACACGCGCGCCTTGCCCACGCTCCAGGTCGGCGCACCGTGGAACAGCCCCTCGGTGGCCTCCGGCAGCGCACCGGACAACACCGGCCGCATCCCCTCCACGATCTCCCGCAGCGGCTCGGCGAGCGCGGCGGTGTACTCGTCCACAGTGGCGAACTTCGGCATGGCGGGCTCCTCTTCTCGGACTCTCACCCCTGCGTCGAACGGCCCGCCCCGAAAATCGACACACCCTGAGAACTTTCTCCGGCAAGGTCGAACCACCCAGTTCGGCCACGACCTCCGCCACCGGGCCTGCGGTTTTCGGGTGGTCGGCGGCTGGGCCGGAGGGGTTCGGGGTGGCAGGCAGCCAGGGCGCGGTTGGTCAGGGCGGGGTTGGTCAGGCCCTGGGCTGGATGTGTTGGGGTTGCTCGTATCGCTGAGATCAGGTGTTCGGGGTGACCGTGGCCCACCACAGGTGGTCGCGGGCCCTGGTGGCGGCGACCAGCTTCCGCCGCTCGCCCAGGCGACCCCCCTCGTCGTCGCGGTCCGGGGGTTCGCCGGTGTTGACCACCAGGACCGCCTGGAAGTCCAGGCCCTTGGCCCGCAGCACGGTCCCCACCTTCACCGTGCCGTCCGGTTCGCCGGTGTAGCGCTCCAGCGGGGTGACCGCGACGCCCGCCTTCTCCAGGACCGCGCGGCACCGGGCCACCGCCCCCCGACCGAAGGCGATCACGGCGGTGCGGTCCGGGTCCACCCGCAGCGCCCGCACCGCGCCCACGAGCGCCGCGGGCAGTTCCGCGTCGGTGCCGCGCCAGGTGGTGACCGTCCCACCGGGGGAGTGGGCGGCCTCGGCGTCGCGGAGGGCCACGCCCGCGCCGCCGTCGAGGTCGTCGATGGTGTCGGTGGCCTCGATGCGGCGGGCGAAGTCGAGGATCTCCGTGCGGTTGCGGTAGTTCACGCGCAGCACCTCACCGCGGCCCAGGATGGGGATGCCCGCCTCCGACAACCGCCAGCCACCGGGGTAGACCTGCTGCTGGCCGTCGCCGACCAGCAGGAGGCGATCGGGGCCGTCGCCCGCCAAGCGGTGCAGCAGGCGGAGACCGACCAGGGGGAGGTCCTGCACCTCGTCGACCACCACGGCGGCGTAGGGGCGCTCCGGTGGGCGGCGCCGGACCTCGCGGTCCGCCAGGGTGATCACGTCGGTGAAGTCGCAGGCACCCCGGCGGGCCAGTTCGTCGCGGTAGCGGTCGTGCAGGCGCCAGACCGCCTCGCGCTGCGACTCGGTCAGGCGGAGGCGGCGCCCGCGCCTGGGCACCGCCAGGTACTCCTCGAAGGTGCCCACCCCGCGCCCGCCGATCACCTGCGTCAGCTCGTCGCGCCAGTAGCCGGAGGTGGGCTCGACCGGTTGGAGGTGCACCCGCTCCCGCAGCCAAGCCTGGCCGAACGCCGCGTCGACCACCTTGCTCTGCAGCAGCACGGCGGTGCCCCTGGCGCGCAGGAACTCCACCGCCCAGGCATGCAGGTTCGTGAACTCCACCCGGCCGTCGAGTTCCGGTGCCAGGGTGCGGAAGGCGCGCGCGTGCACCTCCGGCAGGGTGCGCACGAACGTGGTGAACAGCAACGGCCCGCTGTGCCTGCGGGCGAGGTGGCGCAACCGGTGCAGCGCCACCACGGTCTTCCCCGTCCCGGCGGGCCCACTGATCCGCGCCGGACCGCTGTAGCGGCGGGTCACCAACCTGCGCTGCGACGGGTGCAGGAACGTCAACCAACTCTCGAACGGCCGGTCCCGCGCGGCATCCACCACGTCCGACACGACCACGCCGCCGTCGATCAACTCCCCCTGCTCCGGTGCGGGCGGGACAGGCCCGACGGACAACCGCCGGTAGGCCCGCAACCGCTTGGCCAACTCACCCGCCACCCGGTTCGCCGCAGCCGCACTGAGGTGCCTGGTCTCCCGGGTGGTGAGCACGGCCAACCCGGTCTCGTTCACTGCCTGGTAGAGCCGGTCGTCCCGACTCCAGGTGGGCTCGGCCCCGGGCCGCACCCACACCACCCCGACCGCCGTCGACGGGAACTCCCGCCCACCCGGCCCGCGCAGCCCGGCACAGTGCTCCTCGGCGTGGCGCACCAACGCCCGCCCGGTCCCGGCGTCCGGCGCCAGGTCGTCGACCACCACGGCGCGCACCCCACCCCGGCTGACCTGGAACGCGTCCGGCTCACCCGCCGCCCGCCCCACCCGGACGAACAACCCACCCCCGGTCGCGGTGTGCTCCAGCAGCGCCGCCAACACCCGCCGCTGCCCGGCATCCAACCCGGGCACCCCGGCGACCAGCTCCACCGCACCCGGCACGCCGCACCCCCCGTCTGTGACCCTGGGTAACCAATCTAGCGCGTAATGGTCATCCGCAGCCCGCCCAATCCACATCAATGGGTGCAAAGCAGTTGGCGTGGCGTCTGGAAATGCGTGGTTACGCTCTCGACATGCGTAGAATCAGTCGGAAGGAGTTCTGTGCCAACTCCACTGCCGCTATGGATGCCGTCCAGGAAGGCGAGACGTACCGCATCACCTGCAACGGTGTTGAGGTCGCTGAATTGGGCCCGCTTCCGCGCAGACGGCGGATGACGGCCGAAGAGTTGATGCGGCGCCACCGGCGGCTGCCCAGCATTGGAAGCGCATCACTGCGGCAGGAAGCTGATGAGTTCTTCGGTTCTGAGGAACGCGTCAGCGACAGCGATCCGTGGAAGCGTCCACCTGGCTGAGCGCATCGGGCAGGTGCTCCGGCGAGGAGATATACCGGCCCGCTCGCCGGAGCGCCCGACATTCACCTACCAACCGCGCTCGCGCCACATGTGGAGCTTCGGGCGCTCGTTGCCCAGGGTGCCGTCGTCGCCGTGGCCGGGGTAGAACCAGGTGTCGTCCGGGAGGGTGTCGAAGAGGCGGTGCTCCACGTCGTTGATCAGGGACTCGAAGTCCTCCGGGAGGGTGGTCTTGCCGACGCCGCCCGGGAACAGGGAGTCGCCCGTCCACAGGTGAGGGGTGCCCTCCGGGTCGCGGTACAGCAGGGCGATGGAGCCGGGGGTGTGGCCGCGCAGGTGGATGACCTCCAGCTCGACCTCGCCCACCGCGATCTTGTCGCCGTTGATGACCAGGCGGTCCGGGGGGATGGGGAGGGGGCCCGCGTCGTCGTTGTGGGCGATGGTCTCGGCGCCGAACTTGCCCGCGATGGCGCCGAGGGCCTGCCAGTGGTCGCCGTGCTGGTGGGTGGTGACGATGGTGCGCAGGGTGGGGCGGTCGGGGCCGGAGCCGATCAGGTCCGACAGCCGGTCCGGGTCGTTGGCGGCGTCCACCAGCAGCGCCTCGCGGGTGGCGGGGCAGGTCAGCAGGTAGGCGTTGTTGTCCATCGGCCCCACCGAGACCTTCGTCACCTCCAGGGTGCCGAGGGTGCGCCGGGCGGCCGGTCCACCGGGTTCGACGTGGCCGGTGTAGTCGTCGAGGAAGTCCACGCCGACCGACGCTAGCGCACGGCCGGGCCGGGTACCCGTTTCAGATGCTCGTACCCGGGGAACGTACCCTGTTACCAACGCGTGATCCGCTAACACGAGCCCCCGTCGCCGAACACCTGTGAGCACGTGGACACCACTGAGACAGCGAACCAGAAGCGGTCCCCGCGCAAGATCAGCTGGGACGTGATCCGGGTGTTGGCCGTCTACTCGGTCGTCATCCAGCACATCACGCACCAGTCGCCGATCAACCACCCCGAACTGGGTCCCTACCCGTTCGTGCTCCCGCTGCAGTTCGGCGCGAGCACCCTGCTGGTGATCTCCGCGTACTTCGTCTGCGTGACCGTGCGGCGCGGGAACACCGGCACCTGGCTGTGGAACCGGCTGGCCCGGCTGCTGCCCGCCTACCTGGTGGCGGTCGTGCTGACCTACGCCGTGTCCCGGGCGGTGGCGCCGCTGTTCGGCTGGTACCTGCCCACCCCGACCGACCTGCTGGCGAACCTGTTCCTGGTGCAGGCGTGGTCCCCGCAGTTCCACTGGGTCGACGCCTCCTACTGGACGCTGCCGGTGCAGGTCATGGCCTTCTTCGTGGCGGCGCTGCTGTGGCCGCGCGGCTGGGGGCGCGGCGCGAAGCTGCCGGTGCTGCTGTGGACCCTGATCCTGGCACCCCTGGTGATCCGGTTCCTGTGGCGCGGCGACGGCGCCCAGCAGTGGGTCATCTCCGTGTTCGACGGCCTCGCGCTGCACCGGGTGGCGCTCTTCGGCGTCGGCACGGCGATCTGGCTGTGGACCAAGGGCCGGTTCTCCGGCAGGCACCTAGCTTTCTACCTGCTCGCCGCACTGGTCGCCCAGGACGCGCACGCGTACTTCGCCGACACCCCGTCGACGATCGCCTTCGGCGTCATCCTGCTCGGCATCGTGGCCGCCGCGGGCGGGCCGGACTGGGACCTGCCTGTGCTGCGCTCACTCGCCGGGCCGATCCGCTGGCTCGGCGGCATCTCCTTCGGCGTCTACCTGGTGCACCAGGAGCTGGGCTTCGTGCTCGCCCGGTTCCTGCTCGACGCCGGGGTGGGCGCCTGGGGCAGGCTGGTCCTCTGCACGGCCATGGCCGTGCTGGCCGGGTGGGCGATGACCCGGCTGGTCGAGGCGCCCGCGCACCGCTGGCTGACGACGGTCTGGCCGAGGCGCTGGGCCGCCGCCAAGAACACCGCGCTGGCGGCGGCCGAGGCGCTGCGCGAGCTGCCCCAGGTGCCTCAGCCCCAGGCCGCGAGCTCCGGCGGCTCCCCGCTAATGCCGGACGCGTCGCCCCTGGTCAGCCACGCCAGCACCGCGGTGCCCGAACCGCGCAACTCCTCGGCCCCCGGGGCCGCGGCGATGGCCAGTTCCCAGCGGCGCTGAGCCCCACCGGCCAGTTCGGCCACCAGCACCACCGGCTCGCCGTCCACCCGCGCCAGGTGCGGGCGGACGGCGTGGTCGAGCAGCCGCTCCAGCGCCGCGTCCGGCACGTCGGCGTACCCCACGCCCACGTCCAGGTCGACCAGGTGGTTCCACGCCTCGAACAGGGCCATCTCCACGACCTGCTCCGCCGGGAACGCGCGGCCGGTGTAGTGGGCGACCGTGGCCGACCACTGGTCGTCGGCCAGGCCCTCGACCGCGACGTGGAAGCGGTCGCACGCGGCGCCCAGGTCCTCGCGGATGACCTGGGCCAGCCGGTCGGCGCCCGCCTCGATGTCGGCGTCGCGGTCGGCGCGGCTGGGGTAGGCGGGGTGCTCGATGCCGGTCCTGGCCCAGGTGAGCAGGTTCACCAGGGCGTCGGCGCTGCGCGCGAGGTGGCTCACCAGGTGCGCCCTGCTCCACCCCGGCAGCAGGCTCGGCGCCCGGAACGCGTCCTCGTCGAGCCCGGCGACCCGCTCGCGCAGCACCGACCAGGCCTGCCGGAGCAACCCGTGGGCCGACGCGGCGCGGTCGGCCGCGGTCGAACGGTCGGGCGTACGCTGGTCCGGCGGACCGCCCCGGCCCACCGCTGAACCGGCCGACGTGCTCGCTGCACTCATCCAGACCCCCGGCTGCCTCGTGCGGGCGCGGCGCACCCGTCACCACCCAGGGTAGGCGTCCGCGCGTCACCGGCGGGTAGACCCGGGTTGGGGTGCGGGCCGGGAAGCGGTCGGCGAGAATTGTCGGTGCCCCGTCCTAGCATGACCGCCTGCCGCCGAAGTGGGTGCCACCCGCACTGCCGCGCGCCTCCGACCAGGGGCCGCACGCCCGCCGCCGGCAGCCCGACCAGCAGTTTTCTACCGAAGGGACCTCAGTGGCCGACCGCCTCGTCGTTCGCGGCGCCCGGGAGCACAACCTGCGCGGCGTGGACATCGACCTGCCCCGCGACAGCCTCATCGTCTTCACCGGGCTGTCCGGCTCCGGCAAGTCGAGCCTGGCCTTCGACACCATCTTCGCCGAGGGGCAGCGGCGCTACGTCGAATCGCTGTCGGCCTACGCCAGGCAGTTCCTCGGCCAGATGGACAAGCCGGACGTCGACTTCATCGAGGGCCTCTCGCCCGCGGTGTCGATCGACCAGAAGTCGACCAGCCGCAACCCGCGGTCCACGGTCGGCACCATCACCGAGGTCTACGACTACCTGCGGCTGCTCTACGCGCGCGCGGGCAAGCCGCACTGCCCCACCTGCGGTGAGGCGATCAGCAAGCAGACCCCGCAGCAGATCGTCGACCAGGTGCTGGCGATGGAGGGCGGGCTGCGCTTCCAGGTGCTCGCGCCGGTCATCCGCAGCCGCAAGGGCGAGTACGTCGACCTGTTCTCCTCGTTGCAGGCCCAGGGCTACTCCCGCGCCCTGGTCGACGGCACCGCGCACTCGCTGGCCGACCCGCCGAAGCTCAAGAAGCAGGAGAAGCACGACATCGCCGTCATCGTCGACCGGCTGGCGGTCAAGTCGAGCTCCAAGCAGCGCCTCACCGACTCGGTGGAGACCGCGCTGCGCCTGGCCGACGGCCTGGTGGAGCTGGACTTCGTCGACCTCGACGAGAAGGACCCCGGCCGCCGCCGCGGCTTCTCCGAGAACCTGGCCTGCCCGAACGGGCACCCGCTGGGCCTGGAAGACCTCGAACCGCGTTCGTTCTCCTTCAACTCCCCGTATGGCGCCTGCACCGTGTGCACCGGCCTGGGCATCCGCAAGGAGGTCGACCCGGAGCTGGTCGTCCCCGACGACGAGCTGTCGCTGCTCGACGGCGCGATCGCCCCGTGGGCGGGCGGGCAGACCGCCGAGTACTTCACCCGGCTGCTCACCTCGCTGTCGGAAGCCCTCGGGTTCCGGATGGACACCCCGTGGCGGCGGCTGCCCGCGAAGGTGCAGAAGGCGGTGCTGCACGGCGTCGACGAGCAGGTCCACATCCGCTACAAGAACCGCTACGGCCGCCAGCGCTCGTACTACGCCGCGTTCGAGGGCGTGATCCCGTTCCTGGAGCGCCGCCAGGAGCAGACCGACTCCGAGTCGCAGCGGGAGAAGTACGAGGGCTACATGCGGGAGGTGCCCTGCCCGGCCTGCCAGGGCACCCGGCTCAAGCCGGAGATCCTGGCGGTCACCCTCCAGCACGCCCAGGGCGACCGGTCCATCGCCGAGGTGTCGGCCATGTCGATCGGGGAGTGCTCGGCGTTCCTCGACGCGCTGACCCTGGGCAAGCGCGAATCGATGATCGCGGGCGCGGTGCTCAAGGAGATCCAGGCCCGGCTGCGGTTCCTGCTCGACGTCGGCCTGGACTACCTGTCCCTCGACCGGGCCTCCGGCACCCTGTCCGGCGGCGAGGCGCAGCGCATCCGGCTGGCCACCCAGATCGGCTCCGGCCTCGTCGGCGTGCTCTACGTCCTCGACGAGCCGTCGATCGGCCTGCACCAGCGCGACAACCACCGGCTCATCGAGACCCTGACCCGGCTGCGCGACCTGGGCAACACGCTGATCGTCGTCGAGCACGACGAGGACACCATCCGCACCTCGGACTGGATCGTCGACATCGGACCGGGCGCTGGCGAGCACGGCGGCAAGGTCGTGCACAGCGGCACCTTCAAGAACCTGCTGCGCAACAAGGAGTCGCTGACCGGCGCCTACCTGGCCGGTCGCAGCAAGATCGACGTGCCGGACCTGCGCAGGCCGATCGACAAGAAGCGGCAGTTGACCGTCGTCGGCGCCCGCGAGCACAACCTGCGCGGCATCGACGTGGCGTTCCCGCTGGGCTGCCTGGTGTCGGTCACCGGCGTCTCCGGCTCGGGCAAGTCGACCCTGGTCAACGACATCCTGGCCACCGTCCTGGCGAACAAGCTCAACGGCGCCCGCCAGGTGCCCGGGCGGCACACCCGGATCAACGGCCTGCAACACCTGGACAAGCTCGTGCAGGTCGACCAGTCCCCGATCGGGCGCACCCCGCGGTCCAACGCCGCCACCTACACCGGCGTGTTCGACCACATGCGCAAGCTGTTCGCCTCCACCACCGAGGCGAAGGTGCGCGGCTACCAGCCGGGCCGCTTCTCCTTCAACGTCAAGGGCGGGCGCTGCGAGGCGTGCGCGGGCGACGGCACGATCAAGATCGAGATGAACTTCCTCCCCGACGTCTACGTGCCCTGCGAGGTCTGCAAGGGCGCCCGCTACAACCGCGAGACGCTGGAGGTGCACTACAAGGGCAAGACCATCGCCGAGGTGCTGGACATGCCCATCGAGGAGGCGGCGGAGTTCTTCGAGCCGATCAAGTCGATCCACCGCCACCTGCAAACCCTGGTCGACGTCGGCCTGGGCTACGTCCGCCTCGGCCAACCCGCCCCGACGCTGTCCGGCGGCGAGGCGCAGCGGGTGAAGCTCGCCAGCGAGCTGCAGAAGCGCTCCACCGGCCGCACGGTCTACATCCTCGACGAGCCCACCACGGGCCTGCACTTCGAGGACATCCGCAAGCTGCTGGGCGTGATCAACGGCCTGGTCGACAAGGGCAACTCGGTGATCGTCATCGAGCACAACCTCGACGTCATCAAGACCTCCGACTGGATCGTCGACATGGGACCCGAGGGTGGTTCCGGCGGCGGGACGGTCGTCGCCGAGGGCACACCGGAGGACGTGGTGCAGGTCGCGGAGAGCTACACCGGGCAGTTCCTGGGCAAGGTCCTCTGATCGACCGGGCCGCGCACCGTGCCCGTTCCCACCCGAACGGGCACGGTGCGCATCCGTACGCCGTTCCCGGCTCACAGCCGGTGACGGTTGCCCGCGAGATCTGGACACGTGTATCCCGGTGTCCGATGCTTGCTCCTACCTCGTAGACGCGGTCACCCGACCCCGTCGCCCGCGAGGAGGTCACCATGCCCGACATCCGGGAACTCGAAGCGCGGGTCCTCCCGCACGCGCGGCTCACCGCCGCCAGGCTGGCGCTGCTCGGCGACGACGACGAGCGGCTGTCCACCTGCGAGGTCCTGCGGGGGATCACCGGCTCCGCCGACTTCCGGTTGGTGCCCGACCGGACCCGGGGCCGGGCCGGGAGCAGGGGGACGGTGCGTGCGCGCTGAGGGAGTCCTGGACCAGGACGCCGCCGTGGACGAGACCGCCCCCGGCACCCGCGCGCTGCTGCTGCGCAGGCTGCGCGCCGAGTTCGGCGACCGGGTCGCGCTGGACCGGGCGGCCCCGGTCCCGCCCTCGGCCCGGCTGGCGGTGGCCGTCGGCGGCGGCGTCCGGGTCGACGTGGAGTTCCCGCGGTGGGCACGGGCCAACCGGCTGCGCGCGCTGACCGTGGAACTCGACGGCGGCACCGCGCTGGTGGGTCCGCTGGCCGTCCCCGGCCGCCCCGGTGGCCCCTGCTGCGCCCGGGCCCGCAGGCTCGCCGCCGCCGCGGCCACCCGGGACCGCTCGGGCTCCGCGCCCCCGGCGCCGCTGGGCTCGGTGCCCGACCGGGTCGTGCGCCTGGTCGCCGCCCTGCTCGACGGCGCCACCGACCTCGTCGACCACCTGGCCGAACTGGTCGACGGCGCCGACCCGCTGTGGCACCGGGTGATCCCCCTCCCGGCCTGCGGCGTCTGCGGCGGCGCCGACGGCATCGGCACCGTCGGCCTGCCCCCGGGCGACGACCCGGCGGAACTGCTGGAGGCGCTGGCGGGCTGGGTCGACCCGCTGACCGGCGTCATCCCGTGGCTGTCCCTGCGCCGCCCCCTCGGCCCCGGCCCGGGCCTGCCGTTCGTGGCGACAGCCGCCCCACCGCACCTGCTCGACGCCGACGGCACCCCCCGGGCCACGCCCGCGGGCTGGGGCAACGGCACCACCCGCCGCGCCGCCCTGGTCGCGGCCGTCGGCGAGGCCGTCGAGCGCTACTCGGCCTCCCTGCCCGACCCGGACCGCCTGGTGTGGGCCCGCCCGGCCGACCTGGACGGGGAGGTGCTGGACCCGCGCGAGTTCCCGCTGTACGAACCGGAGCAGTACGCGACCCCCGGCTTCGGCCACGTCCCGTTCGACCGCCGCGTCGACCACCCGTGGGTCCGCGGCACCTGGCTCACCACGGGCGCCCCGGTGTGGGTGCCCGCCGTCTTCGCCTACCTGGCGCTGACCGTCCTCCCGGAACACCTCATCTGCCAGGGCACCTCCAACGGCCTGGCCGCGGGCACCGACGCCGACTCCGCCGCCACCCGGGCCACCCTGGAACTGGTCGAGCGCGACGCGATGATGGCCGCCTGGCTCACCGGCGCCCGGGGCCGCTTCGTCGACCTGGACGACACCCTCGACCCGGACCTGCGCGCCACCCTCGACGCGCTGCAGGGCATGGGCCCCTCGGTCGAGGTCCACCTGCTGCCCACCTCCACCTACGGCACCACGGCGGTCGCCCTCGCCATCGGCGACGGCCGCCGCTGGCCCGGGGTCAGCCTCGGCCTGGGCACCGACCGCAGCCCCCGCACCGCCATCCGCCGCGCCGTCCTCGAACTCGCCCAGACCGCCCCCCACCTCGCCCGCGTCCTCCGCGAGGGCCACCACCCCGTCCCCGGCCGCCCCAGGGGTGTCCGCGAGGTGCTCGACCACGCCGCCTACTACTTCCCGGTCGAGCGCATCGCCGCCTTCGACCGCCTCCGCTGCGGCGGCACCACCACCCTGGCGGCCCTCCCCGAACCCACGTTCCCCACCACCCGCGACGACCTCGCCACGACCCTGGCGAACAAGGACATCCGGGTCGCCCTGGTCGACGTCACCAGCGCCGACGTGGCCACCGGCCCGTTCCGGGTGGTCCGCGCGGTGAGCCCCGACCTGCAACCCACCAGCCACGGCCACGGCAACGACCGCTCGCTGGTGGCCAGGCTCAGGCACGCCCGCGTCCCACCGCCCCGCAGGCTCATCCACCCGGTCTGGTGAGGACCGGCAGCGGCGGGTTCGAGGCGCACCGCTGCCGGTCGTCGCCTCAGCTCCCCGCGCGCAGCGTCCCCTCGGCGTAGCGGGCCCGGCAGGCGGAGCGCTGGATCTTGCCGCTGGAGGTGCGCGGCACCTCACCCGGCCCCAGGATCACCACGTCGTGGATCGCCAGGGCGTGCGCCCCGGAAACCGCGGATTTGACCGCGGCGGCGACTTCGGCGTGGTCGAGGTCGTCTGCGGTGAATTGCTTGGCCCGCTCGGCGACCACGACGGCCAGTTCACCGGTCTCACCGGGAACGGAGAACGCGCCCACGGTGTGGCGGCGGATGGCCGGGTGCGCCTGCTCGGCGGTGTACTCGATGTCCTGCGGGTAGTGGTTGGTGCCGTCGACGATGATCAGGTCCTTGATGCGCCCGGCGATGAACAGGTCGCCGTCGAGCAGGACGCCGAGGTCGCCGGTGCGCAACCAGCCCGCGCGGCCCCAACCGGGGTCGACCACGGTGCCGTCGGCGTCGGTCAGGGTGGCCTCGAAGACCTCGTGCGAGTCGTCCTTGCCCCAGTAGCCCTGCCCGACGTTGGGCCCGCTGGACCAGATCTCGCCGACGTGCCCCTCGGGCAGCGCGACCCCGGTGGCCGGGTCGGCGATGCGGACGAACTGCCCACCCGCGCCCTGCCCGGCGGAGACCAGGGTGGTGCCCTGCTCGGCGTGGACCGCCCGCCCCGCGGCGAGGCTGACCCGGTCGAGGGTGACCTCGCGCGGCGCGCGCCCCGCAGGGGACACCGAGACCATCACGACGGCTTCGGCGAGGCCGTAGGTGTGCCGGTGCACGCGGCGGTCCAGGCCGTTGTCGGCGAAGGTGGCGTAGAAGGTGTCCAGCGTCTTCGACATCACCGGCTCAGACCCGTCCCCGAGCGAGACGACGTGGTCGAGGCGCAGCCCGGCGCGCTCCTCGGCGGTCATGCGGGAGGCGACGTAGCCGTAGGCGAAGTTCGGGGCCGCCGAAACCACCGGCCCCTCCACCCCGGCGATCTCCTCCAACCAGCGCTGCGGGCGGAGCACGAACGCGATCGGGTCCATCAGCAGCGCGGTGAACCCACCGAGCACCGGGGTGGCGAGCCCGACGACCAGGCCCATGTCGTGGAACAGCGGCAGCCAGCACACCGAGGTCGTCTGGCCCTGCTCGCACTCGTAGGCCTCGTAGCCCTGCGCGGCGTTGGCCACCACGTTGCCGTGGGTGATCACGACACCGGCCGGGGTCCGGGTCGACCCGGAGGTGTACTGCAGGTACGCCACGTCCTCGGCCCGCAGGTCAACCGGCTCGGCACCGGCCCCGGTCCCGCTCGTCGCCACCACGTCCACCGACCCCAGCTCCGGCCCCGCCAGCTCCCGCTCGCGCAGGAACGACTCGACGGCGTCGGCGTGCGCACTGGTGGTCAGCACCAGCTCCGGGGCGCAGTCGGCCAGCACCGCGGCGAGCCGGTCGGTGTGACCGGGCAGCGGGTTCGGCTCGAACAGCGGCACCGCCACCAGCCCCGCCCGCAACACACCCAGGAAGGCCACCACGTAGTCGGTGCCCTGCTCCACCAGCACGGCCGCCCGCGCACCCCGGGCAGCCCGCTTCTGGCACCACGCCGCCACCGCGTCCACCCGGGCATCGAGTTCACCCCAGGTCAGCTCGGTGACCTCCCCCTCGGGGTCGACCCGGTGGTCGACGAACGCCACCGCCCGCTTGTCACCCTGCGTACGAGCCCACCTGGCCACAGCGGCGGGCAGCGACACGTCCCCGCCGTCGACCGAGTCCGGTGTCCGCCGCAGCCGCCCGTGGGTCGAAGTCATCGTGGTGCCTCCATCGTCCGGTTCGCGTCGGACATCCGTGCCGCCCCCCGGAACCCGCGCAGCTCCTGGTGCTGGTGGGTCCGGAAGGGCGTGTCGGGTGAGCAGAAGTCGATCGTGCTCAGGATGTCCGCGCAGTCGACCCTAACCGCGCAGGACGCGGAGTCGCCATAGGACACCGCCTCGGTCACACCAAGCGACAGTACTGTCGCCCTCTGGTGCGAAGCATCCGAGATCATCGAATGAATTCTCCACTCTTGAAAAGGATCTCGCATTGAACACGAACAAAGCCGACATCTCGGCTCCGTGGCAATATCTATCTCGAGGTCTGCCACGTTGGTGTTGTCAACTGAATGGAAGAGGACAGACACTGATGCAACGGCTAAACTTGTACCTGGTGTGGAATGCCCATGGGGAAGCATGCACTGTGTGTACGACTACGCCTGTGACAATCGACAGAACTTGCTGTAGAGGGACAGGCCTACCTAGGCTGGCGAAGGCACGACGACCACCTGCCGCAGCCGCGTAGATCCTCTGACTTCCTGACGATTCCCGCAAAACCCTTTCTGATCCATCAACAGTGGCTAAACGACTGTATTTCACACTGTAATCACACCTCGTACAGGAACCTGAAAACTAATTCGGCGAGGCTGCAAGTAGAATATCGAAAGAACCCTTCAGCTCTACCTTCTGCGCTTAGATTAATAACAACTTTCTCAATCGGTTGCCCAGAAAGCCATACGCCGGGCCCCGAAGGAGCGCAACAATTTTTCCACCCCATCGTCATCAAGAGTGACGTTATTGGCATCGGCAAGTTGGCCGATGTGACGTTTGATGCCATCTCGATACATTCGAGTAGCAGCCTTCATCAGCTTGACCAAGGGGTCATGTGCCTTCACTCCCGGTTCCAAACTGGCCAACGCTGTCACCCAACGCTTAGCCATGAGGGTCTGATGTTCAGTCGGTGCGTCGCACGTAAACCTATCACTTTCAATCAATTCCAAGATGGGGCCTCTATTAGAGCTGAGGAGGTTCGTAATGGACCTCTTTGAGAGTTGAACCTTCTCGATGGAAACTCCCATATCAGGGAAATCGATTGTTGCAAGTACTATTGCGCCCACAATAGCTTTCTTTGAGACTTGATTGTAATTGATGGACCCATCAAACAGTACTGCCGTGCCCCACCAGAAGTCACTGTTGTCCAGAAGACTTTCGATTCTTTCGTTGAAAATTTTAATCCATTGTTCAAGCACTTTTTGGCGAGAGTTCTCTATTTGCCACAGATCTGCGAGTTCATTTCTGAAAGAGTCGATTTCTCGCGCGGCCAGAATGAATCCACGCTGAAAAACCACTTGATATGCGAGACGGTATTTTTTCTTCACCGACTGACTCAACCTATCCGCGTCAGCCTTTGGATTTTCGCCGAATTGCGTGACGTATGCACTACGCCCGTCAGCGGCTTGTCCTAGCCAGAACTCCTTTTGGCCTCCCAGGAATCCATTTTCAGAATAGGCGGAAAAAAGCGCAGAATAAGGCGTCATACCGAGGAGGCACTGAACAATGATCTGACCAATGCTTTCACGGAAACCTTGTGCGGCTTCTTCTACTTCAGTGGTTGTCAAAGCGAATGGCAGATCATTTTGCTGGACTTCACGAAGGCGGTCCTTAATGGTATCTAGTTTCCAGATGTTTGATTTGGATAGTTCAAAACGCGCGGTTATACTATCCAGCCAAGCTTCCAGGCGTTCATACTCAGTCGGTCGCGGTTGGTTTGTGTTCACAACTTCCGAAACGAGCTGATGCAGAGACTGTATTGTCGATACAAAAAATCCATCACCGAATTTTGATCTATTTGGTTGATTCCAATCAATGATGGCCAACGGAATTCGACCTGGCCATGTTTTAGATTTTTCGAAAGATCCTCCACCGATGCCTGATGTCACTACGGAGCGAGTACAAACGGCGAGAAGGCTTCGGTCATCGAGCAAATACTCTCGCTCTGGGGAAACTTTTACAGCATGTTTATTGAGATCGGTAAAAATCGAGCGACTGGCCTTGAGGATCGTCTTCGGGCCTCCAACAGGTGGGTGAAATCCCATCCGCTGGTCCAGTACGAGAATGAGAACCGGAACTGATGTCATGTCGGGCCGAAGGATCAAAGGATTGCTTTGATGCACATGATCAAGAGCTCGAAATCGATGTTGCCCGTCAATGATTACTGCTTTTACCCGATCGGTTTGCCAGCGAATGTAACCGACAGGCTCACCTTTCAGTAGTTTTACGTTGACCGATCCTGCACTCGAGTGGTCGAAATCGGGAGAGGCTTCTTTCGCCAACTCCTCTGTTGACGGAAAGTTTTCGACAGGACGCCCATCGCCATCAATGGGCATCAGGACGACGGTCAACGAGTTGAAAAACTTCAATTGGTTGGGCTGGAGAAGATACGCGGCAATCTCATCTACAGCTCGATCGAGATTCAAATCCCGTTGGATTAACTCTTCAATGTTAATAGGAGTATCTGGATCTAGTGCGAGTTCTTTGGCAAGAGTAAGATAGCGACGAGAATCGCTGACGCTCATCACAATTGAAAAATACGGAACATGTTCACCACCCAGTGCATACTCGCCACGGACGAAGGCGAACTCTTGCGTCCATGCTGTTTGCGAAGCCCCAAGTTTTGAAAGAGTCAAGACTTAATCCATTCTATCGTTAAACACTGGATGACACGCTCGAATTACGACTGACTCGGCCAATCGTATCAGGCGATCCTGACTCTCTCTACCTGGTGGCACGTATTCCTCCTCTGTATTGTCTTCATTTTCCACTTTATCGTTTTGATGAACAGGCGATTCCGCATCATCGAGGGAGTCATCGTCTTCATACATACCTTCTCTCGTAAGTGGACAAAGTATCACTGCACAATCAAGGACTGAAGCACCGTGGTCACGTAACTTTTGCGAAAAAGCTGTTTTGTAATCAAAGTGATTACGGAGCCTACTGCGGAAATTGATCGCCTTTCCCACGTATAGCGGCCGCTGGAACAGCGTGGCGCACATGAGTGCCCAAGACATCTCCGGATGATTCTCTTCCAAAATTTCATCCAGCCGCTTGTGGGTCGAACCGCTCAATTTGGCGAATCGATCGTAGAGATGGACCTCTCGATAGCGACCTACACGTGCAACATCTCGGTACTGGTTAGAAACTTTGGAGAGCTGGGCAGATATTGCATCAAGCATCATTGACGCACTGCTCTCTGCTGACTCGAGAGTTCTGCCCAGCTGCAAGGTCCACACATAGATACCGGCCGACGTTGGCACAAGAGCTCTCCGTCTACTGGCTGTCCCGTTCAGGTAGTCAAATCCGTCAACAATGCGGACATGGTAGTTGTCAAATAGAATTTCGCACCTCTTTACTTTTTGATCAGTCTTTTATTGTGCAAGATTCGATTGTGGGGGCAGTTTGAAAAAATTCGCTATATTTACGACATTGATGGGCACCTCGGAGGGTAGGCATCTGCGTCAGGGCTCGATGAGTATAGCCCGGGAGTGTTGGGCAGCTGTATGCGTCTTGGTTGGATTTGAGTTACTCGAACACTTTGCACCCTATGTGGCAGCGATCAAGTTTCAGTGAAGACCAAGGCGTAAGTGGACAAATGGTTCGCCTATTGGCTTGCTGAATTCGGAATAATTTACATGGAATATTTGAGTCGCTGGCGCTTGGTGAGAGGTCGAAGCCGCCGTGGAGAAGGTGACGAGGATGCTAGCCGGTAAGTCATTGCACGCGCAGAGATCAAAGTCCTGATCGGCTGGCTTCGAAAATCGATCGGGCCGAAGCGGACAAGGCGGTCGATGTAAAATTCTACGAGGAAGTTAATTTGGAAATATTCTTAAGAGCAGGAGGGCGGATGGGCCACGTGACCATCTGTCCACCCCATCCTTGGAAGGGATGACACTGATGTCCGGGTGGGGACTCGCACGCCTATGGGTCTATGGGGCTGACTTGTCTGTGTGGACGGATGACTCTCGGTAGACCCTATGGCTTGACCCCAGATGAGCGCCTTGGGCCGGGGAGCGGCACACTCCACCCATGGCGAAGTACTTCGACATCCACCCCGACAACCCGCAGCGCCGAGCGATCGGCCAGGTCGTGGACCTGCTCAACCAGGGTGGACTCATCGCCTACCCCACCGACTCCTGCTACGCCCTCGGCTGCGCGCTGGGCAACCGGGACGCCATCGAGCGGATTCGGCAGATCCGCAAGTTGGACGAGAACCACCACTTCACCCTGATGTGCCGGGACTTCGCCCAGCTCGGGCAGTTCGTGCACGTCGGCAACGCCGTCTTCCGCGCCGTGAAGGCCGCCACGCCGGGGAGTTACACCTTCATCCTGCCCGCGACCAAGGAGGTGCCGCGGCGGTTGATGCACCCGAAGAAGAAGACCGTGGGGGCGCGGATTCCCGACCACGTGGTGACGCAGGCGATCCTGGCCGAGTTGGGGGAGCCGCTGTTGTCGACCACGCTGCTCATCCCGGGTGAGGCGGAGCCGATGGTGCAGGGGTGGGAGATCAAGGAGGAACTGGACCACGTCGTCGACGCGGTGATCGACTCGGGGGAGTGCGGGACGGTGCCGACGACTGTGATCGACTTCTCCGACGACGTGGCCGAGGTCGTCCGGGTGGGGGCTGGGGACGTGAGCCGGTTCGAGTAGGCCGCGGGTGCGGTCGGAGGGCCGGACGACCGAACCGCCCGGGTCCGGGGGCATCGGGCTCGGGCGGTTCGTTCGGTCCAACGACCGTGGCGGCTACTTCGATGCGGTGACCTTCTCGGGGGTCGGGTCCCGGGGGTCGGGGACGTCGGAGGCGGGGCCGTGGGCGTCGTCGGTCATCGTGGTCTCGTCGAAGGGGGACTGGCCGGTCAGGACGCGGTTGGCCTGGTCGTGGTCGAACTCCTTGGTCCAGGTGCCCAGCAGGACCGTGGCGACGGCGTTGCCCGCGAAGTTGGTCAGCGCCCGCGCCTCGGACATGAAGCGGTCGATGCCGACGATCAGGCCCACGCCGTCGACCAGGTCGGGGCGGTGGGACTGCAGGCCGCCCGCGAGGGTGGCCAGGCCCGCGCCGGTGACGCCCGCGGCGCCCTTGGAGGCGATGATCATGAAGACCATGAGCGAGATCTGCTCGCCGACCGACAGCGGGGCGCCGGTCGCGTTGGCCACGAACAGGGTGGCCATCGTCAGGTAGATGGCGGTGCCGTCGAGGTTGAACGAGTAGCCCGTGGGCACGGTGATGCCCACGACCGGCTTGCTGACGCCCAGGTGCTCCATCTTGGCGATCAGCCGCGGCAGGGCCACCTCCGACGACGACGTGGACAGGATCAGCAGGAACTCGCGGCCCAGGTAGGCCAGCAGCTTGAACAGGTTGATCCGGGTCACCAGCCACAGCAGGCCGCCGAGGACGACCGTCACGAACAGCAGGCAGGTCAGGTAGAAGCCGAGCATGATGACCGCGAGGCTCTTGAGCGCCGTCAACCCGGTCTCGCCGACCACCGCCGCCATCGCGCCGAACGCGCCGACCGGGGCCACCCACATGATCATCGACAGGATCTTGAAGACCAGCTTCTGGATGTGCCCGATGCCGCGCAGCACCGGCTCCCCGGTGCGGCCCATGACCTGCAGCGCGAAGCCGACCAGCAGCGCCACCAGCAGGGTTTGCAGCACCTCGCCCTCGGTGAACGCCGACACCAGCGTGGTCGGGATGATGCCGAGCAGGAACTCCGTGGTGCTCGCCGCCTCGCCCACCTGGGCCTCGCCCTTGGCCGCGACCGCCTCGGTGAGCTGCAGGCCGTCACCCGGGTGCAGGAGGTTGCCGACGACCAGGCCGATGGCCAGCGCCACCGTCGACATCGCCAGGAAGTAGACCAGCGCCAGCCCGCCCACCTTGCCGACGGCCTTGGCCTTGGCCACCGAGCCGACGCCGAGCACGATCGTGCAGAAGATGATCGGGCTGATCATCATCTTGATCAGGTTGACGAACCCGGTGCCCACCGGCTTGAGCGCCTTGCCCAGGTCCGGGAAGATCAGGCCGACGGCGACGCCGAGCACGACGGCGACGATCACGGCGATGTACAGGTAGTGCGTCTTGTCCCGGCGCTGCGGCGGTGACGCGCTGGTGGTGGTCGACACGGGTGCCTCCTGGGGAGTCGGGCCGCGGCGGGGCGGCCCGGGGGATCGGGCTGAGAGTCCCCTGCTTTGTGTTCCAGGTCACCATTGTGTTCATTGCGTTCACGGGTCGCCGACGTTTCGCCCCGCCCGGGGGCGGTGGTGGATGCTGTCGGGCATGAGCGGGCGCAAGCAGTGGAGCCTGGCCCGGCAACTGCTGGTGCTCCAGGTGGTGATCGTCGGGGTGCTGGTGGCCGGGGGCGCGGCGCTGGCCTGGGCGGACGTGGCCGACCGGGCCCGCGAGTCCAGCGCGGCCACGGTGGTTGCCCTGGCCAGGGCGGTCGCCGACGCGCCGTCGGTGGCGCAGGCCGTGCGCTCACCCGACCCGGCCGCGGTGTTGCAGCCCTACGCGCAGGCGGTGCTGGCCGACACCGACGTGGACTTCGTGACGATCATGGGCACCGACGGTGTCCGCTTCACCCACCCCAATCCCGCCGAGATCGGCAAGCGGTTCCTCGGCAACACCGGCGAGGCGCTGGCGGGTCGTGCCTTCACCGAGACCTACACCGGCACCCTCGGCCCGTCGGTCCGCGCGGTGGTGCCGGTGTTCGACGCCGACCGCCGGGTGATCGCCCTGGTCAGCGCCGGGATCACGCTGGAGGCGATCAGCGCCCAGGTGGCGGGGCGGGTGCTGCCACTGCTCGGCGTCGCCGCGGTCGGGTTGCTCGCGGGCGCCGTCGGCACCTACCTGGTGAGCAGGCGGCTGCGCAGGCAGACCGGGGGACTGGCCCCCGCCCGGCTCGGCCAGGTGATCGAGTACCACGAGGCGATCCTGCACTCGGTCCGCGAGGGCCTGGTCCTCGTCGGCCCGGACCACCGGGTGACCCTGTGCAACGACGGCGTGCGCGCCCTGCTCGACCTGCCCGCCGACGCCGAGGGCAGGCGGGTCGACGAGCTGGGCCTGCCGGACGCGCTGACCGCCCGGCTGCTCGCGGCCACCGAGATGCGCGACGAGCTGCACCTCACCGACACCCGGGTCCTGGTGGTCAACTCCTCCGCCGTGCGCTTCTCCGGCCGCGACCTGGGCAGCGTGGTGACCATCCGCGATCGCACCGACCTCCAGGCCCTGACCGGGGAGCTGGACTCCGTGCGCGGCTTCGCCGAGTCGCTGCGCTCGCAGGCGCACGAGGCGGCGAACCGGCTGCACACGGTGGTGTCGCTGGTCGAACTCGGTCGCGGCGCCGAGGCCGTCGAGTTCGCCACCGGTGAGCTGGCCATCGCCCAGCGGCTGACCGACCGGGTGGTGGCCGCGGTCGCCGAGCCGGTGCTGGCCGCGCTGCTGCTGGGCAAGGCCGCCGAGGCCAGCGAGCGCGGCGTCGAGCTGGTCGTCTCCCCGGACACCGAGATCGCCGACAGCGCCCTCGGCGCCGGGACCGACGACCCGCCCACCCCCCGCGACCTGGTGACCATCCTGGGCAACCTGATCGACAACGCCGTCGACGCCGCCGTGGAGGGCGCCGCCGCGGCCAAGCCCACCGTGCACGTCTCCGCCCGCACCACCCCGGACGAGCTGGTGCTCCGCGTCGCCGACTCCGGGCCGGGCCTGCCGGACGTGCCCAGTGCGTTCCGCCGCGGCTTTTCCACCAAGGCGGGCGCGGACGGCCGCGGCCTCGGCCTGGCGCTGGTCGGGCAGGCGGTGCGGCGGGCGGGCGGGACGATCGAGGTGGGCCGGGCGGGTGGGTCGGGTGATGTGGGCCGGGCGGGTGGGTCGGGTGATGTGGGCCGGGCGGGTGGGCTGGGTGATGTGGACGAGTTGAGTGGAATCGATGAGATGGGTGAGGCGGGTCGCGGTGGCGCGGTGTTCACCGTGCGGCTGCCGCTGCGGGGGCGCTCGTGATCGACGTGCTGGTGGTGGAGGACAACCCGGTCGCGGCCGACGCGCACCGCCTCTACGTCGACCGGGTGCCCGGCTTCCGCGTGGTCGGGGTGACCCACTCCGGCCGGGACGCGCTGCGCGCGCTGGAGTCCACCGCGGTCGACCTGGTGCTGCTGGACCTGTACCTGCCCGACGCGCACGGCCTCGACGTGGTGCGGGCCATGCGCGGCGTGGGGCACCCGGCGGACGTGATCACCGTGACCTCCGCCCGCGACCTGACCGTGGTGCGGACCGCGGTGTCGCTCGGCGTGGTGCAGTACCTGCTCAAGCCGTTCACCTTCGCCACCCTGCGCGACAAGCTGACCGCCTACGCCCGCTTCCGGGCCCAGGACGGCGAGGCCGCGGGCCAGGCCGAGGTGGACGGGGTGTTCGGGTCGCTGCGCGGCTCGGAGAACCTGACCCTGCCCAAGGGGATGAGCGGCGAGACGCTGGACGCGGTCCTCGCCGCCCTGCGCGCCGCCCCCGACGGCCTTTCCGCCGCGGCGGCGGGGGAGAGGGTCGGGGCGTCGCGGGTGACCGCCCGCCGCTACCTGGAGTACCTGGCGGACAACGCGCTGGCGGTGCGCAAGCCGCAGTACGGGGCGGTCGGGCGGCCGGAGGTCTGGTACCGGCTCAGTACACCGGCCCGGTGAACTTCTCGCCCGGCCCCTGACCGGGGGCGTCGGGGAACGCCGAGCCCTCGCGGAAGGCCTTCTGGAGCCCCTGCAGGCCGTCGCGGATCGGGGCGGCGTGCGGGCCGAGGTACTCGGCGGAGGCGGTGACCAGCCCGGCCAGGGCGGTGATCAGCCGCCGGGCCTCGTCGAGGTCGCGGTGCGGGCTGGTGTCCGGGTCGGCGTCGGCCAGCCCGAGCCGCTCCGCGGCGGCCGACATCAGCATCAGCGCCGATCGGCTGATGACCTCGACGCTGGGAATGTCGGCCAGCTCGCGGGTGTTGGACTGGGTGTCACCGGGGGTGGCAGATGCTTCGCTCACGGTCTGCTACCCTTGCACGTGCGACCAGCCCCCGTTTGCGCGGGGGCGGCAAAGTGGAGCCCCCGCTCCCACCCGAGTCACCGAACCAGGAGGCCGGGTCCGGTTGCCACGATCCTTCGCGGGGTCATGGTGTACCCGACTGCTCTTGACGTCGGGGATCGGTAGGAAGCGGGCCCCACGCCGGACACGGCGGCGGGGCCCATCGCTGTTGTAGGGGACCTCACGCGCCGCGCACGGGCCGACCCACCAGGGTCGGCACGCAGTACGACCAGGCATTTTGACCGAGGAGGCCCCATCAGCACGGAGACACGCATCAACGACCGCATCCGGGTGCCGGAGGTCCGACTCGTCGGGCCGAACGGCGAGCAGGTCGGCATCGTCCGCATCGAGGACGCGCTGCGCCTGGCCCTGGAAGCGGATCTTGATCTCGTCGAGGTCGCACCCCAGGCCCGCCCGCCCGTCTGCAAGCTCATGGACTTCGGGAAGTTCAAGTACGAGAGCGCGCAGAAGGCCCGCGAGTCCCGGCGCAACCAGGTGCTCACCGTCATCAAGGAGCAGAAGCTCCGGCCGAAGATCGACTCCCACGACTACGAGACCAAGAAGCGCAACGTCGTGCGCTTCCTCGAGCACGGGAACAAGGTCAAGGTCACCATCATGTTCCGCGGTCGCGAGCAGTCCCGCCCCGAGCTGGGGTTCCGGCTGCTGCAGCGCCTCGCCGAGGACGTGGAGGAGCTGGGCTTCGTGGAGTCGTCCGCCAAGCAGGACGGCCGCAACATGATCATGGTGTTGGCACCGCACAAGAACCTGAAGCCCAAGCCGAAGGTGACCTCGGACTCCGATGAGCCCAGCGGGGACTCCCCGGATTCCCCGGACACCCCGGAGAACACCACCGCGGAGTGACCGGGCCGGGGTTCCCCCGGTCGAACCACACCACGCCTGCCGCCCCGGCGAAGCACCACCCGTCCGGGGCGGCTCGATGACGAGGATCTGAACACCATGCCGAAGATGAAGACCCACTCCGGGACCTCCAAGCGCATCCGGGTCACCGGGAAGGGCAAGCTTCGCCGCCAGCAGGCGGGCCTCCGCCACAAGCTGGAGAAGAAGCCGACGACGCTGACCCGCAGGCTCTCCGGCACCGCCGAGGTCGCCAAGCCGGACGTCGCCCGCCTGAAGCGCCTGCTCGGCCGCTGAGGCACCCTCCCCCCTGACCACCAGGGCCGCACCACGGCCCACTAGATCGACAGGACGGACCCGTGGCACGCGTCAAGCGGGCAGTGAACGCCCAAAAGAAGCGCCGCACGACCCTCGAGCTCGCCAGCGGCTACCGCGGCCAGCGCTCGCGGCTCTACCGCAAGGCCAAGGAGCAGGTGCTCCACTCGCTCAACTACGCCTACCGGGACCGCCGCGCCCGCAAGGGTGACTTCCGCAAGCTGTGGATTCAGCGGATCAACGCCGCTGCCCGCCAGAACGGCATGAGCTACAACCGCTTCATCGAGGGCCTGCGGGTCGGCGGTGTCGAGGTCGACCGCAAGATCCTCGCCGAGCTCGCGGTGAGCGACCCGACCGCGTTCACCGCGCTGGTCGAACTGGCCCGCGCCAACGCGGGCACCCAGGGCAAGGCCGCTTCCTGAGCACGCGCTTCCCGCGACCCGGGGCTGATCCGTTCACCGAGCGGACGCCCCGGGTCGCTGCCGCTCGCGCCCTGACCAGGCGGGCGGGCCGGGAGAAGGCGGGCCGCTTCCTGGCCGAGGGCGCCCAGGCCGTGCGCGAGGCGCTGGCCTACGGGACGGTCCACGAGGTCTTCGCCACCGAGGCCGGGGCCGCCCGCAACACCGAGATCCTGCAGCGCGCCGACGAACTGCGCCTGCCGATCTCCCTGGTGACCGACAAGGCCGCGTCCGGCCTGTCGGAGACGATCACCCCGCAGGGCATCCTCGCCGTCTGCGACCTGCTCGACACCCCCGTGGCCGACGCCCTCTCCGGCGACCCCGCGCTGGTCGCCGTGCTGGTGGGCGTCGCCGACCCGGGCAACGCCGGGACGGTGACCAGGGTGGCCGACGCCGCCGGGGCCAACGCCGTGCTGTTCGCCGGGGACACCGTCGACCCGCACAACGGCAAGTGCGTCCGGGCGTCCACCGGCAGCGTGTTCCACCTCCCGCTGGCGCGCTCGCGCGACACCGCCGACGTGTTCGCCCGGTGCCGGGCCGCGGGCCTGCGCCTGGTCGCCGCCGACGGCCACGCCGAGGTGGACCTCGACGACTCGATCGACACCGGCGCCCTGCGCGCCCCCACGGCGTGGGTGTTCGGCAGCGAGGCCCACGGCCTGCCGGAGGAGATCCTGTCCGCTGTGGACGACGTGGTGAAGGTGCCGCTGTACGGCGCGGCGGAGAGCCTCAACCTCGGCACCGCCGCCGCGGTGTGCCTCTACGCCTCCGCCCGCGCCCAGCGCCACTGACCTCCCGGCGCCGTCGGACCCCCGGCGCCGCTGAACCCGCAGACCGCCGCCGCGGCCGTGTCTGCGGGTGATCACCCCGTCGCCTCCGGTCGACCCGTGACTGTTTCCGGCACCCGGGTCCGGGCCCGAGGCGTTCGCCTGGACGGCCCAATCTGGATCACTCATTCGAGTGGACGCACTTGTGCCCTTTGATCGACAATGATTATCATTCCGCCCCGATCGGACATCGCCGAGCGAGGGAGCGACGTGGGGCACCTGTTGATGGTCGAGAGCTGGGTCGGGGCGATGAGCTCCCTGCTCCCGCGGGCGATCCGGGAGGCCGGGGGGCGGTTCACGTTCCTCACCCGGGACCTGCACCACTACCTGCGCTCCGCCCCCGCCACCCCCCACCCGCTGCTCGCCGCCGACAACGTCCTGACCGCGGACACCAACGACCTCGGCACCCTCCTGCCCTACCTCGAACGGGTCCACGACGTCCTGGCCTTCGACGGGGTCATCACCTCCTGCGACTACTACCTGGAGACCGCCGCCCGCATCGCGCACCACCTGCGCCTGCCCGGTCCGGACCCCGACGCCGTCGACCGCGCCTACCGCAAGGACCTGACCCGGCAGGCGCTGCCCGACCTCGGGCCCGCGTTCGCGCTGACCGAGACCGTCGAGGCCGCCCACGCCGAGGCCGAGCGGATCGGGTACCCGGTGGTGGTCAAGCCGGTCGACCTGTGCGCCGGGATGTTCGTGCGGGTGGCCGCCAACCCGGCGGAGTTGAAGGAGGCCGTCGAGGCGATCGAGGGCTTCCCGGTCAACGCGCGGGGTCAGCAGCGCAACCCGTTGGTGCTGCTGGAGGAATTCCTCGACGGCCCAGAGTTCAGCGTGGAGACCGTGACTTTCGGGGGGAACACCCATGTGGTCGGGGTGACGGACAAGTCCGTCACCGGTTCTCCCTGGTTCGTCGAGAGTGGACACATGTTCCCGGCCGACCTGCCGGAGGAGACCACCGCGCTGATCGCGGAGACCGCGGTGGAAGCGGTGCGGCGGCTGGGGTTGGACCGGACCGTCGCGCACACCGAGATCAAGCTGACCGCCGCGGGTCCCCGGCTGGTCGAGGTGAACCCGCGCCCGGCGGGCAACCAGATCACCGAACTGGTGCGCCGCACCACCGGGATCGACCTGCCCATGGTCTACGCGCGCCTGGCGATGGGGGAGGACCCGGACCTGCGCCACGTCGACACCGGGGCGCGCAGCGCGGCGATCGGCTTCCTGCTGCCCGAGCGGCCCGGGACGGTCGCGGCGATCGACGGGGTGGACGCGCTGGGGCACGGCGACGTCGTCGACTGGGCCGTCAAGCCGGTGGGGCACGAGGCCGGGCCCGCCACCAGCAACAACCACTACCTGGGCCACGTCATGGTCGTCGACCGCGGGGCGGGCGCCCGGCGGCGGGCCGAGGAACTGGTCGGCGCCCTGTCGGTGACCTACTCGTGAACCTCGACTCGCTGCTGCGGCGGGCGCTCGCCGGGGAGCTGGGCCCGGACCCGGCCGATCAGCGGGTGAGCGTCGGTTTCACCACCCGGCAGGGGGTCCGACACCCCGGCCGCGACGGGGGGTACCGCAACGAGGTGGTCAGCCTGCGGGTCGGCGCGGCCGTGGGGTCGTGCGCGGTGGAACCGGGGCGCGTCACCGACGACGCGGTGTTCGAGTGCGTGGGCCGGTCCGTCGCGGAGCTGCTGGGGCACGCGGACCGCGCGGTGCGGGTGGCGGCGCTGGACGCGTACCTGATGGGCGTGCGCCCGCACGCGGAGGTGGCCGAGACCACCACGATCCCGGCGGGTGATTCGCTGGCGAAGTCGTTGCACCGGGCGGGAACGGTGGTGGACCTGCTCGCTCCGGCAGCGGGGCAGCGGGTCCTGGTCGTCGGTGTCGTCAACTCGCTGCTGCACCACCTGCGGCTGCGGCGGGTCGACTACACCCCCTGCGACCGCAAGGGCGGCACCACCGAGTGGGGCGAGCCGATCCTCACCGACGCGGCCAAGGGCCTCACCGACTGCGACGCGATCCTGGCCTCCGGCATGACCCTCGGCGACGACGGCGTGGACCTCCTGCTCGACCACGCCCGCACCACCGGTGTCCCGCTGGTGTTCTTCGCCCAGACCGGCAGCGCCGTGCTGCCCTGGTTCATCGGCGACGGCGCCACGGCCGTGTCCGCCGAGCCGTACCCGTTCTTCTGGCTCGACGGCGGCCCCACCCCGATCCACCGGTACCGGGCGGTGCCCGCGTGAACGCGAACCCGGCACTGCTCGACCTGGTCGGCCGCACCCCGCTGGCCCGGATCACCACCCCGCTGCCGCACGAGCACCCCGGCTTCTGGGCGAAGCTGGAGTGCCTTGGCGCGGGCGGGATGAAGGCGCGCGCCGCCGTGTCGATGCTGCGCGCCGCCCGGACCAGGGGCGCGCTGCGCCCCGGCGCCACCGTCGTGGAGTCGACCAGCGGAACCCTCGGGCTCGGGCTGGCCTTCGCCGGTCAGGCGCTGGGGCACCCGGTGGTGCTGGTCGTCGACGACGAACTCGAACCCGCCATGCGGGCGATGCTGCGCGCGCACGGGGCGAAGCTGGAGGTCGTGCGCCGACCGCACCCCGAGGGCGGCTGGCAGCAGGCCCGGCTGGAGCGGGTGCACGCGGTGTTGGCCGAACTGCCCGGGGCGTTCTGGCCCGACCAGTACAACAACCCGGACAACCCGGCCGGGTACGCCTCCCTGGCCACCGAACTGCTCGACCGCCTCGACCGCATCGACGTCCTGGTGTGCAGCGTCGGCACCGGCGGGCACAGCGCGGGCGTGGTGGCCGAGCTGCGCAGGCGGCGGCCGGGGGTGCGGCTGATCGGCGTCGACACCGTCGGCTCGACCATCTTCGGGCAGCCCGCGCTGCCCAGGGTCATGCGCGGGCTGGGCAGCAGCATCCACCCGCGCAACGTGGACTACCCGCAGTTCGACGAGGTGCACTGGCTGGGCCCGGTGGAGGTCGTGGACTCCTGCCGCAGGCTGGCCAGGGGCTCCTTCGTCACCGGCGGGTGGAGCACAGGGGCGGTGGCGCTGGTCGCGGCGTGGGCGGCGCGGGTGGAACCGTGGGCCGAGGTCGTCACGATCTTCCCCGACGGCGCGCACCGCTACCTGGACACGATCTTCGACGACGGGTTCTGCCGCGCCCGCGGGCTGTTCGGCAACCCCAGCGCGCACCCGGTGGAGGTGGCCGACCCGGCCGCGGTGACGGTGTCGGAGTGGGCCCGGTGCCGCGCGGTGGCCGACCCGCTCGCCGTGCGCGAGGCGGTGCCCGCGTGAAGCTGGTCTGGAGCACCCGGGAGCTGGTGCTGCGCGAGCCGTTCCGCATCTCCCGCTCGGTCATGGCCGGGCGGCAGGCGGTGGAGCTGACCCTGGAGCACGAGGGGCGGCTGGGCCACGGCGAGGTGGTGACCAGCGAGTACTTCCGCCTGGACGTCAACGGCATCGCCGAGGCGCTCACCGGCTGGCAGGGCGCCGTGGAGGCCGCGGCGACACCGGAGCAACTGCTCGACGCGCTGCCGCACGGGCCGCCCGGGGTGCGCGCCGCCGCCGACGCCGCGGTGCACGACCTGCTGGGCAAGCGGGCGGGGCTGCCCACGCACGCGCTGCTGGGCAGTCCGGAGTGGACGGCGGTGCCCACGGCCTACACGATCGGTTTGTCGTCGCCGCAGGACGCGGCGACCAAGGCGGAGGCCCTGGTGGCCAAGGGGTTCTCCGTCCTCAAGATCAAAGCGGGCGACGAGCACGACCTCGCCCGGCTGACCGCCGTCCGGGCCGCCGCCCCGGAGGCCCGGCTGCTGCTCGACCCCAACGGCGCCTGGACCCCCGAGCACACCGTGCGCTTCCTGGAGCGCACCGCCGACCTGCTGCTCGACGCCGTGGAACAACCGATCGCACCGGGCACCCCGGACCGGCTCGCCTGGGTCGGCGCCCGCTCCCCGGTGCCGCTGATCGCCGACGAGGACGCGAGCACCCTCGACGACGTGCGCGGGCTCGTCGGCGCCGTCGACGGCATCAACGTCAAGCTGGCCAAGTGCGGCGGCCTGCGGGCAGCCCGGGAGATCGTGACCGTCGCCCGCGGCGCCGGGATGGACGTCATGCTCGGCTGCCTGGTCGCCAGCTCGCTGGGCATCGCCCCGGCCGTGCAGCTCACCCCGCACGCCCGCTGGGTCGACCTCGACGGGCACCTGCTGCTGGCCCGCGACCCGTGGACCGGGCTCGGCGGCGAGGACGGCACGCTGCGGCTCAGCGGCCGGGCCGGCCTGGGGGTCGTCCGCCGATGAGGCGCTTCCCCCCGGCCGTGCGGTTGCTGCTGGTCAACCAGTTCGGCGTCAACGCGGGCTTCTACCTGCTGATCCCGTACCTGGCCACCTACCTCACCGAGGACATCGGGCTGACCATCGCCACCGTCGGCCTGGTGCTCGGGGCGCGCAACCTCAGCCAGCAGGGCCTGTTCCTGCTCGGCGGCACCGCCTCCGACCGGCTCGGCGCCCGCGGGGTGATCATCGCGGGCTGCGGCCTGCGGGCGGTGGGGTTCGGGCTGTTCGCCGTGGGCGAGTCGCTGCCGGTGCTGCTGGCCGCCGCCGTGCTCAGCGGGCTGGCCGGGGCGCTGTTCAACCCGGCGGTGCGCGCCTACATCTCCCTGGAGGTCGGGGAGGGGCAGCGGGCGGACGCGTTCGCGCTGTTCAACGTGTTCGCCCAGACCGGGGCCCTGGTCGGCCCGGTGCTCGGCGCGGCGCTGCTGCTCGTCGACTTCCGGGTCTCGGCCGTCGTGGCGGCCGGGATCTTCGCGGCGCTGACCGTCGCGCAGGCGCTGGTCCTGCCCGCCAGGGCCGTGCCGCCCGCGCCGGGGACGGTGTGGTCGGACGTGCGCGAGTGCCTGGGCAACAAGCGGTTCGTGGCGTTCACGCTGGCGCTGAGCGGGATGTTCGCGTTGCAGAACCAGCTCTACCTCGTCCTGCCGGTCGAGGCGCGCAGGCTGACCGGCACGCCCGCGTCGGTCGCGGCGCTGTTCATCGCCTCGACCGTGGTGACGCTGCTCGCGCAGGTGCGGATCACCCGGGCGCTGGCCGACCGGCCGCGCGGGTGGTCGATCGCGCTCGGGCTGGTGCTGATGGGACTGGCGTTCGCCGCCCCGGCGCTGGCGTACCTGTGGCCGTCGCCGGGGGCGCTGTGGCCGGGGCTGGCGCCGGTGCTCGTCGCGGCGGTGCTGCTGGCGGTGGGGCTGGCGGTGGCCCAGCCGTTCGTCTACGAGCTGATCCCCGCCTTCGGCGCCGAGCGGGTCACCGGGACCTACTTCGGCGTGTTCTACCTCGGGTCCGGGGCGGTCGCGGCGGTCAGCACCGTGGTCGTCGGCTGGGCGGGGGAGGGCAGCCACGGCTGGGCGGCGTCGGTGCTGTGCCTGCTGCTGGGGATCGGCGGCGCGGTCGGCGTGCTGCTGCTGGACCGCCGAGGCGCGCTGGCGCCGCAACCGGAGAGGGTGGCATGAGCAACTTCCTGACCGACAACCCGGCCATCTACGAGCGGCAGTTCCCCGACCCCGAGCACCGCGCCGCCCGCTTCGCCCACGACGTGCTCGCCCGCTTCGGCGGCGCGCGGCCCCTGCGCATCCTGGACCTGGGCTGCGGCACCGGCCGCGACGCCGGGCACCTGGCCGCCCTCGGCCACGAGGTCGTCGGCCTGGACTCCTCGCGGGCCATGCTGGAGTACGCCACCGAGCACCAGCCCGCCGCGACCTTCGTCGAGGGCGACCTGCGCGAGTTCGACCTCGGCCGCGAGTTCGACGCCATCACCTGCCTCGACAGCGCCCTGCTCTACTGCCACACCAACGACGACCTCAACGCCTGCCTCGACCGCTGCCACCGGCACCTGGCGCCCGGCGGGCTGCTCGTCGCCGAGATGCGCAACGGGGCGTTCTTCCTGGCCGGGACCCCCGGCAACACCGACCTCCTCGACGGCACCCGCACCCGGACCGTGACCGTCGACGGCGTGCCGCACACCTCGCACACGAGGCTGTACCTCGACCACGCCGAGCAACTGCTGCGCAGGCACCGGGTCTGGGAGTGGCCCGGGCAGACCGAGCCGCTGGCCCAGGACTCCGCCTGGCGGCTGCTGTTCCCGCAGGAGCTGCGCGCCTTCTGCGACCGCGCGGGCTTCGACGTGCCCGCCCTGTTCGACAGCCCCGGACCCCGCACCGACGAGCCCTGGCGCGCCGACGCGCCGCTCTCCTCCGGCCTGACCGGCGACCGCCTGCACCTGGTCGCCCGCAGGCGTCCCCACCGGTAAGGAAACCCCCATGATCGACCGTCGTCTCTTCCTCGGCCTCACCGCCGGGGCGTCCCTGGCCGCCCTCACCGGGTGCGGCTCCTCCGACGCGGGCCCCGGGGGAGCCGCGGGTGAACCGCGCCGGGGCGGCAGGCTGCGCGCCGCCTTCGCGGGCGGCGGCGCCAAGGAGGTGCTGGACCCGCACCTGGCCAACCTGTTCGTCGAGGCGGCCCGGTCCAAGGCCCTCTACGACAAGCTCGCCGACCTCGGCGACGACGCCGCGCCGGTGCCCAGGCTGGCGGAGCGGTGGGAGCCCAGCGCGGACCTGACCCGCTGGCGGATCACCCTGCGCAAGGCGGTGTTCCACGACGGCAAGCCGGTGCGCCCGCAGGACGTGCTCGCCAGCTACGCCCGGATCATGGACCCCAAGCGCGCCTTCCGGGCCAAGGCGAGCCTGTCGCTGATCGACCTGGCCAACAGCCGCGCCGTCGACGACCGGACCGTGGAGTTCGCGCTGACCAGGCCGTTCGCCGAGTTCCCCAACGCGCTCGCGGCGTTCTCCGCCTACATCATCCCGGAATCCACAGAGGACTTCACCAAGCCGGTGGGCTCCGGCCCGTTCCGGTTCGGCACGTTCACGCCGGGCCGCTCCACGCTGCTGACCCGCAACGCCGAGTATTGGGAGAACCCGCCGCACCTCGACGAACTGGAGTTCGTGCTCGCCAACGAGGAGTCGGCCCGGATCAACGCGCTGCTGGGCGGGCAGGTCGAGTACGCCCACGACCTGTCCCCGGTCACCGCCCGCAGCCACGAGGGCCGCGGCCTGTCGATCCTGCGCGCCCCCAACTCCGGCATGCAGGCGTTCGCCATGAAGGTCGACCGACCGCCGTTCGACAACCGCGACCTGCGCGAGGCGATGTTCCTGCTGACCGACCGCCAGCAGCTCGTCGACAGCACCCTGTCCGGCGCGGGCCAGGTCGGCAACGACCTGTTCGGCAAGGGCTTCAAGCACTACGCCGAGGACATCCCGCAGCGCACCCGCGACCTCGACCGGGCCAAGTGGCTGGTCGACCGCGCGGGCGCGCGGGGCCTGGCGGTGCGGCTGGACACCAGCACGGCCGCCACCGGCTTCGTCGAGGCCGCGACGGTGTTCGCCGAGCAGGCCCGCGCCGCGGGCCTGGACGTGCAGGTCGCGGTGGGCGACAAGGACACCTACTGGGCGAACTCGCTCAAGAACGGCTCGCTGACCAGCTTCCGCTCCGGCGCCATGCCCATCGAGTCGCACATCTCCGGCCGCCTGCTGTCCTCGTCGACCACCAACACCACCAAGTGGACCCGCCCGGAGTTCGACGCCCTCTACGACAAGGCCGTGTCCACAACGGACGAATCCGCCCGCGCCGCGGCCTACGGCGAGATGCAGCGCGTCCTGCACGCCGAGGGCGGCTACCTCATCTGGGGCCAGGCCGACTGGATCGTCGGCACCTCGGCGAAGGTCGGCGGGGTCCGCACGGCACCGGCCAACACCCTGGACTGGGCCCGCTTCGACACGGTGTGGCTGGGGTGAGGAACTACCTGGGCCGCCGCGCCCTCCTCGGCCTGGCACAGGTCCTCACCCTCGCCGTGGCGGTCTTCCTCCTGGTCGAAGCCCTCCCCGGGGACGCCGCCGTCGCCCTCGCGGGCGACGACCCGGACCCGGGCCGGATCGAGCGCATCCGCGCGTCCCTCGGCCTCGACCGCCCGATCCCCGAACGCCTCCTGGACTGGCTCACCGCCCTGGCCCACGGCGACCTGGGCACCTCGGTCGTGTCGGGCCGGGCGGTGACCGACATCATCGGCGCGGGCCTCGGCGTCACCGCCACCCTCGCCGGGGCGACGCTGGTCCTGCTGGTGCCGCTGGCGGTCGGCCTGGGCGTGCTCGCCGCCCGCCGCCCCGGCAGCAGGCTCGACCGCGGACTGACGGCGGTGTTCATCGGCCTGCACGCCGTACCGGAGTTCGCCCTGGCGATCCTGCTGGTGGCGGTGTTCGGCATCGGCCTCGGGTGGCTGCCGCCCACCGCGGTGGGCGTGGACCCGCTGCTGGACCCGGTGGTGCTCCTGCTGCCGCTGGTCGTGCTCCTGGCCCGCCCGGTGTGCTCCATCAGCCGCCTGGTCCGCGCCTCGATGATCACGGCCAACGGCGCCGAGTACGTGCGCCACGCCCACCGCCTCGGCCTGTCCGCGCGGCGGGTCCGGCTCGCGCACGCCCTCCCCAACGCCCTGGCCCCCGCCGCGACCCAACTGGCCCGCACCACCGACTGGCTGCTGGGCGGGGTGGTCGTGGTGGAAGCGGTGTTCGTCCTGCCCGGCGTCGGCACGGTCCTGGTGGACGCGGTGGCGGCGCGGGACCTCCCGGTGGTGCAGGGATTGGCGCTGCTGTTCGCCACCACGACGGTGACGGTGAACCTGATGGCTGACGCGCTGTCGTTTCGACTGGCGCCACGGGCGGGGGTGGGGGTGTGATGTCCGGAGTGGAGGGTGCCGGTCCCGGTGGTCGGGACCGGTCGGGTGCTCGTCCGGCGGATGGTGAGGGGAGCGTGGTCGACGTGGCTGCCGGGCCTGCCGTCGAGGTGCGCGCGGCGGGCACCGGTGTCGCCGGTGCGGGCGGGGAGGGTGCGGCCGGCGGGCTCCCTGTTGCCGCCGGTGCCGTTGGAGTTGAGGCGGGACCTGGTGGCGCGGGTGATGTCGGCGGCTCTGGCGGGGGTGTTGTCGGCGGCGCGGGTGGGGGCGAAGGTGCGGCCGATGGGCTTGCTGCTGCCGCGCGGTCGGTGGGTGTCGGTGGTGCGGGCGTGGTCGGCGCCGGGTCTGCCGTTCCGGGTGCTGTCGGCGCGGGTGGTGCATGCGCTGCCGGTGGGAGTGCTGTTGGTCGCACCGGTGGGGGTGAGGGTGCGGCTGGTGGGACCGTGGGTGGCGTGGGCTCCGGCGATGCCACCGGCACAGGTGCGGGCGTTGTGGGCGCCGCTGGGGTGAGTGCTGTCGGTTCTGGTGGTGCCCGGGCGGGTGGGGGCGGTCGGGTGAAGCGCGTTGTCCCCCTGGTGCTGGTGGGGGTGCCGTTGCTGGTGGCCGTGTTCGGGCCGCTGTTCGTCGGGGAGGCTTCGCGGTCGGTGGCGTTTTCCACCGGGGGGCTGCTGGGGACCGACTTCGTCGGGCGGGACGTGCTCCAGCAGGTGTTGCTGGGCGGGCGGACCGTGGTGCTGGTGGCGCTGGTGGCCACCGGGCTGGCCTACGCGCTGGGGATTCCGTTGGCGCTGGTGGCCGCGACCTCGCGCAGGCGGTGGGTGGACGAGGTGCTCATGCGCCCGCTGGACCTGGTGCTGGCCGTGCCCTCCCTGCTCGTCCTGGTGCTGGTGGCCGGGCTCAGCTCGCCGGGCTCCGTGACGCTGGTGGGGGTCGTGGTGGTGGTGCTGGTGCCGGAGGTGGCCAGGGTGGTGCGGGCGGCCGCGCTGCCCGCCGCGTCCGGGCCGGTGGTGGAGGCCATGCGGATGCAGGGGGAGGGGTGGTGGCGGACCTCCGGCGGGTACGTGGGGCGGTCCGTGCTGCCCACCGTGGTCGCCGACCTCGGCGTGCGGTTCACCTCCTCGGTGTACCTGGTGGCCTCGGCCGCGTTCCTGGGCGTCGGCGTGGCCCCGGACGCCTCGGACTGGGCGGTGATGGTGGACCGCAACCAGGGTGGGAGCTACCTGGTGCCCTGGGCGGTCGTCGTCCCCGCCCTGCTGATCGTGTCCCTGTCCGTCGGCGTCAACCTCCTCTTCGACGCCCACTCCACCGCCGTCCCGCGCACCCTGCCCGACGACCCCGCCGTCACCCCGCCCGCGGTCACGCCGATCCCCGCCACCCCGCCTGTGGACAACCCGGCGTCGAGCGGCGGATCGCGTCAGACCCCCGCGGTTGGATCGATTCGGGGGCTCCAGCGCACGGATGATCTTGCGGGCAGCGGGCTCGCGGCCCGGGTGCGCGACCTCCGCGTGGTCGTCGACGGCCGCCCGGTCGTGGACGGGGTGAGCTTCGAGCTGCCCGCCGGGAAGGTCCTCGCCCTGGTCGGGGAGTCCGGCAGCGGCAAGACCACCACCGCGCTCGCGCTCCTCGGCGAGGCGCCCGGTGACGTCCACGGCGAGGTCGCCACCGCCGGGTTCGTCGGGTTCGTGCCGCAGCACCCCTCGACGGTGCTCAACCCCGTGCGCCGGATCGGCGGTGTGCTGCGGGAGGTCGTCCGCGCCCGCAAGCCGGGGACCGACCCCGGTCCCGTGGTCCGCGACGTCCTCACCCGGGTCGGTCTGGACCCCACGTGGGGGTTCCGCCGCAGGCTGCCGCACCAGCTCTCCGGTGGGCAGCAGCAGCGGCTGGTGCTGGCCCAGACCCTCATCGGCGACCCGGCCGTGGTGATCGCCGACGAGCCGACCACCGGGCAGGACGCGCTGAGCCGGGGCGAGGTGGCCGCGCAGCTCAAGGGGCTCGCCGACCGCGGTGTCGGCGTCCTGCTCCTGTCGCACGACCTCGACCTGGTCGACGAACTCGCCGACGACGTCCTCACCCTGCACGCGGGCGTCCCCACCGAGACCCGCCCGCCCGAGCCCACCCCGACCCCCGCCCCCAAGCCGCCGCCCACTGGGCCGACCGTGCTCAGCGTCGACGGCCTCAGCGTCGGCTATCGGGGCAACCGCGTGCTCGACGGCGTCAGCCTCCGCCTGGCCGGGGACGAGTGCGTGGCCATCACCGGGCGCTCCGGGCAGGGCAAGACCACCCTCGCCCGCGCCATCGCCGGGTTGCACCGCCCCAGCGCGGGCACCATCACCGTCGACGGCGGCGTGCAGTACGTCTTCCAGGACGCCCGCCTGTCCTTCGACGACCGCAGGCCCGTGCTCGACCAGGTCGCCCGCACCGCCGTGCGCCTGCGCGGGCTGTCCACACCGGACGCGCGGGACGAGGCCGCCGCCCTGCTGCGCACCCTCGGCCTCGACCGGGCCACCGCGGCCCGGCGGCCCGGCGCGCTCTCCGGGGGCGAGCTGCGGCGGGCCGCGCTGGCGCGGGCGCTGCTGGCGCGACCGCGCGTCCTGGTGTGCGACGAGATCACCGCGGGCCTCGACGCCCGCACCCGGCGGGTGGTGCTCGACCACCTCGCCGACCTGGACCTGGCCCTGGTCGTGGTGACCCACGACGAGGCCGCGGTCGCCCGACTGGCCGACCGCACCCTGGCCGTCCAGGAGGGCGGCCTGCACAACCGGTAGAAGGATCAACCCATGCGCTACGACCTGCGCCAAGCCCGCCCGGACGACCTCGACGGCGCCCGCTCGGTCATCCTCGACACGCTCTACCGCGACCTGGGCTACGGGTACACCCCCGCCTGGCACGGCGACGTCATCGACCTCGAGGGCGCCTACCTGCGCACCCCCCGGCACGCGCTGTTCGTCGCCGCGCTGACCCACGACGACGGCCGCGAGGAGGTGGTGGCGACCACCGCCGTCCGGGCGGTCGCCCCGACCAGCCCGCCGCACCCGGCCTGGCTGGCCGAGCGCTACCCGGCGGGGCGCACCGCGCAGCTCTTCCGCGTCTACGTGCGCCCCGAGCACCGCAGGCACGGGCTGGCCAGGGGCCTGGTCGACCTGGCCACCCGGTTCGTCGCCGAGACCCCCGGCTACGACGTGCTCTGCCTGCACACCGACACCCGGGTCGAGGGCGCCGAGGGGTTCTGGCGGTCGGTGGCCAAGGAGATCCACGACGCCCGCGACGGCGACCCCGCCCGGTTCCAGACCGTCCACTTCGAGATCCCCTTCGGCTGAGCCCGCCAGGGGAAACGCCGCAGGTGGAACTCGGTTCAGGTGTCCGCGGCCGATCACCTAGGATCGAGCTGTTCACCCGGCCGACGGGTGCGCGTCAGGCCGCATAGGACCCCCGGGGAGCTGTCCACCAACCATGTCCGGAGCCAACGACCCGTACGACCCGAAGGAGGTCGCGGCGCTCGCGCCGGAGACGCTCCAGGCCGCCGTCGGCACCGCCCGCGAGGCGTTCGCCGCCGCGACCGACCTGGACGCGCTCGCCGCGGCCAAGCCCGCCCACCTCGGCGACAAGTCGCCCCTGCTGCTGGCCCGCCGGGAGATCGGCGCGCTGCCGCCCAAGGCGCGCTCCGAGGCGGGCAAGCGGGTCAACGAGGCGCAGACCGAGATCAAGGCCGCGTTCGACGAGCGGCTGGCCCGGTTGCAGGCCGAGCGGGACGAGCGGGTCCTGCGGGAGGAGGGCGTCGACGTCACCCTCCCGTGGGACCGCGCCCCGCGCGGCGCCCGGCACCCGCTGACCACGCTGTCGGAGCGGATCGCCGACGTGTTCGTCGGCATGGGCTACGAGATCGCCGAGGGACCCGAGCTGGAGGCGGAGTGGTTCAACTTCGACGCCCTCAACTTCGGCAAGGACCACCCGGCGCGCACCATGCAGGACACCTTCTACGTGGCGCCGGAGGACTCCGGGCTGGTGCTGCGCACGCACACCTCCCCGGTGCAGGTCCGGGCGCTGCTGGAGCGCGACCTGCCGGTCTACGTCGTCTGCCCCGGTCGCACGTTCCGCACCGACGAGCTCGACGCCACCCACACCCCGGTGTTCCACCAGGTGGAGGGGCTGGCCATCGACAAGGGCCTGACCATGGCCCACCTCAAGGGCACCCTGGACGCGTTCGCCAAGGCCATGTTCGGCGACGAGGCGAAGGTCCGGCTGCGGCCGTCGTTCTTCCCGTTCACCGAGCCCTCCGCCGAACCCGACGTGTGGTTCGCCGAGAAGAAGGGTGGCGCGGGCTGGGTCGAGTGGGGCGGCTGCGGCATGGTCAACCCCAACGTGCTGCGCGCCTGCGGCGTCGACCCGGACGTCTACACCGGGTTCGCCTTCGGCATGGGCCTCGAGCGCACGCTCCAGTTCCGCAACGGCATCCCCGACATGCGCGACATGGTCGAGGGCGATGTCCGGTTCACCCTTCCCTTCGGCACGGAGGCCCAGTGAGGATTCCCGTAAGCTGGCTCATCCAGCAGCTCGAACTCTCCGGTGAGCACCGGGACCTCGACGCCGAGCAGATCGCCGCGGCGTTCACCCGGGTCGGCCTGGAGGTCGAGGAGGTCAGCCCGCTCGGCCCGGTCACCGGACCGGTCGTGGTCGGCCGCGTGGTCTCCATCGAGGAGCTGACCGAGTTCAAGAAGCCCATCCGGTTCTGCGTGGTCGAGGTCGGCGAGACCGACGACGGCGCACCGGAGACCACCGAGGTCGTCTGCGGGGCGCGCAACTTCGTCGAGGGCGACCTGGTCGTGGTGGCGCTGCCCGGGGCGGTGCTGCCCGGCGACTTCGCCATCGCCTCCCGCAAGACCTACGGCCGGGTCAGCAACGGCATGATCTGCTCGGCCTCGGAGCTGGGCCTCGGCGACGACCACAGCGGCATCATGGTGCTGCCCAGCGGGGAGAACTCCGACGTCGAGCCGGGCGACGACGCGATCGAGCTGCTGGAGCTGACCGACACCGTCATCGAGCTGGCGCTGACCCCCGACCGCGGCTACTGCTTCTCGGTGCGCGGCCTGGCCAGGGAACTGGCCTGCGCGCTGGACCAGCGGCTGCTCGACCCGGCGGCGATCGACGTGCCCGCCGCCGAGGGCCCGTCCACGCCGGTCACCGTCACCGACGAGCAGGCGTGCCCGCGGTTCGTGCTGCGCCGGGTGACCGGGGTCGACCCGACCGCGCCGACGCCGTTCTGGGTGCGCAGGCGGCTGATGCTCGCGGGCATCCGCTCCATCTCCCTGGCCGTCGACGTCACCAACTACGTGATGCTCGAACTCGGCCAGCCGATGCACGCCTTCGACACCGCCAAGCTCAGCGGCGGGCTCACCGTGCGCCGGGCCACCGCGGGGGAGAAGCTGACCACCCTCGACGGCGCCACCCGCGCGCTGGACCCGGACGACATCGTCATCGCCGACGACTCCGGGCCGGTCTCGCTGGCGGGCGTCATGGGCGGGGCGAGCACCGAGGTGACCCCGGAGAGCACGGACATCCTGCTCGAGGCCGCCGTGTGGGACCCGGCCTCGATCGCCCGCGCGGTCCGCAGGCACAAGCTGCCGTCGGAGGCGGCCAAGCGCTTCGAGCGGGTCGTCGACCCGGCGCTGGCACCCGCCGCCCTGGAGCGCGCGGCCCGGCTGCTGCGCGACTACGGCGACGGCACGATCCACCCGGGCCGCACCGACGTGGGCCACCCGGCGCTGCCCGCGCCGGTGGTGATGGCCATGGACCTGCCCGACCGGGTCGCCGGGGTGCGCTACGACCGCGGCGTGACCGCCAGTCGCCTCCAGCAGATCGGCTGCACGGTCGAGGTGGGCGCCGCCGACGACGGCACGCCCACCGTGACCGCGTACCCGCCGAGCTGGCGCGCGGACCTCAACCAGCCCGCGGACCTGGTGGAGGAGGTGCTGCGGTTGCAGGGCTACGACACCATCCCGGCGGTGCTGCCCAAGGCGCCGTCCGGCCGCGGCCTGACCGCCGCGCAGCGCCGCCGCCGCCAGGTGTCGCGGACGCTGGCCGAGCACGGGTTCGTCGAGGTGCTGCCGTTCCCGTTCGTCTCCCCGACGGCGTGGGACGCGCTCGGCCTCGACGCCGACGACCCGCGCAGGCGCACGGTCAAGGTGCTCAACCCGCTGGAGGCCGACCGCGACGAGCTGGCCACCACGCTGCTTCCGGGTCTGCTGGACACGGTGGTGCGCAACGTGTCCCGGGGTGCCCGCGAGGTGTCGCTGTTCCACGTCGGGCAGGTCGTGCTCCCGCGCGCCCAGCAGTCCCCGATGCCGTCGGTCGGCGTCGCCGGGCGCCCCTCCGGGCCGGAGGTCGCCGCCCTCGACGCCGCCCTGCCCGCGCAGCCGACGCACGTCGCGGTGGTGCTGGCCGGGCCGCGGGTCCGCGCGGGCTGGTGGGGCAAGGCCGAGCAGGCCGACTGGGCCGACGCGGTGCAGGCCGCCCGGCTGGTCGCCGAGGCCGCCGGGGTGGAGCTGACCGTCACCCAGGGCGACACCGCGCCGTGGCACCCGGGCCGCTGCGCCCAGCTTCGGGTGGGCGACTTCCCGGTGGGGCACGCGGGCGAGCTGCACCCGAAGGTCGTGGAGGCGTTCGGGCTGCCCAAGCGCACCTGCGCCATGGAACTCGACCTCGACCTGCTGCCGCTGGTGGAGCGCAGGCCGGTGCCGAAGGTCTCGCCGTACCCGCCGGTCCTGCTGGACGTGGCGCTGGTGGTCGAGGACTCGGTGCCCGTCGGCGAGCTGACCCGCGCGCTGCGCTCCGGCGGGGGAGACCTGCTCGAGGAGCTGAGCCTGTTCGACGTCTTCACCGGTGCGCAGGTCGGGGAGGGCAAGCGGTCGCTGGCGTACTCGCTGCGCTTCCGCGCGGCCGACCGGACGCTGACGGTCGAGGAGGCCACCGCGGCCCGCGACGCCGCCGTGGCCGCGGCAGCGGAACGCCACGGGGCCGCGCTGCGCGGCTGACCCCGGAGGTCCACGACGGTGGGGGTGCCCGGCGGGCGCCCCCACCGTCTGTTTCGGACGCCCGCCTTCCCCGTCCGGGTGCGCGATTCCCCCGAACGGCTACGCCCCGCGGCCGTGTCGGGCGGCGGCATCGGGCGGTCGGTCGCGGAGAGTGGACCGGACAGTGCGAGAAAGGGGCAGCAGTTGAGAAGAATCGTGGCGATCGCCGCCGCGGCCGGTGTCGTGGTCGGGGGTGCGGCCTCGGCGCCCGCGGTCTCGGCCGCGCCCGCCGACACCCCGCCCGCCCAGGTGGCCTACGACCCGGCACCGATCGGGTGGGGCGCCTGCGCGAACCGGGGACTGGCCCGGCTCGGCGCGGAGTGCGGGTTCCTGGAGGTCCCGCTGGACTACGCCGAGCCCACCGGCACGAAGATCAGGATCGCGGTGTCCCGGATCAAGGCGAAGGTGGCCCCGGAGCAGTACCAGGGCGTCGTGATCACCAACCCGGGCGGCCCGGGGGGTTCGGGCCTGGTGCTGTCGGTGCTCGGTGGGATCGTGCCGAACGGCGCGGGCCTGTCCTACGACTGGATCGGCTTCGACCCGCGCGGCGTCGGCTCCAGCGAGCCCGCCCTGACCTGCGACGGGAACTACTTCTCCTACAACCGGCCGTTCTACGTCCCGGTCACCCCGGAACTGGAGCAGACCTGGCTCGACCGGTCCAGGGGCTACGCCGCCGCCTGCGGTGCGGCGGGCGGTGACCTGCTCGACCACGTCAAGACCACCGACACGGTCCACGACGTGGACGCGCTGCGCAAGGCCCTCGGCCAAGAGCAGATCAACTACTACGGGTTCTCCTACGGCACCTACCTGGGCCAGGTCTACGCGACCCTCTACCCCGAGCGCGTGCGCCGGATGGTGCTCGACGGCAACGTCGACGCGCGCAAGGTCTGGTACCGGGCGAACCTCGTCCAGGACGTGGCGTTCGACAGGAACATGTCCGTCTACTTCGACTGGATCGCGAAGAACGACGCGGTCTACCACCTGGGCACCACCGGCGAGGACGTGCGGAAGCTGTTCTACGCCCAGCAGGCCGCGCTGCTCGAAGCACCGGCGGGCGGCGTCATCGGCCCCGACGAGTGGATCGACGCCTTCCTCCCCGCGGGCTACTACGTCTTCGGCTGGGAGGACATCGCAGAGGCGTTCTCCGCGTGGGTCAACCAGGGCGACCACGGCCCGCTCAAGAAGCTCTACGACGCCGCCCACGGTCAGGGACCGGGCAGCGACAACGTCTTCGCCATGTACCTCGCCGTCCAGTGCACCGACGTGCAGTGGCCGACCAGTTGGAACCGGTGGCGGGCCGACAACTGGATGACCTTCCTCCGCGCCCCGTTCGAGACCTGGGGCAACGCCTGGTTCAACGCCCCGTGCCTCACCTGGCCCGCGAAGCCGGGCAAACCGGTCGAGGTCGACGGCCGCAAGGCGCCCGGCATCCTGCTGATCAGCGAAACCCTCGACGCGGCGACCCCGTTCGAGGGCAGCCTGGAAACCCGCGCGCGGTTCCCGAAGTCCGCCCTGATCGAGGGCGTCGGCGGCACCACGCACGCCGGTTCGCTCAACGGCGCGTCCTGTGTGGACAACCAGGTGGCCGCCTACCTGGCCACCGGCGAACTGCCCGCGCGCAAGCCGGGCCGCGTCTCCGACGCCACGTGCGACCCGCTGCCGCAGCCGGACCCGCAGGCACCCGCGCACCGGCGGTCGGCGGACGCCGACACCACCCGCGACATCCTCCGGGAACTGATCCGGGGCGTCCGTCCCTGATCACCCCTCGGGTCCGGCGTCCGCGCCGGACCCGAGGCCCGCCAGGAAGCCGCCGACGGCCTCGGTGAACTCCTCCGGCCGCTCCAACCAGGGGACGTGCCCGGTGTCCAGGGTGACCCGGGTGGCGTTCGGCAACGCCTCGACCAGGGAATCGACCGCCCAGCGCGGACGCAGGTCGTGCCTGCCGTCGACGACGAGCACGGGGGCGGCGAGGTCCGCGCACGCGGCGAGCAGGTCCGCCTCGTCACCGTCGCGGCCGACCGCGGCGTTGACCTCGTGGTTGATCGGGAACCACGGGGTGGCCATGGCCTCGGCGAGCGCGCGGGCGCGGCCCCGGTCGGCGAAGTCGGCGGTCCACTGCAGGACGGCCAGCTCGCGCTCCTCGACCTCGGTGCGCTCCCGCTCCCGCAGCCGGGTCCACGCGGCGAGGTCGTCACCGAGCCGGGCGCGGAAGGCGGCGGTGAACTCGGCGTGCCAGCCCGGGGACAGGCCCACCCCCGCCAGGTAGACCAGGCCGGTCACCCGGTGCGGGTGGGCCAGCGCGTACCGCAGGGCCAGGTCGGCGCCCCACGAGTGGCCGAGCAGCGCGGTCGCGGCGAACCCGGAGTGCGCGCGCACGTCGTCGAGGTCGGCGACGAACCGGGCGGTGGTGAACGGCCCGCGCCGCTGCGACCGCCCGCCGCCGCGCTGGTCCCAGCGCACCACCCGGCCCGGCAGCGCCACCGCGTCGAACATGTCCCACAGACCCGGACCGCCGTGGCAGCAGATCACCGGGTCGCCCACCCCGGTCGCCGTCGCCCACAACCCGCACCCATCGTCGGCCCGCACCGCGTTACCCATGTCGCGATCATCCCCCGGCCGGGTAGGTTCGGTCCCATGGACCAGGCACGGGTGCGGACGGTGAACGTCGGCAAGTCCCTCCCCATCGAGGCGAAGATCGGGCGCAGCGGCATCGACAAGCGGCCGGTGACCGGCCCGGTGGCCGTCACCGCCCCCGGCCCCGGCGGCAGCGGCCTCGCGGGCGACGACATCTGCGACGTCGCCAACCACGGCGGACCCGACCAGGCCGTCTACGCCTACGCCAGGGAGGACCTGGACCGCTGGGCGGAGGAACTGGGCAGGCCGCTGACCGACGGGCAGTTCGGCGAGAACCTGACCACCACCGGCATCGACGTCAACGCCGCCGAGGTCGGCGAGGTCTGGCGGATCGGCGACGAACTGGTGCTCCAGGTCACCACCCCGCGCATCCCGTGCCGCACCTTCGCGGTGTGGCTCGACGAGCGCGGCTGGATGAAGACCTTCACCCAGCGCGCCCTGCCCGGCGCCTACCTGCGGGTCCTGCGCCCGGGTGCGGTCCGCGCGGGCGACCCGATCGTCGTCGAGCAGCGCCCCGGCCACGGCATCACCATCGCCCTCACCTTCCGCGCCACCACCCTCGAACCGGAACTGCTGCCCCGCCTGGACATCGACGGCATGCCCGACGAGATCCGGCGCAAGGTCCGCCGCCGGATCGGCGCATGAGCCGCCGGTCGCTGCGCGTCGCCGCCTACGCCGTCTGCCTGGAGAACGAGGAGGTGCTCCTGGCCCGCTGGGTCGGCCCCAGCGGCAAGCGCTGGACCCTCCCCGGCGGCGGCATCGACCACGGCGAGGACCCCCTCGACGCCGCCGTCCGCGAGGTGTACGAGGAAACCGGCTACCAGGTCACCGTCGACTCCCTGCTGGGCGTCGACTCCATCCGCCGCAACCTCCCCGGCGCCCTCGCCGACACCGACTGGCACGGCCTCCGCGTCATCTACGCCGCCACCATCGCGGGCGGCGAACTCCGCTTCGAGGAGGGCGGCTCCACCGACATGGCGGCCTGGGTCCCCCTGGCCGAGGTCGCCGCCCTCGACCGCACCGAACTGGTCGACACGGCCCTGGAACTGGCCCGAACCCGCCCCCCGACCGGCCGCCTCGACGGCATCCTCCCGGCCTGACCCCCGCACCCGGCACCGGCCGGGAGCGCGGCCGGGGGCACGCCCTATCCTCAACGCCCGTGTCCCGTGCTCCGATGATCGCGCCCAGCATCCTGTCCGCCGACTTCGCCCGGTTGGCCGACGAACTCACCGCCATCCAGGGTGCCGACTGGGTGCACGTGGACGTCATGGACGCCCACTTCGTGCCCAACCTCACGCTCGGACTGCCCATTGTGGAGTCGCTGCTCAAGGTGACCGACATCCCGATGGACTGCCACCTGATGATCGAGGACCCGGACCGGTGGGCCGTCGGTTACGCCGAGGCGGGGGCGCACAACGTCACCGTGCACGCGGAGGCGGCCGGGGACCCGGTGAAGATCGCCCGGGACATCCGGGCGGCGGGGGCGAAGGCGGGGCTGTCGATCAAGCCGGGGACTCCGCTGGAGCCGTATGTGGAGGTGTTGAAGGAGTTCGACACGCTGCTGGTCATGTCGGTGGAGCCCGGGTTCGGCGGGCAGAGCTTCATCGCCGATGTGCTGTCGAAGGCTCGGGCGGTGCGTGACCTCGTCGACACCGGGCACCTGGACCTGCTGGTGGAGATCGACGGCGGGATCAACGCGGAGACCATCGAGCAGGCTGCCGAGGCTGGGGTGGACTGCTTTGTGGCCGGGTCGGCTGTTTACGGGGCTGATGATCCGGGGCGGGCTGTGCGGGCGTTGCGGGAGCAGGCTGCTTCCGCGCACCACCGGTTCGGTCGGGCTTGATCAGGTCTGCTTAGCCGTGGCTGGGTTTTAAAAGCCCGGTCGTTTTCGGGGCGTGCCCGGGTAGGTGGATCTGCTTGGGCGGGGCCCCTACAGCGATCATGCGCCCAGTGTGACCGAGTGGGGCGAAAAGAGTGCCCCACTGCCCGGGCAGGCTTGCACATGATCGCTTCCCCCACCCAAGCACATCCACCCACCCGGGCAGAGCCGTAGCCGGGCCGGCGGTTCGTTGGGTGGCTGGCGGCTGCGCCGCCGGGGTTTGGCGTGGCGGGCCGCCTGGCCGGCGGTTGGTGGGGTGGTTGGCGGCTGCGCCGCTGGGGTTTGGCGTGGCGGGCCGCCTGGCCGGCGGTTGGTGGGGTGGTTGGCGGCTGTGCCGTTGGGGTTTGGCGTGGCGGGCCGCCTGGCCGGCGGTTGGTGGGGTGGTTGGCGGCTGTGCCGTTGGGGTTTGGCGTGGCGGGCCGCCTGGCTGGCGGTTGGTGGGGTGGTTGGCGGCTGTGCCGTTGGGGTTTGGCGTGGCGGGCCGCCTGGCTGGCGGTTGGTGGGGTGGTTGGCGGCTGCCTCCGCGCGGGCCGCCGGGGGGTGGGTGGCCTGATCGGTTTGAACCCGGGTGGGCCCGGCCGGTCGCGTGTACCGGGGCCGGGGTGTCCTGCCAGACTGTCCGCCGTGGAGGAGAGCCTGGTCGCGGCGATGTGGACCGCCGTGGAGTGCGCGGAGGCGGTGCGGGGGACGACCAGTCCCAACCCGCCCGTCGGGTGCGTTGTGCTCGACCGGGACGGTGTTGTGGTCGGGACCGGGGGCACTCAGCCCCCGGGTGGGCCGCACGCCGAGGTGGGGGCGCTCGCTGCGGCGGGGGAGCGGGCCAGGGGCGGCACCGCCGTCGTCACCCTTGAACCGTGTTCGCACCACGGGCGGACCCCGCCCTGCACCGACGCGCTGCTCGCCGCCGGGGTCGCTCGGGTGGTCTACGCCGTGTCCGATCCGAACCCGCAGGCCGCCGGGGGTGGGCGGGTGCTCGCCGACGCCGGGGTGCGGGTCGAGGGTGGGGTGCTCGCCGACGAGGTCGCCGGTGGGCCGCTGCGGGCCTGGCTGCACTCGGTGGCGACCGGGCGACCGCACGTGACCTGGAAGTACGCCGCCACCCTCGACGGGCGGGTGGCCGCCGCCGACGGGACCAGTCGGTGGATCAGTTCGGCCGACTCGCGGGCCGAGGTGCACGAGGTGCGCCGCAAGGTCGACGCCATCGTCGCCGGGCGGGGCACGGTGCTCGCCGACGACCCGGCGCTGACCGCGCGGGACGCGGGTGGAACACCGGCGGCCCGGCAACCGTTGCGGGTTGTCGTGGGACTCGGTGACCTCCCGGACGGTGCGCGGGTGCTCGACGCCGCCGCCGAGACGCTGCACGTGCGCACGCACGACCCGGCGGAGGTGCTCGCCGTGCTCGGTGCGCGTGGCGTGGTCGACGTGCTGCTGGAGGGTGGGCCGACCCTGGCGGGCGCGTTCGCCAGGGCCGGGCTCGTCGACCGGGTGCTGGCCTACGTCGCGCCCGTGCTGCTCGGTGCCGGGCCGGTGGCGCTGGGTGACGCGGGCGTGTCGACGATCACCGGGGCCCACCGGCTGCGCGTCGAAGGGGTCACCATGAGTGGGCCGGACGTGCGGGTGTCCGCCGTCCCGGTCCGGGACTGACCCGGACCGACCGACCGAGGAGGAGAGTGGCGTTGTTCACCGGGATCGTCGAGGAGCGCGGTGCGGTGGTCGCCGTGCGCGACCTCGCGGACGCAGCACGGGTCACCATCTCCGGACCGCTGGTCACCAGCGACGCCAAGCAGGGGGACTCGATCGCGGTCAACGGCGTCTGCCTGACCGTGGTCGAGCTGGGCGGGGGCACCTTCACCGCCGACGTGATGCACGAGACGCTCAAGCGCAGCAGCCTCGACGGGGTGGCCGAGGGCGACTCGGTCAACCTGGAGCGCGCCGCCGCCGTGGGGCAGCGCTTCGGCGGGCACATCGTGCAGGGCCACGTCGACGGCACCGGGGTGCTGATCGGCCGGGAGCCGTCCGAGCACTGGGACCTGGTCACCATCGGCCTGCCGCCGCACCTGGCCAGGTACGTGGTGGAGAAGGGGTCGATCACCGTCGACGGCGTGTCGCTGACCGTCGTGGAGGTCGGGGACGACCGGTTCTCCGTCAGCCTCATCCCCGAAACGCTCCGGGCGACCACCCTGGGGCAGCGCGCGCCGGGCGACAAGGTCAACCTGGAGGTCGACGTGATCGCCAAGTACGTGGAACGTCTGACAACCCCACACCTGCCCGTCAGCGGTGCGGGGCAGACTGGGGGAGATCCCGCCGGACAGGAGAACCAGGGTGAGTGACTTCCCAGACATCGACCGCGCCCTCGCCGACATCGCGGCGGGCAAGGCCGTCGTGGTCGTCGACGACGAGGACCGCGAGAACGAGGGCGACCTCATCTTCGCCGCCGAGAAGACCACCCCGGAGCTGCTGGCCTTCATGGTCCGCTACTCCTCCGGCTACGTCTGCGTCGCGCTGCCCGACGCCGACTGCGTGCGGCTGGACCTGCCGCCGATGTTCCACACCAACCAGGACGCCCGCGGCACCGCCTACACCGTGACCGTGGACGCCAAGGAGGGCATCAGCACCGGCATCTCCGCGCACGACCGGGCGCACACCATCCGGCTGCTGGCCTCCGCCGAGGCCACCGCCGCCGACTTCAACCGCCCCGGGCACGTGGTGCCGCTGCGGGCCAAGGAGGGCGGCGTGCTGCGCCGGCCCGGGCACACCGAGGCCTCGGTGGACCTGGCCAGGATGGCCGGGCTGCGGCCCGCGGGCGTGCTCTGCGAGGTCGTCTCGCAGAAGAGCGAGGGCGACATGGCCCGCCGCGACGAGCTGGAGGTCTTCGCCGCCGAGCACGACCTGGCGATCATCACCATCGCCGACCTGATCGCCTACCGCAGGCGCACCGAGAAGCAGGTCGTCCGGGTCGCCGAGGCGCGCATCCCCACCGCGCACGGCACCTTCCGCGCGGTCGGCTTCGACAGCCTGCTCGACGGCATCGAGCACGTCGCGCTGGTCTACGGCGACCTCGGCGACGGCGAGGACGTGCTGGTCCGGGTGCACTCGGAGTGCCTGACCGGGGACGTGTTCGGCTCGCTGCGCTGCGACTGCGGCCCGCAGCTCGACGCCGCCCAGGAGGCCGTCGCCGCCGAGGGGCGCGGCGTGGTGCTCTACATGCGCGGGCACGAGGGCCGCGGCATCGGCCTCATGCACAAGTTGCAGGCCTACCAGTTGCAGGACGAGGGCCAGGACACGGTGGACGCGAACCTCGCGCTCGGCGTGCCCGCGGACGCCCGCGACTACGGCACCGGCGCGCAGATCCTCGTCGACCTCGGGGTGAAGTCGATGCGGCTGCTCACCAACAACCCGGCCAAGCGGGTCGGCCTGGAGGGCTACGGGCTCGCCGTGGTCGACCGGGTGCCGCTGTCGGTGTGGCCGAACCCGGAGAACCTGCGCTACCTGCGCACCAAGCGCGACCGGATGGGCCACGAGATCACCGAGCTGGAGCAGTACGAGGACGGCATCGCCGCCGGGGCGGTCGCCCAGCGCGGCGGGGAGGACCGGGCATGAGCGGCGCGGGCAGGCCCGAGGCGGTGGCACCGGACGCGACGGGCATCCGGTTGGCCATCGCGGCGACCAAGTGGCACGCGGAGGTCACCGGGCAGCTCCTGACCCGGGCGCTGGCCGCGGCGGAGGACGCCGGGGTCGAGGAGCCGACCGTGGTCCGGGTCGCGGGCGCGGTCGAGCTGCCCGTGGTGTGCCAGGAACTGGCCAAGCACCACGACGCGGTGGTGGCCCTCGGCGTGGTCGTGCGCGGCGGCACCCCGCACTTCGAGTACGTGTGCGACGCGGTCACCGCGGGCCTGACCCGCATCTCGCTCGACGAGTGCACCCCGGTCGGCAACGGCGTGCTCACGGTGAACGACGACCAGCAGGCGGTGGACCGCTCCGGGGTGCCCGGGGCGGCCGAGGACAAGGGGTACGAGGCGTGCGTGGCGGCGTTGGAGGCGGCACTGGTGCTGCGGGGACTGCGGCAGCCCTGGACCGAGCGGGGTTTCCGGTGACCGTCACCTCCCGGCCGCGCAAGGTCCGCTTCGTCGCCGCCGCGTTCGCCGTGGTGTTCGTCGCGGTGTTCACGGTGGTGGCGGTGCTGCTGCGCGACACCCCGACCGGGGTGTACTTCCAGGTGTCCGACCAGGTCGCCATGGTCGGCATCGGCGTGCTGCTGGCCTGCGGCGCGCTGTGGCTGACCCGGCCCAGGGTCGCCGCGGACGCCGACGGCGTCACCGTCCGCAACCTGCTGGGCAGCACCCGCTACCCGTGGGAGTACATCCGCTCGATCAGCTTCCCCGACGGCGCCTCCTGGGCCCGCCTGGAACTGCCCGACGACGAGTACGTGCCGGTGATGGCCGTGCAGGCCATCGACGGCGACCGCGCGGTGGCCACCATCCGCGAGCTGCGCAAGCTGCACCGGGCCGCCACGGTCACCGAGGCGGGCTGAGCGCTCCGGGTGGTGCGCTCGGGGTGATGCCCCATGGGTGCCACCCGGGGTAGCATCGGGGGTGTGAAACTGAGTGTGAGCCTGCCCGAGGAGGACGTGCGCTTCCTCGACGAGTACTCCGCGCGCGCCGACGCGGCCACGCGCTCCTCGGTGATCCACACCGCCATCGCGCTGCTGCGGCAGACCAGCCTGCAGGATTGCTACGCCGCCGCCTTCGACGAGTGGGACGCCGACGAGGCCGCCGTGTGGGAACCAGCCACGCCCGACGGCTTGGCCGAAGCCCGCGGCTGAGCCCCACCCGAGACCACCGATGCCCGAGCCCCGCCGCTGATGCCCGAACCCGACGCCCGCGCGGCCGAGACCCGCGTCAGGCACTTCCGCCGCGGTGACATCCACCTGGTCGACCTGGAGCCCGTCCGCGGCTCGGAGGCCGACAAGGTCCGCCCCGCCGTGATCGTCTCCAACGACGCCGCCAACCAGGTCGCGGGCCGCACCGGCCGCGGTGTGCTCACCGTCGTGCCGATCACCTCCAACACCACCCGGGTGTTCCCCTTCCAGGTGCTGCTCCCCGCCGCCCCGTGCGGGCTGTCGGTCGACTCGAAGGCGCAGGCCGAGCAGGTCCGCTCACTGGCCACCGCCCGGGTCCGCCGCCGGGTGGGCAGCCTCCCCGCCGCGCTCCTCGCCGACCTGGACACCGCCCTGCGCGTGCACCTCGGGCTGTGAGCGCCGCCGCCCCCGGGTCGCGCCGCGCCACAGCAGCACCGCCGAGACGACCCCGGGGCCGCAGTGCACCAGCAGCACGCCTGCCAGGCTCGGCCCGCCCCAGTCGTCGGCGTAGGACGCCGGGTCGAACACGTCGATGACGAACGGCTCCGCGAGTGCCCGGAACACCAGGTAGCCGCCGAGGAACACGGCCAGGGCGATCAGTGCTTTGCGCATGTCCCCACCCTCGCCGGACCCGCGCACCGGCGGCATCCGGGAAGCCCCCGACCCCGCCCGGAGTTCGCCCCCCACCTGAGGCGAACCTGTGAAAGCCCGGATCGGGTGAACCCCCCGGCGCGGGCCCGCGTACCGACCGGGGTAGACCCCGGACGTTCCCGTGCACCGAGGAGGCACCCCGCGTGACTGTCGAAACCACCACGACGACACCACAGACCCCCGCCGAGCCGCGCTCCCGCCGCCAGGTCCTCTGTGGCCTGATGGTCGCGCTGGTGGCGCCCGGCGCGCTCATCGCCGCCTGCGGCACCGAGACCGACTCCGGCTCCACCGTCGACAACCCGAACACCCCCGGCTCCAGTGCGGGCGGCGCGAGCCCGACCGGCGGGTCCGCCCCCGCGGGCGGGTCGGCGCTGGCGGCGCTGGCCGACATCCCCGACGGCGGCGGCGTGCTGGCCGACGGCCCGAACGGGCACGTCCTGCTGGTCCGCACCGGCTCGGCGGTCAAGGGCTTCGACCCGAGCTGCCCGCACCAGGGCGCCACGGTCACCGCGCCGCAGTCCGGTGTGATCACCTGCCCGCGGCACGGCAGCACCTTCACCAGCACCGACGGCGCGGTCACCAAGGGCCCGGCGAAGACCGGCCTCAAGGAGGTCGCGGTCAAGGTCGACGGCGCGAACGTCGTCCTCGCCTGACGGTCCACTGTGGAGTTTCCGTCCCCGGCCGGGTGGCCGGGGACGGACACCGGGTCAGACCCGTTCGGGTAATGGCTTCGCGTGGTCACTCCTGGTTGAGTGGTGGTCACACTAGGCTGTCGCTGAACCCCGGAGGCCCCCCGCATGCTGCCCGCCCGAACCCTCGGCACCGCGGTCGCCGCCGTGCTGGCCGCGGCACTCGCCGTACCGGCCCTGACCACCCCGGCCCGAGCCGACGACCGGCCCACCGCCGTGGTGTCCCTGGGCGACAGCGCCATCTCCGGGGAGGGCGCGGGCGACTACGAGGCGGGCACCGACGGGGAGGGCGGCAACTGGTGCCACCGCTCCCCGCACGCGCTGATCCACCAGACCCGGCTCGCCGACAAGGCGGTCAACCTGGCCTGCTCCGGCGCGAACGCCTCGAACGTCTCCCTCGCCGACACCACCCACAACACCGAGGGCTCCCAGGCGCGGCGGCTGATCCAGGTGGCCACCGAGAACCGGGTGACCGCGGTCGTGCTCCAGGTCGGCGCCAACGACGACCCCGACTTCACCGACACCATCATCGACTGCGTCCTCAAGTGGTTCAACCCGTTCGGGTCCGACTGCTCCGCGGCGCTGCGCGACCAGTGGCCGGGGCGGCTGTCGGCCATGGCGCCCCGGGTCGAGGCGGCCGTCGCCGACGTGAAGTCCGCCATGCGCCAGGCCGGGTACGCCGACACCGACTACCGGTTCGTGCTGACCTCGTACTCCTCGCCCCTCACCGAGAAGATGGACCCCGCCACCCACGGGCCCGAGGGCTGCCCGCTGCGCATCGCCGACGCCAAGTGGGGCCGCACCGAGGCGGTGCCGCAGATGGCCGAGGCGCTGCGCGGCGTCGCCACCCGCGCCGGGGTGTCCTTCCTGGACCTCAGCCGGGCCACCGAGGGCCGCGAGGCGTGCAGCGGCAGCCGCGACAGCGAGTGGCAGAACCGGCTGATGGTCGACCCGGAAGCGCTGGTCACCGGCGGTCTCGACGCCATCGGCGTGCACATGGCCCAGCAGTCCTTCCACCCGAACGCCCGCGGGCACGCCCAGCTCGGCCGCTGCGTGGCGGAGTTCGTGACCTCCGGGGCGGACGCGGCGGCCTGCGTCATCGGCGGCGACGGGAACCTGCACTCCGTCGCCTGACCCGCCCGATGCGACCGGCTCGGGCGTTCCCCGCGCTGATCGGCGCCGCGGCGGTCAACCCTGCGGCCGGGAGTGTCGTACCCCGGCCGTAGGGTTGACGCCGTGCCCGACCCGTCCGCCTACCGCCCCGCCACCGGCACCATCCCCGACGCCCCCGGCGTCTACAAGTTCCGCGACCCGGGTGGCCGGGTCATCTACGTCGGCAAGGCGAAGAGCCTGCGCAGCAGGCTGAACTCGTACTTCGCCGACGTGACCGCGCTGCACCCGCGCACCCGGCAGATGGTGACCACCGCGGGCGGCGTCGAGTGGACCGTGGTGGCGACCGAGGTCGAGGCGCTGCAGCTCGAGTACAACTGGATCAAGGAGTTCGACCCGCGGTTCAACGTCCGCTACCGCGACGACAAGACCTACCCGGTCCTGGCGGTGACGCTGAACGAGCAGTACCCGCGGCTGCACGTCTACCGCGGCCCGCGCAAGCGCGGCGTCCGCTACTTCGGCCCGTACGCGCACGCCTGGGCCATCCGCGAGACCCTGGACCTGCTGCTGCGGGTCTTCCCCGCGCGCACCTGCTCGACCGGGGTGTTCAAGCGGCACGGCCAGATCGGGCGGCCGTGCCTGCTCGGCTACATCGACAAGTGCTCGGCGCCCTGCGTCGGCCGGGTCAGCGCCGAGGAGCACCGCGGGATCGTGCTCGACTTCTGCGACTTCCTCTCCGGCAAGACCGACGCCATGGTCCGCCGCCTGGAGCGGGAGATGGCCCAGGCCTCCGACGAGCTGGAGTTCGAGCGGGCCGCCCGGCTGCGCGACGACATCGGCGCGCTGCGCCGGGCCCTGGAGAAGCAGGCCGTGGTGCTCGGCGACGGCACCGACGCCGACGTGGTCGCCTTCGCCCACGACGACCTCGAAGCCGCCGTGCAGGTCTTCCACGTGCGCGGCGGCCGGGTGCGCGGCCAGCGCGGCTGGGTCGTCGACCGGCTGGAGGAGGGCGGCGCGGAGGGCTCCACCAGCCCGGTGCCCGCCCTGGTGGAGCAGTTCCTCAGCCAGTTCTACGGCGACCAGGCCGAGATCGTCGAGCCCGGCACCGAGCCCGCCGCCCGCCCGACCGGCGACGGCCCGGTCAGCGACGGCACAGCCACCGACAGCCCGCCCGCCGACGACTCGGCGGGCAGCCCGGTGCCGCGCGAGGTGCTGGTGCCCGAGCTGCCCACCGACGCGGGCGCGCTCGCCGACTGGCTCAGCGGGCTGCGCGGCTCCCGGGTCGCCCTGCGGGTGCCGCAGCGCGGCGACAAGCGGGCGCTGATGGAAACCGTGGAGCGCAACGCGAAAGAGGCGTTCACCCAGCACAAGCTGCGCCGCGCGGGCGACCTGACGGCCCGCTCGGCGGCGTTGCAGGAGTTGCAGGAGGGCCTCGGGCTCGACACCGCCCCGCTGCGCATCGAGTGCGTCGACATCAGCCACATCCAGGGCAGCGACGTGGTCGCCTCGCTGGTGGTGTTCGAGGACGGCCTGGCGCGCAAGTCCGAGTACCGCCGCTTCGCCATCCGCGAGGCCGCCACCGAGGGCGACGTGGCCGCCATCGCCGAGGTCACCCGGCGCCGGTTCGCCAAGTACGCGGGCGAGGCGGGCGGGCAGGGGCCCACCCCCGGCATCGACCCGGAGACCGGCAAACCGCGCCGCTTCGCCTACCCGCCCAACCTCTACGTCGTCGACGGCGCGGGCCCGCAGGCCGACGCCGCCGCCGAGGTGCTCTCCGAGCTGGGCGTCACCGACGTGGCGGTGGTCGGGCTGGCCAAGCGGCTGGAGGAGGTGTGGCTGCCCGGCGACCCGGACCCGACCATCCTCCCGCGCACCAGCGAGGCGCTCTACCTGCTGCAACGGGTGCGCGACGAAGCCCACCGCTTCGCCATCGCCTACCATCGGCAGAAGCGCTCCAAGCGCCTCACCGCGTCGGCGCTCGACGACGTGCCCGGGCTGGGCCACACCCGCAAGGCGGTGCTCATCAAGCACTTCGGCTCGCTCAAGCGGCTGCGCGCGGCGAGCGTCGAGGAGATCGAGAGCGTGCCCGGCATCGGACCGGGCACCGCCCGCGCCGTGCACACCGCGCTCGCGGGCGGCGCGCAGGACACGACCGCCGCGGCAGGCGGGCAGGAGAGGCAGCAGTGAGCGAGGCGACAGTGCGCGACGAGCAACCCCCCGTCGGGGGACCGGGCATCGAGGTGGCCGTGGTCACCGGGCTGTCCGGGGCGGGCCGCAGCACCGCGGCCAAGTGCCTGGAGGACCTCGGCTGGTTCGTGGTGGACAACCTCCCGCCGGAGCTGATCTCCACCATGGTCGAGCTGGGTTCCCGGGCCAGGGGCGCGATCACCACCGTGGCGGTGGTGATGGACGTGCGGTCCCGGGCGTTCACCGAGGACCTGTCGGCGATCATCAAGGACCTCGACGCCCGCGGCTACAAGCCCAGGGTGCTGTTCCTGGAGGCCACCGACGACGTGCTGGTCCGCCGGTTCGAGTCGGTGCGCCGCGGCCACCCGCTGCAGGGCGAGGGCAGGCTGATCGACGGCATCACCGCCGAGCGGCAGCTCCTGATGCCGCTGCGCGGGGAGGCCGACCTGATCCTGGACACCTCGACGCTGTCGGTGCACCAGCTCCGGGCCAAGATCGAGGACGCGTTCGGCACCGAGTCGAGCACCGCCACCCGGGTCACCGTGCTGTCCTTCGGCTACAAGTACGGCCTGCCGATGGACGCCGACCTGGTGATGGACGTGCGGTTCCTGCCCAACCCGTTCTGGATTCCGGAGCTGAAGGACCAGACCGGCCGCGACGCCGACGTGCGCAACTACGTGCTCAGCCAGGAGGGGGCGGACGAGTTCCTCGACCGCTACCACGAGCTGCTGCGGCTCATCGGCGCCGGTTACCGGCGCGAGGGCAAGCGCTACCTGACCCTCGCCGTGGGCTGCACCGGCGGCAAGCACCGCAGCGTGGCGATCTCCGAGGAGCTGTCGCGCAGGCTGTCCGACGAGGACGGCATGGCGGTCAAGGTCGTGCACCGCGACCTGGGGCGCGAGTGACCGGTCGACCGCTGCGCGCGGTCGCGCTGGGCGGCGGGCACGGGCTGCACGCCACCCTGACCGCGCTGCGCGGGATCACCGAGGACGTCACCGCCGTGGTCACCGTCGCCGACGACGGCGGCTCCTCCGGTCGGCTGCGCCGCGAGCTGGGCCTGCTGCCGCCGGGGGACCTGCGCAAGGCGCTGCTGGCGCTGGCGGGACCGGATTCCGGGCCGTGGGGCACGGTCTTCGGGCACCGCTTCGGCGGCACCGGCGCGCTCGCCGGGCACGCCGTGGGCAACCTGGTGCTCGCCGGGCTGCTGGAGACCGTGGGCGACCCGGTGGCCGCGCTCGCCGAGGCGGCCCGGCTGCTCGGGGTCGCGGGCCGGGTGCTGCCGATGTCACCCGAACCGGTGGACATCGAGGCGGACGTGACCGGCCTGGCGGAGGACCCGGCGACCGTGCGGCACATCCGCGGGCAGGTCGCGGTGGCCACCACCCCGGGTCGGGTGCGCCGCATCCGGCTGCTGTCGGCCACCCGCCGGGGTGAACGCCCGACCGCCTGCGCCGAGGCCGTCGCGGCGGTCCTGGCCGCCGACGTGGTGCTGCTCGGCCCCGGTTCCTGGTTCACCAGCGTGCTGCCGCACCTGATGGTGCCGGACCTGCACGACGCCCTGGTGCGGACCGGGGCCACCAGGGTCGTGGTGCTCAACCTGGTCCCCCAACCTGGGGAAACGGAGGGGTTCTCCCCGGAGCACCACCTCGACGTGCTGGCCGAGCACGCGCCCAGGCTGCGGGTGGACGCGGTGATCGCCGACGTGGACTCGGTGCCCGTCCCGGACCGGCTGCGCCAGGCGGCGAAGGCCCTGGGCGCGGACATCCGGCTCGACCACGTCGCCGCCGCCGACGCCGCCGACCGGCACGACCCGGCGGCCCTGGGGGCCAGCGTGGCCCGCGCGGTGGCCACCGCGCTCGAACGGTGAGGGGCGCACGGACCGCGATGCGGCACGTGGTGGGATGTAGGCCGGGTACGCCCGGGACCGGGCCCGGAGAGGAGGACCAGTGGCGATGACCGCCGCAGTCAAGGACGAGCTGAGCAGGCTCACGGTGTCCAAGACCTGTTGCCGCCGGGCCGAGGTGTCCTCCCTGCTGCGCTTCGCGGGCGGGTTGCACATCGTCGCGGGCCGGGTGGTGGTCGAGGCCGAGCTGGACACCGGCGCGGCCGCGCGGCGGCTGCGCAAGGAGGTCCACGACCTCTACGGCCACCACGCCGACGTGCACGTGATCACCTCCGGGGGCCTGCGCAAGGGCACCCGCTACGTGGTCCGCGTGGTCAAGGACGGCGACGGCCTGGCCCGGCAGACCGGGCTGCTCGACCCGCGCGGCCGACCGGTGCGCGGCCTGCCCGCCCCGGTCGTCTCCGGCGGCGTGTGCGACGCCGAGGCCGCCTGGCGCGGGGCGTTCCTGGCGCACGGCTCGCTCACCGAGCCCGGCCGCTCCTCGGCGCTGGAGATCACCTGCCCCGGTCCGGAGGCCGCGCTGGCCATCGTCGGCGCCGCCCGCCGGATGGGCATCCAGGCCAAGTCGCGCGAGGTGCGCGGCGCCGACCGGGTCGTGGTCCGCGACGGCGACGCGATCAGCGCGCTGCTCACCCGCCTCGGCGCGCACTCCAGCGTGCTGGCCTGGGAGGAGCGCCGGATGCGCCGCGAGGTGCGCGCCACGGCCAACCGGCTGGCCAACTTCGACGACGCGAACCTGCGCCGGTCCGCGCGCGCCGCGGTGGCCGCGGCGGCCAGGGTGCAGCGGGCGATGGAGATCCTCGGCCCGGAGGCGCCCGAGCACCTCACCGCGGCGGGGGAGCTGCGGCTCAAGAACAAGCAGGCGTCGCTGGAGGAGCTGGGCCAGCTCTCCGAGCCGCCGATGACCAAGGACGCCGTCGCGGGCCGCATCCGCAGGCTGCTGGCCATGGCCGACAAGCGGGCCAAGGACCTCGGCCTGCCCGACACCGAGTCCGCGGTCACCCCGGACATGCTCGAGGCCGACGCCTGAGGCGGTTCCCGCCCCGGGCGGGAACCGCGCGGGTGAGCACCGCTCGGTTCAGCGGTCCACCGTCGGTGGATCTTGGTCGGGAATCACCGACCGTCGCCGGAATTTGTGACCTGGGTCTCATCGTGTATCCGGGGTGGCACCCGGAACTCTTCTACTGGTGTGAGGCTCGGGTGCCGCTTGGGGGAGGGGCATCCGGGATGGGGGAGACGGAGCGGGGTTCACCGGGCGTGGGGGTCGGTGAACCCCGCTCCGCTGTTTTCCGGGGGTTGTCCAGGGGTGGCGGCCGAGCGGTGTCCGAAGGTCGCGCGGGCGCACGAGCCGGGGGCGGCGGGTGCGCGCCCGGAGACAAAAACCACGCCGCGCGCAGATCGGTCTGGCGATCACCACACCGATCTGATTCGATAAAGAGAGACCGCTGACCTCCTGACCTGCGTCCGGCCGTCCGGGCGCTAGGGTTCCCGGTCAAGAGGTTCGCAAGAAGCACCCAGTCGCAAAGAGGAGACACAGGTGACGGTTCGCGTTGGTGTCAACGGCTTCGGTCGGATCGGTCGCAACTTCTGGCGGGCGGTCGCCGCCAGTGACCACGACATCGAGATCGTGGCCTTCAACGACCTCGGTGACGTGGCGACCATGGCGCACCTGCTCAAGTACGACAGCATCCTGGGCCGCCTGCCCCAGGACGTGTCGGTGACCGACGAGGGCATCAAGGTCGGCGACCACACCATCAAGGCGCTCGCCGAGCGCGACCCGGGCAAGCTGCCCTGGAAGGACCTCGGCGTCGACGTCGTGGTCGAGTCGACCGGCTTCTTCACCAAGGCCGCCGACGCCCGCAAGCACGTCGACGAGGGCGGCGCCAAGAAGGTCATCATCTCCGCGCCCGCCTCGGGCGAGGACCTGACCGTGGTGCTCGGCGCCAACGAGGCCGCCTACGACGGCTCGCAGACGGTCATCTCGAACGCCTCCTGCACCACCAACTGCCTGGCCCCGCTGGCGAAGGTGCTGCACGACTCGTTCACCGTGGAGCGCGGTCTCATGACCACCATCCACGCCTACACCCAGGACCAGAACCTGCAGGACGCCCCGCACAAGGACCTGCGCCGCGCCCGCGCCGCCGCGCTGAACATCGTGCCCACCTCCACCGGCGCCGCCAAGGCGATCGGCCTGGTGCTGCCCGAGCTCAAGGGCAAGCTCGACGGCTACGCGCTGCGCGTCCCGGTGCCGACCGGCTCGGCCACCGACCTGACGGTGACCCTGTCCCGCGACGTCACCCTCGACGAGGTGCAGGAGGCCTACCAGGCCGCCGCCGCGGGCCCGCTCAAGGGCATCCTGCGCTACAACACCGACCCGATCGTGTCCTCCGACATCGTCACCGACCCGGCGTCGTGCATCTACGACGCGCCGCTGACCAAGGTCACCGGCAACCTGGTGAAGGTCGTCGGCTGGTACGACAACGAGTGGGGCTACTCCAACCGCCTCGCCGACCTGACCGCGCTCGTCGCCTCCAAGCTCTGAGACGGACCACAGTGAAAACCCTGGACGACCTGATCGCCGAGGGTGTGGCGGGTCGGCGCGTGCTCGTGCGCGCCGACCTCAACGTCCCCCTCGACGGCGACACCATCACCGACGACGGCCGGATCAAGGCCGCCCTGCCGACGCTGCGCGCGCTCACCGGCGCGGGCGCCAAGGTCGTGGTGGCCGCGCACCTGGGCCGCCCCAAGGGCACCCCGGACAAGAAGTACTCGCTGGCCCCGGTCGCCGCGCGGCTGGCCGACCTGCTCGGCAGCACGGTCGTGCTGGCCGCCGACGTGGTCGGCGAGTCGGCGAAGGCCGAGGTCGCCAAGCTGCCCGACGGCGGGGTGCTGCTGCTGGAGAACGTCCGCTTCGAACCGGGCGAGACCAGCAAGGACGAGGCCGAGCGCGGCGCGCTCGCCGACGCCTACGCGGTGCTGGCGGACGTGTTCGTCTCCGACGGCTTCGGCGTGGTGCACCGCGAGCAGGCCTCGGTCTACGACGTCGCCACCCGGCTCCCCGCCTACGCGGGCGGTCTGGTGCTGGCCGAGGTCGAGGTGCTCAAGCAGCTCACCGGTGAGCCCCGCCGCCCGTACGTGGTGGCGCTGGGCGGGTCGAAGGTGTCGGACAAGCTGGCCGTGATCGAGTCGCTGCTGCCCAAGGTGGACGCGATCCTCGTCGGCGGCGGCATGTGCTTCACCTTCCTGGCCGCCGAGGGCCTCGGCGTCGGCGACTCGCTGCTGGAAGCCGACATGATCGACACCTGCAAGAAGCTGCTGGCCGAGCACCCCGGCAAGGTGCTGCTGCCCGCCGACGTGGTCATCGCCGACGACTTCTCCGCCGAGGCGAACACCCAGACCGTGCTCGCGGCCAACATCCGCGAGGGGTGGAAGGGCCTGGACATCGGCCCGATCACCGTCGAGCGGTACTCCGACGTCATCGCGGGCGCGGGCACCGTGTTCTGGAACGGCCCGATGGGCGTGTTCGAGCTGGCCCCGTTCGCCGAGGGCACCCGCGGCGTGGCCAAGGCCATCGTCGACTCCCCGGCCTACTCGGTCGTCGGCGGCGGCGACTCGGCGGCCGCGGTGCGGCTGCTGGGCCTGCCCGAGGACGGCTTCTCGCACATCTCGACCGGCGGCGGCGCGTCGCTGGAGTACCTGGAGGGCAAGGAACTCCCCGGCGTCGCTGTGCTGGAGGCGTGATGGCCAGGCAGGTCCTCATCGCGGGCAACTGGAAGATGAACCTCAACCACCTCGAGGCCATCGCCCTGGTGCAGAAGATCGCGTTCTCGCTGCCGGAGAAGTACTACGCGAAGGTGGAGGTGGCCGTGCTGCCGCCGTTCACCGACATCCGCTCCATCCAGACCATGGTGGACGGCGACAAGCTCCTGCTGCGCTACGGCGCCCAGGACGTGTCGAGGTACGACTCCGGCGCCTACACCGGCGAGGTCTCCGGCCCCATGCTGGCCAAGCTGGGCTGCTCGTACGTGACGGTCGGGCACTCCGAGCGCCGCGAGTACCACGGCGAGACCGACGAACTGGTCAACGCCAAGGTCAAGGCGGCCCTCAAGCACGGCATCGCCCCGATCCTGTGCCTGGGCGAGCGCCTGGAGGTCCGCGAGGCGGGCGGCCACGTCGACCACTGCACCGAGCAGTTGGTGGCCGGGCTCAAGGGCCTCAAGGCCGACGCGGTGTCCAAGGTCGTGGTGGCCTACGAACCGGTGTGGGCCATCGGCACCGGCAAGGTCGCCACCGCCACCGACGCCCAGGAGGTCTGCAAGGCCCTGCGCGGCAAGCTCGCCGAGAAGTACGGCGACGAGGTCGCCTCGGCCGTGCGCGTCCTCTACGGCGGTTCGGTGAAGTCGGGCAGCATCGGCGAACTGGTCGCCCAGGAGGACATCGACGGCGCCCTCGTCGGCGGCGCCAGCCTCCAGGCGGACGAGTTCACCAAGCTCTGCGCCCTGGCGGCGGGCGGCCCGCTGCCGTAGTCGGGGTTCGGTCGTCAGGGGCGCCGGGGGATTCCCCCGGCGCCCCTGCGCCTTTCAGGGGACCCGGTGGGCGGCGGCGCCGTTGTGCAGGAAGCGGGCGCGGCCGTGCCCGTCGGAGCCGACCAGGGACAGGACCTGGTGGGCGCCCGCCCGGGGTTCGGCGGTGATGATCGAGCTGTCGCCGAGGCGGACGACCTCGAAGCGGTCCTCGGACTTGCCGAGGAAGGACCTGGCGAGGTCGTTGCGCGGGCGCTGGACCAGGAACGCGCGGTCGCCGTCGGTGGTGAGGGTGGTGTCGTACAGGGTGGTGCGGTAGGTGCCGCACATGCGGTCGGCGTCGATCGGGGTGGGGTCCGCGGGTGGCACCGGCGGTGGTGTCGTCTCGACGCCCGCGAGGTCCCCGAGCGCCGCGCTGAGGATGTCGTGGGCCAGCGGCTCGCCGCGCGTGCTGTTGGTCAGCACGGCCACCGCCACCCCGGCCGAGGGGGCGACGCGCAGGAAAGCCTTCTGCCCCTTGGAAACCCCGGTGTGCCCGACGACGCCGTCGCGGTGGAGCATCCAGCCGAGCCCCCAGCCGAGGATGCCGCCGCCGAAGTCCGGGACGGAGTCGAGCTGGGGTTCGCGCAGCACCGCAAGAGCCGGGTCGGTCAGGTGCAGGCGGACGAACTCCATCAGCTCCCGCGCGCTCATCGCGAGGTAGGACCCGCTGGCCGCGGCGTAGTAGGACACCGCCCACGTCGTCGTGGGCACGAGTTCCCCACCCACCTCGACGTGGCCGACGGCGGCGCGGTGCAGGATCGCCTCCTCCGCGTCGGTGGCAACGGTGCGCAGCCCCAGCGGTCTCACCAGGCGTTCGCGGAGCACGTCGTGGAACGGCTTGCCGCGCAACACCTCCACCAGCCTGCCGAGCACCGCGAACCCGCTGTTGGAGTAGGAGAAGACGGTACCCGGCGAGAAAGGGTGCACCGCGTCGGCCAGGGTGGCGACGAACTTCTCAACCGCGTCGTCGTTGCGGCCGGTGTCGATGAAGTGGTTGCCGTCGACGCCGCCGGTGTGGGTGAGCAGGTGACGGGCGGTCAGCGACCCGGTCGCGCCCGGGTCGCTCAGCCGGAAGCCGGGGATGTAGTCGCGAAGGGCGCGGTCGAGGTCCAGGACACCGTCGTCCACCAACTGCTGGATGAGCGTGGCCGTCCAGACCTTGGTGATCGACCCGATCTTGAACACCGAGTCGGCCGTCACCTCGACCCGCGTGCGCAGGCTCAACACGCCCGCGGCCTCGTCCCGGATCTCCCCGCCCGCCAGCACGGCCACCTGCGCGCCCGGCACGTCGTACTCCGCGATCAGCTCGCTCAGATCCCACCCCATCCCGCCAGCCTAGAGGTGAGCCGGCAACACATCCCGAGCCCGCCACGCCCGGTGCAGCAGCGTCAGCCCGTTCGCCGACAGCCGGGGGTCCAGGCGGCGGATCGCCTCGGCCGTGAACGGGATGTGCCTGCCACCCCGCCCGACAACCCGCCCCTCGTCGTTGACCGCCACCATCCCCGCGAACAACCGGTCGAACACCGGGGCGTCGAGCACGGCCACGGTGAGCTGCTGCACCCCCGAGTTCCAGCGGCTCCACCACCAGCCCGAAGTGCCACAGCCGCAGGCCCCCGCCCGCCCGGGGGGTGATCCCGGTGAGCCGTTAGCTCAGCCGGTTCTCCAGCTTGCGTCCGCGTGCCCCGGGCGCCTGCCGGACCCGCAACCACTCTGCTTGCTCAACAGCCATTCGCTTACCTGCTGGTGTCTTGCCCCGGTGGGCGGGCCGGGAGCCCGCCCACCACGGCGTCAGAAGGGCGTGGCGGTGACCGTCATCGTCCTGGGGGCGCCGTCTTCGATGTACGGGGCGTGTTCGCACACGTCGTCGAAGGCGAAGCCGTAGGCCTTTCTGTCCACTGTGTTCTTGTGCATGATCCGCGAGTAGTGGTTGCACTGGGCGATCCGGTAGTACGACCCGGCGTCGGTGACGGGTTGCTGTGGGGTGTTGAGCAGGATGCCCCGGTTGAGTCCGGCGCCCAGTACCGCCGCCACCGGGCCGGTGACCCCGTCGTTGGGGGCGGCGAGGGTGCCGTCGCAGAACAGGACGTCGCGCGTGGAGGGCTTGGCGAACGCGCGCACCCCCCGGTCGAACACGAACAGGTCGCCCTGGACGCGGCCGGTGAACGTGGTGTTGTTGGCGTTGACCACCATGTTCTGGCCTCGATAGCGGGACCAGACCTCGTCGATGTGGCCTGCCAGGTAACCACCGGAGAAGCGGCCCGCGTTCAGGCCGTGGCCGGGGGCGATGACCCGGAGGTCGTCGATCACCAGGTTCGAGAAGCCCGACTGGGCGCGCATGGACTGGAACACCCGGGATCGGCCGCCCGCGACGAGCCGTCCGGCGGACTGGGTGCGGTTGCCCACGAGGTCGATGCTCATCGGCACCGACAGCATGTCGACCATCGTGGTGTTGCAGTGCATCCCGGAGCCGTCGTAGGTGAACTCCACGCAGTCGTGCAGGACGCGGTAGTTCGGGTCGGTGCTGACCCAGCCCGCCGGGTACGCCAGGGCGTCGCCGGGGTTGGCGCGGAACTTGAGCTTGTCGCCGACCGACAGGTAGATCCGGCCGGACATGCCCTGCGGCAGGGGGATGGTGCGGCTGCCGTTGACCGCGATCGCGTAGTCGGTGTAGCCGTCGCCGCCGTTGTCGGCGGTGGAGACCGGGACCAGGGCGCCGTCGGCGGTGACTCGGGACTGCCTGCCGGTGGCGAGGTTGGTGCCGACGACGTAGGCCCACAGGGTCTTGCCCGCGTGGGCGCCGGTGCTGTTGACCAGGGTCAGGGCGAGGGACGCGCGGGGCGTGGCGGACGCGAGCGCGGAGCCCGTGAACGGTGCGGTGGCGGCTGCGGCGGCGAGGCCGCCGAGGAGGGTCCTCCGGGTGATCATCGGCCGACTCCCTTGTTGGACGACGGGGTGCGGGGGTGGGTCGAGTATCGGCCCGGTTTGTTCTGAAACACAACAAATTCGCCCGAATGGTCCAGACCAACCCGGTACTGCACGTGCGTCCGCACGAGCTTCGGCGCCTGCGGCAAAAGGGCGGCGGAACTGCGGGACTTCCGTTGTGGGGCGGTGGTCGAACTCGGCGCGGTCACCAGGTAGCCTGTGTTCTCCACCGTCTCGACAGCGAGGATGAAATGACTGCTGTTCTGATCCTGCAGATCGCGCTCATCGTCACCAGCCTGCTGCTGATCCTGCTGGTGCTGCTGCATCGCGGTCGGGGTGGCGGCCTCTCCTCGCTGTTCGGGGGTGGGATGCAGTCGAGCCTCTCCGGTTCGAGCGTCGTCGAGAAGAACCTGGACCGGATCACCCTGTTCGTGGGCTCGATCTGGATCATCTGCGTCGTCGGCCTCGGGCTGCTGGTCAAGGTTTCCTGAGTGCGCCCCCACCATGGGGGCGTTTCGTTTTCCGTGATCCGGCGTGGGCATGGCGCCGGGTCGAATCACGCGGTGGGGGTGTGAACATCAATGGCCGGTGGCAACGCGATCCGGGGCACCCGGGTCGGTGCTGGTCCGATGGGTGAGTCCGAGCGCGGTGAGTCGGCACCCCGTCAGCGGGTGTCCTACTGGTGCGCGAACGGGCACGAGTCCCGTCCCTCGTTCGCCCTGGAAGCCGAGCGGCCCGAGTCGTGGGACTGCCCACGGTGCGGTCTCCCCGGCGGGCTGGACGAGCAGGCGCCGCCCAAGGCGCCGCGCAACGAGCCCTACAAGACGCACCTGGCGTACGTGAAGGAACGCCGCTCCGACGAGGACGGCGAGGCCATCCTCGCCGAAGCCCTCGCCAAGCTGCGCGCCAAGCGCGAGCTGTAGGCGACACGCGCCAGACCCCGCCCCGGAACCCCGGGAGCGGGGTCTCGTGCGTTCCGGCCCCGCTCAGCCGACCAGGGGGTAGGTGGCGCGGACGCGGAAACCGCCCTCGGCGGTGGGGCCCGCGTCGAAGGTGCCGCCGAGCAGGGTGGCCCGCTCGCGCAGCCCCAGCAGGCCGTGCCCGCCCGAGGGCAGCCCCGGGCCGCGGCGGCGCCGGGGGCGGTCGTTGTGCACCTCGACCAGCAGCGCCTCGCCCGAGGTGCGCACCCGGACCGAGGCGCGCGAGCCCGACGCGTGCTTGCGGACGTTGGTCAGCGCCTCCTGCACCGTCCGGTACGCCGCCCGCGAGACCGGCCCGGGCAGTTGCTCCGGTGAGGCGTCGATGGCGACGTTGATCTTGACGTCGTCGTTGTCGACCAGGTCGCCGACCTCCTCCAGGCCCGGCTGGGCGTCCACCTCGTCCCCGCCGGAGCGCAGCACGCCGACCAGCTCGCGCAGCTCCTCCAGGGTGCGGGTGCTCAGCACGCGGATGGTCTCGGCGCCCTCGCGGGCCTCGTCGTCCCTGGCCCCGACCTGCAGCGCGCCCGCCTGCATGGCGATCAGCGTGACCTGGTGCGACACCACGTCGTGCATCTCCCTGGCCAGCTTCGCCCGCTCCGCCGAGCGCACCGTCGCCGCGTACAGCCGCTTCTCCCGCTCCCGGCTGCGGTCGAGCTGCCGGATGCGGGCGAACAGCTCCGAGCGCATGGTCAGCAGCAACCCGATCGCCAGCGGCATCCCGGCCACGATCACCCCGTAGATGGCGTCGAGGATGTGCTCGCGCCAGGTCGTGGCGACGAAGTCCGCCCACGGCCACACCACGAACCGCGACACCCAGACCAGCGCCGCGCCGACCCAGGTGCGCCAGCGGGCCTTGTCCAGCCTGGCCAGCGAGCCCAGCGCGATCATGGCCGCGAGCTGGGCCCAGCCGTAGAAGAAGCCGGGGATGGCGACGAGCAGCGCCACGAACGGCACGTGCCTGCGCAGCAGCATCGCGGGCACCGCCAGCCAGGACAGCCAGATCGACCACGGCGGCGCGTCCGGCGGGATCACCAGCCACACGTCCAGCGCCGCGACGACCATCGCCAGCAGGTCGCCGAGCAGGCCGCGCAGCACGCGGTTGACCCGCAGCGCGGCGGGCCAGCGCGGCCAGCGCAGCGCCACCCTGGGCAGCAGGTCGGCGGAACCGGGCTCGCCGCGCTGTTCGGCGGGGCCGAAGGCGTCCGGGGTGACCGCGTGCGCGACCAGGGCCGCACCTCCTCGTTCGGCGGTGGTCCCGGGGGTGTCCCGGTCCACTGTGCTCTCGGTGCCCGTCCCGGTGTCGGTGTGCTGTCCGCGCAGCTCAGACCGGTCGTGGGCGCCCGCGCGCTGCTCGGGCACCGGTTCGGGGGCGGTAGCATCACGGCCGCCCCGGGCAGGTCCGCTCTGTCGCTGTGGCATGGCTCGCCCTCCCTGCGGCGCGACGTGCTGCACGGTCGTCACCCATCAAGACAGAGAAGGCAGGCCGGGGGACGTCGGGTTACAAACAACTGTGCGTCAGCAAATCCACAGTTGCCGTTCAGCGGGAGGGGCTCGGTGCGCACCCTGGTCGTCGACAACCACGACTCGTTCACGCACAACCTGGTGCAGGCGCTGGCCGTCCTCGACGGGGTGCGGCCGACGGTCCTGCGCCACGACGAGCCGTGGGACCCGGCCCGGCTCGCCGACTTCGACAACGTCGTCGTCGGTCCCGGCCCCGGGCACCCCGGCACCCCGCGCGACCTGGGCCTGAGCCGGGCGGTGCTGGAGCTGGCCCGGCAGCCGCTGCTCGGCGTGTGCCTGGGCCACCAGGGCCTGTGCCTGCTCGCGGGGGCGCGGGTGGGACCGGCGCCGGAGGTGCGCCACGGCAGGCTCTCCGCCGTGCGCCACGACGGCCGCGACCTGTTCGCGGGCATCCCGTCGCCGACCGAGGTGGTGCGCTACCACTCGCTGTCCGTCCACGACGTGCCCGCCGACCTGGAGGCCACCGCCTGGAGCGACGACGGGGTGCTGATGGGCGTGCGGCACCGGCACCGCCCCGCCTGGGGCGTGCAGTTCCACCCGGAGTCGATCTGCACCGAGCACGGGCCCGAGCTGCTGGCCAACTTCCACCGCCTGTCCCTGGCCTGGCGCGAGGAGCACCCGAGGGAGACCGCCGTCGCGGTGACGCGCCCGCAGCCGCCGCCCGCGCCCGCACCGCTGCGGGTGGTGGTCGAGCGGCTGACGCTGCCGGTCACCGCCGAGGAGGTCTTCGCCGAGCTGTACCGCGACTCCCCGCACGCGTTCTGGCTCGACAGCGCGGCGGGCGGCGGCTTCTCCTTCCTCGGCGACGCGAGCGGCCCCCTGGCCAGGACCGCCGCGGCCGACGTCGGCACCGGCCTGGTCCGCGTCACCGGCGCGGACGGCCGGGTCGAGGTGGTGGCGGGCCCCTTCTTCGACTGGCTCGACCGCGACCTGGCCGCGCACCGCGCGCACGCCCCGGACCTGCCGTTCGGCTTCGCCCTCGGCTGGGTCGGCCACCTCGGCTACGAGCTGAAGGCCGAGTGCGGCGGCGCCCGCGCCCACCCCGCCCGCGACCCGGACGCCCAGCTCGTCTTCGCCGACCGGGCCGTGGCCGTCGACCACGGCACCGGCGAGCTGCACCTGCTGGCCTTCGCCGGGGACGAGCGGTGGCAGACCGACACCGCCGCCCGCCTCACCGCCCTGGCCCGCCGCCCCCGCGCGGCCGGGCCGGGGGGCACCGGGCTGGTCCCGACCGGGCCGCTGACCGCCCGGCACGACCGGGCCGCCTACCTGGCCCGCATCGCCGAGTGCCACGCCGCGATCGACCGCGGCGAGAGCTACGAGGTGTGCCTGACCAACCAGCTCACCGCCGCCGCCGACACCGACGTGTGGACCGCCTACCGGCACCTGCGCCGGGCCAGCCCGGCCCCGTTCGGCGCGCTGCTGCGGTTCGGGCCGCTGTCGGTGCTGAGCACGTCGCCGGAGCGGTTCCTGTCGATCACCGCCGCCGGGGCGGTGGAGTCGCGCCCGATCAAGGGCACCCGCCCGCGCGGGGCCACCCCCGAGGCCGACGCCGCCCTGCGGGCGGAGCTGGCCGCCTCGGAGAAGGACCGGGCCGAGAACCTGATGATCGTGGACCTGGTGCGCAACGACCTGGGGGTCACCGCCGAGACGGGGTCGGTGAGCGTGCCCGGCCTGTTCGAGGTGGAGACGTACGCGACCGTCCACCAGTTGGTCAGCACGGTGCGCGCCCGGCTGGCCCCGGACCGGTCCCCGGTGGACTGCGTGCGCGCGGCGTTCCCGGGCGGCTCGATGACCGGGGCGCCCAAGGAGCGCACGATGGAGATCCTCGACCGGCTCGAAGGCGGCCCGCGGGGGGTCTACTCCGGGGCCATCGGCTACTTCGCCACCACCGGCGCGGTGGACCTCAGCGTGGTGATCCGCACGCTGGTGGTCCGCCCGGGGGAGGTGTCCTTCGGCGTCGGCGGCGCGGTCACCGCCCTGTCGGACCCGGACGCTGAGTTCGAGGAGACCGCGGTCAAGGCCACCACCATGCTCGACCTGCTCGGCACGGCCTTCCCCGGCCGGGTGCCCGCCCCGTGACCCCCGCGGGTTAGGGCAGTGCGGCGGGCAGCCCGAACGCGGCGAAGTGGGCCGCGCCGATGAACGAGGTGACCTCGGCGATCCGGTCGCCGCGCAGGGTCAGCACGTTGATCGCCCAGGCCGTGTGCTCCGCGGCGGTGTCGTCGCGCAGGTAGGCGGCCACCGCGGCCTGCCCGTTGGCCGTGACCGGGACGTGCCGCCAGGAACCGCAGGTGCTCAGCGGGACGCGCGTGGCGAAGTCCACCACCGCGTCCAGCCCCCGGTACCAGTGCGGCAGCGGCGGCATCGACCACGTGACGTCCTCGGTCAGCAGCGCCACCAGGGCGTCGGCGTCGCCGCGCTCCAGGGCGGTGGCGTACCCGGTGACGACCTCGCGCAGCCGCGCGTCGCCGATCATCCGCAGGGTCCGCTGCTGGCTGGGCACCGGGACCCGCTCGGCCACGACCCTGCGGGCCCGTTGCAGCGCGGAGTTCACCGAGGCGGTGGAGGTGTCCATGACCTCGGCGATCTCGGCGGCGGAGAAGCCGAGCACCTCGAACAGCAGCAGCGCCGCCCGCTGGTTGGCGGGCAGGTGCTGCACCGCGGCGACGAACGCCAGCTCCACGGTCTCGCGCTGCTCGTAGGCCGCCCCCGGCTGCTCGGCGAACGGCTCCAACCAGGCGACGTCGGTCAGCGGGATGTCGCCGAGGACGGCGTGGGTGCTCGACGGCCCCAGGTCCACCGGCAGGGCGCGGCGACCGCGCGACCGCGCGGTGTCCAGGCAGGTGCGCGTCGCCACGGTGTACAACCAGGACCGCAGCGTGCCCCGGCCGGTGAACCCGGGGAGCCCGCGCCAGGCCCGGACCAGCGCGTCCTGCAAGGCGTCCTCGGCGTCGTGGGTGGAGCCCAGCATCCGGTAGCAGTGCGCGTGCAGCTCGCGGCGCAGCGGTTCGACGAGGCGGGTGAACGCGGTGTCGTCGCCGTCGCGGGCGCGCGCCAGGTCGTCGGAGTGCAGCAGGTCGCCCATGGCCGATGATTCTGCCCGACCGGGCCGGTCACACCCGGTGCACAGCAGGTTTCCCAGGAGGCTCACATGAACGGCACCACCACCGTGACCGGCTCGACACTGCGCGTACCCGACGGCGAGCTGTACTTCGAGCGCCGAGGCTCCGGCCCGCTGGTCGTCCTGGTCGGCGCCCCGATGGACGCCCACCCGTTCGCCGGGCTCGCCGACCTGCTCGCCCCCGACCACACGATTCTCACCACCGACCCGCGCGGCATCAACCGCAGCCGCCTGGACGACCCCGAGCGGGACTCCACCCCCGAGCAGCGCGCCGACGACCTCGCCCGCCTCATCCGCCACGCCGACGCCGGTCCCGCCGTGGTGCTGGGCTCCAGCGGCGGCGCGGTCAGCGCGCTGGCGCTGGCCCAGGCCGAACCGGGGCTGTGCCGGGTGGTGATCGCGCACGAGCCCCCGCTCACCCGCCTCCTCGACGACCACGAGGACCTGCGCGCCAAGACCGAGGACATCATCGCCACGCACCGGGCGGGCGACCCGCTCGCCGCGGGCCGCAAGTTCCTGGCCCTGGCCAACCTGGACCTGCCGGAGGAGTTCATCCTGGAGATGTTCGGCAGTTCCCGCACCCCGCAGGAGGTCGCGGACGCCGACTACCAGAACAACCACATGCTGCGCCCCACCACCGCCTGGTTCCCCGACCTCGACGCCCTGCGGGCGAGCCCGGTCCGCCTGCTCGTCGGTCTCGGCGAGGACTCCACCGGTGAACTCTGCGAGCGCACCTCCGTGGCGCTGGCCGCCGCCCTGTCCACGACCCCGACGTACTTCCCCGGCGGGCACGTGGGCTTCGCCGAGGACCCGACCGCCTTCGCCGCCCGGCTGCGCGAGGTCATCGCGGGCTGATCCACCACCCGTGGTGCCGCCGGGGGAGCGGCACCACGGGCGGTCCACCGGTTGACTGCCGCAACGTGCAGGCGCTGGGTTTCCTGCTCATCGGTCTCCCGGCGGGCGTGTGGTGCGACCGCGTGCGCCGCAAACCGGTCCTGATCACGGCGGACCTCGTCAGCGCCGTGGTCCTCGGGTCCATCCCGGTGGCCGCGCTCGCGGGCGCGCTGACGCTGCCGCACCTTTGCCTGGCGGTTTTCCTCGCGGGCCTGTGCGGCGTCTTCTTCGACGTCGCGCACCAGTCGTACCTGCCGTCCCTGGTGGGCCGCGACCAGGTGGTTGACGGCAACGCCAAACTGGAGGCCAGCCGCACGGTCGCGTCGGTCGTGGGCCCATCGGCGGCGGGCGGGCTGGTCCAGTGGCTCACCGCGCCCCTCGCCCTGGCGGTCGACGCGCTGAGCTTCCTATGGTCGGCGGCGTGGCTGTCGAGGATCGAGGTGGTCGAACCGGCACGGCCCGAACGGGCCCGGTCCAGCCTCCGCCGCGACCTCGCCGAGGGCGTGTCGTTCGTCTGGCGGCACGCCACCCTGCGCACCATCACCCTCAACGCCATGACCACGGTCCTGTTCCTGGCCGCGCGCAACGCCCTGGTCGTCGTGTTCCTGGTGCGCGACCTCGGCCAGTCCGCTGGGGCGGTCGGGCTGCTGCTGTCCGCGGGCGGGGTCGGGGCCGTGGCGGGGGCGTTCCTGGTGGCGCGCGTGGCCCGCCGCTTCGGGCAGGTCCGCGCGATGCTCGAGTCCGCCGTCCTCGGCGCCGCCTCGGGGCTGCTGATCCCGTTGACCACGTCCGGTCCCGGGCTGGTCGTGTTCGCGGTGGGCTCGTTCGCGGGCTCGTTCGGCGTGGTGGTCTACAACGTCATCCAGGTCAGCTTCCGGCAGCGGCTGTGCCCCGACCACCTGCTGGGTCGCATGAACGCCACCGTGCGGTTCCTCGTGTGGGGGGTCATCCCGCTCGCCGGGCTCCTCGGTGGCGCGCTCGCCACCGCGACCGGGCTGCGCGCGGCGCTGTGGACCACCGCTGTCGGCGGGCTGCCGGCGCCGCTGTGGCTGTTCTGCTCGCCACTGCGCTCCCTGCGCGACTTCCCCGCCGTGGAACCGGAGGCCGCGCGGGCCTGACAGCGCGGGGTTCAGTGCGGGGCGTTGAGGATGCCGTCGAGCAGGCCGGGGTAGAGGGCATCGAGGTCGTCGCGGCGCAGGGTGGTGATGCGGGCGGTGCCCTCGGGGCGGACCCGGACCACACCCGCCTCGCGCAGCGCGCGGATGTGGTGGGTGCGGGTCGACTTGCTGATCGGCAGGTCGATGCTGCCGCACGGGGTGCCCTCGGGCAGCGTGGACAGCTCGCGCACGATCATCAACCGTATCGGGTCGGCCAGCGCGTGCAGCACGGCCTCGATCCGGATGTCGGCCCGCTCCGGGTGCGGCAACTCCTCGGTCACCCGTCCATGATACGAAATACATCGTAGTTCGACCAGTGACGTACTACGATCCCCGTCGTACCAAGTTCGGATCGACCAGCCGTCCCCCGGGAGTGCCATGTCCGCCCGCATCCACCTGCTCGCCGTCGGTGCCTTCACCGTCGGCTCCAGCGGGTACATCGTCTCCGGCGTGCTGCCCGCCGTGAGCCGCGAACTCGACGTCTCCACCGCCACCGCGGGCCAACTGGTGACCGTGTTCGCCATCGCCTACGCCATCGCGTCCCCGCTGCTGGCCACCGCCACCGGCCGCTGGGAGCGGCGCACCCTGCTGGTCGCCGCCCTGGGCCTGACCGCACTGGGCAACCTGCTCGCCGCGCTCGCCCCGAACTACGCGCTGCTGCTCGTCGCCCGGGTCGTCAGCGCGCTCGGCGCGGCGGTGTTCACACCCGTCGCCACGAACGTCGCCACCGTCCTGTCCCCGCCGGACCACCGCGGCCGCGCGGTCGCCACCGTGTTCGGCGGGCTCACCTTCGCCCTGATCATCGGTGTGCCCGCGGGCAGCCTGCTCGGCGACCCGATCGGCTACCGCGGGGTGTTCGCCCTGGTCGCGGGCGTGTCCGCGCTGGCGGCGGCGGCCACCTGGATCGGCATGCCCCGGGTGGCGGCGCCCCCGCACGTGCCGATCCGCGCCCGCCTGGCCGCCGCGGCCGACCCGCGCGCGCAGCTCGTGCTCGGCATGACGGTGGCGGGCTGCCTCGCGGCGTTCGCCGTGTTCACCTTCATCGCCCCGCTGCTCGCGGCCACCGCGGGCGTCAGCGGCACCACCCTCAGCGTGCTGCTGCTCGTCTACGGCCTCGGCGGTGCGGTCGGCAACACCCTCAGCGGCAGGCTCACCGACCGCTTCGGCAGCAGGCGCCCGCTGCTGGTCGTGTTCACCGCCTTCACCGTCGTGCTCGCGACACTGCCCCTCACCGCCACGACCGTCGTGGGGGCGGGGATCGCGCTGTTCGCGTGGGGCCTGGTGACCTGGTCGGTGAACCCGCCGATCCAGAACTGGCTGATCGAACTGTCCCCTTCGGACAGCGGACTGCTGCTGTCGGTCAACGCCTCCGCCGTCTACCTCGGCGTCGGCCTGTCCGGCCTGTTCGGCGGCTTCGTCATCGGCACGGCGGGCATCCTCGCCCTGGCCCCGATCGCCGCGATCGTCGGCGCGCTGGGCCTGGTGCTGCTGCTGTTGGCCGCCCGCGCGTCCCGCCGCGCGGAGGTGGTGGCGCCGCTCGAACCGGTGGCCGCCTGACCCCGCTCCCGGTCAGGCAGTCCCGTTCGCGGGCCTGCCGTCACCGCCGCCCGTGGGAACCGGCTCCGCGCTCGACGCCTCGACCGTCTCGGCCCCGTCGGGCGCGGAGCGGCGGCGCACCGCGGTGACGACGGCGACCACCGCGGCGCCGACCAGCGCCAGGAGGGTCACGTCGAACAGGTAGGCGGCGAGCCAGACGTGCTTGGCGACCTCGAAGTACCCGTCGCCGAGGATCGCGAGGGCGACCACACCCAGACCGATCAGGGCGGCGACGCCCGCGGTGCGGCACAGGACCGTGAGCGCCCGGTTCGTGCGGCGCAACAGCGCGAACACCCCCGCCAGCAGACCGAGGACCGCGACCGCCCACGGCTTCCACGGCAGCGCCACCGACGACAGCCACGCGCGCAGGCTCTCCCGGTCCGCGCCCTGGCTGCCCGCGACGGTGGGCTCCGGCGCTGTCCACACCATCCCCGGCAACCACTTCCGCGACGGCAGGTAGACGAGATCGCGGCTCTCGGTGGCCACCACGCCGACCGACAGCGCGGTCAGCGCCGCGCCGGGGTGAGCGGCGAGGACCTCCCACGCCCGGGTGCGGTACTCGCTGCCCTTGGCGATGATCTCGTCGGCGCCGGGTACACCGGCGGGACCGTTGGGGAAGTACGCGTTCCCGGCGTAGGACTGGGCCTCGGGGGTGAGTCCCAGTTCAGCGGTGGCGCCGGGGATCTCCTCGAGCACGACGGTGTAGACGAGGTTGAAGGTGTTGACACCCTTGTAGGAGCTGTCCTGCCAGGCCACGGTGGCGGTGAGCGGGCCGAACGCCGCCGCCACCACGGCGACGGCTGCGAGCGGCCCCACGACCCGGCCTGCCCAGCCGCGCGACCCGAACCGCAGCACCGCGCACAGCACGACCGCCGCGGCCAGCACCGGTGCGAACGACGGTTTCGCCGTTCCCGCCACCAGTCCGCCCGCGCCCATCAACACCAGCGCGACCGCCCGTTCCACCCGGTTCCCGGGGTCGGTGGTGAGCGCGACGGCCAGACCGCACAACACCGCGTAACCACCCACCAGCCCGGCGGGTTCGGCGAACATGGACACGAAGAACCGGGCGAAGTCGATGTTGAACAGCGGCACGGCGGCGGGCAGCAGCACCAGTGCCCACGCCGGACCGCGCTTGCTCAGCGCCCACGCCGCCACCCCGGTGACCACGGCCGCCGCGATCGCGTAGAGCCAGCCCAGGCGGGTGAGGGAGAACGGGTCTTCGCCCATCCCGGCGAGGCGCAGGGCCACCAGTGCCGACGACGGCTGCGGTACCCCGCAGGCGGGCCCGCGGACGAAGTCGATGGCCACGCCGCCGAGCCAGTTGGACCGCCCGGTGGGGGTGTCCGGGATCATCCCCGCGCCGCAGAACAGGCGGATGCCGTCGCCGTTGTCCCCGGCGCCGGAGGGGCTGTTCCCGAACAGGCCGAGGGTGAGGGCGATCCCGAACAGCATGACGACCGCGGCCGAGACCGCCACAGACAAACGTTGCACCGGTTCGAGAGTAGCCGGTCGATCACCGTCTCCGCCGTGGGCTCACCGGTTGACCGGTACGGCGGGCGACGTTCCGGGTCCGGTGGTCGCCCGCCTCTCGCCCACCTGGCCTGCCGCCACACGCACTCGGCGTGCCGGGGTGGAGTCGGCGGTGACGAACGGCAGGTCCGCGAGGCGACCGGAGGCGGGCGGCGTCGGAGCCGGAACACGGAGCGGGGGCCGGGGATGGCCCCCGGCCCCCGCTCCGCGCACACACTCAGTCCCGCTTCACCTCAGCGGCAGCTTCCTCATCGAGGAACCACACCGTCGCATCCCGCCCCCGGGCACCAGCAGCGGGAATCTCCACCTCCGAAACCCCCGCCAAAGCCTTCCCCACGGCCTCGGCCTTCGCCGCCCCGGTGGTCATCAACCACACCTGCGAAGCCGACCGCGCGGTCGACAGGGTCAGGCTGACCCGCGTCGGCGGCGGCTTCGGGCAGTCGCGCACCGCCACCACGACGTCCGTGGAGTGCACGGCGGGGGAGTCCGGGAACACCGACAGCGTGTGCCCCTCCTCGCCGACGCCGACCAGCAGCACGTCGAACTCCGGGGACCCGCCCAGCAGTTCCGCGTACGCGGCGGCGGCCGCGTCCGGGTCGTCGCCGAACCTGCCGTCGGAGGGGGCCATCGGGTGGACCCTGGTCTGGTCGACCGGGACGTGGTCGAGCAGGGCCGCGCGGGCCTGGGTCTCGTTGCGCTCCGGGTTGCCCGCGGGCAGGAAGCGCTCGTCGCCCCAGTATATGTCCACAGTGGACCAGTCCACCGCGGACGCCGCCGTGCGGACGGCCTCCAGGACGGCGATCCCGGTGCGACCGCCGGTCAGCACCAGCGACGCCGAGCCCTTCGCGGCCTGGGCGGCGGCCACCGCGGACAGCAGCCGGGTCGCGACCGTGGCCGCGAGGTCCTTGGCGTCGGGGAAGACGACGACCTCGTTCCCGCCGGTCACGACGACGCCTTCGCCTTGGCGCGGGTGGTCGTCGCGCGCCGCGGGGTCGCCTTCGCCTTGGCCGCGTCGCCGGTCTTCGCCTTGGACTGCGAGACCTGGTGGGCCCGCGCCGCCGACGGCTTCGGGTCGGCGGCGGGAGCCTCCGCGGCCCGCTCCGGGGCCGGTCGGGTGCGCGCCGACGCCCGGGCCCGGACGATCCTGGTCAGCCCCTTGAGGGTGTCCTCGTAGATCTCGTCCGGGTCCAGCCTGCGCAGTTCCTCGGCCAGGCAGTCGCGCACCTCGCGGCGCTGCAGCGCCACCCGGCGGGCGGGCTGCCCCGGCTGGGTCAGCGTGCCGACCTTGCCGTCCGGGCGGGTCAGCTCGATCGAGCCGGACTTGCGCTCCAGCACCACCGAGACGATGCCCTCGCCGTCGGTGGCCTTGACCCGCTTCACCGGCACCCGCAGCGTGTGCGCCAGCCAGCCCGCGAGCAGGTCGGTCGACGGCGAGTCGCCCTCGCCGGTGACCGCGGCGGCGGTGACCTTCTCGAACGGCGGCAGGTCCATCGACGCCGCCAGCACCGCCCGCCACAGGGTCAGCCGGGTCCAGGCCAGGTCGGTGTCGCCGTCGGAGTAGTACCGCTGGCGCACCTCCAGGGCCTTGATCGGGTTCTTGTCGGTGGCCGAGTCGGTGATCCGCCGCTGCGCCAGCCGCCCGATCGGGTCCTCGGCGGGCTTGGCGGGCGCCTCGAACGGCCACCACGCCACCACCGGGGCGTCCGGGAGCAGCATCGGGATCACGCAGCTCGCGCCCTCGTCGGCCAGCGCGCCGTAGAGCCGCAGCACGATGACCTCCGAGGCACCCGCGTCGCCGCCGACGCGGATCTGCGCGTCCAACCGGGCCGCGGCCCGCTTGGCGCCGCGGGCCACCACGATCACCCGGCACGGGTGCTCGCGGCTGGCGTCGTTGGCCGCGTCGATCGCGTCCTCGGTGCGCTCGCCGTCGTCGGTGACGATGACCAGGGTCAGCACCCGGCCCAGCGTTGTCGCCCCGCCCAGCTCGCGCACGTGCAGGAGCTTGGAGTTGATCTGGGCGGTCGTCGTCGAGGGAAGGTCTACGATCACGGTCGCCTCCAGTGCCTGCCGTCGCGGGCCAACATCTTGTCCGCGGAGTCCGGTCCCCACGTGCCTGCGGGGTAGCTGTCCGGCTTGCCCGCCGACTTCCAGTGCTTGAGCACCGGCTCCAGGATCTCCCAGGACAGCTCGACCTCCTTGTTCACCGGGAACAGGGAGGGCTCGCCGAGCAGCACGTCGAGGATCAGCCGCTCGTAGGCCTCCGGGGAGGCCTCGGTGAACGCGTGCCCGTAGGAGAAGTCCATCGACACGTCGCGCACCTCCATCGAGTTGCCCGGCACCTTGGAGCCGAACCGCAGGGTCATGCCCTCGTCCGGCTGCACCCGCACCACCAGGGCGTTCTGCCCCAGCTCCTCGGTCGCGGTGGCGTCGAAGGGCAGGTGCGGGGCGCGCTTGAAGACCACCGCGATCTCGGTGACCCGGCGGCCCAGGCGCTTGCCGGTGCGCAGGTAGAACGGCACCCCAGCCCAGCGCCGGGTGTTGACCTCCAGGGTGATGGCCGCGTAGGTCTCGGTGGTGGAGTCCTTGGAGAACCCCTCCTCCTGCAACAGCCCCGGGACCTTCTGCCCGCCCTGCCAGCCGCCCGCGTACTGCCCGCGCGCGGTGGTGTCGCCGAACGGCCCGACCGGCTTGGTCGCCTCCAGCACCTTGATCTTCTCGGTGCGCAGCGCGCCCGGCCGGAAGGAGACCGGCTCCTCCATGGCGGTGAGCGCCAGCAGTTGCAGCAGGTGGTTCTGGATCACGTCGCGGGCCGCGCCGATGCCGTCGTAGTAGCCCGCGCGCCCGCCCAGGCCGATGTCCTCGGCCATGGTGATCTGCACGTGGTCGACGTAGTTGGCGTTCCAGATCGGCTCGAAGAGCTGGTTGGCGAAGCGCAGCGCCAGCAGGTTCTGCACCGTCTCCTTGCCGAGGTAGTGGTCGATGCGGAACACCGACTCCTCGGGGAAGACCGCGTTGACCACCTTGTTGAGCTGGTGGGCGCTGGCCAGGTCGTGGCCGAACGGCTTCTCGATGACGACCCGGCGCCACTCCTCCGGGTTGTTCGCCTTCGCCAGGCCGGAGCGGGCGAGCTGCTTGGTCACCACCGGGAACGCCCCCGGCGGGATCGACAGGTAGAACGCGTGGTTGCCGCTGGTGCCGCGCAGCTCGTCGAGTTCCTTCACGGTGGCGGCGAGCTTGTCGAACGCCGCGTCGTCGTCGAAGGAGCCCTGCACGAACCGGAAGCCCTCGGCGAGGCGGTCCCAGACCGCCTCGCGGAACGGGGTGCGGGCGTGCTTCTTGACCGCCTCGTACACGACCTGGCCGAAGTCCTGGTCGGCCCAGTCGCGGCGGGCGAAGCCGACGAGCGAGAAGCCCGGCGGCAGCAGGCCGCGGTTGGCCAGGTCGTAGATCGCGGGCATCAGCTTCTTGCGCGACAGGTCACCGGTCACACCGAAGATCACCAGGCCGCACGGCCCGGCGATCCGCGGCAGCCGCTTGTCCCGCTCGTCGCGCAGCGGGTTGTTCCACGTCCGCTGGCTCACCCGCGCACCTCCGCCAGCGCCGCGACGAGGTGCGCCAGGCCCGCGGCCCGGTCGGTGAAGTGCAGCCGCAGCACCGGCCTGCCGTGCTCGACGAGCACCTGCCCGTCGCCGAGGGCCTGCGCCTGCTGGAGCACGCCGAGGGTGTACGGGCGGTCGGGGACCTCCAGGTCCTGCTCCACCGCGCCGGTGACCTGCAGGAAGACACCGTTCTGGTGCCCGCCCTTGTGGTACTGCCCGGTGGAGTGCAGGAACCGCGGACCCCACCCGAAGGTGGTCTGCAGCCCGGACTTGCGGGCGACCTCGGTGCGCAGCAGCACCGCCGAGGCGTCGTCGAGCCGGTCCAGGTAGGCCTGCACCGACACGTACCCGTGTTCGGGCGCGGCGGACAGCAGCGCGTGCACGGCGGCGGCGACGGTGGTCGTGCCCTCCGGCAGCAGGCCCTCGGAGGCGTGCACCTCGATCGGGCCGTCGACCAGGGCGGGCTCGTCGGCCTGCTCGTCGCCGGTGGAGTCCAGCAGGGCGCGGGCGGCCTTCTTCGCCGCCTCCACGTCCGGCTGGTCGAACGGGTTGATGCCCAGCAGCCTGCCCGCGACCGCGGTGGCGTACTCCCACAGCAGCATCAGGCCGCCGAGGCTGCCCTCGGTGGCGATCCGCGCCGCACCGGCGGCCGGGCCGATCGCCACGGCGGTGGCGTCGGAGCCCGCGTCGTGGAAGCCCGCGGCGTCCGGGCCGTCGACGACGACCGGCAGCAGGCCGGTGCCGTTCTTGCCGGTGGACTCGGCCACCAGTTGCTCGGCCCAGTCGCCGAAGCCCTTCACCGCGGACCCGGTGTCGGCCAGCACGACCTTCTCCGCGCCGCGCGCGTGCGCCGCGGCCAGCGCCGCGCCCAGCACCAGGCCGGGGTTGTCGGGGGAGTCCACCGACAGCTTCTGCGCCGCGGCGGCGGCCTCGTCGAGCAGCCCGGCCACGTCCGCGCCCGCCAGCCCGGCGGGCACCAGCCCGAACGCGGTCAGCGCCGAGTACCGGCCGCCCACGTGCGGGTCGGCCTGGAAGACCCGGCGGTACCCGGCCGCCACCGACGACTCCTCCAGCGGGGAGCCGGGGTCGGTGACGACCACGATCCGGCTCGCCGCGTCGATGCCCTCGTCGGTGAACGCCTTCTCGAAGATCCGGCGGTGGCTGTCGGTCTCCACTGTGGACCCAGACTTCGACGACACCACGATGACCGTGCGCGACAGCTCACCGGCCAGCGCGTCGGCCACCTGGCCGGGGTCGGTGGTGTCGAGCACGACCAGCGGTACACCCGCCGTGCCCGTGATGACCTCGGGGGCCAGCGACGACCCGCCCATGCCCGCCAGCACGACCCGGTCGACGCCCTCCGCGCGCAGTTCCGCGCGGAGGGCGTCGATCTCGGCCAGCAGGGGGCGGGAGGAGTCGTGCAGCGTCGTCCAGGACAGCCGGATGGCCGCCTCGGACTCCGCCTCAGGACCCCACAGCGTGGGGTCCTGCGCGGTGAGCTTGGACGCCACCTGGTCGGTGACCAGCCCAGCCACCAACGGCGTCGCCTCCTCGGCGAGCCGCTGGTCGAGCAGGGTTACTGCGACATCTCCGGGGTGCTCTGCCATGTGTGGCGTCAGCCCTCTCCCTGATTCCTCTTGTTCAGACGGGCACTGTGTTTGCCCGCTGTTCTTCTGCTGTCCTGCTCGGCGGCCCTGCTCGGCAGCCCTACTTGGCGCTGTCGAGCTGACCCTTGACGGAGTCGAGCAGTTCCTGCCAGGACTTCTCGAACTTCTCCACGCCCTCGACCTCGAGCGACTTGTAGACGTCGTCCACGTCGATCCCCACGGCGCTGAGCCGGTCGTAGACCTCCTGGGCCTCGGCGGCCGTGCCGGTGACCGCGTCACCGGTGATCTTGCCGTGTTCGGCCACCGCGTGCAGGGTCTTCTCCGGCATCGTGTTGACCGTGTCGGCCACGACCAGCTCGTCGACGTACATCGTGGGCGAGTAGTCCGGGTTCTTCACCCCGGTCGAGGCCCACAGCGGGCGCTGCTTGCGCGCGCCCTGCGCGGCCAGCGCCTCCCAGCGCTCACCGGAGAACGCCTCCTCGAACGCGGCGTAGGCGAGCCGGGCGTTGGCCACGGCCGCCTTGCCGCGCAGCGCCTTGGCCTCGTCGGTGCCGATCGCGTCGAGCCGCTTGTCGACCTCGGAGTCCACCCGGGACACGAAGAACGACGCCACCGAGTGGATCGTGGCCAGGTCGTGGCCGTTGGCCTTGGCCTGCTCCAAGCCCGTGAGGTAGGCGTCCATGACCGCGCGGTAGCGCTCCACGGAGAAGATCAGCGTGACGTTGACGCTGATGCCCTCGGCCAGGGTCGCGGTGATCGAGGACAGGCCCTCGACCGTCGCCGGGATCTTGATCAGCAGGTTCGGCCGGTCGACGGTCTTCCACAGCTCCTGCGCCTCGGCGGAGGTGGCCTCGGAGTCCGCCGAGATGGTCGGGCTGACCTCGATGGACACCCGCCCGTCCACGCCGTCGGTGGCGGCGTGGACGTCGCGGAACAGGTCGCAGGCGTTGCGCACGTCGGTGGTGGTCAGCTCGCGCACCGCCTGGTCCAGCGTCGCGCCGCGGGCCGCCAGCTCGCGCACCTGCTCGTCGTAGGCCTCGCCGTCGGCCAGCGCGGCCGCGAAGATCGTCGGGTTGGTGGTCACCCCGACGACGTGCTTGTCGCGGATCAGCTCGGCCAGGTTGCCCGACTTGATCCGCTCGCGGGACAGGTCGTCCAGCCAGATCGAGACACCGGCGTCGGACAGCTTCTTCAGGTTGTCGGTCACTGGGTTCCTCCAGTCGCTTCGAGCGAGCGGCGCGCCGCGTCCACGACGGCCTCTGTGGTCAGTCCGAACTCGCGGTAGAGGGTCTGGTAGTCCGCGGAGGCGCCGAAGTGGTCGATGGAGACGACCTCGCCCGCGTCGCCGACGAACCGGTGCCACGGCTGGGCGATGCCCGCCTCCACCGCGACCCTGGCCTTGACCGAACCCGGCAGCACCGAGTCCCGGTAGTCGAGGTTCTGCGCGTCGAACCACTCGACGGCGGGCATCGACACCACGCGGGTCGGGATGCCGTCGGCCTCCAGCACCGCGCGGGCCTCCACTGCGATCTGCAACTCGGAGCCGGTGCCGATCAGCACCACCTTCGGGTTGCCGTCACTGGCGTCGGCCAGCACGTACCCGCCCTTGGCGACGCCCTCGGCGGCCTTCTCCTTCGTGCCCTCGAGCACCGGCAGGTTCTGCCGGGTCAGCGCCAAGCCGACCGGCTGCTGGTGCTGCTCTAGCGTCGCCTTCCACGCCGCGGCGGTCTCGTTCGCGTCACCGGGGCGCAGCACCACCAGGTTCGGGATGGCGCGCAGCGCGGCCAGGTGCTCGATCGGCTGGTGCGTCGGGCCGTCCTCGCCCAGGCCGATGGAGTCGTGCGTCCACACGTAGGTGACCGGCAGGCCCATCAGCGCGGCGAGCCGCACCGCCGGGCGCATGTAGTCGGAGAACACCAGGAACGTGCCGCCGTAGGGCCGGGTCGGGCCGTGCAGCACGATGCCGTTGAGGATCGAGCCCATGGCGTGCTCGCGGATGCCGAAGTGCAGCGTCCGGCCGTAGGGGTTGGCGTTCCAGTGCGCGGTCGCCGACGACGTCGGGCCGAACGAGTCCGCGCCCTTGATCGTGGTGTTGTTGCTCTCGGCCAGGTCGGCCGAGCCGCCCCACAGCTCCGGCAGCAGGCCGCCGATCGCGTTGAGCACCTCGCCGGAGGCCTTGCGGGTCGCCACGCCCTTGGCGTCGGGCTCCCAGGTGGGCAGCGCCTCGGCGAAGCCCTCGGGCAGCTCGTAGGCGCTCGCCCGGTCCAGCAGGGCCTTGCGCTCCGGGTTGGCCGCGGCCCACGCGTCGAACGCGGTCTCCCACTCGGTGCGGGCGGCCTTGCCCCGGTCGCCGACGGAACGGGTGTGGGCCAGGACGGCCGGGTCGACCTCGAAGGTCTTCTCCGGGTCGAAGCCGAGGATCTTCTTGACCGCGGCCACCTCGTCGTCGCCGAGGGCCGAGCCGTGCGCCTTGCCGGTGTTCATCAGGTTCGGCGCCGGGAAGCCGATCACCGTGCGCAGCAGGATGAACGACGGCCGGGTGGTCTCGGCCTTCGCCGCCTCGGCCGCGGCCAGGATGCCGGAGACGTTCTCGCCGCCCTCGACCACCTGCACGTGCCAGCCGTAGGCCTCGTAGCGCGCGGCCACGTCCTCCGACAGGGCGATCGCGGTGTCGTCCTCGATGGAGATCTTGTTGTCGTCGTAGAACACGACGAGGTTGCCCAGCTCCTGGCGGCCCGCGATGGACGAGGCCTCGGAGGTGACGCCCTCCTCGATGTCACCGTCGGAGGCGATGACGTAGACGAAGTGGTCGAACACGCTCTCGCCCGGCGCGGCCTCCGGGTCGAACAGGCCGCGCTCGCGGCGCGCGGCCATCGCCATGCCGACCGCGGAGGCCAGGCCCTGGCCCAGCGGCCCGGTGGTGATCTCCACGCCGTCGGTGTGCTTGTACTCCGGGTGCCCCGGGGTCTTCGAGCCCCACGTCCGCAGCGCCTTGATGTCCTCGATCTCCAGGCCGTAGCCGGAGGTGAAGAGCTGCAGGTACTGGGTGAGGCTGGAGTGCCCGCAGGACAGCACGAACCGGTCGCGGCCGATCCAGTGCGGCGCGGCCGGGTCGTGGCGCATGACCCGCTGGTAGAGGGTGTAGGCGAGCGGTGCGAGGCTCATCGCCGTGCCGGGGTGGCCGTTGCCGACCTTCTGCACGGCGTCGGCGGCGAGGACGCGGATGGTGTCGACGGCCCGCTTGTCGAGATCCGACCAGTCGTCCGGCACCGACGCGCGGGTGAGTTCGGACAGGTCGTTGGGCACTTCACTGCTGACGGACACGGACTTCGGCTCCCACTTCCACAGTCTCGGCGGGTCGTGGCGCCCAGTCTTCCGCATCGGGTTCTAGATCGATCCCGCAGGCGGGTGACAAGGTTCGACCCGCAGTTCATCCCTGGTCCACGGGTAAGCGTAGTCCGCCCGCGGATCGGATGTGATCTCCGACCGAAAGCGGGCCACGCCGGACCACCCGGCAGGGGTACCCGATAACCGCGCGGTTAACATTTGCCCGGTGCCGCGGTCGTCGCCGCGGTGCGGACGCACTCGCCGTGACCGGCGTTACACCTGGTCGTGGCGGGTACCCACCACCTGAGGAGCGCGATGTCGTCGGTGACCCCCGTGCCCGTCGACCCGCGCGCCGAACAGGCACCGCGCACCACCCTCTCGGTGGTGAAGGCGTACGTCGCGCTGACCAAGCCGCGCATCATCGAACTGCTCCTGGTCACCACCGTCCCGGCGATGATGCTCGCCGCCCGCGGCATCCCCTCGCCGTGGCTGGTGCTGACCACCCTCATCGGCGGCTCGATGGCCGCAGGCAGCGCCAACGCCCTCAACTGCGTCGTCGACGCCGACATCGACGCGGTCATGAAGCGGACCAAGTCCCGCCCCCTGGCCCAGCACGCGGTCCCGACCCGCTCCGCGCTCATCTTCGGCGTGGTCCTGGGCGTGCTCTCCTTCGCCTGGCTGTGGACGACGACGAACCTGCTCGCCGCGGCCATGGCCGTCGGCGCCATCCTGTTCTACGTCCTCGTCTACACGATGATCCTCAAGCGCCGCACCGCCCAGAACATCGTCTGGGGCGGCGCCGCGGGCTGCATGCCGGTCGTCATCGGCTGGTCGGCGGTCACCGGCGACGTCGCCTGGCCCGCCCTGGTCATGTTCGGCGTCATCTTCTTCTGGACCCCCCCGCACTTCTGGGCCCTGGCGATGAAGTTCCGCGACGACTACGCCGCCGCGGGCGTCCCCATGCTCCCGGTCGTGGCCACCCCGCAGCAGGTGGCCAAGCAGATCGTCATCTACTCCTGGGTGATGGTCGCCTGGACCCTGCTCCTGCTCCCCGCCACCGGCTGGGTCTACGCGGCGTTCGCGCTGCTGGCGGGCGCGTGGTTCCTGGTGTTCGCGCACCGGTTGAACAGCGCGGTCCGCAAGGGCGAGCCGAACAACCCGATGAAGCTGTTCCACCTGAGCAACTCGTACCTGACCCTGGTCTTCGTGGCCCTCGCGGTCGACTCCGCCCTGTCCCTGCCGGTCCTGGGCCTGCCCTTCTGAGCGGGACCGCCGCCACCCACGGCTGAACGGCCGTGATGAACCGGGTGCGGCGATGGACACGGCTGATCCACCCCGCGTCCAGGCGCATGGCATCCGGGGGCCGAGCACTTGGTGGCCTGGGTGGACGGCGATCGTCTCGATGGTGGTCAGGGTTGCGCGGACCCGTCCACCTCGTCGCCGTCCACCGCGACCTGGGGACACGTCCACCGGCGGCTCCGGGTGGGCACGTCGCGGACGGTCAGGACGCCACTGCCGTCAGGAGGCGTTCCACTGTGGGGTCGTCGAGGGATTCCTTGATGCAGTGCCACAGTTCCAGGTTGGCCGTGGCCCAGCGGGAGTACGCCGTCGCGGCTTCGGGGGAGTAGAAGTAGAAGCCCTCCTCGTGCGGGACGTGCTGTTCGCCGACGATCTTGTTCGCCAGTTCGCGCAGGCCGATGCCGTTCTCGGCGAGGTACTTGTGCGCGAGCACCACCGGGGTCACCGGCAGGGCCTTGAACAGCGTGTCCGCGTCCGACAGGGCCTGGGCCTCCAGCGAGATGTCGCGGTGGCGGTTGGCCATCTCCGCCTCGTCGACCAGTGCGTCGATCCAGTCGACGAGGTCGGGGGTGACGCCCGCGGAGTCCAGGATGTCGCGGCGCAGGCCGCTGCCCGCCGCGGCGGGGGAGTTGCGGCGGACCAGGTAGTTCACGTCGTGGACCAGTGCCGCGGTCTCCACCACCGGGGTGTCCGAGCCGTTGAGGTCGGCGAACTCGACCGCCTTGTCCCGGACGAAGCTGACGTGGTGCCAGCCGTGGAACGGCAGGTTGCGGGCGTAGAGCGTGCACAGGTCCCTGACCTGCTTCTCCACCAGTTCGATCGTCGAGCGTGTGATGGACATCGGTAGTACCCCTCCCATAGGCCGTGGGTGGGGTGATGGTAAGCCGCCGCTCAGAGCAGGCTGGTCAGTTCGGCCAAGCGCGACTCGACTGGGGTGTGCCGGTGGCCGATGCCGGTGGCGGGGTCGTAGGACAGGCTCCAGGCGCGGACCGGGCGCGACTTGACCAGGAACGTCATCGTCGTGTCCAGGGCGGTCGGGATGCGGTGGAACTGCTCGGCGGTCAGCACCCCCGACTCGCCCGGCAGGCAGTCGGCGCGGCTGGTCAGCTCCGCTCCGGTGATCAGGCCGGTGTGCTCGTCGACCGTCGCGCGGAAGCGCTCGTGGCGGTAGCCGCCGGAGAGGATGACCGTGCAGAAGTGGTAGCGGTGGTTGTGCACCGAGTCGGCGTAGCCCGCCCGCCAGTCCTGCTGCGGCTTGTACTCGTGCAGCCAGAACGAGAACGGCTCGGCCGTGCGGTCGCGCAGGCACCAGGCGAAGTGGGTGGTGGTCTCCCGGGAGCGGGCGATCAGCGCCGCCGCGTTGGCCGGGGCCATCCCCAGCAGGTGGCTGCGCAGCACCGAGCGCAGCCCGGGGCCGTCGGCCCAGGACAGCACCTGTTCGTGCGCGGCCGCCCACCGCTGGTGGCCCAGGTCCGCGGCGCGCATCCGCGCGGCGAGGTCGGACAGGTCCGGCACGGGGTCAGCCTCCCAACTCGGCTTTGGCGGCGAAGTCGCGGCGGAACGCGTGGAAGCGCTCGGCCAGCTCCCGGAACCGCTCCTCGGTGGGCTGTTCCCCGGTGACCGCGGCGAAGTGCGCCAGGAACTCGTCCCGGGTGGTCTCCGGTGTGATCACGAACCGCGCGCCGTCGGTGGCGTGCAGCCGGGCGAACTCGGCGCGCTGCATGCCGTAGAGGAACGACCCCTCGGAGAACCGCAGCGACCGCGGGTAGAGCGACTGCGAGCCGGACACCGAGCTGTAGAGCGTCACCCACACGCTGTCGTCGAACATCTCCAGCCGGTCCAGCGGCGGGTCGGCCACCGCGGTGACCTCGATGGACGTGCACCGGCCGCGGGCGAGGAACAGCCCGACCAGCCCGATGCGGATCTCCTCGTGCAGCGCCTCCTGCACCCGCTCGTACTCGGTCTCGTAGTCGGCGTCGGCCCCCTTGTGCCGCAGCTTGTGCCGGGCCCGGCCGGTGACCGAGCCGCGGGCGCGCGGGTCGGCGACCACCGCGCGCACCTCCCACTCGGCGTGCGCCAGCAGCAGCCGCACCGCGGCGTAGCGGCCGGAGAACCCGCGGAAGAGGAACTGCCGGGTGCCACCGAGGTCGCGCATCATCAGGGCGTTGAACGCCGGGTCCGGGTCGGTGGTCGCCTCGAACACGTGCGTGGGGAAGAACTCCGCGTTCAGCGAGCGGTACTCGTCCGACAGCTCGCGCAGGGCCTTGCGGCTCTCCTCGACCAGCGGGGTGACCATCGCCCGCTGCGCGGCGGAGGCGGTGATCAGCGTCTGGCCGAACCCGATCACCGCCGAGACGAACGTCCCGGTCCCCAGTGCGGTGAGCAGGTTCTTCGGTGTCCCGGCGTCGATCGAGCCGGCTGCCCACGTGGACAGGCCGGACACGACGAGCAGGACCGACAGCAGCAACCCGGTTCGGGTCCAGAACATGTCCTGGATCGCGTGGGTGCGGAGCCGTCCGGCGTCCGCGGGCACGGCAAGCCACCTCCTGGTGCCCCGGGGAGAGGGCAGGGTGTTGGGCGGGGGGAAGTCACGGAAAAGGTGCGGAAGGTCACCCTACGCGCAATTTGCTGACGGGAAAATGCGTAATTCGGGTGAGAGTTCACCGCCGGTCACCCGGTTGACGCGTACCGGCCGGTATCTACACTGCTCGACCATGCGGAACCTCGGCAAGATCGTGCTCGCGGCGGCCCTGGCCACCGGTCTGACCGCCTGCGGCTCGTCGGACCAGGCGTCCCCCGGTTCGACCGGTGGGGTCACGATCGGCAAGACGACGACCACCACCACGGCGAGCAACCTGCCCGCCTGCACAGTCGACCAGATCCCGATCGGCGGCCAGGCGGGGGCGAAGCCGACGATCACCGTCCCGGACACCTGCTCGCCGCCGAAGGAACTGCTGAGCAAGGACCTCGTCGTCGGCACCGGCAAGGACGTCACCGCCGGGGTGACCATGCAGACCCACTACGTGCTGGTCACCTGGTCGGACAAGGTCGAACTGGACAACTCCTGGGACCGCGGCGAGACGTACCCGCTGCAGAACGTGGGCAAGGCCGGCGTCATCGACGGCTGGAACGAGGGCGTCATCGGCATGAAGGAGGGCGGCCGCAGGCTGCTGGTCATCCCGCCGGACAAGGGCTACGGCCAGGGCGGCAACGGCGTCAAGCCCAACGAGACCCTGGTCTTCGTGGTCGACGCGGTGGCTGTCTCCTGATCCCGGAGGGGGCGGGCGCGACCGACGCCGCGATCGACGACGTGGCCGACGACGTGGCCGACGACGTGGCCGATGACGCGGTCGCGTCCTGGCCGACCGGTCGGCTGCTGTCGGTGGCCGCCCGGCTGGTCGAGGGCTCCTGGGAGCGGGCGCTGGCCGAGCGCGGGCTGACCCACGCGGGACTGATCGCGCTGCACCTGCTGGTCGGCGGCCCGCAGTCGCAGCGGGCGCTGGCCCGCGGCGCGCGGGTCACCGACCAGACCATGAGCCGCACGGTCGACCGGCTGCTCCGGGCCGGGTTCGTCGACCGGGTGGTCGACGGCGCGGACCGGCGGCGGATGCTGGTGACGCTCACCGAGTCGGGCCGCGCCGTGCACGCCGAGGCGGTGCGGGCTGAACGTGAGGACCCCGCGGTGCTGGGTGCGCTGGTGGACTACGAGGCGTTTCGTCAGCAGTTGGTGGCGTTGGTCCAGGCGCTGGGGCCGGGTGGGCCGCAGTAGCACCCGGGTTCTGTTTCAGGGCCGGTCTTTTTGGCGGGGGTGCCGGGGTTTTGGTGGTGGTGTCCGGGTGGGTGGATGCGCTCAGCTTTGGAGCCCGGTCTTTTGTTGTGGGTGCCCGGCTGGGTGGATGTGTTTGGCCGGGGCCCCTATGGCGATCATGTGCTCCAGTGCGTCAGGTGGGGCTGAAAAGATGCCCCACCGCCCAGGCAGGCTGTCACATGATCGCCACCCCCGGCCAAACACATCCACCCACCCGGGCAGTTGCTTGGTCGGGCCGTCGGTTTGTGGGGTGGCCAGCCTGCGTGCAGGACCTCCACCCACCCGGGCAGTTGGCTTGCCGGGCCGTCGGTTTCGGGTGGGTGGCTGGCCAAGCGCATTCGCCCGCCCAGGCATTTGCTCGCCGGGCCGGCGGTTGGTGGGGTGGTCGGCCGCTGCGCTGATGCCGGTTCGGGCGGCCGGTGGTCGGGGTTGGCCGCGTGGCGCGTGTTCGCGGTCTGGGTCAGGGCAGCAGGAGGAGTTTGCCGGTGGTGCGCCTGCCCTCCAGGTCCGCGTGTGCCCGGGCCGCGTCGGCCAGGGGGTAGCGGTGGCCGATCCGGATGTCGAGGGTGTCCGCTGTGATCGCGGTGAACAGGTCGCCGGTGCGCCACCGCAGTTCTTCCGGTGTGGCGATGTGGTGGGCCAGCGTGGGGCGGGTGAGGAAGACCGAACCCGCGTGGTTGAGCCGCTGCGGGTCGACCGGGGGGACCGGGCCGCTGGAGGCGCCGAACAGGGCCAGTGTTCCGCGTGGGCGCAGGACTGACAGGCTTCCGTCGAACGTGGTCTTGCCCACCCCGTCGTAGACCGCCGCGACACCCTCGCCGCCGGTCAGGTCCCGGGTGCGGGTGGTGAAGTCCTCCTCGGTGTAGCGGATGACCTCGTCGGCGCCCGCGGTGCGGGCCAGGTTCGCCTTCTCCTCGGTGGACACCGTGGCGATCACCCGGCCGCCGCGGGCCTTGGCCAGTTGCACCAGCAGCAGGCCGACCCCGCCCGCCGCCGCGTGCACGAGCACCGTGTCGCCTGGTCGGACCGGGTGGGTGGAGGTGACCAGGTAGTGGGCGGTGAGGCCCTGGAGCATCGCCGCGGCAGCGGTCTCGTCGTCGACGCCCTCGGGCACCGGGACCACCGCGGTGGCGGGGACCACGGCCTGTTCGGCGTACCCGCCCAGTGGACCCGCCCAGGCGACCCGGTCCCCGACGGCCACGCCGGTGACCCCGTCGCCCACGGCCGTCACCGTGCCCGCGCCCTCCTGGCCGAGGACGAACGGGCAGGGGATCGGGTACAGGCCGGAGCGCTGGTAGGTGTCGATGAAGTTCACCCCGGCCGCCGCGACGGCCACCAGCACCTCGCCCGGGCCGGGGGAGCGCTCGTCCACCTCGGTGTGGCGCAGGACCTCCGGGCCACCGTTCTCGGTCACCAGCACGGCCTTCGGCACGGTTTTGCTCCTCTCGGGACGGGTGTTCATCACGCCGGGCGAACTCCGCCCGCCCCGCCCAGGATGCTCCAGTGGCCCCGCTCACGGTCGACAGGTGGCCCGGTCGCGCAGGGCCTACGCTCTGTCGGGTGGCTGACGAGAAGACCGCTGACGACAAGACCGCCGACCGCGCGCCCTCGGTGCCGCCGAAGGCCGTGAAGGCCGCCGCGGCCTTCGTGGCCAGGCACGGCAAGCCCGCCCGCGCCGTGGTCGAGAACATCGGCCGCAAGGGCGCCCGCGTGGTCCTGGTCGGCCACGACGGCGCCATGGGCGACGTGCTCGTCCCCAGCCCCGCGCTGGGCGAGCGGCTCATCGAGAAGGTCAGGGACCTCGAAGCCGCCGAGTGGGACCGCGAGACCGTCGAGGCGGCGAAGATCGGGCACGCGCACCGCGTCAAGATGGGCGGCCGCGCCCGCGGCTGAGTCGAACGCCCGGCTCGGGCGGCCCTGCGGAGGGCGCGCCCGAGCCGTTCGATCCGCGTGGCGCGGCCACCCGTGACTTCGCCGAGTTCCCGCTGCTCAGCCGCGGGTGACCAGGACCCGGTCTGACCCCGGGCGCACCAGCGGGCGCTCGCGCGTCCCGTCCCACAGGCTGGCCGTGGCCGCGATGACCGCCGTGGCGCCGAGGACGTGCAGCGACACCAGCAACTCCGGGACACCGGTCCAGTACTGCACGAAGCCCAGCGCCCCCTGGGCCAGCACCACCGCGATCAGCACCGTGAACCGCCGCCACAGCACCGGGGGAGTGCCCGCGTCGGTTTTGATCATCACGCCGACGGCGATCAGGATGCCCAGGTACAGGAACAGGAACGCGGCGTGCACGTGGGCCAGCGTGTCCACCGGCAGTGCCAGCCGGGGGGTGTCGGGGTCGCCCGCGTGCGGGCCCGCGCCGGTCACCATCGTGCCGACGGCCAGCAGGCCCACCAGGACCACGACCATCACCGGGAACAGCCCGCGCAGCGCCGCTGGGCCGCGGTGCACCGCGGGGCCGTCGCCCTGTTCGATCGCGTGCAGGAGCAGCGTGGCCAGCCACACCATCACCGCCGAGGCGAGGAAGTGCACCGCGACGGTCCACCAGAGCAGGTCGAAGCGGACCGTCAGGCCGCCGATGATCGCCTGCACGACCACGCCCGCGGGCATGATGAAGCCGAGGCGCACGTAGCGGCGGCGGCGCGGGCGGTCGAGGTAGGCCAGGGCGAACGCGGCGAAGGCGATGATGCCCACCACCCCGGTCAGCAGCCGGTTGCCGAACTCGATCCACTGGTTCAGCGCGGCCAGCTCGGGGTGCTCGACCGGGACCATGCTGCCGGGCTGGCACTGCGGCCAGGTGCTGCACCCGAGGCCGGAGCCGGTGACCCGCACGACCGACCCGGTCACGGCGATCAGCGCCTGGGTGATCAGCACCCCGACCGCCACCGTGCGCTGCGTGCGCACACTCGCCCCGGGGAGCCGATCGATGCGGTTCTTCAGTGTCTCCAGCGCCACGGGCCGATGGTAAGCGCGGGTGGCTGAGAACCCGCCGATGGGCCGCTTTAGCGTGCCGTGGCTCTCATCGCCGGGTGAACCGTGAAAGTGTGTGCATCTTCGCGGAAGTGCTCCACGCAACGATCATGGCGGACTACACTGCGTCGTCGGAGGGCGAACTCCCCCATCGCCTTCCCGTGGGCTGCCGCCGGACGGGTCACTCCCCCCACGACCCGTCCGGCGGTAGCGTTCCCCCAGGCGGGGTGAACATATACTCCGCCTGCGCAGGGTTTCAACAGTAGTGCAACGACCGGTGCTTGTTTTCGACAGGTGTCGAACACCATTCGCCGTGAGGTGGGGGAGATGGACCACGGGGATCTGGGGCTGTCCGCGAAGCTGAACCGCTTGGTGGCCACGGTCCACCCGGCCGGGCGGGGCCCGTTCACCAACGAGGAGATCGCCGCCTCGATCCGCACCGAGCAGTCGGTCGACATCTCGCACAGCGCGATCTCGGCCTGGCGCCGCGGCACCAGGGACAACCCGAGCTTCCGGCACCTGTCGGCGCTGGCCCGGTTCTTCGGCGTGCCGCTGGGCTACTTCTCCGACGACGCCGAGTCCGCCCGCGTCGACGAGCAGCTCGACCTGGTCGCCGCCTGGCGCGACGCGCAGGTGCGGGCGATCGCGATGCGCGCCGGGGAGCTGTCGGAGGCCGGGCGGGCGGCGATCCTGGAGATGGCCAACCGGGTGTGCGAGATCGAGCGCGCGCACGCGCGCCCGGAGCGCAGGCCCGAGAGCGGGAAGCCCGAGCTGAGGTGAGGGCACCGCGACGGCGCGGCGGCAGCGCGGCGGTGACACCGTGAGGGGCTTGGCCGAGCACCGCAGGCTGCGCAGGCGGGTGCGGGAACTGCTGGCCGAGGTCGGCGTGCCGCGGCCGTGGGACCTGGGGGAGTTCTGCGCCAGGGTCGCCGCGCACCGCGGCAGGCCGATCCACGTGCTGCCGATGGTCATGCCCCCGGGCGCCCCGGACGGCGCCTGGCTCAGCGGCCCCACGGTCGACCTCATCGTGCACGACGCCGACAGCCCACCGCTGCGCGCCGAGCACATCGTCTGCCACGAGCTGGGCCACATCCTGCTCGGCCACGGCGGCACCGGCCTGGGCCCGGAACTCACCCCGGACGTGTCCCCGGACCTGCTGCGCCGCATGGGCGTGCTGCACCGCGCGGGCTACGACGACGTCATGGAGCAGCAGGCCGAGGTGGCCGCGTCGCTGATCTGGCGCCTGGCCGACCGCAGGCTCGTCCCCGACCGGCGGGCCCTCGACCCCACCGAGGCCGCCGTGGTCGACCGGTTCGCCGAGGTCATGGAACGCCGCGCCGACGGGGGCGGCGGTGTCGGCTGAGGCACTGCACCTGGCGGTGATCGCGGTCGTCGGCCTCGCCGTCGCCTACAAGGCCGCCGACCTGCTGCGCGCCCCGCGACCGGGCCACTGGGCGCTGTGGTCGGCCCTGCTGGCCCTGCTGCTCGCCCTGGCGGTGGGCCTGCGCACCGTGGGCGGCGTGCTCGACGCGGTCCTGCCCGGCGCGGGCTGGATCGTGCAGCACGAACTGGTGGTCGGCGGCACCTTCGCGTTGCAGGCGTTCTTCGTGCACTCCACCCACCCGCCCCACCGCGTGCCCGCCGCCCTCCGGTCCCGGGCCGCGCTGACCGGCACCGGGATGGTCGTGCTGTTCGCGGCCTGGCTGGTCGCGGCCCTGGTCGAATCCCCGGACTGGAGCCGGGTCGACTGGGGGCGGCAACCGTGGACGTCGGCGGCGAACCTGCTGTTCGTCCTGGGTGTGGCCGGGTGCCTGCTGGTCAACGCCCGGCTCACCGCCCACTGGGCCCGCATCGCCGACCGCCGCTGGCTGCGCCGGGGCCTCTGGCTGCTCACCACCGGCGGCTGGTGCTGCGTCGCCTGGGCGGGCCACCGCGCCTGCTTCATCCTCGGCGGCCGCTTCGGCACCCCACCGCCGTGGAAGCAGACCTTCCCCGAACTGACCATGCTCGCCATCGGCCTGAGCACGGCGATCGTCGGCATCACCCTCCCCGCCTGGGGGCCCCGGGTCGACGCCGCCCGCACCTGGCTCGCCCACTACCGCTCCTACCGCCGCCTCACCCCGCTCTGGCACGCCCTGCGCACCGCCACCCCCACCATCGAACTGCGCTCACCCACCCCGTGGTGGCACATGGAATACCGCCTCTACCGCCGGGTCATCGAGATCTGGGACGGCCGAGCCGCCCTGCGCCCCTACCGCGACCCGACCCCGGGTGAACTGTGCGCCACAGCCGAAGCCGAATCTCTCCGAGCCGCCCTGCGCGCCAAGCTCGACGGCGCCGACCCCCACCCCACCCCGGCCCCGGAAACCCACCGGGGCACAACAGACCTCGCCGCCGAGGTCGGCTGGCTGGAGTCGGTCGCCGCGGCGGGCGACTGGCGCTCCCCGATCTTGTCATAGTCAGTTGATCGGTATATACAACCGGTATGGCTGATGAGGCGGTGCGGGAACCGACGTTCCTGATCATGACGGCGCTCGCCGACCGGGAGCAGCACGGCTACGGAATCCTGCTCGACGTCGAGGCGATCTCCGGGGGCCGGGTGAAGCTGCGGGCGGGAACGCTCTACGCGGCGTTGGACCGGCTGGCGTCGAACGGCTGGGTGGCCGTCGACCGGGAGGAGGTCGTCGACGGGCGGTTGCGCCGCTACTACCGGCTGACCGACGAGGGGGCGACCCGGTTGCGGGCCGAGGTGGACCGGGTCCGGGCGCACACCCGCGCGGCGGCGAGCAGGCTGCGGCTGCGGCAGGCGGGGGGAACGGCGTGAGCGACCTCGAACGCCGCTACCGGCGCCTGCTCGCCCTCTACCCCCGCGACCACCGCGAACGCCGGGGCGAGGAGATGCTCGCCGTCCTCCTGGAGAGCGCCGACCCCGGGTGGCGCGAATCCGCCGACCTGGTCCGGGGCGCCCTCCGCCTGCACCTGCGCCGCGTGTTCGCCCTCGACGGCGGTGTGGACCCCCGCGACGTCCTGGCCGTCGTCAGCCTCCTCGCGCCGGTCGCCGTGCTCGCCGGGGCGACGACCGCCGTGCACGAGGTGGCCTGGTGGGTGCGCAACGACGCCCTCGGAGACCTGTCCTGGACCCAGCAGGTCCCCGACGCCCCGGTCTGGGCGATCTGGCTGCTCACCGCCGTGCTCAGCGCTTTCGGGCTCCGCCGGGCCGCCGCCGCGGGCGCCTGGCTGGGCGCGATCGGCTTCCTGGTCCTGTCCGTCAACCCGCACTGGATTCCGGCCCCCCACGCGGGCTCCACCCTCCTCGGCCTGCTGACCGCGATCTCCCTGACCTGGTCGCCCGGGCCCCGGAGCGGTCGGGAACGCGTGGGTGGGGCCGCGGTCCCGATCGTGGCCGCCGCCGTCGTCGCGCACGTCGCGGTGGGCACCCTCGCCCACGGATCGCCGTCGGTGGAGTTCGTCGAACTGGCCGTCCTCGCGGTGGGCGCGCTCTTCGCCTGTGGAGCGGGATCGCGTGTCGGCCGCCGGGCCGCGCTGGTGCTGGTGGTGCCCGTCGCGACCGCCCTGCTGACCGCCGTTGTGCAGGACGTGTCGGGCCGCCTGCCCGACATCGCCCAGTACGCGCTCCTCTACGGGCTGCCGCTGGTGGTGCTGGTGCTGCTCGGTGCGATGCCCCGCAGCGTCAAGCGGCGGACGGGGCGGTGACCACCGGAGTGCAGCCGCCGCCGTCGAGGTCGGCCTAGACCAGTTTGGTCGTGCGGGCGGCGGCGACCCCGCCCACCGCACCCCACGCCGCCAACGTCACCCACACCCACCACGACGGCGTGACCCCGTCGACCAGAGCCTGCGTGAACCCCTCCGTCAACGCCCCGGAAGGCAGCAACCGCACCACAGCGGCCATCCCGCCGGGCAACGCGTCCACCCGCAGCACGATCCCGCCGGCCAGCAGCAGCACGAACCAGATCACGTTGGCCAGCGCCAGCACGACCTCCGCCTTGAGCGCGCCCCCCAGCAGCACCCCCAGCGCCCCGAAGGTCAGCGTCCCCAGCACCACCAGCAGCACCGTCCACCCCAGACCCGCCGCCGACGGCGACCAGCCCAGCGCCAGCGCCACCGCGCCCAGCACCACGAGCTGCACCGCCACGACCGCCAGCGCCGCCGCGACCCGCCCGGCCACCAGCAGCCAGCGCGGCAGCGCCGTCGCCGCGAGCCGCTTGAGCACGCCGTAGCGGCGGTCGAAGCCCAGGGCGATGGCCTGCCCGGTGAACGCCGAGGACATGATCGCCAGGGCGAACACCCGCGGGGTCACCGAGTCGACCCGGGGGGCAGGCATGGTGATGACGTCGAGCAGGCTCAGGCCGACCAGCAGCGCCAGCGGGATGAGCAGCGTCAGCAGCACCTGCTCGCCGTTGCGCAGCGTCAGCACCGCCTCGGTGCGCGCGTGGACCAGCAGCATCCGCCCGGTCCGGCCGCGGCCGGGTGCGGGGGTGAAGGTGCCCGCGGGGAAGGTCACGACCGCAGCTCCCGTCCGGTCAGCTCCAGGAACACGTCCTCCAGGCTGCGCCGACCGACGTTCAGCTCCTCGGCCAGCACCCCCTGCTGGGCGCACCACGCGGTCACCGTCGAGACCACCTGCGGGTCGACGGTCCCGGTGACGAGGTAGCCGCCCGCGGTGGGCTCGGTGACCCGGCAGCCCTCCGGCAGCGCGGCCAGCAGCAGCGCGGTGTCCATGCCCGACTTGGCGCGGAACCGCAGCCGCTGGTCGTCGGGGCGTTCGGCGGTCAGCTCGCCGGGGGTGCCGTCGGCCACCACCCGGCCGTGGTCGATGATCACCACCCGGTCGGCCAGCGCCTCGGCCTCCTCCATCAGGTGGGTGGTGAGCAGCACGCTGACGCCGTCCGCGCGCAGCGCCGCGACCAGGTCCCACACCAGGCGCCGGGCCTGCGGGTCCATCCCCGCGGTGGGCTCGTCGAGGAACACCAGCTCCGGGCGGCCGACCAGGGCGCAGGCCAGCGACAGCCGCTGCTGCTGCCCGCCGGAGAGCCGCTTGTACGGGGTCTTCACCGCGCCGGACAGGCCCAGCACGTCGATCAGCCAGGCGGGGTCGAGCGGGTTCGCCGCGCACGCGGCGACCAGGTCCAGCATCTCCGCCGCCCGCACCCCGGGGTAGGCGCCGCCGCCCTGGGGCATCACGCCGATCCGGGGGCGCAGCGACGCCGCGTCGGCGACCGGGTCGAGGCCGAGCACCCGCACGGTGCCCGAGTCCGCCCGCAGGAAGCCCTCGCAGGTCTCCACCGTGGTCGTCTTGCCCGCGCCGTTGGGGCCGAGCAGCCCCAGGACCGCGCCGCGCTCGACCCGCAGCGACAGACCGTCCACGGCTGTGGTGGACCCGTATCTCTTGACCAGGTCGGACACCTCGACGGCGGGGGCGCTCACGACTGTGCAGCCTAGGGCGTGGTTGCCGTCACCCGCCGCCCGGGCAGCCACTCGCCGCGCGGAATCCGCCTGCGGACCACCACCACGGCGATCACCGTCACCACGACGGCGCCGATGATGGCGTAGGGCAGCACGAACACCCGGCCGTCGAAGGTCTGCCCGGTCGGCGCCAGCGCGACCGCCAGCCCGGCGCTGATGATCGTGGCCGCGGTGCGGAACTTGGTGTTGCCCGCCGCCGCGGCCAGCGGCACCGCCGCCCACAGCAGGTACCAGGGCTGCACGGTGGCGCCGAGGACCAGCACCGCGCCCATCCCGACGCCGAGGCCGGTCAGCGGGCGCAGCCGCCAGCGGAACGAGTCCAGCAGCAGCTTCGCCGCCAGCAGCGGCCCGAGGACCCCGCCGACGGCCCGGCTGACGGTGATCGCCGCCTCGATGTGGTTGCCCAGGCCCAGCAGCACGCCCAGCCCGCCCGCGCCGAAGCCGAGCGCGGTCATCGGCGCCATCCAGCTCTTGATCGTCGAGGCGGTGTTCAGGGTGGCCACCCAGCCGTAGCCCAGGCCGCTGCCGAACGAGCAGGCGCTGAGCACCACGGCGAACACCACGAACAGCCCGCCCGCCGTGGCGAACAGGTGCGACCACCGGCCGCCCACCCGCCGGGCGATCATCACCCCGAGGAAACCCAGGGCCAGCGCCGCCGGGATCTTCACCGCCGCGCCGAGGGTGATCACCGCCGCGCCGATCGCGTACCAGAGCAGTTCGCCGCGCTGCCACGGCGGGAACGGCCCGTCCGGGGTCACCCTCGGCATGTTGCGCAGCGCCAGCTCGAACCCGACGAGCATCAGCCCGATCGCCAGCGCCTCGTTGTGCACGCCGACGACCAGGTGGAACAGCACCAGCGGGTTGGCCGCGCCCAGCCACAGCGCGCTGACCGGGCTCACCCCGAACCGGCGGGCCAGCCGGGGCAGCGACCACACGATCATCGCCAGCCCGACGAGCGCGATCAGCCGGTGCGCGGCCACGCCCATCACCACGTGGTCCCCGGTGAGCCAGCTCACCGCCTTGCCCAGGGTCAGGAACAGCGGCCCGTACGGCGACGGGGTCTCCCGCCACATCGTCGGCACGCCCAGGGTCAGCGGGTTGTTCAGCCCGAGCGCCTGCGCCGGGCCGACGGTGTACGGGTCCTGGCCGAGGTTCACGATCTCGCTCTGCGCCAGGTAGCTGTAGACGTCGCGGCTGAAGCTGGGCACGGTGAACACCAGCGGGGTGATCCACATCGCCAGGGTGCGGCCCATCTGCGGCACCGACACCGCCCGCGCCCGCCCCGGCCGCGACAGCCGCCCCAGCGCCAGCCAGGCCAGCACGATCATGAACACGCCGGTGAACGCGAACGCCAGCGCCACCGTCGTCATCCGGCTGAACAGGCCCAGCACCGGCAGCCGGAACACCGGGTTGAACACCGGGGCCGCGCCCGCGCCGAGCGAACCGATGGTCAGCAGCAGCGAGCCCACCGTGCCGAACCGGCGCACCGTGTCCAGTTGCGCGCGCTCCACCCGGTCCAGCGGTGCCGATTCCCCCGGTGCGCGACCGCGCTCCGCCTGCTCCTGCGTGTCCGCTGCCACCACGTGGCGAAGGGTAGCGGGGTGGCCGCGGCGGTGAAGCCGGTCACGCGATCGGGGGGTGCCTTTGCGGGCCTCCGGGAAATAAGACACACTTGTGTTGTGAAAAAGACCGAACCAGCTCCACCAGCACCGGGGGTGACCGTCCCCGGTCCCGTCGGCGCAGGTCAGCAGGTCGACGGTCGCACCAGGCACGGTGTGGCCCGACTGCTGCTGGAGCGCGGGGAGGTCACGGCGGCCGCGATCGCCGAGGCGCTGGGGCTGAGCCCGACCGCCGTCCGCAGGCACCTGGACGCCCTGGTCGCCGACGGGGAGGCGTACACCCGTGACGCACCCCGCCGCGGTCAGCGGGGCCGCGGACGCCCGGCCAAGCTCTTCCTGCTGACCGAGTCCGGGCGCGCCCGGTTCGGCCACGCCTACGACGACCTGGCGATCTCCGCCCTCCGGTTCCTCGCCGAGTCCGGCGGGGAGCAGGCGGTGCGGGCGTTCGCCGAGCGCCGGGTAGCCACCCTGGTCGACCCGCACCGCGAGGCCGTCACCGCGATCGCCGACCCCGCGGCCCGCGCCGAGGCCTTGGCCACGGCACTGACCCGCGAGGGCTACGCCGCCTCGACGCGCAGCGTCGGCATCGGTGAGCAGCTCTGCCAGCACCACTGCCCGGTCGCGCACGTGGCTGCGGAGTTCCCGCAGCTCTGCGAGGTCGAGACGGCGGTGTTCGCGGACCTGCTCGGTACGCACGTGCAGCGGTTGGCGACCATCGCCAACGGCGACGCGGCGTGCACCACGCACGTCCCGCACGTGCCCGACCAGCAGCGCGCGCGGCGCACCACAGCTCGAGAAGTTCCGGATGGAGGGAAGTCCCTATGACTGCCGCTGCCGAGCAGCGAACCACCACAGCGACCCCGATGACCCAGGAGCAGACCCTGGACTCGCTCGGGCGCTACGAGTACGGCTGGGCCGACTCGGACTTCGCTGGCGCGAGCGCCAAGCGCGGCCTCTCGGAAGCCGTCGTGCGGGACATCTCCGCGAAGAAGAGCGAACCGGCGTGGATGCTCGAGTCGCGCCTCAAGGCGCTGCGCCTGTTCGACAAGAAGCCGATGCCGACCTGGGGTTCGGACCTCTCCGGGATCGACTTCGACAACATCAAGTACTTCGTGCGCTCCACCGAGAAGCAGGCCGCGAGCTGGGAGGACCTGCCCCAGGACATCAAGAACACCTACGACAAGCTGGGCATCCCGGAGGCGGAGAAGGCCCGCCTGGTCTCCGGTGTCGCCGCCCAGTACGAGTCCGAGGTGGTCTACCACAAGATCAACGAGGAACTCGAGAAGCAGGGTGTCATCTTCCTCGACACCGACACCGCGCTGCGCGAGCACCCGGAGCTGTTCGAGGAGTACTACGGCTCGGTGATCCCGCACGGGGACAACAAGTTCTCCGCGCTCAACGGCGCCACCTGGTCCGGCGGCTCGTTCATCTACGTCCCCAAGGGCGTGCACGTCGAGATCCCGCTGCAGGCCTACTTCCGGATCAACACCGAGAACATGGGCCAGTTCGAGCGCACGCTGATCATCGTCGACGAGGGCGCCTACGTGCACTACGTCGAGGGCTGCACCGCGCCGATCTACTCCTCGGACTCGCTGCACTCCGCGGTCGTGGAGATCATCGTCAAGAAGGGCGGCCGCTGCCGCTACACGACCATCCAGAACTGGTCGAACAACGTCTACAACCTGGTCACCAAGCGCGCCAAGGCCGAAGAGGGCGCGACCATGGAGTGGATCGACGGCAACATCGGCTCCAAGGTCACCATGAAGTACCCGGCCGTGTTCCTGATGGGCGAGCACGCCAAGGGCGAGGTCCTCTCCATCGCCTTCGCGGGCGAGGGCCAGCACCAGGACGCGGGTGCCAAGATGGTCCACATGGCACCGCACACGTCCTCGACGATCATCTCCAAGTCGGTGGCGCGCGGCGGCGGCCGGACCTCCTACCGCGGCCTGGTCCAGGTCAACAAGCGGGCGCACCACTCGAAGTCCACGGTCAAGTGCGACGCGCTGCTGGTCGACCAGATCAGCCGCTCGGACACCTACCCCTACGTCGACATCCGCGAGGACGACGTGGCGATGGGCCACGAGGCCACCGTGTCCAAGGTCAGCGACGACCAGTTGTTCTACCTGATGTCGCGCGGCCTGACCGAGGACGAGGCCATGGCGATGATCGTGCGCGGGTTCGTCGAGCCCATCGCGCGCGAACTCCCCATGGAGTACGCCCTCGAACTGAACCGTCTCATCGAGCTCCAGATGGAAGGAGCGGTCGGCTGATGTCGGCAGCACAGCCCGCGGTCATCGAGAACACCGCGGCCAAGCCCCACTCCCACGGGGCTGTTGTCCCGGAGTCCTCCCGGGCCGAGTGGTTCACCTCCTACGACGTCAACGCGTTCGAGGTGCCCACCGGCCGGGAGGAGATCTGGCGCTTCACCCCGATGAAGCGGCTCGCCGGGCTGCACACCGGTGCCGCGGCGACCGGCTCCGCGTCGATCGCGGTCGACACCCCGGCCGAGGTGACCCACGAGGTGGTCGGTCGCGACGACGCCCGCCTCGGCGCGGGCGGTGTCCCGGCCGACCGGATCGCCGCGCAGGCCTACAGCTCGTTCACCGAGGCCACCGTGCTGACCGTGACCAAGGAGGCCGTCGCCTCCGCGCCGGTCTCGGTCACGATCACCGGCCCCGGTGCGGGCCAGGTCGCCTACGGGCACCTCCAGGTGCGCGCGGAGCGGTTCGCCGAGGCCACCGTCGTGCTCGACCACCGGGGTTCCGGGGTCTACGCCGACAACGTGGAGTTCGTCCTCGCCGACGGCGCCAAGCTCACCGTGGTGTCCATCCAGGACTGGGCCGACGACGCCGTGCACGTCTCCGCGCACCACGCGACGATCGGCCGCGACGCGGTGCTCAAGCACACCGTCGTGACCCTCGGCGGCGACGTCGTGCGGGTCTCGCCGACCGCGAAGTTCGCCGACAAGGGCGCCGAGGTCGACCTGTCCGGTGTGTACTTCGCCGACGCGGGCCAGCACTTCGAGCACCGCACCTTCGTCGACCACAACCAGGCGAACTGCACGTCGAACGTGACGTACAAGGGCGCGTTGCAGGGCCGTGAGGATCAACCTGCCGCGCACGCAGTATGGATTGGCGACGTGCTCATCCGCGCGGTCGCCGAGGACACCCAGACCTACGAGCTCAACCGCAACCTGCTGCTGACCGACGGGTGCCGCGCCGACTCGGTGCCGAACCTGGAGATCGAGACCGGCGAGATCGTCTCGGCGGGCCACGCCAGCGCGACCGGCCGCTTCGACGACGAGCAGCTCTTCTACCTGCAGGCCCGCGGCATCCCCGAGGGCCAGGCCCGGCGCCTGGTCGTGCGCGGCTTCTTCCACGAGCTGATCCACAAGATCGCCGTCCCCGAGGTGCGCGAGCGCCTGGAAGCGGCGATCGAGGCGGAGCTGGAAGCCGTCGGCGCATGATCCGCGCCGACGTACTCCCCGCCGCGGAGGCGAGATGAGCAGGGCGTGTGCGTTGACCGACCTTGACGACAGCAAGCCGTTCGCCGTCGAGGTCGACGACGTGCCCGTGGTGCTGGTGCGCCGGGGCGAGCAGGTGCACGCGCTGCGCGACTCGTGCAGCCACGCCGAGGTGTCGCTGTCGGAGGGCGAGCTGACCCGCAAGGGCCTGGAGTGCTGGCTGCACGGGTCGTGCTTCGACCTGCGCACCGGCGCACCGTCCTCCCCACCGGCCACCGACCCGGTCGAGGTCTTCCCGGTCACCGTGAACGGTGACGACGTCCTGGTCGACGTGACGACCACCCTGAACTGAACCACCACTGGAGAGATGAAGAGAATGGCCACCCTGGAGATCAAGGACCTGCACGTCTCGGTCGCCACCGAGGACGGTCCCAAGGAGATCCTCAAGGGCGTCGACCTCACCGTGAAGGCGGGCGAGACGCACGCGATCATGGGCCCCAACGGGTCCGGCAAGTCGACGCTGTCCTACGCGGTCGCGGGCCACCCCAAGTACGAGGTGACCTCCGGCACGATCACCCTCGACGGCGAGGACGTGCTCGCCATGTCCGTCGACGAGCGCGCCCGCGCTGGCCTGTTCCTGGCCATGCAGTACCCGGTCGAGGTCCCCGGCGTGTCGATGTCGAACTTCCTGCGCACCGCCGCCACCGCGGTCCGCGGCGAGGCCCCCAAGCTGCGGACCTGGGTCAAGGAGGTCAAGCAGCAGATGGGCGAGCTGGAGATCGACCCGGCCTTCTCCGAGCGCTCGGTCAACGAGGGCTTCTCCGGCGGTGAGAAGAAGCGCCACGAGATCCTGCAGCTCGCGCTGCTCCAGCCGAAGATCGCCATCCTGGACGAGACCGACTCCGGCCTCGACGTCGACGCGCTGCGCGTGGTGTCCGACGGCGTGAACCGGTACAAGGCCTCCGGGGAGACCGGTGTGCTGCTGATCACGCACTACACCCGCATCCTGCGCCACATCACCCCGGACTTCGTGCACGTCTTCGCCGGTGGGCGCATCGTCGAGTCCGGCGGCGCCGAGCTGGCCGACGTCCTGGAGAACGAGGGCTACGTCAAGTACGCCGCGATCCAGGAAGCCACGACGGCCTCCTGACGTTGCACCCGAGCAGCCACCCGAACTGACAGACAAGGAGGTGCCGGTCAGGTGACCACCACAGTCTCCGCACCGCTGGACGTCGACGCCCTCCGCGCCGACTTCCCGATCCTGGGCCGCACCGTCCGCGAGGGCAAGCGCCTGGTGTACCTGGATTCCGGCGCCACCTCGCAGCGCCCGAGGCAGGTCCTCGACGCCGAGCGCGAGTTCCTCGAGCAGCACAACTCGGCGGTCCACCGCGGCGCGCACCAGCTCGCCGAGGAGGCCACCGACGCCTACGAGGCCGCCAGGGCGCGCATCGCCGCGTTCGTCGGCACCGACGCCGACGAGCTGGTGTTCACCAAGAACGCCACCGAGGGCGTCAACCTGGTCGCCTACGCCATGGGCAACGCGGCCACCTCCGGGCCGGAGGCGGCGCGGTTCGCCCTCGGCCCCGGCGACGAGATCGTCACCACCGAGATGGAGCACCACGCGAACCTGGTGCCCTGGCAGCAGCTCGCGCAGCGCACCGGGGCGACCCTGCGCTGGTTCCCGGTGACCGACGAGGGCAGGCTCGACCTGTCCGACCTCGACGGGATCGTCAACGAGCGCACGAAGCTGGTGGCGTTCACCCACCAGTCGAACGTGCTCGGCACGGTCAACCCGCCCGCGCCGATCGTCGCGCGGGCCAAGGCCGTGGGCGCGCTCACGCTGCTCGACGCCTGCCAGTCGGTGCCGCACCAGCCGGTCGACCTGCGGGCGCTGGACGTGGACTTCGCGGTCTTCTCCAGCCACAAGATGCTCGGCCCGTACGGCCTCGGCGTGCTCTACGGGCGCCGCGAGCTGCTGGCCGCGCTGCCGCCGTTCCTGACCGGCGGCTCGATGATCGAGACGGTCCGGATGGAGGCCAGCACCTTCGCCGCGCCGCCGCAGCGGTTCGAGGCGGGCACGCCGATGACCTCGCAGGCGGTGGCCCTCGGCGCGGCCGTGGACTACCTGTCCGCGCTGGGCATGGCGGAGGTCTCCCGGCACGAGCACGACCTGACCCTGGCGACCCTGGCCGGTCTGGCCGAGATCCCGGGCATCCGGGTCCTGGGCCCGGGGCTGGACCCGGCGGGTGCGGTGACCGACCGGGGCGGGGCCGTGGCGTTCGTCGTCGACGGGGTGCACCCGCACGACGTCGGGCAGGTCCTCGACGACCAGGGCGTGGCCGTGCGGGTGGGCCACCACTGCGCGTGGCCGCTGCACCGGCGCCTGGGCGTCCCGGCGTCCGTGCGGGCCAGCTTCTACGTCTACAACGACCTCGCCGACGTCGAGGCGTTCCTCGCCGGGGTGCGCGAGGTCCAGCGGTTCTTCGGGGTGGTCTAGGTGCAGTTGGAGTCGCTGTACCAGGAGATCATCCTGGACCACTACAAGAACCCGCACGGCCGCGGCCTGCGCGACCCGTTCGACGCCGAGTCCTTCCAGGTCAACCCGACCTGCGGGGACGAGGTCACGCTGCGGGTGCGGCTCGACGGCGAGCAGGTCGCCGACGTCTCCTACGACGGGCAGGGCTGCTCGATCAGCCAGGCCTCGACGTCGGTGCTGACCGACCTGGTGGTCGGCAGGCCGGTGGGGGAGGCGTTCAAGAAGCTCGACGCGTTCGTGGAACTGATGCAGGGGCGCGGCAAGGTCGAGCCGGACGAGGACGTGCTGGAGGACGGCATCGCCTTCGCCGGTGTGGCCAAGTACCCGGCGCGCGTGAAGTGCGCGCTGCTGGGCTGGATGGCGTTCAAGGACGCGGTCGTCCGCGCCGAAGGGGAGGGTCGAGCATGACCGAGCAGAGCACGCAGGACACGGACACGGTGCCCGAGGTCTCCGCCGAGGAGGTCGTGCGCGGCGCCGCCGGGATGACCGACCAGGTCGCCGCCCCGCGCGCCGACGTGGCCTCGGTGGAGGACGTCGAGGAGGCCATGCGCGACGTGGTCGACCCCGAGGTCGGCATCAACGTCGTCGACCTGGGCCTGGTGTACGACATCCGGGTCGAGGACGACAACACCGCCACCCTGGACATGACGCTGACCTCGGCCGCGTGCCCGCTCAGCGACGTGATCGAGGAGCAGACCCGGGTCGCGCTGAGCGGGTCCGGGGTCGTCGACGACTTCCGGATCAACTGGATCTGGATGCCGCCGTGGGGCCCGGAGAAGATCACCGACGACGGGCGCGAGCAGTTGCGCGCCCTCGGCTTCACCGTCTGACGGAAAAAGCCCCGGGCAGGCCCCGGGGCTTTTCTCATACCTTCAATATCGATCATAATCTATTCACTATAAAGATATCAAGATCCTCGGATCGGCGGGGAACCCCCGGGGTGGGGGCACAGTCGGAATCCACATGGGGGAGTGGGGGTGAAGCGCTGCGCGGGAAGCAAAGGAAGCGGCCGCCGCACGGATTGCCTCTTTGTGACAAAAGGTGTCCCGCCGGTGGGGTGACCCGTTCGTCGGCGGACGACAGGTTCGGACCAGTCCGGCCGACCCGGTGGCAGCCGTGATCGACTTCTGTTCCCATGGGGTCGTGCCCAGACCCACTCGTGACGAACTCGCCGCCGCCCACGACCGCACCATCCCCGACGTCCTCGCCCCCGACCTGGACGTCCTGTTCTGTGGCATCAACCCCGGCCTGTACTCCGGTTTCACCGGCCACCACTTCGCCCGGCCGGGCAACCGCTTCTGGCCCGCCCTGCACGCCTCCGGCTTCACCCCCCGGCTGCTGCGGCCCGCCGAGCAGGAGGAGCTGACCTCGTTCGGCCTGGGGCTGACCAACCTGGTGGCGCGGGCGACCGCGCGCGCCGACGAACTGTCCGACGAGGAACTGCGCGCGGGCGGGCAGCGGCTGGTCGAGGTGGTCCGGCAGTACCGGCCCGGGATGCTGGCCGTGGTCGGGATCACCGCCTACCGCACGGCCTTCGGCGTGCCCAAGGCGACGATCGGCCGCCAGGGCACCACGATCGGCGACGCGGGGGTCTGGGTGCTGCCGAACCCGAGCGGGCTCAACGCCCACTACCAGTTGGAGGCGCTGGCGGCGGAGTTCAGGCTGCTCCGCGAAGCGCTGCGCTGAACCCGCCCACCGCCATCGCCGCCCGCAACCGCCACGGCACCCCCCGGAACAGCTCGGTCATCGCCCTGGTCGTCCCCGCGACGTCCTCCCGCCCGGTCAGGTACGGCAGGCGCACCTCGGTGGGCAGCGCGAAGAAGGCGTCGAAGAACTCCGGCAGCGCGGCGGCGGGCAGCGACCGCAGCACCCGGGCGCCGTGCGCGCGCAGGGCGTGCACGGCCCGGGCCGCCGGTGTCCACACCACGTCCCGGCCCGTCCCGCCCGCGGCGATCGCGTCGGCCAGCCGGGGCGCCACCGCGAGGGAATCGGCGACGCTGTAGCCGGTGGCCGGGTGGACCATGCCCGCGGCGGCGCCGATGGCGGCGGTCCGGGGCCGGGGGAGGTCCATGGGGAAGCGGACGTTCTCCGCCGCGGTCGCGGCCCCGGGGTCCACCCCGGCGGCGCGCAGCCGGGCGATCAGCCGCTGCCGCAACCGCTCCACGGGCACACCGGGCTTGGCGACGAGGGAGGTCTCCTCCACGAGGGTCCGTCCTCCCGGGAGCGGGACGGCGTAGAGGAAGGTGGCCAGCCCGTCCTGTGTGGACCAGTCGTCCATGAAGATCGCCTGCCCCGGCGGCACCAGATCAGCGACCGCCTCGGCGGGGAACACCAGTCCGTGGGCGGTCTGCTCCGCGCGGTGGCCGCCGGGCCGTCCACCCGAGAGCACCCGCAGCGCGCCGCTGGCGTCCACCGCGACCCGGCACGCCAGGCGCCGCCCGGACGCGAGCACCACCGTGGACCCGCGCGGCCCGTGGTCGGCCGAGGCGACCCGGTCGGCGATCGGGGTCACGGACCCGCGCGCGTAAGCGGCCTGCGTGGCGGCGTTGTCGAGTACGACGTACCCCTGGTCGAGGAGCCGCCCGGCCGCGCGCACGCCGGTGGCGGCCGTCGTCGCGGCCCCGTCGGGCAGCACCGCGGCCTGCTCGGCCCACATCCCGTAGGTCGCGGGCCACAGGGTCAGCGGAGCGGGCGCCACCAGCGCCACCTCCAGCCCGCGCCTGCCGCAGGCGTCGGCCACGGCCCACCCCGCCGGACCCGATCCCACCACCACGACGTCCATGCCCCGATCCGACCACACCCCGGCCGTCGCCGCCGATCCCACCCCGACCGCCGACCGTGACCTGTGGACGGATTCCGACCCGTGTCGGTGCCGCGCCCTAAGCTCTGCGGCATGTCCGAACCAGCCGACACCCCGGCCAGGGAAGCCCGCCGCGACCGCGGCGCGGGCGCGGCCGACCTCGCCACCAGCCCGTACCGCGCCGACCGCGACCGCATCGTCGCCTCGCCGTTCTTCGCCCGGCTGGGCGGGGTGACGCAGGTGGTCAGCGTCAGCGGGTCGGGCCTGCTGCACAACCGGCTCACCCACAGCCTCAAGGTGGCCCAGGTCGCCAGGGCCATCGCCGAGCGGCTGGCCGCCGACGCGGACCTGGTCCCGCTGCTGGACAAGCTGGGCGGCTGCGACCCGGACGTGGTGGAGGCCGCCGCGCTGGCGCACGACCTGGGGCACCCGCCGTTCGGGCACCTCGGCGAGCAGGTCCTCGACCGCATCGCCCGGCACCGGTTCGCCCTCCCCGACGGTTTCGAGGGCAACGCCCAGAGCTTCCGGATCATCACCACCACCGACACCCGGGGCCCCCGCGCCGCGGGCCTCGACCTCACCGCGGCGGTGCGCGCGGCGGTGCTCAAGTACCCGTGGGCCCGCCTGGCCGGGGCTCCGCCGCACCCCAGTGCCCTGGCCGACCCGCCCCGCGGCGCCGCCGAGCCCAAGGACGCCCCGGGCACGGGGTCGAGCAAGTTCTCCGTCTACGTCACCGAACTCGACGACCACGCGGGCGCCCGCCTCCCGTTCGCCGGTCGCATCCCCGACTGGCAGCAGACCGTCGAGGCCTCGGTGATGGACAACGCCGACGACATCGCCTACGCCATCCACGACCTGGAGGACTTCCACCGCATCGGCGTCCTGCAGCACGCCCCGGTCTCCGCCGAACTGGGCCAGTGGGAGGCCGACCGCGCGGGCTTCGCCGCCCTCGACGACGCGGCCCTGCGCTCCGACGAGCGCCGCCCCGGCCGCTCCCTGGAGGTCCTGCGCAGGCGCCTGCACGCCCGCGACAGTTGGATGGTCGACGACGACGCGTTCGGCGAGGCGGTGTCCAGGGTCCGGGCCGAACTGGTCGACTCCCTCCTGGCCGTCCCCTTCGACGGCTCGGTCGACGCCGAACAGGCCTTCGGTCGCTTCTCCTCTGGTTGGACCGCGCGCCTGGTCGCCGGGATGCACGTGCTGCCCGATCCCCCGACCCGTTCCGGCCACGTCCTGCTCGGCCGCACCCAGTGGCACGAGGTCCAGGTCCTCAAGTTCGTGCACCGCCGCTTCGTCCTCCTCCGCCCCGACCTCGCCCTCTACCAGCGCGGCCAGGCCCGCCTCCTGACCAAGCTCGTCGAAGCCCTCGACCAGTGGCTCGACGACCGCTTCGAGGCCGACCGCCTCCCCCGCCGCCTCAACGACCTGGTGGAGCTGGCCCACACCGAGTACAGCGCCCTGGCCGCCGACCACCCGGAAACCCTCATCGGCGCCACCGGCGAGGGTCCTGCGGGCCGCTCCGGCGTCCTGGCCCTGGCCAGGGGCCGGGCGGTCATCGACTTCGTCGCCTCCCTCACCGACACCCAGGCGGCCTCCCTCCTGGAGGCCCTGTCCGGCCGCACCGCCCAACCCTGGTCCGACACCTTCGTCCTCTGATCCACTCGCCAACGCCCTCGATACGGAGACCACACATCCCCGAGGCGCACCATGAGACATGGCCGACACCCCGAACCCCGACCCCGAGCGGCCCGACCCCACCCCACCGCTCCCGGCCCCCACCCCCACCGAGCCCACCCCCACCCTGCCCGGCTCCAGCTCGCCCGCCGGCGCAGGCTCTGCCATGCCCGGCTCCAGCTCGCCCGGTGGTGCAGGCCCTGCCCTGCCCGGCTCTGCCGGGCGTGGCCCGGCCCAGCCGGACTCCGCTCAGCCCGATGCAGCCCGGAGCGGCACACCCAACCCCGGCTCCACCGCCCAGCAGGTGTTCCCCCCGGCCGCGGCACCGCCGATGATCGCGGCGACGGGCTCCACGCCGCCGCGCACCGTCAGCCTCCTGGTCGCCGCCCTGCTCAGCGCGACCCTGCTGCTCGTCGGCGGCATCGCGGGCTTCGCCATCGGCGCCGCGGGTGACGACCACGGCAGGCACGGCGGCCACGCCCGCCACGAGCGCGGCCAGGACAACCGGGACCCCGGCGACCGCGGCCCCGGCCGCTTCGACCGCCCGGGTGATCGCGGCGGCCAGGGCCCGCCCCGACCGCCCCGCCAGGCCAGGGCACCCCGACCGCCCCGCCCTCCACTGCCCCCAGCACCACCACCGGCTGACCCCCGCCCCGCCCGCAACGCTGCCGACTGCACCGCGAACCGCCGGCCCGGCTGCCGGCTACGCCGAACCCCACTGGCGCAGCCGCCGACCACCCCGAAACCGCCAGCCCGGTGACCGCAATGCCCGGGTGGGTGGATGTGTTTGGTCGGGGGTGGCGATCATGTGCAAGCCTGTCCGGGCGGTGGGGCATCCCTTCAGCCCCACCCTGTCACGCTGGGCCGCATGATCGCCGTAGGGGCCCCGACCAAGCACATCCACCCAGCCGGGCACCCCCACAAAAACCGGCGACCAGGAACACGGCTCAGCCGAGCGTGCCCGTGGCCAGCAGCCCGCCGTCCACCCGCACCGTCTCCCCGGTGATCCACGACGCCCGCTCCGACGCCAGGAACGCGATCAGCTCAGCCACGTCCTCCGGCGTGCCCAGGCGCTTCATCGGGTAGGCCGCCGCCGTCTGCTCCTCGCCCTCGGCGTACAGCGCTTCGGCGAACTTGGTCTTCACCACGCCCGGTGCCACGGCGTTGACCCGGATCTTGGGTCCGAGCTGCCAGGCCAGTTCCTCCGTGAGCCGGATCAGCGCCGCCTTGCTGGTGCCGTAGGCGGCGATGACGCCGGTGGAGCGGATGCCCGCGACGGAGGCGACGTTGATGACGCTGCCGCCGTGCTCGGCCATCCAGGCCTTGAACGCGAGCTGCACGTAGCCCAGGGCGGCGACGACGTTGGTGTCGTAGATCTTGCGGACCGCGGCGAGGTCGGCCTCCATCAGGGAGCCGTAGACGGGGTTGATGCCGGTGTTGTTGACCAGCACGTCCAGTGAGCCGAACTCCTCGACGGTGCGCGCGACCACCGCGGCCCGGTCGTCGTCGTTGCCGGTGTTGGCGGCGGCGGCGAGGACGCGGGCGCCGGGGACGGCGGCGCGGATCTCCTCGGCGGCGGCGTCGAGGGCGTCCTGCTTGCGGGCGGAGATGGTGACCGCGGCGCCGCCGCGGGCGAGGTGGGTGGCCACGGCCAGGCCGATGCCGCGGCTGGCGCCGGTGATCAGGGCGGTCTTCCCGGTGAACTCGGCTGAAGTCATGCGGGCACTGTAGCTAAGCGCGCGCTTAGTTTCGAGTCTGCCCACAGGTCGGTTGCGGGCGGCGCGTAGACTGGTCGCGTGGTCTCCACCGACTGACGTGCAGGAGGGCCCGCGAGTTCCGGTTCGCGGGCGGATGACCCCTGCCCATCGCCACGCTATCGACGGAGCCTTTCCTTGATCACCGCCACCGATCTCGAATTGCGCGCGGGTTCGCGCGTCCTGCTCGCCGACGCCACCCTCCGGGTGCAGGCGGGTGACCGCGTCGGCCTGGTGGGCCGCAACGGCGCGGGCAAGACCACCACCCTGCGCGTGCTGGCCGGGGAGGGCGAGCCCTACGGCGGCAAGCTCACCCGGTCCGGTGAGATGGGGTACCTCCCGCAGGACCCGCGCGAGGGCGACCTGGAGGTCACCGCGAAGGACCGGGTGCTCTCCGCGCGCGGTCTGGACGAGTTGCTGCGCGAGATGGAGAAGGCGCAGACCGCCATGGCCGAGCACGCCGACGAGGCGGTGCGCGACCGAGCGGTCGCCCGCTACGGCAGGCTGGAGGAGCGCTTCGCCGGGCTCGGCGGGTACGCCGCGGAGAGCGAGGCGGCGCGGATCTGCTCGAACCTCGGCCTGGCCGACCGCGTCCTGGCCCAGCCGGTGGGCACGCTCTCCGGCGGTCAGCGCCGCCGGGTCGAGCTGGCGCGAATCCTGTTCGCCGCCTCGGAGTCCGGCGCGGGCGGCGGGGCGGGCACGCTCCTGCTGCTCGACGAGCCGACCAACCACCTCGACGCCGACTCGATCAACTGGCTGCGCGGCTTCCTCAAGGGCCACAGCGGCGGCCTCATCGTGATCAGCCACGACGTCGACCTGCTCGCCGACGTGGTGAACAAGGTGTGGTTCCTCGACGCCACCCGCGGCGAGGTCGACATCTACAACATGGGCTGGAAGCGCTACCTCGACGCGCGCGCCGCCGACGAGAAGCGGCGCAGGCGCGAGCGGGCCAACGCCGAGAAGAAGGCGGGCGTCCTGATGGCGCAGGCCGACAAGATGCGGGCCAAGGCCACCAAGGCGGTCGCCGCGCAGAACATGATCAAGCGCGCGGAGAAGCTGGTGTCCGGTCTGGACGAGGTGCGCCAGGCCGACAAGGTGGCCAAGATCCGCTTCCCGGAGCCCGCGGCCTGCGGCAGGACGCCGCTGACCGCCGAGGGGCTGAGCAAGTCCTACGGCTCGCTGGAGATCTTCAGCGGGGTCGACCTTGCCATCGACAAGGGCTCCCGGGTGGTCATCCTCGGCCTCAACGGCGCGGGCAAGACCACGCTGCTGCGGCTGCTGGGGGCGATGGAGACCCCGGATTCCGGTCGGGTGGTCGCCGGGCACGGGCTGCGGTTGGGCTACTACGCGCAGGAGCACGAGACGCTCGACCACTCCGCGAGCGTGTGGAGCAACGTGCGGCGGGCGGCGCCGGACACCCAGGAGCAGCAACTGCGGTCGCTGCTGGGCACGTTCCTGTTCACCGGTGAGCAGTTGGACCAGCCCGCGGGCACGCTGTCCGGCGGTGAGAAGACCCGGTTGGCGCTGGCCGGGCTGGTCTCCAGCGCGGCCAACGTGCTGCTGCTCGACGAGCCGACGAACAACCTGGACCCGGCCAGCCGCGAGCAGGTCCTCGACGCGCTGCGCCGCTACACCGGGGCCGTCGTCCTGGTCACCCACGACCCCGGTGCGGTGGAGGCGTTGGAACCCGAGCGGGTGATCCTTCTCCCAGACGGCACCGAGGACCACTGGTCCGCCGACTACCTCGAACTGGTGCAGTTGGCCTGAAAACTGGCCGTTTTCCAGGGATCTTGTAATCGGGGATCACGCAGCGTCCCCGTTCCTGCATCTGCTGTGACGCCGCCTTTTGTTGACAGTTCGTCATCTCGTCTGGCATTCCTGCGTTTCGTGTTCGATCATTGCGGCGGTAGGGGTCTCACGTGACCCCACCACTTCGCGATGGAAGGCGGACAACGTGGCTGACCTCAAGAAAGGCGCGCGGATCACCGGTGCCACGCGCGACAAACTTGCCACCGACTTGAAGAAGAAGTACGAGAAGGGTGCGAGCATCCGCGCCCTGGCGGAAAGCACGGGGCGTTCGTACGGCTTCGTCCACAGAGTCCTGTCGGAGTCGGGCGTGACCCTGCGCGGCCGCGGCGGGGCCACCCGGACCAAGAAGAAGCCGTAACGCCGTTTCCCGCCCCGGCCCTGGCCGGTTCGATTCAGCGGGGCGGGATCGGTGCTGTCGGAGCGGAGTCCGGTTCCGCCGAACCGGGTCGCGCCCGGTCCTCGGGGTCGCCCGCCGCGGCGAACGCGACCACGGCACCGAGCAGCACCACCGGGTAGACCAGGTAACCCCAACGGGTGGCCGGGGCGAGCAGGATCGCCGCACCCAGACCGGCCGCGGTGCGCAGCATGGCGTCGGCCGCGGTGCGCGGCGGGCGCAGCAGCAGCCAGGCGGTGACGGCGACCGCCGCGGCCACCAGCAGCACCAGGGCGAGCACGTGCCCGACCGGGCCGGTGGCCGCGATCAGGTGACCGGGCAGCGGGCTCGACGCCGGGGAACCGGCCCGGCCCAGGCCCACCGGGAACTTGACCACGTGCTCGACGAACGAGGTCGGGTCGACCAGCAGGACCGGCAGCACGATGGCCGCGGCGCCGCCCGCGAGCCAGCCGAGGAACGCCGCGAGCCCGCGGCCGCCCCGGTGCGCCGCCACGCCCACCGCCAGCACGGCGGCGGCGGGCAGGGCGGTGAGCTTCATCGTGATCAGCACCGCGCACAGCAACCCGGCCCAGCCGGGGTGGGCGCGGTAGGCCAGCGCGCCGCCCAGCACGATGAGCGCGACGACGGCGACGTCGTCGCCCGCGACCGCCAGGGTGAGGGCGGTCAGCGGGCTGACCAGGAGCAGTTGCGCCGCACCGACCGGGACCCCGGGCCTGCCCAGGACCCGCCAGGCGAGGGCGAACGCGGCGAGGGTGACCACCAGGAAGGCGATCCGCGCGTCGGTGAGCGGGTGGTCGCCGAAGAGCGCCCTGGGCATCCCGAACACGGTCATGGAGGGTCCGTACGGCGTGTAGTCGTCCGGGTGCGGGGCCCGGTTGAGCGTGTCCAGGTCCAGGTAGGGCGTCCCGTCGGCGAACAGGGCGCGCGCCGATCGCTCGATCACCCAGACTTCCGGCTGCGCCGGGAAAGCCCACGGCCACTGCCCCCAGACGAACGCCGGGGACCGCTTGACCACCAGCACCCCGATCGGCACCAGCGTCGCGGGCACCCAGGCGACGACCGCGGGCGCCCAGCGCGAGCGCAGCCCCCGCCCCGCCCCGCCGGTGAGCGCGATCCACAGCGTCAGTGCCAGCGCGGCCAGGTAGCCCACCGAGGCGGAGTTGCCCCAGACGCGGTAGCCGTAGAACTCCGAGGCGAACGCCGTGGCGAGGGCGAAGGCCGCGCTGACCCCGTAGAAGGCGAGGTCCGGCCGCAGTGCCCGGCTCAGCGGCATCCGTGTCCCCTCCCGATTCCGTCGGCCAGGCTACCCAGCCCCCACCCCCCTGTGGACAACCGCCCGCACTTGTCGCCCGCGTGTGGGAAGTTGTGGTGGCGCAACGGTGTTGTACCGGGGCTGAGCGAGAGGGGGCACCGTGGAGAGTCCACGTCGTCTGATGGCCGGGGCGGTCCGCGCCGCCGACGCGCCCAAGGGCCTGCGGAAGGGCACCGTGCGCCGGGTGTTCGCCTTCAGCGGACGCCACCGGGGCAGGCTGCTGGTCTTCCTGCTGCTGACCGTGGTGTCGGCGGTGCTGGCGGTCAGCGCGCCGCTGCTGGCGGGCCGGGTGGTCGACCAGATCGTCGGCCGGGGCGCGGTGTCGACGGTGGTGTGGCTGGCGGTGGCCATCGCGGGCCTGGCCGTGCTGGACGCCGGGTTGGGGGTGGCGGCGCGGTGGCAGTCCAGCCGGGTCGGCGAGGGCCTGATCTACGACCTGCGGCGCGCGGTGTTCGAGCACGTCCAGCGGATGCCGGTCGCGTTCTTCACCCGAACCCGCACCGGGGCGCTGGTCTCCCGGCTCAACAACGACGTCATGGGCGCCCAGCGGGCCTTCACCTCGACGCTGTCGGGCCTGGTCACCAACGTGATCCAGTTGGTGCTGTCGCTGGCGGTGATGCTGACCCTGTCCTGGCAGGTGACCCTGCTGGCGCTGGTCATGCTGCCGGTGTTCGTCCTGCCCGCCCGCCGCGTGGGCAGGCGCATGGCCGACCTGCAACGCGAGTCCGCCACCCTCAACGCGTCGATGACCACGCAGATGACCGAGCGCTTCTCCGCCCCCGGCGCCACCCTGGTCAAGCTCTTCGGCCGCCCCGGCGCCGAGGCCGAGGAGTTCGGCGAACGCGCGGGCCGGGTCCGCGACATCGGCATCCGCACGGCCATGGCCACCCGCTGGTTCATGACGGCGCTGCAACTGGTCTCGGCCCTCGCCCAGGCCCTGGTCTACGGCCTCGGCGGCTACCTCGCGCTCACCGGGCAGCTCGCCGCGGGCACCGTCGTCTCCCTGGCCCTGCTGCTGACCCGCCTCTACAGCCCGCTGACCGCCCTGGCCAACGTCCGCGTCGACGTCATGACGGCGCTGGTGTCGTTCGAGCGCGTCTTCGAAGTCCTCGACCTGCCACCGATGATCACCGAGCGGAGCCGCACGACCCCGCTGCCCCCGGGACCGGTTTCGGTCGAGTTCACCGACGTCCGCTTCGGCTACCCCGCGGCGGAGAAGGTGTCCCTCGCCTCGCTGGAGGAGGTGGCCGTGCTCGACCGGCGCGAAGCCCGCGAGGTCCTGCACGGCGTCTCGTTCCGGGCCGAACCGGGCCAGCTCATCGCCCTGGTCGGTTCCTCCGGGGCGGGCAAGTCCACCATCGCCTCCCTGCTGCCCCGCCTCTACGACGTGGACGGCGGTTCGGTCCGGCTGTCCGGAGTGGACGTCCGCGACCTGTCCTTCAACACCCTGCGCGACACCGTCGGCGTGGTGACCCAGGACGGCCACCTCTTCCACGACACCATCCGCGCCAACCTCTCCTACGCCCGCCCGGGGGCGACGGACGACGACATCCGCGAAGCCCTCCGCGGCGCCCGCCTGGCCCCCCTCCTGGACGCCCTCCCCGACGGCTTGGACACCGTCGTGGGCGAACGCGGCTACCGCCTCTCCGGCGGTGAACGCCAACGCCTCACCATCGCCCGCCTCCTGCTGGCCCACCCCCAGGTCGTCATCCTCGACGAGGCCACGGCCCACCTCGACTCCGAATCCGAGGTCGCGGTCCAGGAAGCGCTGACCCACGCCCTGCGCGGCCGCACCGCCCTGGTGATCGCCCACCGCCTCAGCACGATCCGGGCCGCCGACCGCATCCTGGTGGTGGAGGACGGCCACGTGGTCGAGCAGGGCACCCACGACGCCCTGCTGGCCGCGAACGGCCGCTACGCCACCCTCTACCGCACCCAGTACGCCAAATCCACCACCGCCGCCTGACCACCGCCGCCGCCTGACCACCGCCGCCGCCTGGCGGCGCCGCCGCCTGACCACCGCCGCCGCCTGACCACCGCCGCCGCCTGACCACCGCCGCCGCCTGACCACCGCCGCCGCCTGGCGGCGCTGCGCCTGGCGGCGCTGCGCCTGGCGGCGCTGCGCCTGGCGGCGCTGCGCCTGGCGGCGCTGCGCCTGGCGGCGCTGCGCCTGGCGGCGCTGCGCCTGGCGGCGCTGCGCCTGGCGGCGCTGCGCCTGGCGGCGCTGCGCCTGGTCCCGTCCCTGCGTCGTATGGGCGCACCCCGGTCGGAAAGTTTCCCCCCGGTCTTGACCGTGCCGTAGCGGCATGGTTTCAACTTGGCCCCGTTCGACGTTCTGGTCCGGCTGAACGGCCGGGTTTCCGAGTGCGGCGCACCGCGGGTGCGCCGAGGGGGAGGTAATCGCGCATGCGAAGGTCGTTGTCCTTGACCGCGGTCTTGACCGCCGCGGCGGCGTTGGTGGCACCGGGGGTGTCGTCGGCGGCGCCCGCGCCGGTCACCACCGTGACGTGGGTCCAGTGCCCGGCGGAGGTGGCGGGTCGGGGCCTGGAGTGCGGGACGCTCCAGGTGCCGTTGGACTACCGGGAGCCCGGGGGGCGCAAGATCGAGGTGATGATCTCCCGGCTGGCCAGTGCGAACCCGGAGAAGCGCCGGGGCATTCTGCTGACCAACCCCGGTGGGCCGAGCCCGGGTCTGTCGTTCCCGGCCGACCTCAAGAGCTTCGGGTTGCCGCAGGGCGTGTTGGACGCCTACGACGTGATCGGCGTCGACCCGCGCGGCATGGGGCACAGCACGCCCGCGACGTGCGACCTGACGCAGGAGGAGCAGTTCGCGGGCAGCGTCCCGCCGTACGCGGTGACGCCCGCCGACGTGCGCGAGCGGGCGGTCGAGGTGCGGGAGATCGCGCGCAAGTGCGCGGCGTCGTCGACGGCGTACCTGTTGCCGCACAACACGACCGCGAACATCGCCCGGGACCTGGACCGGGTCCGCGCCGCGCTGGGGGAGCCCAAGGCGTCCTTCCTCGGCTACTCCTACGGCACGTACCTGGGCGCGGTGTACACCACGCTGTTCCCCCGGACCACCGACCGAGTCGTGATCGACAGCAACCTCGGTGCGGGCGGTTGGGACGTCGAGGGCGGTCGCATGTTCGGCCGCGGTGTGGAGGACACGTTCCCGGACTTCGCGAAGTGGGCGGCCGCCCACCCCGAGTTCGGCTTGGGCAGTACGCCCGGGCAGGTGCGCGCGAAGTACTTCGAGCTTGCCGCCCGCCTGGACAGGGCACCGGTGCAGGGCTTGACCGGGCCGCAGTTCCGCGCGCTCACCTTCGGGCGCCTCTACGGCACCGGTGACGCTGCGTTCGCGAAGATGGCCGCGGAGTGGATGGCGTTGGACACGAACACGCCGCCGCCGCCGGACGACACGCCCATTCCCCCGGGGCTCGAGAACCTGATCGCGGGCCGCTACTACGTGGTGTGCGGTGATTCCCGCTGGCCCACGTCGGTGCGGACCTATGAGCGCAACGTCGCCGTCGACCGTGTCCGCCACCCGATGTTCGGGGCGGCGGCGGCCAACATCTACCCGTGCGCCTTCTGGGCGGACCCCGTGGAGCAGCCGGTGCGGATCTCCGACCGCGGACCGCGCAACGTGCTCATGGTGCAGAACGAGCGCGACCCCGCCACGCCGCTGGCCGGTGCCCGGACGACGCGCCGCGCCTTCGGGGACCGGGCGGCGATGCTGACCATCGACCAGGGCGGGCACGGCGCCTACGCCCTGGGCGGGAACAAGTGCGCCAACGACGAGGTGACCGCGTACCTGCTCGGCGGGCAGCGCCCGGCGCACGACCTCAGGTGCGCCGCCGAGGCCCCGGCCCCGACTCCTGCCCGGGTTCCGCTCCCGACCATCGGGTAGCGCTCCCGGGCGACTCCACCACTGGCCGCGCCGCGTGTCCGCCCGCCCTTCCGGGGCGGCGGGCACGCGGCGCGGTTGTGGCCCGGTGCGTCAGGGGAGCTGGGTGCCCAGGTGCGGTACGCGGCTGCCGTAGATGTCGAGGTACTGGGCGTTGGCGGCGTCGCCGCCCTCGGCGTTGGAGCTGCGCCACAGGGGGAGGGTGACCGACTCGGCGGTGGCCAGGTCGTGCAGGCGGGCGAGGAGCTGGTTCCACAGGTAGGCGTTGCTCAGCGTCGACAGCGACGCCGTGACCGGGGCGGCCGTGGGGTAGGCGACGTCACCGGGGCCGGTGAGGGTGTCGAGGGTGACCGTGGCGTGGTCGAGCAGGCGGGAGCCCGCGCGCACCGGGGAGGCCGCCGACGTGGTCACCGAGGTGACGGCGACGACCGGGACCCCCGCTTCCCGCGCCGTGGCGGCCAGCTCCACCGGGTAGTGGTTGATGCCGGAGTTGGAGAACACGAACAGCAGGTCGTGGCCGGAGAGCGGGACCTCGGCGAAGACGCCCGCCGCGAGGCCGGGTTCGCGCTCGGCCGCCGTGGCCTGGCGGGCACCGCCGAAGACCTGGAGGCGGTCGGTGAACAGCGGGCGGACGCAGGCCAGGCCGCCCGCGCGGAAGAAGGTCTCCGCGACCGCGGCCAGCGAGTGGCCCGCCCCCGCGGTGAGCACCAGCCCACCCGCCCGGATGCCCGCGAGCATCAGCTCGGCCACCTCCCGCAGCGCCTCGTCGTTGCGTTCACCGACCGCGGTCAGGTGCCGGGACACCAGGTCGCCGTAGACGTCATCGGCCATCAGTTGTGCTCTCCTCGGTTTCCGGGCAGGTCGTGGGGGTGGTCGGCGTCGGCGCCGTTGGCGACGTCGGCGCACGGGACGTCGAGCACCGGGTGGGCGCGCAGGTACGGGCGGGCCCCGGTGTCCCCGTGGGCCGCGGCGGCCGCACCGGGCCAGTGGGCGCGGCCGAGCAGGACCGGGTGGCCGGGCTCGCCCGCGTAGGAGGCCCTGGCCAGCGCGTCGGGGTGGGCGAGCGCGGCGAGGCGGTCCACGGCCGCGTGGGTGACCCCGGGGGTGTCGACCGTCAGCACGACCACCGCGTCCGCGTCGGTGGGCAGCGCGGCCAGGCCGACCCGCAGCGAGGAACCCATGCCGGTGGCCCAGTCCGGGTTCCGCACGACGGTCGCGGCCAGCGGCGGCACCCGGTCCGCGCCGGCGCCGAGCACCACGACGACCGGGTCGCACCCGCCCAGCGCCACCAGCGCGTGCTCGACCAGCAGGCCACCGCCGAAGGGCACCAGCGCCTTGGGCATCCCGAACCGGCGCCCCCCACCCGCGGCCAGCAGGAGCCCGGCGACCCGGCTGCGGGGTGGGCCGGAGGCGTTCGCGGGCATGGCACGAGCTTAGTGGTCGGTGCCGGGGGTCCCTCAGCGGTTGATCAGGTCGGGCGGTGGGCGAGCTGCTCGATCCGACTGAGTTCCGCCGCCGGGTACGGGGTGCGTCTGCTCTCCCGTTGGAACCCGCGGTAGAAGTCCGTCATCACCTCGGCGAGCGGGGCGTGGCGGGTGAGGATCGCCGCGACCCGCGGCGGGACGCCGCTCGGGGACTCCCCCCGGGCGCAGGCGCGGATGAACGCGGTGCGTTCGTCCCCCTTGTAGCCGTACAGGGCGGTGATGAGCCAGCTCACCAGGTGCGTGACGCTGTAGCAGCGGTCATAGGTCTGGTGCCCGGCGAGGAAGTCGGTTTCCTCCTCGGACAGGGCGAACCGGGAGGAGATCGCGAGGCCGTAGTCCGCGAAGTACAGCCGCTGGCCGTCGGTCAGGATGTTCTGGAAGTGGGTGTCGAAGTGCAGCAGGCCACGGGCGTTCATGAACGAGGTCCCGGCCCGCAGTTGCGCCTCGACCACGGCGCAGGCCCGCTCGGTGGCCTCGTCGCCCGCCTCGACCTGGGCACCCAGCCAGTCGTGCAGGTTCTGCGGGATGTACTCCAGGAACACCGCGATGCTCGCCGGGGCGTCCCGCAGGGCCTCGACCCGGCGGCGCACCGCCGACCCGCCTCCCCAGTGGGCGACGGCCCGCTCCACGTCGGCCAGCTCCTCGGGGAGCGACTGCCCGGGGTGCGGCAGCACCCGCCAGTGGTACATCAGCGGGAAGCCCTCGTGGTCCTGGGCGAGCACCCAGTCCGTCGTCGTGGTGTGCACGGCCAGTTCCCGCCAGGCCCCGAAGCCCGGCGCCCCGATGACCCCGACGCCGTAGTGGCAGAAGGCGGGCAGCCCGAAGAGGTTCGCCGTGGACCGCAGGTTCTCCGGCCGCAGCTCCAGCTCGGTCAGCGGCACCCGCTTGACGAACACCGGGGTCCCGCCGACCTCCAGCAGCACCGTCGTCCCGCCGATGCCGGACCCCACCGGTTCGCCGCCCTCGACGAGGTCGCGCAGTTCGCGATCACCGCACCGGGCCAGCGCCGTGGAGACGGCACCGTGAGCGGCCAAGCGCGCACCGAGCGACATGTCAACGCCCTCGACGATGGCCCCCACCAACCTTCGACGTGAAAGTGTTGTCTGCCAACGGTTGTCGTCGACACACTGCGGTTCCCGCCCGCGACCCCTGCCCGCGGCGAGCGGCGACCCGGCTCACCCGGGCAACCCGGTGAGCCGGAACAGCGCCCGCGCGCACAGGTCGCGGGCATCGTCGCGGGTCAGCGCGCGCTCGCGCAACCAGTCCAGGCAGACCGCGACGATGAACGCCATCCAGCCGCGGACCGCCACCCGCAGCGCCACCGGTGCCTCGCCGCCGGGGTGCAGGGCGTCGACGATCCAATCCTCCTGGCGGGTGTGGTTGGCGGCGAGGATCGCGCGCACCTTCTCGTCGGCCAGCGCGGCCCCGCCGTGCAGGGCGCGGTAACCGGCCTCGTTGTCCTCGGCGTAGCGGAAGTAGGCGTCCAGGCCCGCCACCAGTTGCTCGGCGACCAGCAGCGCCGGGTCGGGCTCGGTCATCGCCGGCATCCGGTCGGCCTCGGTCTGGATGATCGCCGTGGCGAAGTCCCGCTTGGTGGGGAAGTAGTGGTAGAGCAGCCCTCGCGAGACCTGGGCCAGTTCGGCGACCTGGTCGACCCACACCTCGTCGTACGGGCGGTCGGCCAGCAGCCGGGCACCGATGCGCAGCAACTGGTCCCTGCGCTGCTCGACGGTCATCCGGCTGCGGGGGAACCGGAGGCGTTCGCGGCCATGGCCCGAGCTTAGTTGACACGGGTTCAGCAGCGTGCGAGAGTCCTATTGAACGTGGATTCAACAAGCCCTGGGCTCGAAAAATCGTTGCACGACAACGCTTTTTGTCGGTACGTCACCGTTTTCGACACGGCGCCTACCCGGGTCCGGGTGCGCGCCCGGCACGGGACGAGGCGGACATGCGCGAGCGCGACACGGTGGCCGGGCACCTGGCCGCGACCCTGGCCGACCTCGGCGTCGGGCACGTCTTCGGCGTCGGCGGCGCCAACATCGAGGACGTCACCGCCGCCGTGGCCCGCCACCCCGCGCTGACCGGCGTGCTGGCCAAGCACGAGTTCGCCGCGGTGGCCATGGCCGACGGCTGCGCCAGGAGCGGCAACCGCCTCGGCGTGGTCGTGGCGACCTCCGGCGGCGGTGCGCTGAACCTGCTCGCCGGGCTCGCCGAGGCGCACGCCGCGCGGGTGCCGGTCCTCGCGCTCGTGGGCCAGCCGCCCACCGGGCAGGAGGGCCGCGGCGCCTTCCAGGACACCAGCGGCAAGGCCGGTTCCCCCGACGCGCGGCGGGTGTTCGCGGCGGTGACCCGGTTCTGCGCCAGGGTCGACGACCCGGCGGCCCTGGGCCCGGCCCTCTCCGGCGCCGTCGCCCACCGCGGCGGGCCCGCGGCGTTGTTGCTGCCCAAGGACGTCCAGTGCGCCGTCGTCGACGCGCCGCGCGGCTGCCCACCGCCGGGCCCGCCCGACAGCGACGGCGGCCGCACCCGCGCCCGCGTGCGCGCGCTGGTCGGGCGGGTGCGCGCCGCCGGGGGAGAGGTGCTGGTGATCGCCGGGGACGGTGTCGCCCGCGCCGACGCCCGGGCGGAGTCGGCGCGGCTGGTCGACCGGCTCGACGCGTCGATCGCGGTGGCGCCGGACGCCCGCGACGTCTTCGACAACCACGACCCGCGCTTCGTCGGGGTGGTCGGGGTGATGGGCCACCCGGCGGTGCGCGGGCACGCCGAGCGGGCCGCCCTCTGCCTGCTCGTGGGCACCCGGCTGCCGCTCGTGGCCAGACGGGCATCGAGGACGCGCTCGCGGGCGTGCCGCTGGTCTGCTTCGACCGCGCGGAGCCGTTCGTCGGCCCGTGCCACCGGCTGACCGGCGACCTCCGCCGCGAACTGGCACTGCTGGCCGCCTCCCTCGCCGACGCGGGCGCCGCGCCGCGCCCCGGTCCCGCTCCCCGCGCCGCTGCCCGTCCCGCCGCACCCCGGCCGGGGAACGTCCTATTCGGACGCCGTGGCGGCCGTCGCCGCCGCCCTGCCCGACGACGCGGACGTGTTCGTGGACGCGGGCAACACCGGCGCGGGCGCCGTCCACCACCTGCCCGCGCCGCGTCGCGGCCGGTTCGTCGTCGCGCTCGGCATGGGCGGCATGGGCCACAGCTTCGGCGCGGCCATCGGCGCCGCCTTCGCCCGTGGCCGCCGCTGCTACGCCATCGCCGGGGACGGCGCGTTCTTCATGCACGGCATGGAGGTGCACACCGCCGTCGAACACCACCTGCCTGTCACCTTCATCGTCTTCGACAACAACGCCCACGGCATGTGCCCCACCCGCGAGGAGCTGTTCCTCGACGGCGTCGACACCGGCAACCGGTTCCGCAGGTCGCACCTCGGCGCGGGCATGGCCGCGATGTTCCCCGGTCTCGACGCCCGGCACGTCGACACCGCCGCCGACCTGCACCGGGCCCTGGTCGACATCGACGCGGGCCGGGCGCCCGCGTTCGTCTCGACCGAGTGCCCTCGCCGGGCGGGGCGTGTGGGTCGGTGACCTCTGGGACCTGTTCCCCGCGGGCCACCTGATGGAACTGCGCAACCTCAAGGCGATCTGCGAACACCGCCACGCCGCGGGGCACCCCGCTCACCCCGGCGTCGTGGGGCGGGCGCGTGGTCCCGGTCAGCCTCACCGACGTCTCCTCCTACCTGCCCGGGCGCCGGGTCGCCGCCGACCACTTCGCCGCCCTCGCCGGAACCGACGAACTCGCCGACAACGCCATGTTCCGCGCCCCCCGCCACCGCTACCACGTCACCGACGAGACCGCCGAGGACATGGTGGAGCGCGCCGCCGCCGGGCTCGTCGAGCGGCACGGCACCTGCGCGGTGTCCGGTGTGGACGTGCTCATCACCCACACCCAACTGCCGGACCTGCCGGTCGTCGGCTGCGGCGGCACCGTCGCCCGCAGGCTCGGCGCGCTGCTCACCGTGTCCGACGCGTCCCCGATCCTCGACGTGGAGTGCAGGCACCACCCCGAGTTCGCGGGCGACATGACCGTGGTGACCGGTGACGGCCGCCGCTACTGGGCGCCGGGCACCGGGCAGTTGCGCGTCGGCTTCACCGAGTCGGGGATCGCCGAGGTCCTCACCCGGGGCAACCGGCTGGTGCCCGAGGCCGCCGCCGCGGTCTGCGACCGCATCGGTGTGGACACCACCGACATCGACCTGCTCGTGACCAACCAACCGAACCGGGTGTTCCTGCGCACCTGGCGCGAAGCGCTGCGGTTGCCCGCCGAACGCCACCCCGACACCTTCGACGACTGCGGCAACCTCTTCGGCGCGGCCATGCCGCTGACGCTCGACCGGGAACTGCGCGCGGGCCGGGTGCCCGACGGGTCACTGGTGGTGTTCGCCGGGTTCGCGCACGCGGGCGACTTCTCGGCCGCGGCGGCGGTCTCCTGGCGGCCGTGAAGGGTGAACGCCCGACCTCGCGGCCGTTTGTGGGGTAGTGTCGGCATTGGTCGGGATCACCAGCCGCTCGCACTCGGCGGGCGCGATCCCCCACCAGTCCGATCCGGTACTGCCGGTCGGGGACGGGAGCATCGGCCTGTCCGGCCCTCCGCTCGCTCTGCCGCCTCACGGCTGTCGCGGTTCGTTCTCGCCGCCCGCGACCACCCGCGCTCCGAGGTCCGCCGCGCCACCCCGCTTCCCCGTCGCCCGCGACCACCGCGCGGCCCCGCACCGGCCCGACCGGACGGCGAAGACGGAGGTCCCGTGATCCACCCCGCACCGGGAAGACCCAGCCGCGACCCTGGCTCGTTCGCCCGGGGCCGAGCCGAGGCCGTCCGCGCAGAGGGCGTCGAACGCATGCGCGCGGGCCGCACCGTCGCCAGCTTCGCCCGCGACAGCGGCGACCGCCGCGACCTGCTGTCCATGCTCGACCTGCCGGACCCGGACGCCGAACCCGACACGGCCCCCGCCTACGACGCCCACGCCCTGTCCGCCGCGCTCGACGCCTACGTCCGCGCGGTGGCCACGACCGTCGGGGTGCCCCCGGAGGGCGTCACCTGCGAGGTCACCGACACCGCCACCGCCTACCTCGCCCTCAGCCGCCGCGTCCCCGAACACCCCGGCCGCGACCTGATGCTGCTGTGGACCGAGGGCCAGGGCTGGGCGGTCTCCGTGGAGACCCGCCCGGGCGAACCCGCCATCGTCCTCGCCCGTCTCGGCGGCGACCCCGTGCCCCCACCGCTGTCGGTGGCGGGCCTGGTCGCCCACGCCCTGCACCCCGACGGCCCACCCCCGGCGCAACCGGTCACGCCGCTGGACCGCTCGGCCCTCGTCGAGCGCCTCAGCCGCTACCTGCGCTGACCCCAGAAACCCACCCGGCACGGACACGCGCCCGCGTGCCCGTCCAACCCGTCAGGAGCAACACGATGACCCAGGGAACCGTCAAGTGGTTCAGCGGCGCGAAGGGGTTCGGCTTCATCACCCCCGCGGGCGGCGGCGCCGACCTGTTCTTCCACCACTCCGCGGTCCACGCCTACGACCCGGCGGGCCTGCCGGACTCCCAGGCCGTCGAGTTCGAGGTGGGCGAGGGCCGCAAGGGCCCCGAGGCCACCACGGTCCGCGCGGTCTGACCGCGCCCACCCGCCACCCGGCCCCGAGCACCCACCAGGTGCCCGGGGCCGGGTTCGTTTCCCAGCCCCAGCCACCGGCCCGCCCCACCGACCGCAGGCCGGCGGTCGGCCACCGCGAACCCCACCGGCGCAGCGGCCCAATCAGCCACCCCGAAAATCGCCGGCCTGACTAAGCAGATGCGTGGGTAGGTGGGTGGATGCGCTTACTCAGCCGACCACCCCACGAACCGCCGGCCCGGCCAAGCAAAGGCCCGGGTGGGCGGATGCGCTTGCCCAGCCGACCACCCCGAAAACCGCCGGCCCGGCGAGCGGACTGCCCGGGTGGGTGGATGTGTTTGGCCGGGGGTGGCGATCATGTGACAGCCTGCCTGGGCGGTGGGGCATCTTTTCAGCCCCACCTGACGCACTGGAGCACATGATCGCCATAGGGGCCCCGGCCAAACACATCCACCCAGCCGGGCACACCCACCAAAAGACCGGGCCTGAGCCGAAGCGCACGGCCGGGCACACCCACCAAAAGACCGGGCCTGAGCCGAAGCGCACGGCCGGGCACCACCACCAAAAGACCGGGCCTGAGCCGAAGCGCACGGCCGAGCACACCCACCAAAAGACCGGCGCTTCAAAGCCGGGCGACCCGAACCCCCACGCTAACGGATGTGGTCGAGGATCAACCCGGTCATCAGGTCCGGAGCCTCCTCAGGCACCCAGTGCGACACGTCCTCCACCATCTCGAACCGGTACGGCCCGCTCACCCACTTCTCGCACCCCAGCGCCGCCGTCGACCCGATCGCCGCGTCCTCGGTGCTCCACACGTACATCGTCGGCACCGCCACCCGGTCCGGGATCGGGTTGTGGTGCATCGCCCGGTACCAGTTCAGCGCGGCCGTGAGGGCCCCCGGCTCGCTCATCCGGCCCACGTACTCGTCCACCGCCGATGGCGGGATCTTCCAGTCGAAGACGCGCCGCAGCAGCGCCGCGTCGTCGGCGAGGAGCTTGCGCTCGGCGGTGCGCTCGCGGAAGACCGACATGTACTGCGAGCGCAGGTGCTGGTCCTCGTCCTCGCGCAGCGCGGCGTGCAGGGCGCCCGGGTGCGGGATGGACACCGCGGTCAGCGTGCGCACCCGCTCGGGGAAGGACGCGGCCACGTTCCACGCCACCGCCGCCCCCCAGTCGTGGCCGACCAGGTCGAACTCCGGCCAGCCGAGCGCGTCGGTCACCGCCAGCACGTCGGTGACCAGCTCTTCCATCCGGTAGTCGAGGACGTCCTCCGGGCGGACCCCGGGGGAGTAGCCGCGCTGGTCGAACGCCACCGCCCGCCTGCCCGCGTGCCCCAGCACCGCCACCTGGTGCGCCCACTCCTGCGCGGCCTGCGGGAACCCGTGCAGCAGCAGCACCGGCGGGTCGCCGGGACCCCCGGCGGAGATGCTGTCGAAGGTCCCGCTGGTCGTCTCGATCTGGCCGTACTCGCTCACCCGGGGAGGTTATCGGCACCCACCGACAGTCCCTGTGACGTGGGTCGCGGATTCCACGGCAGGCCGGGTGGGCGGACCGCGGCGAAGATTGCACCGTGGACAACGCCTCGCAACCCCGACCGCACCTGACGGTGTTCGACCCGGCGCCCGGTCGCGGCGTCCGCGCCGTGGTGCTGGTGCTGCACGGTGGCCGCGAGCGCAGCCGCGCCCCGGTCACCCGCCACCAGCTCGCCTACCTGCGCATGGTCCCGTTCGCCCGCGACCTGCACCGGCGCGGCGCCGACGCCGGGGTCGCCGTCTGGCTGCTGAAGAACCGCTACCGCGGCTGGAACGCCCCCGACCTGGACGCGGTCCGCGACGCCGAGTGGGCCCTGGAGCGGGTCCGCGCCGCCCACGGCGACGTGCCGGTCGTGCTGGTCGGGCACTCCATGGGCGGGCGGGTCGCGCTGCGCGTGGGCGGTGACCCGTCGGTGGTCGCGGTGGCCGGGCTGGCGCCCTGGTGCAAGCCGGGGGAGCCGGTCGAGCAGTTGGCGGGCCGGGCCGTGCTCATCGCGCACGGCGTGCTGGACCGGATGACCGACCCGCGCCTGTCCTACGACTTCGCCCGCCGCGCCCGCGCCGTGACCGACCGGGTGGTGCGCTTCGACGTGCCGGGGGAGGGGCACGCGATGCTCCGCAAGGCGGGGAAGTGGACCCGGCTGGTGACCGGTTTCGCGCTGGGTGCACTCGACACCCAACCGATCGACCCGGTCATAACGAATGCCTGGCGAACGCCCTCGGTGGAGGGGCTCCGGGTTCCGCTCTAGGAGGTAGCAGTGACGGTCGAGAGGCAGCGCGTTGCGGTCGTCGGGAGCGGGGTGTCCGGTCTGACCGCCGCGTACCTGCTCCAGCGTCGTCACGACGTGACCCTGTTCGAGGCCGACCACCGCCTCGGCGGGCACGCGCACACCCACGACCTGCCCACCCGCGACGGTGGCCTGGCCCAGGTGGACAGCGGGTTCATCGTGCACAACGAGCGGACCTACCCCAACCTGCTGCGCCTGTTCGGCGAGCTGGGGGTGGCCACCCGCGACTCCGAGATGTCGATGAGCGTGCGCTGCCGGGGCTGCGGCCTGGAGTACGCGGGCGCCCTCGGGGTCAGCGGCCTGTTCGCCCAGCCCAGGAACCTGGCGAACCCGCGCTACCTGCGGATGCTCGCCGAGGTCAAGCGGTTCCACGTGCACGCCCGCCGGGTGTTGCGGGAGGACCCGGGGGAGATCACCCTGCGCGCCTTCGTCGTCGTCGGCGGGTACTCCCGCTACTTCGTCGACCACTTCCTGGTCCCGCTGGTCTCGGCGGTGTGGTCGGCGGGCGCGGAGCTGTCCATGCGCTACCCGGCGCGCTACCTGTTCGAGTTCCTGCACCACCACGGGATGCTCGCGGTCACCGGGTCCCCGCGGTGGAAGACCGTCGTCGGCGGCTCCCGGACCTATGTGGAGCGCGCGGTGAAGGGCCTGACCGCCGTCGAGGTGTCCACCCCGGTGCGCGCCCTGGTCCGCCACGCCGACCACCTGGAGGTCCGCGACGACGCCGACGTGGCGCACCGGTTCGCCAAGGTCGTCCTGGCCACCCACCCCGACCAGGCGTTACGCCTGCTGGTCGACCCGACCGCGGCCGAGCGGGAGGTGCTCGGCGCGTTCGAGTACTCCCGCAACGAGACGCTGCTGCACACCGACGCCACGGTCCTGCCCACCGCGCCCGCCGCCCGCGCCTCGTGGAACCACCTCAAGCCCGCCTGCTCCTCCGACAGCGGCCCGGTCAAGGTCAGCTACCACATGAACCGCCTCATGGGGCTGTCCGAACCGGAGGACTACGTCGTCACCCTCAACGCCCCCGAGGAGGTCGACCCGGACCGGGTGCTGCGCTGGATGGCCTACGAGCACCCGATCTACACCCCGGAGTCGCTGGCCGCGCAGCGCCGCCTGCCGGAGCTGACCGACGACCGGTTGGCCTACGCGGGCGCCTACCACGGCTGGGGCTTCCACGAGGACGGTTGCGCCTCCGGTGTCCGGGCCGCCGAGGCGCTGGGCTCCCGGTGGGTGAAGTGACCGGAACGTCCACCGGGACCGCCGATCGCACCGCGGCGGTCGAACCGGTGGTGGTGCCCGCCCTCTACGACGCCACGGTCAGCCACGTGCGGCGCGAGCGGATCACCAACGACTTCTCCCACCGGGTCTACACCTGGCTGGTCGACCTGGACCGGCTGCCGCGGCTCCCGGTCTGGTTGCGACCGTTCGCCCGGTTCGAGGCCCGCGACCACCTCGGCGACCCGAACGGGTCCATCAAGGACAACCTTGTCGCCTGGTTGGGGGACCAGGGCGTGGAAGTGACCGGTCGGGTGTTGATGCTGGCCAACGCGCGGGTACTCGGGTACGTGTTCAACCCGCTGACGGTCTACTGGGTGCACGACGCGTCCGGTGCGCTGCTGTGCGTCGTCGCCGAGGTGCACAACACCTACGGCGAGCGGCACTGCTACCTGCTGCGGACCGATGCGGACGGTCGCGCCAGCACCACCAAAGAGTTCTACGTGTCACCGTTCCTGGCGATGGGCGGTCACTACCTGATGCGCCTGCCCCGGCCCGGTGCCAGGCTCGCACTGACGGTGGCCCTCCGGCAGAACGGCTCGACGCCGTTCACGGCCACCCTGTCCGGGGTCCGGACACCCGCGACACCCGCGGAGGTGCTGAGGATGGCGCTGCGGCGACCGCTCATGCCGCAGCGGGTCAGCGCCCTCATCCGCCGCCACGGCATCGCCCTGTGGGCGCGCCGCGTCCCGATCGCCCGCCGCCCGCGGCACGTCCCGCAAGGAGGAGTCCAGTGACCGAGACCCCGCTCCGGCGCGGTGAGACGGCGCCCGCCGGTCCCGCGCGGCCGCGCCCCGACGACTGGGACGGGCTGTTCACCCCACCGGTCAGCCCCTTCCGGGCCCGCGTCGCGCGGAGCCTGTTCCACAACGCCGTGCGCACGCTGCCGGTCCGGGTCGTCTTCCCCGGCGGGCGGCGGATCGGCGCGGGCGGACCCGACTCCCCGGTCATGCGCGTCCCCCGGCCCACGGCGTTCTTCCACCGGCTCGGCGCCGACGCCAAGATCGGCTTCGGCGAGGCGTACATGGTCGGCGACTGGACCAGCAACTCCCTGGCCGAACTGCTGACCGAGTTCTCCGCCCGCATGAGCACCCTCATCCCGCCGAAGTTGCAGGCGTTCCGCCGCTGGGTCGACCGCAGCCAGCCCAGCGAGGAGGAGAACACCGTCGAGGGGTCCCGGGACAACATCCACCGGCACTACGACCTGTCGAACGAGCTGTTCGAGACCTTCCTCGACCCGACCATGACCTACTCCTCGGCGTGGTTCGCCCCCGGCTCCACCGACCTGCGCCAGGGCCAGCTCCGCAAGATCGACGGCGTGCTCGACCACGCCAGGGTCGGCCCGGAGTCGCACGTGCTGGAGATCGGCACCGGCTGGGGCGCCCTGGCCATCCGGGCGGCCCAGCGCGGTGCCCGGGTCACCTCGCTGACCATCTCCACCGAGCAGAAGCGCCTCGCCGAGCAGCGCGTCCAGGAGGCGGGTGTCGCCGACCGGGTGCAGGTGCTGCTGCGCGACTACCGCGAGGCCCAGGGCAGCTACGACGCCGTGGTCAGCGTGGAGATGATCGAGGCGGTGGGCGAGCGGTACTGGCCGACCTACTTCGCCTCGGTCGACCGCCTGCTCAAGCCGGGCGGGCGCTTCGGCCTGCAGTCGATCACCATGCCGGACGACCGGATGCTGGCGACCAAGGACTCCTACACCTGGATTCACAAGTACGTCTTCCCCGGCGGGATCATCCCCTCCGCGGAGTCGATCGACCGCACCCTGGCCCGGCACACCGGGATGCGCGTGCACGCCCACCGCGACTTCGGCCACGACTACGCCGAGACGCTGCGGCAGTGGCGCCTGCGGTTCACCGACCAGTGGGCCCGGGTCGCCGCCCTGGGCTTCGACGAGACGTTCCGGCGGATGTGGGAGTTCTACCTCGCCTACTGCGAGGCCGGTTTCCGCTCCGGCTACCTCGACGTCCGGCAGTTGTCGATCGGCCGCTGAGCCGGGCCCGGGTCGGGTGATCTTGACCGGTCACCCGGCCCGTATCGTCTGCTGGCAACCTGCGGCCCGGTCGGGCGTCTTGCAGGATGAGTGGGACAGTCCCGCGACATGGCCTCCAGGAGAGCTGGGTCTCGATGAGCTACGGACACGGACAGCGGCAGCCGGGGTGGCAGCAGCCCGCACAGGGACGCCCGTCGCGCGACCCGCGCTTCCGCCCGCCTGGCCGCCCCGCACCCGGCCACGGCGGCCCGGTGGGTCCCGGTGGACCCGGCGGTCCGGCCGGTCGTGGCGGTCGCGGTGGCTACGGCCCGCCGCCCGCCCCGCCGCGGCGCAAGCGCCGCTGGCGCAAGGTGGTCCTGACGGCGCTGCTGCTGGTCGTCGCCCTGTTCGCGGGCACCTGGATCTACCTGGAGACCTCGCTCAACCGCGAGGCCGCCCTCGCCGACTACGAGGGCAGGCCCGCCGCGGGCGCGGGCACCAACTGGCTCATCGTCGGCTCCGACAGCCGCGAGGGCCTCTCCGCCGAGGACCAGGGCCGCCTGAACACCGGCGCCCCCGAGGGCCGCCGCACCGACACCATCATGCTGATGCACATCCCGGACAACGCCACCAAGCCCACGCTGGTGTCGCTGCTGCGCGATTCGTACGTGCCGATCCCGGGCAAGGGCAGCAACAAGCTCAACGCCGCCTATGCCTTCGGCGGCCCCGCCCTGCTCGCGCAGACCGTCGAACGCGTCACCGACCTGCGCATCGACCACTACATCGAAATCGGCCTCGGCGGCTTCGCCGACGTGGTCGACGCGGTCGGCGGCATCGAGATGTGCCCGCCGGAACCCCTCAAGGACCCGCTCGCGGGCATCGACCTGCCCGCGGGCTGCCAGGAACTCGACGGCGCCAACGCCCTGGGCTACGTCCGTACCCGGGTGGGCCCCCGCGCCGACCTCGACCGGGTAATCCGCCAGCGCGAGTTCATCTCCGCCCTGACCGACAAGGCCACCAGCGTCGGCACCCTCATCAACCCCTTCCGCCTCTTCCCCCTCCTCGCCGCCGCCCCCGACGCCGTCACCGTCGACGAGGGCGACCACCTGCACAACCTCCCGGGTCTGGCCCTGGCCATGGCCGACAGCGAGCTGATCACCACCACGGTCCCGTTCAGTGGCAGCAAGAAGGTCGGCGGCCAGGACGTCATCCTGTGGGACAAGCCCAAGGCCCTGGCCCTCTTCGAGGCCTTGCGCACCGACGCCGATGTCCCGGCCAACGTCATCGTCGGCCCACCCGCCTAGCCCGGCACGCGACTGCCCGCCCGCTCGTCGAGAGGGCGGGCAGTCGCGCGTCCGGGCGTCCTGGAGGTCTTCCCCGCCGCTCGGAGTGGTCTGTCCGGCGCTGTCGCGGTGACGCCACGCGCCCGTACACTCGCTCGCTGCACCCGCCCCGGCGTGCAGCGAAGGAGGACACGCGTGACCACCCTGCGCACCCGTCTGTCCCAGGCCCTGACCGCGGCAGCTTTCACCGCGGCGGGCCTCACCCTGGCAGCCCCGGCCACCGCGACCCCAGCACCCCGCCCACCAGCGGTCACCCACGGCCCCTGCCAGTTCACCGCCACCCCGGACGACCCCGCCGCCCGCCCGGTTCCGCTGCCCCCGGACCCCCGGCACACCCCCGACCGCGGCAAGGTCGACGTGAAGCTGTCCACCTCCCAGGGCCCCATCACGGTCACCCTGGACCTGGCCAAGGCCCCCTGCACGGCCCTGAGCTTCCTGCACCTCACCCTGCACCGCTTCTACGACGCCACCACCTGCCACCGGCTCACCGCCTACCCCACCCTCAAGGTCCTCCAGTGCGGCGACCCGAGCGGCACCGGCGAAGGCGGCCCCGGTTACCGGTACAAGGACGAACTGCCCACGGACCTCCCCCCGTACCCCGGCGACACCACCGGCTACCGCAAGCTCTACGCCCGCGGTGTCCTCGCCATGGCCAACGCGGGCCCCGACACCAACGGCAGCCAGTTCTTCCTGGTGTACGGCGATTCCGCCCTGCGCGCCGACTACACGGTCTTCGGCACCGTCGACGCGCCGGGTCTGACCACTCTGGACCGGGTCGCCGCCGCGGGCACCGTCCCCACCGCCGAGGACCCCGCCCCGGTCGACGGCACGCCCGCGGCCACCACCACCATCGCCAGGGCCAGGATCACCGGCTTCCGCTGGTGACCCCGCCGGTCCCGGCCGGACACCCGGCCGGGACCGCCGAGAAACAGCGCGCCGGGTGAACACCAGGGGCGCCCAAATCCCCCTGGCGGGTCGGCGGGATGACCCGTTCGGACCAATTCGCGGCAGCGGCGCGTGAGCGCTCAAGATCGAACAGGTGAACCGGGCGACTTTCGGGTTCTGCTCCCGGGGAATCTCGCTAGCGTCTGGCCTGCCCGATCCCGGGCAGCGGGAACTTCGTGCCGGAGGCGCAGCAGATGAAGTGGACACAGCGGGTCGGAGCGGTCGTCGCGGGGTGGGTGGTCGCCCTGACGGTGATCGCGCCCGTTGCGCAGGCGGAGACGGCGGCGCCGCTGTCGCCCAGGGAGTGTTCGGCCGAGCTGTACCAGGGGGACCGCAGGCTCGGGCCGGAAACGCTGCCCAGGCTGGGGTCGGTGGGCTTCCAGACCGCGCTCTACAGCCGGACCGGCCTGCGCTCGACCGAGGACTTCCTCGGCAGGTACTACGACGACGCCGCCAACAGTTGGCGCTACCCGCCGCAGGACGGTTACGTCCTCAGGGGGGACGGCACGCCGGTCAAGTGGGAGCAGACCCTGTTCCGGGGCCAGCGCATCGACCGCTACGGCAGTGAGTTCGGCGGCTTCCTGGCCCCCGAGGGACTCCCGTACACGACCCGATCCATCCCGCCGTCCAACCTGGTCGGGAACCCGGCGGCCGGTTGCAACTACCACATCTACAAGGTGCTGCGACCGTTCGACGTGAACGCCGGTCCGATCGCGCCGTGGTTCTACCAGCTCGGCGGGGGGCTCCAGTACCAGCTCAACGGGACGCTGATCCCGGGAGCACCCGGTCAGGTGAACGTGATGTGGCTGCTGGACAACGGTTACCTCGAACGGATCGTCTAAAGTGGCAGGTGTCCGGCCCACCCCCGACGTGGGCCGGACACCCCTGCCTCACGCGGCGCTCGTGCGCCCGCGCAGCACTTCCAGCGCCTTGTCCGCGTGCACCGCGAAGCGCAGCTCGCTCTTGACGGCGTCCAGGACCGTGGAGTCCGTGTCGATGACGAAGGTCTTGCGCTTGGTCAGCAGCGGGCCGAACCTGCGCCGCACCCCGAACTGGGTGGCCACCACACCGTCCGGGTCGGACAGCAGCGGGTAGTCGAACGAGTTGACGGCGGCGAACTGGGCCTGCTTGTCCACCGGGTCCGGGCTGATGCCGACCCGGTGCGCGCCCACCTCGGCGAACTCGGCGGCCAGGTCGCGGAAGTGGCAGCTCTCCGCGGTGCAGCCGCCGGTCATCGCGGCCGGGTAGAAGAACAGCACGACCGGGCCGGTGGCCAGGAACCCGCTCAGCGAGCGGTCGACCCCCTTGTCGTCCCTGAGGGTGAAATCGGTGACCTTGTCCCCGGGTTTCATCGGAGCGCTCCTCGTTCCTTCGGTGGCAGTGGGAAGAACCCGCTGGTGCGGGCCACGTAGTCGGCGTACCCGGGTCGGCTCGACGACAGGTGCTTCTCCGTCATCGGCTTGCCGGTGCCCTTGGCGAGGGTGAACGTCATGGCGATGGGGGACAGGACCGTCGCCGCGCCCGGCCAGGAGGCGCAGGCGAGCAGGTACAGACCCCACCACACGGCGGCGTCGCCGAAGTAGTTCGGGTGGCGGGTGTAGCGCCAGAGGCCGGTGTCGAGCACCTTCCCCCTGGTGGACGGGTCGTTGGCGAACGCGCTGAGCTGGCGGTCGCCGACGGTCTCGAAGACGAACCCGACCAGCCACACCGCCACCCCGACCCAGGCCAGTACGCCGAACGAGTCGGCGTACTGGGCGGCCTGCACCGGCAGGGACACGAACCACATCACCGCGGCCTGCACCAGGAACACCCGGACGAACACGTGCGACCGGGGGTCGCCCTTCGCCCGCCGCGCGATTTCCGTGTAGCGGCGGTCCTCCGGTTTGCCGTGGTTGCGGACGTGCAGGTGCACGGCGAGCCGCACACCCCACACCACGGTCAGCGCGGTCGTCACCAGCCGCAGCGCGAGGTCGCCGGTGGCCAGCGCGCAGGTGACCACGGCGACGACCGCGAAGCCCAGCCCCCACACGGTGTCCACCGTGTCGTACCGGCCCCTGGCGAGGCTGACGCCGAACGCGGCGACCATCACCACCAGCACCACACCGAGGCTGATGAGCGCGTTCGACAGCAGGGTCACCGCGAGACCTCCTCCTGCGGCCGGGCGACCTCCGCGCGGTGGGCCAGCAGCTCCGCGCGGGTGCGCGGCAGACCGGAAGACCCGACTGCGGTGGGCCGCACGGCGAGGACCTGGTCCACGCCCATCCGGTTCTCGGCGAACGCCAGCCCGCCCCCGGCCAGGTAGAGGCGCCACACGCGGGCCTGCTGCTCACCGACGATGGCGACCAGCTCGTCCCACTTCTCCTCCAGCGTCTGCGCCCACGCCCGCACCGTCCACAGGTAGTGCTCGCGGATCGACTCCACGTCGCGGACCTCCAGGCCCGCGCCCTCCAGGAGGTCGATGGTCTGCCCGACCGGGCGCATGTTCATGTCCGGGGCCACGTAGGACTCGATGAACGCGCCACCGCCCTGCGCCGTGGCGCCGCGCGACATCTGCTGCAACAGCAACCTGCCCTCGGGCTTGAGCATCCGGAACAGGGTGGCGGCGTAGACCGGGTAGTTGCCCGCCCCGACGTGCTCGCCCATCTCCAGGGTGCCGATGGCGTCGAACAGGCCGTCGTCGCCCTCGTCCAGCTCCCGGTAGTCCTGCAACCGCACCTCGACCCGGTCGGTCAGGCCCTCGCGCTCCAGGCGGTCGAGGATGAACTGCCGCTGCTCGGTCGACAGGGTGATGCCCAGGACCTCGACGCCGTAGTGCTTCGCCGCGTGCACCGACAGCGAACCCCAGCCGCAGCCGACGTCGAGCAGCCGCATCCCCGGGCGCAGCCCCAGCTTGGTGCACACCAGGTCGAGCTTGTCGCGCTGCGCGTCCTCCACGGTGTAGCCGGGCTCGCGCGAGGTCCAGTACGCGCAGGAGTACGCCATCTGCGGGTCCAGGACGCGGCGGTAGAACTCGTTCGACAGGTCGTAGTGGTGGGCGATGGCGGCGCGGTCGCGGGCCCTGGTGTGCTCGGTGCCGCTGAGCCGGGCCTCCTCGGCGGGCGCGGGCGGTCGGGGACCGACCACGCCGAGCCGCACGCCGGTGCCGAACAACCCCGCCTTCTCCCGCAGGCTCAGCCGGGGCGGGGAGATCCTGCTCTCCCGCTGCAACGCCCAGAACAGCGACAGCGCCTCGTACAGGTCGCCCTCGACGTCCAGGTCACCGGTCACGTACGCCCGCGCCAGGCCCAGCTCGTCCGGGTCCCAGAGCAGCCTGCGCAGCGCCCGCCTGCTGCGCACCACCCCGACCGGCCCACCCCGCGGCCCGGCCTCGCTGCCGTCCCAGGCGCGCAGCCGGATGGGCAGCGGGGCGCCGAGCACGCGCTCGACGACCCGGGCCAGAGTGGTCGCTACTGGTGTCGATCCGGCCACCGCGGGGCTCCGTTCGTCCGGTGGGTTGTGCTGTCCGGTGGGGGCGCCACCGCAGGGGGTTCGGGACCGCTGGCTCGCGGGATTGGCGGGTGCGGTGCGATCATCACCGGATGACCCAGGTGGTGACCCGCGACCGGCGGTTGGCCCACGCGGTGAGCGAGGTCTTCGCCCCCGCCGTCGTCGTGGTGGTGCTCCCGCTGGCCGTGGCCTGGTCGGCCACCGGCTTCGACCCGTGGTGGACGCTGGTCTGGGGGCTGGAGGTGGCGCTGTTCTCCAGCGTCATCCCGATGGCCTTCATCATCCGCGGCGCTCGGCAGGGCCGTTGGGACACCCACCACGTCCGCGACCGCGAGCACCGCTTCCTGCCGCTCATGGTCGGCCTGGTGTCCACCCTGGTCGGATTGGCGGTCCTGGTCCTCGGCGGTGCGCCGCGCGAGGTGCTGGCGTTGTCGCTGTCGATGCTGGGCACGCTGGTGGTGTGCATCGCCATCACCCGCCGCTGGAAGGTCTCGCTGCACGCCGCGGTGGCCGGGGGAGCGGTGGCGATGATCACCCTGCTGTACGGGTGGTGGTCGCTGCTGCTGCTGGTGCCGCTGGTGGCGGTCTGCTGGGCCAGGGTGGTGCTGGGGGAGCACACGGTGGCGCAGGTGGTCGTGGGCTCCCTGCTCGGGCCGGTCTTCGGCGGCGCGGTGTTCCTGCTGGTGCGGTGACGCCCTTGCGCTAGCGCGATCCGCCCGCGCCGACGCCCTCGGGTCCCAGCACGTCCAGCAGGGCCAGCGCCTCGCTGTCGCGGGAACCGGGTGGCGCGGTGTAGAGCACGACGTGCTGGTCGCGGTCGGTGAGGGCGAGGGAGTCGCAGTCGACGGTGATCTCACCGACGACCGGGTGCCGGAACGTCTTGGTGAGCACCGGCACCGCCTGGATGTCGCGCCGTTCCCAGAGCCGGGCGAACTCGGGGCTGCCGTCGAGCAGTTCCTCGACGAGCCCGGTCACCCCGGGGTCCGCCGGGTACCGGGCGAGGGCGGCGCGCAACTCCATGACGACGCGGTGCCGGAACTCGGCGAGGTCGGAAATCCCGTACAGCACCGCCTCGGGGTGCGGTGACCCGAGGAACGCCCTGCGCGCCAGGTTGCGATCGCGCGGGGCGAGCCCGGCGAAGTCCTCCATGAGCGCGGCCGCCAGGTCGTTCCACGCCAGGACCTCGAACACCGCGGACATCACGAACGCCGCCGTCCGCGGGATGCGCTCCAGGAGGGCGAGGATGCTGGGGCGGACGTCGCGGCGGTGCCTGCCGGTCCTCGCCGGGGCGGTGCCCGCCAGGACGTGGAGGTGGTCGGACTCCACGTCGGTCAGGCGCAGCGCGCCCGCGATCCCGGCCAGCACTTCGCCGGACGGACGCCGGGCCCTGGCCTGTTCGAGCCGGACGTAGTACTCGGTCGAGATGTGGGCGAGCACCGCGACCTCCTCGCGGCGCAGGCCCGGGGTCCGCCGCCGCGGACCCGACGGGAGACCGACGTCCTCCGGTCGGAGCCGCTCGCGCCTGCTGCGGAGGAACGCCCCGAGTTCCTGCTTGTCCATGTCCCCAGCTTGCGCGCCGGGTGGCCGCGGAGCCAGGCACAATCGGTACCTGTATCCGGTCCCCGAGCCGCCGGGACGCTGTCGGCATGACAACCAGCACCCCCATCGGCCTGCTCACCGACAAGGTCGTCTTCATCACCGGCGCCAGCCGCGGCATCGGCGCGGCCGCGGCCCGGCTGTTCGCCCGGGAAGGCGCGGCCGTCGTCCTCGCCGCCCGGGGCACCGACGCGCTCGACCGCCTCGTCACCGAGATCCGCGCCGACGGCGGGACCGCCGACGCCGTCGCGCTGGACCTCGCCGACCGGGCGGGCATCCGGGCCGCCGTCGACCGGGTCGAGCAGTTGCACGGCGGGCTCGACGGTGCCTTCAACAACGGTGCGGCCATCCAGCACCGACCCGGTCCGCTCGACACCACCGGCGAGGAGGACCTCGACGAGCAGTACGCCGTGAACTTCCGCGCGCACTGGACGGCCATGGTCGCCGAGGCCGCGCTCATGCGCCGCGGGGGCGGCGGGGCGATCGTCAACACCTCGAGCATCGGCAGCCGCCGCGCAAACCCCGAACTCCCCGCGTACGGCGCCATGAAGCGGGCCCTCAACAGCATCACCGAGACCGCCGCGGTGACCTGGGCCCCCACGGGCGTCCGGGTCAACGGCATCGCCCCCGGCGGCACCGCCACGGAGATGATCGATGCCTGGGAGGCGGCCACCCCGGGCGTCGTCGACCGGATCAACGCCTCGATCCCGCTCGGCCGGATGGCCGAGCCGCACGAGGTCGCCGAGGTGGCGGCGTGGCTGCTCAGCGACCGCGCCGCGATGGTGACCGGAACGATCATCCCGGTCGACGGCGGCGCGGGCGCCTGACGTCGACGGGCCCCGCTCCGCGGTGGCGAAAAGAGTGCCCCACAGCCCAGGCAGGCTTGCACATGATCGGCTCCCCCACCCAAGCAAATCCACCCACCCGGGCACATCCGTAGCCGGGCCGCCGGTTTCCGGGGTGGTCGGCGGCTGCGCCGCTGACGGCTCGGTGTGGCCGGCCGCCAGGCCTGCGGTTGGTGAGGTGGTCGCCGGCTGTCGGGGACAGGCCCTAGTAGTCCGTGCGGTCCGCCTTGGTGTCCCAGGCGGTGAACGGGGACCGCTCGGTGCCGGTGCGCCGGTGGGTGACCCGCAGCGGCCACTCGGACCGGGGCAGGGCGAACACGTCGTAGAACACGCGGTCGTCGAAGCCCGCCCGTTCGGCGTCGTGGCGGTCGGCGGCGTAGAGGACCGCGTCCACCCGGGCCCAGAGGGCGGCCGACAGGCACAGCGGGCAGGGCTCGCACGAGCTGACCAGGACGCAGCCGGTCAGCTTGAAGTCGCCGACGGCCCGGCAGGCGGCCCGGATCGCCACCACCTCGGCGTGCGCGGTGGGGTCGAGGTCGGTGGTGACGCGGTTGACGCCGCTCGCGATGACCTCGCCCTCGCCCGGGCGGACCACCAGGGCGCCGAACGGGCCGCCGCCGTCGGCGACGTTGCGCTCGGCGAGGGCCACCGCTTGGCGGAGCCAGTCGTCCGGGGCGCTCACCGCGGCGACCCGCAAGGCCCGCCGGCCATGGCGTCGGTCACGGTCACCGCCGCCTCCCCGGGTGCCGGACCCGCCGTGAGCAGGGCCGTGGCGCTCTGTTCGCCTGCCGTTGTCCTGGACACCGATTCCGGGGTCATCGCCCACCTCGCTACGGTCGGGAAGTGGTCATCCTACCGATCGGTACACCGGGCGGCCGGTTTCGCGGTACTTGCCCGTCCGATAGTAGGACGTCAAACTAATACCGGTCCGTCGACGTCGTCGGTCCACCAGTGCCAACCCGGAGGTCTCCATGCCCGCCGACCTGCACCGCCCGGCCCACCCGGTGCGGTTCGTCACCGCGGCCAGCCTGTTCGACGGGCACGACGCGGCGATCAACATCATGCGCCGAATCCTGCAGTCGCAGGGGGCCGAGGTGGTCCACCTCGGGCACAACCGGTCGGTGCGCGAGGTGGTGACCGCCGCCATCCAGGAGGACGCGCACGGTGTGGCCATCAGCGCCTACCAGGGCGGGCACGTCGAGTACTTCAGCTACCTCGTCGAGCTGCTGGAGGAGAACGGCGCGGGCCACATCAAGGTCTTCGGCGGCGGTGGCGGCGTCATCGTGCCCGAGGAGATCAGGCTGCTGCACTCGCGCGGGGTGGCCCGCATCTTCTCCCCGGAGGACGGCCAGACCCTCGGCCTGCCCGGGATGATCAACTCGATGATCGCCGCCTGCGACACCGACCCGGCCACCCTGCCCGCCCCCGCCCCGGACGCCCTGCTCGCCGGGGACCACGCCGCCCTGGCCAGGACCATCAGCGCCATCGAGGCGGGCACCGTGCCCGCGGACCTGCGCGCCGCCCTCGACCGGCCGCACCGGCGGGTGCCGGTCCTGGGCATCACCGGCACCGGCGGCTCCGGCAAGTCCTCGCTGACCGACGAGCTGGTCCGCCGACTGCGCCTGGACCAGCAGGACAAGCTGCGGGTCGCGGTCATCGCCGTGGACCCGACCCGGCGCAAGGGCGGCGGCGCGCTGCTCGGCGACCGCATCCGGATGAACTCCCTGGACGGGGATCGGGTGTTCTTCCGGTCGCTGGCCACCCGCAGCGCGGGCTCGGAGGTGCCCGACGGGCTGGCCGACACCATCGCCGCCTGCCAGGCCGCCGGTCACGACCTGGTCATCGTGGAGACCCCCGGCATCGGCCAGGGCGACGCCGCGATCGTGCCGTTCGTCGACACCTCGCTGTACGTGATGACCCCCGAGTTCGGCGCCGCCTCGCAGCTCGAGAAGATCGACATGCTGGACTTCGCCGACGTGGTGGCGATCAACAAGTTCGAGCGCCGCGGCGCCGAGGACGCCCGCCGCGACGTCGCCCGCCAGCTCGTGCGCAACCGGGAGGCGTTCGGCCGGTCCTGGGAGGACATGCCGGTCTTCGGCACCAGCGCCGCCACCTTCAACGACGACGGCGTCACCGCCCTCTACCAGGAGCTGCGCACCCTGCTGGGGGAGAAGGGCGTCGCGTTCGGCGAGGGCGCGCTCCCGCACGTCGAGGGGCGCACCTCGACCTCCGCGGCCACCGTCGTGCCGCCGCAGCGCGCCCGGTACCTCTCCGACATCGCCGAGACCGTCCGCGGCCACCACCGCCGCACCGACGCCCAGGTCGACGCCGTCCGCGAGCGCGCCGCGCTCACCTTCACCCGCGACGCCCTGGCCCGGGCGGGCACCCCGACCGACGACGTGGACCGCCTCGCCGCCGAGGCCGCCCGCCGCGTCGACCGCGACACCGAGGACCTGCTGGCCCAGTGGCCCGCGACGGTCGAGCGGTACCGCGCGGAGGAACTGGTGGTGAAGATCCGCGACAAGGAGCTGCACACCCGGCTCTGGCGCGAGACGCTGTCCGGCAACAAGGTCCCGCGCGTCGCCCTGCCCCGGTTCGACGACGACGCCACGCTGGTGCGCTTCCTGCGCAAGGAGAACCTGCCCGGCGCTTTCCCGTTCACCGCGGGCGTCTTCCCGTTCAAGCGCGAGGGCGAGGACCCGGCCCGCATGTTCGCCGGGGAGGGCGACGCGTTCCGCACGAACCGCCGCTTCAAGCTGCTCTCCGAGGGCAACCCGGCGACCCGCCTGTCCACCGCGTTCGACTCGGTGACCCTCTACGGCCGCGACCCCGACACCCCGCCGGACGTCTACGGCAAGATCGGCACCTCCGGGGTGTCGATCGCGTCCCTGGACGACATGAAGGCCCTCTACGCGGGCTTCGACCTGACCTCGCCCACCACGTCGGTGTCGATGACGATCAACGGCCCGGCCCCGACCATCCTGGCCTACTTCCTCAACACCGCCATCGACCAGCGCGTGGACGCGTTCGTGGTCGAGCACGACCGCGAACCGTCCGAAGAGGAGCGGCGCGAGATCACCGCGTGGGCGCTGGCGAACGTGCGCGGCACGGTGCAGGCCGACATCCTCAAGGAGGACCAGGGCCAGAACACCTGCATCTTCTCCACCGAGTTCAGCCTGCGGATGATGGCCGACATCCAGGAGTGGTTCATCCGCAACCGGGTGCGCAATTTCTACTCGGTGTCCATCTCCGGCTACCACATCGCCGAGGCCGGGGCGAACCCGATCAGCCAGCTCGCCTTCACCCTGGCCAACGGCTTCACCTACGTCGAGTCGTACCTGGCCCGCGGCATGGACATCGACGACTTCGCGCCGAACCTGTCGTTCTTCTTCTCCAACGGCATGGACGCCGAGTACTCGGTCATCGGCCGGGTCGCCCGCCGCATCTGGGCGGTGGCCATGCGCGACCGCTACGGCGCCGCGGAGCGCTCGCAGAAGCTCAAGTACCACGTGCAGACCTCGGGCCGCTCCCTGCACGCGCAGGAGATGAACTTCAACGACATCCGCACCACCCTGCAGGCGCTGTGCGCGCTGTACGACAACGCGAACTCCCTGCACACCAACGCCTTCGACGAGGCGATCACCACCCCCACCGAGTCCTCGGTCCGCCGGGCCATGGCGATCCAGCTCATCATCAACAAGGAGTGGGGCCTGTCGATGAACGAGAACCCGCTGCAGGGTTCCTTCGTCATCGACGAGCTGACCGACCTGGTCGAGGAGGCGGTGCTGACCGAGTTCGACCGCATCTCCGACCGCGGCGGCGTCCTCGGCGCCATGGAGACCGGCTACCAGCGCGGTCGCATCCAGGACGAGTCGATGCTCTACGAGCACCGCAAGCACGACGGGTCGCTGCCCCTGGTCGGCGTCAACACCTTCCTGCCCGCCAGGGGCGAGGAGGACGAGGTGGTGGAGATCGAGCTGGCCCGCGCCACGGAGGCGGAGAAGAAGTCCCAGGTGGACCGCGTCCGCGCCTACCAGGCCGAGCACCGCGACGAGGCGGAGGAGGCGCTGGCCCGGCTGCGCGAGGTCGCGGGCACCGACGGCAACGTCTTCGAGGTGCTGATGGACGCGGCCAGGGTCTGCACCCTCGGTCAGATCACGACGGCGTTCTTCGAGGTCGGCGGCCAGTACCGGCGAAACGTCTGACGGCGAACCCGACGGCGTAGACGCCCACGCCGGTCAGCACCGCGCCCACCGGCAGGGTCACGACCAGCACGGCGCACGCGGTGGCCCCGAGCACGAACAGCGCTCGGGGCCACCGCCGTTCGTCCTCGGGTTGGCGCAACGCCGCCAGGTTGGCGATCGCGTAGTAGACGAGCACGCCGAACGACGAGAACCCGATCACCTGCCGCAGGTCCGCGACCAGGACCAGCGCGCTCACCACCACGGCGACGGCGACCTCCGCGTGGTGCGGCACCCGGTGGCGCGGGTGCACGGCGGCCAGCCACGGCGGCAGGTCCCGCTCCCTGGCCATCGCCATCGTCGTGCGCCCCACCCCGGCCACCAGGGCGAGCAGCGCCCCCAGGCTCGCCACGGCCGCCCCGACCCGCACCACGACGTCGAGCCCGGCCACCCCCGCGGTCGCGGTGGCCAGCGGGGCGCTGCTGCCCGCCAGCCGCTCGGCCCCCACCGCCGCCAAGGCGCTGACCCCGACCACCAGGTAGATCACCACGGTGATCCCGAGGGCGATGGTGATGGCGCGCGGAATGGTCTTCTGCGGTTCGACCACCTCTTCGCCCAATGTCGCCACCCGCGCATAACCGGCGAACGCGAAGAACAGCAAACCGGCCGATTGGAGAACCCCGTACGCACTGGTGTCGACGCCGCCCGCGGCCTCGGCACCCGGCCCGAGGTGCATCCCGATCACGATGACCGCCAACGCCGCCAGGCTGAGGCAGACGAGCACCCGGGTCAGCGCGGCGGTGCGGGTGATGCCGCGGTAGTTGAGCGCCGCCAGCGCGAGGACCGCGAGCACCGCCAGCCCGCGCTGCGCCCACCACGGCCCGGGGAGGGCGTAGGTGGCGAAGGTCAGCGCCATGGCCGCGCAGGACGCGGTCTTGCCCACCACGAACCCCCACCCGGCGGCGAACCCCCACCCCGGGCCGAGCCACCGGCGGCCGTGCGCGTAGGCGCCGCCGGAGGTGGGGTTGGCGGCGGCGAGCTGCGCGGAGGCCATCGCGTTGCAGAACGCCACCAGCGCGGCGAGGAGCAGCCCGAGGACCAGCCACCGCCCGGCCGCCGCCGCGGCGGGTCCGAACACGCTGAACACCCCGGCGCCGATCATCGACCCGAGCCCGAGCACCACCGCGTCCCCCAGGCCCAGCCGCCGGACCAGGCCGCCTGGCTCCGCTGGCCCGTCCGCACGCCCGAGCAGCCCCCGGACCCATCCGACCGCACGCCCCCGCCGGGGGCCCGAGTTCTCCACGGCCCACATCGTCCCGGACCGGGGTGGCGGGTGGGCGCGCGTGGCGCGGAACCCCCGCCGTGTTCACCGGGGACCACCGCGCCGGACTCCCGGGGGCCACGTCCCGGCAACGCCCGGCGCGCCCGCCGATTCGAGGTGAATGGGCACAGGGTTATCATTCAATTCCGACGTTCAGGGGGTCCCCGATCGGCGGGAAATTGTGAATCGACTTTCGAGTAGGTTTCCGGAGCTGACACTTTAGGTGTGTCTTAAGCCTCAGGGTTGGTCGTACCGAATGGTAATTCCGCACAGTGGCGGGGTGACTCTCACCGCACCCCGCCAGCTCCTGCAATCGACCGGTTCGCCCGGTGCGCGAATCCTCGGGTTCGGCGGCTTCCGCCCCGCGACCGCGGTCGGCAGCGCGGAGATCGCCGAGCGGTTCGGCCGCACCGGCGACTGGGTCCGGGAACGGACCGGCATCGTCTCCCGCCGCTTCGCCACCACCGAGACCCGGGAGTCGATGGCCGTCGCCGCGGCCATGCGGGCGCTGGAGCGGTCCGAAGTGGACGCCGCGGGGGTGGACCTGGTCGTGGTGGCGAGCTGCTCGGCGGATTCACCGCTGGTCGGGGTGGCCGCCGGGGTCGCCGCGGGCATCGGCGCGAACGGGGCCGCCGGGTACGACCTCAACGCCGCCTGCGCGGGCTTCTGCTACGCCCTGGCCGTCGCCGCGAGCGCGATCCGCGCGGGCTCGGCGCGGCGGGTGCTGGTGGTCGGCACGGAGAAGATGACCGACCTGGTCGACGAGGCCGACCTGGGCACCTCCATCATCTTCGGCGACGGCGCGGGCGCGGCGGTGGTCGCCGCCTCCGACGACCCGGACATCGGCCCCGTCGCCTGGGGCAGCGACGGCAGCCAGTCGGAGCTGATCGACGTCCCGGAGGGCGCCTCGACCCTGCGGATGCAGGGGCAGGCGGTGTTCCGCTGGGCCACCAACAACATCCACCCGGTGGCGCTGCGGGCCTGCGAACTCGCCGGGGTCGACCCCCGCCGCCTCGACGCGATCGTGCCGCACCAGGCCAACCTGCGCATCGTGGAAGCCCTGGCCCGCAAGATCGACGCCCCGGACGCGGTGATCGCCAGGGACGTGGTGGACGCGGGCAACACCTCCGCCGCCTCCATCCCGCTGGCCCTGGACCGCCTCCTGGCCGAGGGCGAGGTCAAGCCAGGCGGGCTGGCCCTGCTGATCGGCTTCGGCGCGGGCCTGGCCTACGCCGCCCAGGTCGTGCGCATCCCCGACTCGCTGCCGCTGGAGGCCTGAGCGCCGGGTTCAGCGCGCTCGGCCGATCACGTCGCGGTACCAGTGGTAGGAGTCCTTCGGGGTGCGGGTCTGCGTCGCGTAGTCCACGTGGACCAGTCCGAAGCGCTCGCGGTACCCGGCCGCCCACTCGAAGTTGTCGGTGGCGGCCCAGGCGAAGTAGCCGCGCACGTCCGCGCCGTCGGCCATGGCGCGGGCCAGCGCGCGCAGGTGCCCGTCGTGGTAGGCGACGCGGTCCGGGTCGGGCACGCGACCGTCGACCGGGTCCGGGTCGTGGTAGGAGCAACCGGATTCGGTGATGTACAACGGCGGCAGCGCCTCGCCGTAGCGGTCGGTGAACATCGCGACCGTCTCGCGGAGGCCGTCGGGGACCACCGGCCAGCCGAAGTCGGTCCTCGGGTACCCCTCGATGGGCCGGGGTTCGAACGGCAGGCCGGGCGGCAGCATCGCGCCCTCGACCACCGGCGTGCTGCCGCCGGTCGCCGCACCCACCAGCGCGGGCTGGTAGTAGTTGATGCCGAACCAGTCCAGCGGCGTCGAGATGACCTTGAGGTCCTCGACGACCGGACCCGGCATCAGCGCCGCCAGCTCCGGGGCCGGGTACCGCCCGCGCAGCACCGGGTCGGCGAACAACCAGTTGACCAGCGTGCTGTAGGTGTCGGCGGCGGCGACGTCCTCTTCGGCGTCCGAGGCGGCCCACACCGGGCTGTGGTTGCTGGCGATGCCGATGTTCGAGCAGCCCGCGGCCCGCAGCGCCTGCACCGCCAAACCGTGACCGAGCAACTGGTGGTGCGCGGTGGGCAGCGCCTCGAAACCCAGCTCCCGGCCCGGCGCGTGCTGCCCCAGCGCGTAGCCGAACATGGTGACGACGACGGGTTCGTTCAGCGGCATCCACATCCGCACCCGGTCGTGCAGCCGGTCGCCCACGACGGCGGCGTACTCGGCGAAGCGGGCGGCGGTGTCGCGCGACAGCCAGCCGCCCGCGTCCTCCAGGGCCTGCGGGGTGTCCCAGTGGAACAGGGTGGCGGCCGGGGCGATGCCCGCCGCGCACAGCTCGTCGACCAGGCGGTCGTAGAAGTCCAGCCCCGCCGGGTTGACCGCGCCCGCGCCGTCCGGCACGACCCGCGGCCAGGCGATGGAGAACCGGTACGCGCCCACCCCGAGGTCCCGCAGCAGGGCGATGTCCTCGGGGAAGCGGTGGTAGTGGTCGGCCGCGACGGCGCCGGTGTCACCGCCCTCGACCCGGCCGGGTTCGGCGCAGAAGGTGTCCCAGACCGAGCGGCCGCGCCCGTCCTCGTCGACCGCGCCCTCCACCTGGTACGCCGCCGAGGCGGCACCCCAGAGGAAGTCGGGCGGGAACGCGGGGAACGGCTCGGTCACGGGGGCCTCCTCGGACTAGCGGACACCCCTGATCCTGTAGACCAGCGTGGCGCCCAGCAACCCCACCGCCGCCGCCACCAGGTAGAGCGTCGGGTAGCCGCCCAGATGCGCCACGATCGGCGCGGCCACCACCGGGGAGAGCACCTGCGGCAGCGTGTTGGCGATGTTGATCACCCCGAGGTCCTTGCCCCGGTCGGCCGCGGCGGGCAGCACCTGGGTGACCAGGGCGAAGTCGACCGAGGTGTAGGTGCCGAAGCCGATGCCGAGGACCCCGGCGGCCAGCACCGCGCCCGGCCAGGTCGGCCAGGCCACCATCATCGCCGAGGCCACCGCCATGATCACCCCGGAGCCCATCACGAAGATCCGCCGCCTGCCGGTGCGGTCGGACCACACGCCGCCGACGACCACCGTGGACAGCAGGGCCACCGCGTACACCGAGGTCAGGACCAGCACCCCGCTCTCGGCGTCGACCAGGCCGACCTCGTCCTTGAGGTAGTACAGCAGGTAGAGCAGGGCCAGGGCGTTGCCCAGGTTCATCAGGAACCGGGTCAGCCACGCCCAGCCGAAGTCGGCGCCGAACCCGCGCGGCCAGAAGCCGCGGGCGAACGCGGCGGCGTCCCACGGGGGCCGCTCGGCCCGCGTCAGCCGCACGTCGCGGCGCAGCAGCACGAACGGCACCGTCGCCAGCACCACGAACACCGCGCACGCCAGGTACCCGCCGAGCACGCCACCGGTCGCCGCGCCGCCGCTCACCGCCAGACCGGTGCCGATGAGCACGCCCACGGTCTGCGCCAGCCCGAACCAACCGCCCGCCGCGCCCCGCCGGTCCACCGGCACCTGGTCGGGGATGGCCGCGGCCAGCGCGGCGAACTCGGCGTTCAGCGCCACCTGCACCACCGACCAGCCGAGGATCATCCCGCCGACCGACTCCGCGGTGGCCAGCAGCACCAGCCCGCCCGCCCCGCCGACGGCCCCGCCGAGCACCCACGGCAGCCGCCTGCCCCAGCGCCCGGTCGTGCGGTCCGACAGCGCCCCCCACAGCGGGTTCGCCACCATCGAGCACAGCGCGCCGACCCCCGCCACCAGCGCCAGCACCGACGCCTTCGACTCGGCGGAGACCAGTTCGGCCTGCCGGGCCAGCAGGATCTGGATCGGTCCGAAGAACCCGACGTTCACCGCCAGCGCGGCGAACGCCAGCGCCGCGGTCCACCGCTTGGGCGGCGGCAGCGTCGGCGCTGCGGCGGGCGCGGAGCCCGGGCGCGCGTTCGCGGTCATGCGGCCTCCGGTGGGGACGGTCAGCGGCTCGGCGGGGCAGGACGCATCAGGATGGGTCGGCATCGGGAATCCAGTCAAGGGCGGGCGGGGACGAACTCCCCCGGTCGTTCGCGCAGGCCGAGCAGCCACTGCACCGCCTGCGCGCAGCGCGCCGCGGCCAACCCGTCCCCGAACGGGTTGCCGTCCGCCACCCGCTGCTCCGGGATGGCCGGGCGGCGGCTGAGCACGAGCTTCTCGGTGATCCGGGCGACCACGGCGCGGTCGGCGCCCGCCGCCCACGGGTAGCCGGGGCGGCTCGGCTCGGTCCAGGTGCCGGACTCCCCGCCCACCACGAGCGCCGACACCCCGAAGCTGGGCGACTGCTCGGCCAGGGTCACCGAGTCGGTCACCACCGCCGCGGCCGTCGACAGCAGCCCGAGCAGGCACGGCTGCGGCAGCGGGTCGGTGATCGTGACCCGCACCAGCCTGCCCAGCGCCTCCTCGGCCCGCGCCCGCAGCCCACCGGTCGCGGGCAGCACGACCTCCAGGTCCGGCGTGGCCAGCACCAGGTCGCAGATCCCGTGCAGCACCGCGTCCACCGCCGAGGCGGACCAGTTCGCCGCCTCCAGCACCACCGGCACCAATCGGCTGTACCCGGCGGCCACCGCGTCGGCCAGTTGCCGCACCCTGGGATCGGCGTGCGCCACCCGCCGCTCGACGGCGTCGAGCGCCGCGTCGACGGCGGTGCTGCCCACGGTGACCACCTTGGGCCCGGTGTGCGCTTCCTGGGCCAGGTTCGCCGTCGCCTCCGGCGTCGCCGCCAGGTGCAGCGAGGACACCTGGGCGATCAACCGCCGGTGCCCCTCCTGCGGGAACGGCGCGGTCAGGTCGAACGACCGCACCCCCGCGTCCAGGTGCACCACCGGCACCCGCCGCCAGAAAGCGGCCATCGCCGCACTGAACGCCGTCGCCGAGTCCCCCTGCACCACCACCGCGTCCGGCAACCGGTCGGCGAAGGCCCGGTCGAGCCCCGCGAGCAACTGCGCGGCAGCGGCGGTGGTGGGCTGCCCGTCGGCGGCCAGCGCCACGGTCACGTCGGTCCCCACCCGGAACTCCGCCAGCGCCGCCGTCGCCGCCCCCGCCCCGTGACCGCACACCAGCACCACCGGCCGCACCCGCCCCCCGGCCGCCATGGCCCCCGCGAGCGGCGCGATCCGCACGGCCGCCCCCGCGTCCCCCACCACCAGGCACACCTCGGGCACCCGGCCGGGCGGGCACGGCGCGGGCAACGGAACCAGGGTGTTCACCACCGCACCCCTTCCTTCCGCCCACACCGACCTTCGTCAGCGGTATAGCGCGCGACCGGCCCGACGTTACCGCCGGTCGGGGCGGGTTTCTCGGTGAAACACCCACCTGATCGGGTGGCACCCCGAACCACGGAGCGCCACCTCCTTCACCCGATCGAATCCACGCGCACGATGACAGGAACCGGCCCCGGAACCACCGGATCGACTCACCCCGGCCACATCGGTGACCCGCACCCCCACCAGCCCGCCACCCGGAAACTTCCGCACGCACCACCACCCCACCAACCGCTCCAGCCCCCAAGCCACCCGCCCCGGTCTCCACTCCGAACCCACCGCCGCAACGCCAACCACCGGCCCGGCGGCCAGCCACTCCGAACACCATCGGGCGCAGCCGCCAAACACCCCACCAACCGCCAGCCCGGCGGCCGGCCACACGAACCCCCATCGGGCGCAGCGAAAGCCAGCCACCCCGCCAACCGCCGGCCTGGCGGCCGGCCACACGAACCCCCATCGGGCGCAGCGAAAGCCAGCCACCCCGCCAACCGCCGGCCTGGCGGCCAGCCACCCGCAACCTCACCGGGCGCAGCCGGCGACCACCCCGCCAACCGCCGGCCCGGCGCCAGAATGCCCGGGTGGGTGGATGTGCTTGGGTGGGGGAAGCGATCATGTGCAAGCCTGCCTGGGCAGTGGGGCACTCTTTTCGCCCCACTCGGTCACACCAGGCACATGATCGCTGTAGGGGCCCCGCCCAAGCAGATCCACCCACCCGGGCACGCCCCGAAAACGACCGGGCCCTTGAACCACAGCCACGGCTGAGCAAGAAGCCCTGCCCGGGCACGCCCAACAAACGACCGAGCTTTGAAACCACGGCACGGCTGAGCAGGTCCACCCGGGCACGCCCAACAAACGACCGGGCTTTGAAACCACGGCTCGCCAGCCAGGTCAAGCACTCAAGCGAACGCTTGCGCGCAACTCACCCCTGCCCCCGCCGGGTGTTCTGCAACCGAGTCGCGTAGACAGCCGCCTCTGTCCGCCGATCGAACCCCAACTTGTGCAGCAGAGTCGACACGTAGTTCTTCACGGTCTTCTCCGCCAGGTACAACGCCCCCGCGATCTGCCGGTTCGTCATCCCCTCGGCGATCAGGTCCAGGATCTTCCGCTCCTGCGGGCTCAACGTCGTGTACCGGGGGTCCTCGACCCGGCCACCCCGCAACCGGTCCAGCACGGTCGCCGTCACCCCCGCGTCCAGCAGCGAACCCCCCGCCGCGAGCGTGCGCACGGCGGAGACCAGGTCGTTGCCGCTGACCTGCTTGAGCATGTACCCGGCCGCGCCCGCCATGATCGCGCCGAAGAGCGCTTCGTCGTCGGAGAACGACGTCAGCATCAGGCAGGCGGGCGGTGGGTCCACCAGGGACCGGATCTCCCGGCACACCGTGACGCCCTCGCCGTCGGGCAGCCGCACGTCCAGGATGGCCACCCGCGGTCGCACCGCCGGGATGCGCGCCAGCGCCTGCGCGGCGGTGGCGGCCTCGCCGACCACGTCGATGTCCGGTTCCACCTCCAGCAGTTGCCGCAAGCCGCGCCGGACCACCTCGTGGTCGTCCAGCACGAACACCGAGATCGTCATGCGTGCTCCTCCGCCCCTCGCGCCGCCGCGGTGGACGTCCACCCCAGCGGTACCGACCAGTCCACTCTCGTCCCCCCGACGTCGGCCGGTCCGACCACGCACCGCCCGGACCAGCGCCGCGCGCGCTGGGCCATGTTGGCCAGCCCGCTGCGGTGGGCGAGCCCCTCGGGCACCCCGCGGCCGTCGTCGTGCACCAGCAGTTCCAGCCGGGTCGCCCGGCGGTCCACCGCCACCGTCACCTGCACCGCCGCCGCGTCCGCGTGCCGGACCACATTGGACAGCGACTCGCGCAGGGTGGCGATCAGGTCCAGCGCGATGTCGGCGGGCACCACCGAGTCCAGCGGTCCCTCCAGCCGCACGGTCGGCTCGTAGCCCAGCGACACGGTCGCGTCGGAGATCACCCGCAGGATGTCCGAGCGCAGGCTGTAGGGGCCGTTCGCGGGCTGCTGCAGGGAGAAGATGCTGCGCCGCAGTTCGCGGATGGTCTGGTCGATCTCGGCGATGAACCCGGTGATCTGCTCCGGGGTGTTCGCCGCGGCCGGGTCGCGGCGCAGCCCCTGCAAGCCCAGGCCCAGGGCGAAGAGCCGCTGGATCACCAGGTCGTGCAGGTCGCGGGCGATCCGGTCGCGCTCCTCGAACAGCGCCAGCCGCTGCTTGTCGCGTTGCGCCTCGGCGAACCCCATCGCCAGCGCGGCGTGCGTGCCGTAGTCGAGCACCATCCCCAGGTCGGACTCGTCGAACGGCGCGGCGCCGCGGTCGCGGGCCACGATGAGCACCCCGGCCGGGGTGCGCCCGCCGGTGAGCGGCACCAGCACCGCGGGCCCCAGTTCGCTGATCTCGGGCGGCAGCGACCGGAACGTCTGCGCCGACCGGCTCAGCGTCGCCTCGGCGACCTCGGTGACCGACCGCGGCCTGCCGGTGCTGAACACGTCGCCGGTGAGGCTGTCGACGGTGACCATCCTGGTGCCGGTCAGCTCCTCGCGCAGCCGACCGTCCACCGCGCGCAGCACCATGTGCCCCGGCCCGTCCGGCACGGCCACGATCGCCACCGCCGCGGCCGCGATCTCCCTGGCCCGGCGCACCAGCAGCGCCAACCCCTCGTCCTCGCCGCCCCCGCCGGTGCGCAGCACGGCGGTGACCTCGGTGGTGGCCACCAGCCAGCGCTCCCGGCGCTGGCTCAGCTCGTAGTGCCGGGCGTTGGTCACGGCCATGCCCGCCGCGGCGGCCAGCGCGACCACCACGTCCTCGTCCTCGTCGGTGAACGCCCGCCCGTCGGCCTTGTCCGCCAGGTACAGGTTCCCGTAGACCTGCTCGCGCAACCGGATCGGCACGCCGAGGAAGGAACCCATCTCCGGGTGGCCGGGCGGGAAGCCCGCGGCGGCCGGGTGGTCGCGCAGCTCGTCGATGCGCAGCGGGCCGGTCTGCCCGCCCACCACGCCCAGCACGCCCCGGCCGGTGGGCAGGGCGCCGATGGCCGCGCGCACGTCATCGGGGACGCCCGAGTGCAGCAGCTCGGTCAGTTCGCCGTCGGGCCCGAGGACGCCGAGCGCGCCGTAGCGGGCGCCGACCAGTTCGCAGCCCACCGCCACGACGCGGCGCAGCACGTCGGGCAGGGACAGGTCGCTGGCCACCGACAGCACCGCGCCGAGCAGGTGGCGCATCCGCTCGTGCGACATCTCCGCGGCCACGGCCCGGTCGACCAGGCCGCGGAAGAGCGCGTCGCGGGCCAGGTGCGGGGCCTGCGGTTCCGTCCGGTCGGCAGGCGGGTCGACGGCCGGGCGGCGCCGCGGGTCGTGGGGCACCGGGTCGTTGTCCGCCGCGTCGTGGTTCACGGTGGCACCGGGCTCGGCGCCCGGTCCGCCCATGTCACCCACACCCGTGTCCAGCGCGGCCTCCCACCCGTCTCGGCGAAACCGACCCCCGCGCCCGGTGCGCGTCGGGCGGTGGCGGCCCGGTCAGCGCCCGCGGAGGTCCAGGCGGCACGCGTAGACGCCCGTCGTGGGCGTGATCGGTGGGAAAAGGATCGCGGACTTCCCGCCGCCGCGCAAGATCGGGCGCGGAATGTCACCTCAATGCCGGGTGGTTGCCATTCGCCGCGCCACTTCTCTTGTCGGTGGGTATTTTTCGGAATTCGGGAAAGGAAGCACGGAACGTCATTCGTCGCGCTGTCCCGCCGGGCTCAGCCAGCGCAGCGACCACCGGCCGGGGCCGCCGCGCAGCACCGTCCGCGACAGCGGCACCACGTCGATGCGCCAGTACGCGGCCGGGTCGGCGCCGAGGGCGTGCACCAGCGCCGCGCGCACCACCGACGGGTGCGTCACCGCCACCACCGGCGCCGGGTCGGTGGGCCGCTCGTCGAGCCAGCCGCCCACCCTGGCCACCAGGTCGGCCAGCGACTCGCCGCCGTGCGGGGCCGCGGCCGGGTCGGTCAGCCACCGGGTGACCGCGGCGGGTTCGGCCGCCGCCACCTCGTCGAGGGTGCGCCCCCGCCAGGCACCGAAGTCCAGGTCCCGCAGCCGGTCGTCCACCGAGGCCGCCAGCCCCAGCGCGGTGGCGGTCTGCGCGCACCGGGTCTCCGGTCCGCGCAGCGCCACCGCCACCCGGCCCAGCCCGGCGGTGGACACCGGCCCCGGGTCCGACAGCGGTTCGTCGACCGGGAACGCGGCCACCCGCGTGGCGGCGGTGGGGCCGTGGCCCACCAGGGTCAGCCGATTACCCACCGGCACCCCTTGAGCTGGACGGATGATGTTGCCCACCGCGGACGCGGGCGCGTTGACACTGCAAGCGGCGCTCCCATAGGTTTCGGGACTGACCGAGATGGTATGGGGAAGCCGGTGTGATCCCGGCACGGCCGCGCCACTGTGATGGACCGGGCAACCGCTCCACAGTCAGACCCCCAGCCATCGACACCCCTGGACCCATCGGGCCGCGTGCAGCCTGAGGAGGCACCCCATGACGACGCATGCCGTCGCCACCCCCGTCCCCGTTCCCGTCAGCATCCCGGTGCGGCAGATCCTGCCGTACGCGCTCTTCGTCGGGATCATCTCGCTGATCGCGCTCTACTTCGTCGGCGCCGAGCAGGGCGCGCTCGCCGTGTTCGACGGCACCTACGTGCACGAGCTCGTCCACGACGCCCGCCACCTGCTGGGCTTCCCGTGCCACTGAGCGAGACCGGAACCGATCGAGCGGCCACCTCGGCCGCGCTGGACGTCCGCTCGTTGCTGGTGTGGGGCCTGCTCGCAGGCCTGCTCGGCGGTGTCCTCGCCTTCGGGTTCGCCGAGGCGTTCGGCGAACCGTCGGTGGACACCGCCATCTCCCTGGAGGAGCAGGGCGGCGCCGCGGAGCACTCGCACGACGACGGCGCCGCGGCAGGCCACAGCCACGGCGAGGAGGGCGCGGAGGAGGAGGTCGTCTCCCGGTCGTTCCAGTCCACCGGCGGCCTCGCCATCGGCACCGTCGTCTACGGGTTGGGCCTCGGCGGCCTGTTCGGGCTGGCGTTCGCCTTCGCCTACGGGCGGCTGGGCACCGCGAGCCCGCGCGGCACCGCCGTGGCCGTGCTGGGCATCGGCTACACCGCGGTCGTGCTGGTCCCGTTCCTGACCTACCCGGCGAACCCGCCCGCGGTGGGCCGGGGCGAGACCATCGGCGAGCGCACCGGCCTGTTCTTCGGCATGGTCGGCATCTCGCTGGTGCTCGCCCTGGTGGCCGTGGTCGTGGGCCGCAAGCTGGCCCAGCGGCTCGGCGGGTGGACTGCGGTCCTGGTCGCCGGGCTCGGCTACCTGGTGCTGGTGACGGTGGCGGCCAAGCTGCTGCCGGACTTCCAGGAGGTCCCCGACGGCTTCCCCGGCGCCACGCTGTGGGAGTTCCGGATCGCCTCGCTGGGCACCTCGGCGGTGCTGTGGGCGGGCATCGGGATCGGCTTCGCGGCGCTGCTGCACCGCGGGCTCACCCGCGCCCGCTAGACCATTCGCACCACTGAACCCCCGTCCTCGGCGCGAGGACGGGGGTTCAGTGCTTCCCCCGGAGTGAAAGGTTCGTTGGCGGGGTCAGGCCGTGTAGCGGCGCACGGTCTCCGGGTGGATGACAACGCGGAGCAGGTCGGTGGCCAGCATCGCGGCGAGGTCGTCGGCCCGGTCCGGGCCGTCGGGGCTCCAGTAGCGGGCGGCGAGGCGGGAACACAGTCCATGCGCCCCGTCGGTCTCCACCGTGGTGCGGCCGACGATGGACACCCAGCGCTCGCGTTCACCCACCGGGGCCGCGACGACGATCGCGGCGCGCGGGTCGCGGCTCAGGCGCCGCACCTTCAACGAGCCCGGCTCCGTGAAGAACTGGACCTTCCCCTCGGCGGTGGTCTCGAACCACACCGGTCGGGGCTGCACCGGTTGCGGTGCCCCGGCCACGGACAGGAACCCGTGCAGGGGGCGGGCGAGGAAGTCGAGGTCCTCGGTGGTCAGGGAACTGGTGGCGGTGCTCATCGCGGTCCTCTCAGCGGGGGTGGGGGTCAGCGCTGCCAGGCGCCCGCCGCCGCGGCCCGCACGGCGTAGTCCTCGAAGGTCCGGGGTTCACGCCCCAGCACGGTGGCGACCCCGTCCGCCGTCTCGGCGATGATCCCGCTCTCCATCAGCACGAACATCTCGGCGACGTGGTGGGCGTCGGCCTCGGCCCAACCCTGCTCGACCAGTGCCGCGGTGTACTCGGCGGGGGAGACCTGCTTGTAGGTGATGGGCAGCCCGGACGCCCGGGAGATCAGTTCGGTGGCCTCGGCGAAGGTCAGTGCGCGCGGCCCGGACAGCTCGTAGACCTTCCCGGCGTGCCCGTCGGGCTCGGTCAGCACCGCGGCCGCGACGTCGGCGACGTCCTCCAGGTCGATGAACGGCTCGGGGACCGCACCGGCCGGGAGCGCCAGCTCGCCCGCGACCAGCGGGGCGTGGAAGAGGTCTTCGTCGAAGTTCTGGTCGAAGTTCGACGGCCGCAGGACGGTCCAGTCCAGTGCCGAGCCGCGCACGGCGTCCTCGGCCGAGCGCATGTCCAGCCCGAACGCGGAGTCGCCCCAGGTGTCGGCGCCGCGCCCGGAGAGCAGGACCAGCCGCCGCACGCCCGCGGCCTCGGCCCGCGCCACGAACCCGTGCACCGGCCCGGGCACCGTCGGGGCCACCACGTAGGCGGCGGTGACGCCCGCCAGCACCGCGTCCCAGCCGTCGGGGTCGGCCCAGTCGAAGCCGGTCGAGCTGGACCGGGAGGCGGCGCGCACCGGTGTGCCGCGCAGCCGCAACCGGGCGGCGACCCGCCTGCCGGACTTGCCGGTGGCACCGAGGACGAGGGTGTTGTCGTTGCGCATGACAGGAATTCAACGGCACCGCCTTGGACGAATCCATGGGCAAGAAGCTGGATTGCCTTTGTGATCGTCTAACCTCGGTGGGGTGGACGCGTTCGGAGACCTCTTCCGGGGGATGCGGGCCCAGGGCTCGCTGTTCGCAGGCACGACCCTGTCGCCGCCCTGGTCGCTGCACTTCGTCGACGGTGCGCCGCTGACGCTGTGCACCGTCCTCGGCGGGGCGGGCTGGATCGTGCCGGAGGGCCACCCGCCCGAGCGGTTGCGCGCGGGGGAGACGGTCATCGTGCGGGGCCCCGCGCCGTTCACCTTCGTCGACGAGGTCGGCACCTCGGCCGAGCCGGTCGCCTGCGGTGAGCACTGCACGACGCCCGAGCAGGGCGGGACCCGGCACCGGCGCGGCTGGAACGACGACAGTTGCGGCGACCCCGGTGCGGGCGCGACGACGCTGATCGTCGGCGCCTACCCGGTGCGCGGCGAGATCAGCCGCAGGCTGCTGGACGCGCTGCCGGTCGTGCTGCGGGTGGCCCCCGGCGGCGGGTCCGACGCCGTGCTGGACCACCTCGCCGCCGAGGTCGCCGTCGACACCCCGGGCCAGCAGGTGGTCCTCGACCGGTTGCTGGACTGGCTGCTGGTCTGCTCGGTGCGCGAGTACTTCGACCGGCCCGGCGGTGAGCCGCCCGCCTGGTACGCCGCCCAGCGCGACCCCGTGGTCGGCGGCGCGCTGCACCTGCTGCACGCCGAACCGGCGGCGCCGTGGACGGTCTCCGCGCTGGCCGACCGGGCCGGGGTGTCGCGCTCCACCCTGGCGAAGCGGTTCGCCGACCTGGTCGGTGAACCACCGCTGACCTACCTGACCCGCTGGCGCATGGCGCTCGCGGCGGACCTGCTGGTCGAGCGCGAGGCGACGACCGTCGCCGAGGTCGCCCGCACGGTGGGCTACTCCGACGCGTTCGCGTTCAGCGCGGCGTTCAAGCGGACCCGGGGCGTGAGTCCGAGCGAGTTCCGCCGTTCCGACCCCCTCCCGGGGGTGGGAGGTGATCGGCGAGCAGTTGCGCCAAGTGCCGGGAGGAGCCTCCGGTCAGGTCGCTGACCTGGGTGCGGCAGGAGAAGCCGTCGGCGAGGACCGGGCGGGGGCGGGCGCGCAGGGCGGGCAGCAGGGCGGTTTCGGCGACGGCCACCGACACCTCGTAGTGGCCGCGTTCGACGCCGAAGTTCCCGGCCAGCCCGCAGCAGCCGCCGACCGCCTCCACCCGCGCGCCCGCCCGGCGCAGCAGGGCGGCGTCGGTGTCCCAACCCAGGGTGGCCCGGTGGTGGCAGTGGGGTTGGGCAACCACGTCCACATCGGACAGATCGGGCGGCGACCAGCCGGGGGTGGCGGTCAGCAGCTCGGCGAGGGTGACGGTGAGGGCCTTGACGCGGTGGGCCCGGGGGTCCTCGGGCAGCAGGTCGACGGCGTCACCGCGCAGGACGGCGGTGCAGGAGGGCTCCAGGCCGACGATGGGGATGCCGTCGACGATGGCGGACCCCAGGGCGTCGAGGGTGTGGCGGAGCCTGCGGCGGGCACCGTCGAGCTGGCCGGTGGTGATCCAGGTCAGGCCGCAGCAGACCTGGCGGATGGTCAGCTCCACCGCGTACCCGGCCGACTCCAGCACCCGGATCGCGGCGACGCCGACCTCCGGGGCGAACGCCTCGGTGAACGTGTCGACCCACAGCAGCACGCGCCGACCCGACACCTCGGGCCGACCGGCGGCGACACGCCGGAATCGGTGCCGGGCGAAGCGGGGCAGGCCCCGGCGGCTGTCGATCCCGGCGAGGCGCTTGACCAGCGGATTGTCCAGGACGGCGTTGGCCAGGCGGGGCAGCCTGCCCGCCACGGCGGCGGCGCGCGGGAGCCAGCCCAGGGTGTAGTGGGTGATCGGGCGCAGCCTGCGCCGGTAGCGGTGGTGCAGGACCTCGGCCTTGTACGTGGCCATGTCCACCCCCGCCGGGCAGTCGCGGGCGCACGCCTTGCAGGACAGGCACAGGTCCAGCGCCTCGTGCACGGCCGGGTCCGCCCAGCCGCGCACCAGGTCGCCGCGCACCATCTCCTGCAACAGGCGGGCACGGCCCCGGGTGGAGTGCTGCTCGGCGCCGGTGGCCAGGAACGACGGGCACATGGCGCCCCCGGTCGCGGTCAGGTCCGCCCGGCAGCGGCCCACGCCGACGCAGCGGTGCACCGCCCGGGTGAGGTCACCGGAGTCGTGCGGGAGGGCGAAACCGCCCCCGGGCACCACCGGCAGCTCCGGCCCGACCCGCAGGTCCGCGTCCACCGGGGCCGGGTCGACCAGGACGCCGGGGTTGAGCCCGCCGCCGGGGTCCCACACCGCCTTGACCCGCGCCGCGACGGCCAGCGCCTCGGCGGAGTACACCCGCGACAGCAGTTCCCCGCGCGCCCGCCCGTCGCCGTGCTCCCCCGACAGCGACCCGCCGTGGGCGGCGACCAGGTCGGCGGCGTCCAGCAGGAACGCGCGGGTGCGGGCCGCACCGCCGGGGGAGCGCAGGTCGAAGTCGAAGCGGCCGTGCACGCACCCGTCGCCGAAGTGGCCGTAGAGCAGGCCGTCGTAGTGGTGCTGCGCCAGCAGGGCGTCGAGGTCGCGCAGGTAGGCGCCCAGCCGCTCGGGCGGCACGGCGGCGTCCTCCCAGCCGGGCCACGCGTCCGCCCCGCCGGGGGTGCGCCCGGCGAGGCCGACACCGTCGGAGCGGATGCGCCACAGCGCGGCGATCTCACCCGCCCCGGTCAGCACCCGCCCGTCCACCGCGCCCGCTCCCGCCAGGACCTCCAGCGCCCGCTGCCGCGCCTCGGCCGGGGTCGCGCCACCGGTCTCCACCAGCAGCCACCCCGCGCCGCGCGGCAGGTCCGGCACGCCCGCCTGCCCGCGCCGGGCGGTGACCACGTCGACCAGGCGCCGGTCCATGCCCTCCACCGCCAGCGGGCCCAGCGCGACCAGCGCGGGCGTCGCGTCGGCGGCGGTGGGCATGTCCGGGTAGCCCAGGACCGCCAGCGCCCGGGCGGCGGGCGCCTCGGCCAGCGCCACCGTGGCGTCGAGGACCACGGCCAGCGTGCCCTCGGAACCGACCAGCGAGCCGACCACGTCGAAGCGCCGCTCCGGCAGCAGCGCGTCGAGCGGGTACCCGGAGGCCTGCCGGGGGAAGCGGCCGTACTCGGTGCGCACCACGGCCAGGTCGGCACCGACCACCGCGCGCAGCCGGGCGTCGAGGTCGGGGTCGGAGGTGCCGGTGCGCCCGGCGGTGAGCGGGCTGCCGTCGGCGCGCAGCAGCCGGGCGGACACGACGTTGTCGCGGGTGTTGCCCCAGGCCACCGCGTGCGCGCCGCAGGCGTTGTTGCCGATCATGCCGCCGAGGGTGCAGCGGTCGGCGGTGGAGGGGTCCGGGCCGAACAGCAGCCCGTGCGGGCGCACCGCGGCCTGCAACGCCGCCTGCACCACCCCCGCCTGCGCGGTCGCGGTCCGCGCGGCCGGGTCGACGTCGGTGATCGCGGTCAGCGCGGTGAGGTCGAGCACCACCCCGGGGCCGATGGCGTTGCCCGCCACCGACGTGCCCGCCCCGCGCGCGGTGACCGGCAGTCCCAGCTCGTGGCAGCGCCCCAGCACCTCCGCCGCGTGCCCGGCGGAGGCCACCCGCACGACGGCGGCGGGTGGCACCCGGTAGTTGGAGGCGTCCGACGAGTACAGCGCCCGGGTGGCGTCGTCCACGGCGACGCACGGGCCGAGCAGCTCGCGCAACCGGTCGAGCGGGTCCACGGCGCTCCCTCGCTGGTTCGGGCACGGCTCCCGGGGACCGCGACCCCGGACCACCATGGGACCACGACCGCCCGCGCTGACCGCTCCGGGTTCGCCGACCACCTCCCCGCGGTGGCGGACCACCGCGGGGAGGTTCACCGCCTCAGCGCCCCCGGGCCCAGATCAGCGTGATCGCGTCGATCACCAGTTGCCGATCGATGCCCATGGCCACGACCAGCGCGATGACCCCGGTGAACACGACGACCAGGAGGCCCATCAGCCGCAGGGCGGGCCCGTTCGAGTCGAGCACGAGCCTGCCCCAGGCCATCACCTGGTCGGCGGGTCGCTTCTCGTCCTGATCCTGCGCCCGTTCGGGCGAATTCCGGTGTTTCCGGCGATTAATCCGCCGGTTGTCTCCTACGCTCACTGGTGCTGGTGTCCTTCTGCGTGTGGTGGTTGGGGTACTGGCACCGCGGCCCCCTGTGACAGCAGGGGGCCGCACTGTTTCCGAGGCTGATATTAACCACACGACCGCTTTGGCCACCGTTACCGGTGCGCCGCAATGTCAATCCCGATTACTCGATGTTCCACAGTGGACAGTCGGAAGGCCTTTCGCCTTTAGTGCCGGGTGAATGATAAACATTGTCACGCTCGGTGAATGTCCATTAACTGACCGTTGCATGTCGATTACTCGGGTGTCACGATGGGCTTTCGGGTGGTCCGGGCTCTTGAGGGGGAGTCATGCGCGGTGCGGGTGGTTCGGGATGGGTGCGCTCGCGGCGGTGCGGGCGGCAGTTCGACTGCGTGGAGGTGAACCTGCGGATGTCCCCGCGGGTGGCGTTCCGGGATTCCAAGGCGCCGCAAGCCGGGGTGCTGGCGCTGTCCGGTTCCGCGCTTCCCGCTCTGGTGGCCTACCTGCGGCAGCATGCAGTCGACTAATCGTGTTCGCTCGACCGGGGGGTGCGCGACGGCATTCCCTTCCCAGAGTGACTACTCTCGGTTTCGTTCATCAATCCGAGCGATACGGAGCGGGCACAAAAGTGGGATTCGACACGGTGGGGCAACTCGGTCGGGATTTGCGCGCTCTCCGCGAGGCCGCTGGACTGACCCAGATCCAGATGGCGGCGATGCTCCCGTGCAGCCAGAGCAAGATCAACAAAATCGAGGTGGGGGAGACCAGGGTCACCGTCAAGGACCTGCACCGGGCGATCGAACTGTTGGACGCGCACGGCGCGGACACCGACGAGATGCTCGTGCGCGCCAAGGACCTGGAGGCCAACCACCAGCGGCGCTCCCGGTTGGCGGACGAGAAGTCGAACCACTTCCGCAGGTTGCGCGGTGAGGAGCAGGAGGCCGACGAAATCCTCGCGGTGACCGGCGACCGCTTCCCCGGCCTGCTGCACTCCGAGGACTACATGCGCGACCTGTTCAGCACCGACGGTGCGGGCAAGCTCGACGCCCGGGTCGCGGCTCGGGCCGAGCGCGCTCGGTTGTACGACCGCACGCCCGCGCCCCACCACCGGGTGCTGCTCGGGGAGGGGGCACTGGTCCGATTGGTGCGGTCCAAGCCCGCAGCGGTGGCGGCAGCGCAGTTGCGCCACCTCGTCGACATGGTCGGGCGGTACCCGACGCTGCACCTGCGCGTGCTGGCCTTCGACGCGGAGGTGCCCGTGCTGCCCAACGACTTCACCGTGCTCTGCTTCCGCGACGGCAGGCCGAACCTCGGCTACCAGGAGACCCCGGTCGACGCGCGGATCATGACCAAGAAGGCCGACGTGGCCGCGCTCATCCGCGAGTGGCACGAGGTGGCGGAGAAGGCGCTCAGCGAGGAGGACTCGCTGGCGCTGCTGACCGAGGAGCTCGCGCGGCTGCCGTGACGAAGCGGTGGATCGACCCGGGGTTCCCGGCCGGGTGGGTGTGCAGGTAGGACGCGTGCACGCCCAGGCGGGTGTGGCCCTCGCGGTGCGGTGCGCCGGTGGCGTCGCGCCAGGCCCAGGTGGGCGGGTCGCCGTGGGCGGGCAGGACGCGGGTGCGGTGGAACTCGTGGCCGTGGACGCGGGTGCCGACCGCGTGCAGCGCGGTGTCGGCGGTGGCGACGGCCTCGCGGTAGCCCAGGGTCAGCCGCGCGGTCATCTCCGCCTCGGCGGGCAGCACCCCGCACATCGGGTGACCGTCCAACTTGGACACCAGGTAGAGCAGGCCGCCGCACTCGGCGTGCACCGGGGCGCCGGTGGCGGCCAGGTCGGCCACGGCGTGGCGCAGGGGTTCGTTGGCGGACAGGGCTTGCGCGTGCGCCTCGGGGAAACCGCCGGGCAGCACCAGCGCGGCGGTGCCCGGGGGCAGCGCGGTGTCGTGCAGCGGGTCGACCACGGCCACCTCGGCGCCCGCCGCGCGCAGCAGCTCCACGTGCTCGGCGTAGCCGAAGGTGAACGCCGGTCCACCCGCGACCGCGATCACCGGGGGCTGGGCCGCCATGACCGGACCGGCGGACTCCGCCAGCTCCGCCGCCGCGTCCCAGGCCGGGCCGTCGAGGTCGGGGGCCGAGCGGGCCAGCCGGACCACCGCGTCGAGGTCCACCGAGGACTCCACCAGGTCGCCCATGGCGGCCACCGCGCGCACCGCCTCGGCGCCGCGCTCCACGGCGGGCACCAGGCCCAGGTGCCGGGACGGGACGTCGACCTCGCCCGCCCGGCGGACCGCGCCCAGCACCGGCAGGCCCACGTCCAGGCACGCCTCGCGCAGCACCTCCTCGTGCCGGTCGGAACCGACCTGGTTGAGCACCACCCCCTCGATCCGCACCCCCGGCCGGTAGGAGCGGAACCCGTGCAGCAGCGCGGCGATGCTCGTGCTCTGCCCCCGGCAGTCCACGACCAGCAGCACCGGCGCGGACACCAGCCCGGCCACGTGCGCGGTCGAGCCGAACCCGCCCGCCTCGACGTGGTGGCCGATGCGGCCGTCGAACAGGCCCATCACGCCCTCGACGACCGCGATGTCCGCGCCCGCCGCGCCGTGCCGGAACAGCGGGGCGACGCGGTGCTCGCCGACCAGGACCGGGTCGAGGTTGCGGCCGGGGCGACCGGCGGCGACGGTGTGGTAGCCGGGGTCGATGTAGTCCGGGCCGACCTTGAACGGCGCCACCCGGTGCCCGCGCCGCCGCAGGGCCGCCACCAGGCCGGTCGCGATGGTCGTCTTGCCGCTGCCCGACCCCGGGGCGGCCACGACCAGGCGGGCTACCACTCGATGCCCCGCTGGCCCTTGGTGCCCGCGTCCATCGGGTGCTTGACCTTGGTCATGCGCGTGACCAGGTCGGCGTGCTCGACCAGCGCCTCCGGGGCGTCCCGGCCGGTGATCACCACGTGCTGGTGCCCCGGCCGGTCGCGCAGGGTGGCCACGACCTCGTCCACGTCGATCCAGCCCCACTTGAGCGGGTAGGTGAACTCGTCGAGCACGTACAGGTCGTGGGTCTGCGCGGCCAGCCGCCGGGCGATCTCCGCCCAGCCCTCGCGGGCGGCGGCGGCGTGGTCGTCGGAGTCGCCCTGCTTGCGCGACCACGACCACCCGGCGCCCATCTTGTGCCACTGCACCGGGCCGCCCTCGCCGGTCTCGGCGTGCAGCCGCCCCAACGCCAGGAACGCGTTCTCCTCGCCGACCTTCCACTTCGCCGACTTCACGAACTGGAACACCCCGATGTCCCAGCCCTGGTTCCAGCCGCGCAGCGCCAGGCCGAACGCGGCGGTGGACTTGCCCTTCATCTCCCCGGTGTGCACCACGACCAGTGGCCGGTTGCGGCGCTGGCGCGTGGTCAGCCCGTCCTGCGGCACCACCGACGGCTTGCCCTGCGGCATCGTCGGACCCCCTTACGCTGCGCGCGCGGCGCGGACGACCCCGGCCACGGCATCGGCGGACAGTTCCTCCAGGCGCAGCCCGGTGCCGCCCAGCGCGGCGCTCACCCGACCGGCCAGCCCCAGCCGCACCGGCCCGGACTCGCAGTCGACGACCACGCTGGCCACGCCGTCGGCGGCCACCAGCCCGGCGGCCCGCACCGCGTCGGCCACCGCGTCGCCACCCGGCCGGGCCGCGACGGTCGCCCGCCCGTCGGTCACGACCACCAGCAGCGCCCGGCGGCGCGGGTCGCGCAGCCGCTCCACCCGCAGCAGTTCCCGAGCCCGCAGCAGCCCGTCGGCCAGCGGGGTCCGCCCGCCGGTGCGCAGCGCGCGCAACCGGGCCACCGCCGCCTCCACCGACGACGTCGGCGGCAGCGCCACCTCGGCCCCGGGTCCGCGGAAGGTCACCAGGCCCACCTTGTCGCGGCGCTGGTAGGCGTCGCGCAGCAGGGAGATCACCGCGCCGGTCACCGCCGACATCCGCTTGCGCGCGGCCATCGATCCCGAGGCGTCGACCACGAACAGCACCAGGTTCGACTCGCGCCCCTCGCGCACCGCCCGCCGCACGTCGTCGGGCCGCACGACCAGGCCGGGGCCGCTGCGCCCGCGCACCAACTGCATCGGCGCCGCCGCGGTCATGGTGCCGACCAGGTGGATGCCGCTGCCCTGCGACGTGGCCGCGCGCAGCGCCCGCCCGGAGCCCGCCCGGGAGCGGGAGCGGCGCCCGGGAGCGCCCTCGCCGACGCCGTCGACCTGGAGCAGCCGGGCGGTGAACGCCGGGTCGGGGGTGGCGGGGGCCTGCGTGCCGCCGCCCCCGCCCTTCGGCTGGGTGTCCTGGCCCTCGGGGGCCGGACCGTCGGGGGGCGGGCTGTCGGATTGGCCCGAGTCGTCCGCCGGGCCGTCGCCCGGGTCGGGCGCGCCGCCGCCGGGGCCGTCCGGGCCGGGATCGGGATCGGGGTCCGGGTCGGTCCGCTCGGGTTCGCCGGTCTGCTCGGCGGCGTCGCGCAGCGCCTGGTCGAGCTGGTCCTGCTCGATGCCGGGCTCGTCGAACGGGTCGCGCCTGCGCCGGTGCGGCAGCGCCAGCCGGGCGGCCACCGCCACGTCCTCCTCGGCCACCGCGTCGGCCCCGCGCCAGGCGGCGTGCGCGATCGCGGCCCTGGCGAGCACCAGGTCCGCGCGCATCCCGTCCACGTCGAACGCCGCGCACACCGCCGCGATCCGGCGCAGCTCGGCGTCCGGCAGGGCGACCCCCGGCAGCGCCGCCCGCGCGGCGGCGATCCGGGCGGCCAGGTCGGCGTCGGCCGCCGCCCAGCCCGCGGCGAACCCGGCCGGGTCGGCCTCGAACGCCAGCCGCCGCCGGATCACCTCGGTGCGGGTGTCGACGTCGCGGGCCGCGCGCACCTCCACGGTCAGCCCGAACCGGTCGAGGAGCTGCGGGCGCAGCTCGCCCTCCTCCGGGTTCATCGTCCCGACCAGCAGGAACGACGCCGCGTGCGCCACCGACACGCCCTCGCGCTCCACGTGCGCGCGGCCCATGGCGGCGGCGTCGAGCAGCAGGTCCACCAGGTGGTCGTGCAGCAGGTTGACCTCGTCGACGTAGAGCACGCCCCGGTGCGCGGCGGCGAGCAGGCCGGGCTGGTAGGCGCGGACGCCCTCGGTCAGCGCGCGCTCCAGGTCCAGGGAGCCGATCAGCCGGTCCTCGGTGGCGCCGACCGGCAGCTCCACCAACCGCGCAGGCCGGGAAGCGGCATCGGGTTCGAGATGGGGGCCATCGGGGCAGCCGGGGTCCGGGGCGGCGGGGTCGCAGCCGAACCGGCAGCCCTCGACCACCGCCAGCGCGGGCAGCAGCGCGGCGAGCGCGCGCACCACGGTCGACTTCGCGGTGCCCTTCTCCCCGCGCACCAGCACCCCGCCGATCGCCGGGTGCACCGCGTTGAGCAGCAGGGACAACCGCAGGTCGGCGTGGCCGACGACGGCCGAGAACGGAAAACCGGCAGGACTGGGCACGCCACGATCCTCACTCCGGGTCCGCGCCCGGGTCGGTCTCGAGCAGGGGGCGAGTGTCCTGGCTCCCGGATCGCCGCGCTCCCGCCGCCTTCCCGGGGCTCGCGCCCCAGTGGCACCTCGACGGGAGAACTCCCCGGTCACAGTGGCGGGACCGCACCGGAATCGCACCGGTTTCCTCCGCACACCCTGCTTGGTCTGCCCGTGATCGTCGCATCCCGCACCGACGGGTGCCAAGCCACGTGGTGCGCGTCTCGACTGGTCGGCCGCCCGGGTGGGTTAGCGTTGCCGCCCGTGGTCACCGTGGTGGGTATCGGCGCCGACGGCTGGACCGGGCTGGCGCCCGCGTCCCGCTCGGCCCTCGCGCGCGCCGAGGTCGTGCTCGGCGCGCCCCGGCAACTGGACCTGCTGCCGCCCGAGGTGACCGCCGAGCGGGTCGCCTGGCCGACGCCGCTGCTGCCCGCCGTCCCCGCCCTGCTCGCGGCGCACGCCGGTTCGGTGCTGTGCGTGCTGGCCAGCGGGGACCCGATGTTCCACGGCATCGGCACCACTCTGGCCCGGCACACCGCCGTGCGCGTGCTGCCGCACCCGTCGTCGGCGTCGCTGGCCTGCGCCCGGTTGGGGTGGGCGCTGGACGGGGTCGCCGTGGTCAGCGCGGTGGCGCGACCGGTGGAGCGGCTGCACGCGGCGCTGCACCCGGGCGCCCGCGTGCTGGTGCTGAGCGAGGGTTCGCGGACCCCGGCGGCGGTGGCGGCGCTGCTGCGCGACCGGGGGTTCGGGTCCAGCCGGATGACCGTGCTGTCCGACCTCGGCGCGGACACCGAGGCCGTGGTCACCGCGACGGCCGCCGGGTGGTCGGGCGAGGCGGGTCCGCTGAACGTGGTCGCGGTCGAGTGCGCGGCCGACCCGGGGGCGCGGCGGCTGCCGCGGGTGCCGGGCCTGCCCGACGACGTGTTCGAGCACGACGGGCAGATCACCAAGCGGGAGGTCCGCGCGCTGACCGTGTCGTCGCTGGCCCCCGAGCCGGGTGAGCTGCTGTGGGACGTGGGCGCCGGGTCGGGCAGCGTCGGGATCGAGTGGTCGCGGGCGGACCCGGCGTGCCGGGCCGTCGCGGTGGAACCCCGGGCGGACCGGGCCGGGCGGATCGGCCGCAACGCGCTGGCGCTGGGCGTGCCGGAGCTGCGGGTGGTGACCGGGCCCGCGCCGGGTGCGCTGGCCGGGCTGCCGGAACCGGACGCGGTGTTCGTCGGCGGGGGAGTGACGGCGGACGGGGTGCTGCCCGCGTGCTGGGCGGCGCTGCGACCGGGCGGGCGGCTGGTGGTCAACGCCGTGACGCTGGAGTCGGAGGTGCTGGTGGCGCGCTGGCACGGCGAGGTCGGCGGCACGCTGACCCGGGTGTCGGTGGGCCGGGCCGGGCCGGTCGGGGGTTTCACCGGGTGGCGCCAAGCCATGCCGGTGACGCAGTGGGTAGCCGTGAAGGAGAGCGAGTGACCGTCCACTTCATCGGGGCCGGGCCGGGTGCGGCCGACCTGATCACCGTGCGCGGGCAGCGGGTCGTGGCCGCCGCCCCGGTGTGCCTGTACGCGGGCGCGCTGGTGCCGGTCGAGCTGCTGGAGCTGTGCCCGCCGGGCGCGCGCCGGGTCGACACCGCGAACCTGACGCTGGACGAGATCGTGGCCGAGTTGCTCGCCGCGCACGCCGCCGGGCACGACGTGGCCCGGCTGCACTCCGGCGACCCGTCGGTGTTCAGCGCCGTGGCCGAGCAGATGCGCCGCCTTGACGCGGCCGGGGTGCCCTACGAGGTGGTGCCCGGGGTGCCCGCGTTCGCCGCCGCCGCCGCCGCGCTCAAGACCGAGCTGACCGTGCCGGGCGTCGGCCAGACCGTCGTGCTGACCCGCACCTCGGCCCGGGCGACGCCGATGCCGCCGGGGGAGGACCTGGCGTCGCTGGGCCGCAGCCGGTCGACGATGGTGCTGCACCTGGCCGTGCAGCGCATCGACGAGGTCGTGGCCGAGTTGGTGCCGAACTACGGCGCCACCTGCCCGGTCGCCGTGGTCGCCTACGCCTCGCGCGCCGACGAGGTCGTGCTGCGCGGCACCCTCGCCGACATCGCCGGGCAGGTGCGCGCGGCGGGCATCCGGCGCACCGCGGTGATCGTCGTCGGCCGCGTGCTCGACCCCGGCGGCTTCTGCGAGAGCCACCTCTACTCCGCCGAGCGCGAGCGGCCTCAGTGAGCGCGACCGACGATCACCCCGGCCCGGTCGATCACCACCACGTCCACCGCGACCTCGGCCCCCCGCAGCACCTCGACCGCGGTGGCCTTCGCCCCGGCCGCCACCGCGTCGCCCAGCGGCACGCCCGCGGCCTCGGCCAGGCGCAGCGCCTCCAGCGCGGTGTTGCCCGCGGTGATGCGCGCCGCCAACTCGTCGCCCCCACCCGCGGTGACGGCGGTCGCGGCCAAGGCGGCGAGGTCGACCTGCGAGCGGCCCGAGTGCAGGTCGAGGTGGCCGTCGGCGAGCTTGGACAGCTTGCCGAAACCGCCCGCGATCGTCAGCCGGGGCACCGGGTGCCTGCGCAGGTACTTGAGCACCGCCCCGGCGAAGTCGCCCATGTCCAGCAGCGCGTCCTCGGGCAGCCCGTGCAGCGCGGCCACCGTCTTCTCCGACGTCGACCCGGTGCAACCCGCCACGTGGGTGTACCCGGCGGCCCTGGCCACGTCCACGCCGCGGCGGATGCTGTCGATCCACGCCGAGCACGAGTAGGGCACCACCACGCCGGTCGTGCCCAGGATCGACAGGCCACCGAGGATGCCCAGCCGCGGGTTCCAGGTCTTGCGGGCCAGTTCCTCCCCGCCGTCGACCGAGACCTCCACCACCACGTCACCGCTGCCGCCGTGCCGGGCGGCCACCGCGGCCACGTGGTCGCGCATGAGCGTGCGCGGCACCGGGTTGATCGCGGGCTCGCCCACCGGCAGCGGCAGCCCGGCCTTGGTGACCGTGCCGACACCGGGGCCGGCGCGGAAGCTCACCCCGGAACCGGGCGGGCCGGGGCGGACGGTCGAGCGGACCAGGGCGCCGTGGGTGACGTCCGGGTCGTCGCCCGCGTCCTTCACCACCCCCGCCGTGGCCACCCCGTCCCCGAGGTGTTCGGTCGCCAGCGCGAACGCCGGTGTCTGTCCCTTCGGGAGGGTGATGGTCACCGGGTCGGGGAACTCACCGGTCAGCAGGGCGGTGTAGGCGGCGGTCGTCGCCGCGGTCGCGCACGCCCCGGTGGTCCAGCCGTAGCGCAACCCCTCCGGCGTGCGCCGCTCTCCGCTCATGGCACCAGCGTGCCCAACCGCGTCCGGGCGGCTGTCGCGGGGGTGCCGTGCCGACCGTGCTGATCCTCGGCGGCACCGCGGAGGCCCGTGCCCTCGCCGCGGTCCTGCACGAGCGCCCCGGCACCCGCGTGGTGTCCTCGCTGGCCGGTCGGGTGGCCCGACCCCGGCTACCGGTGGGGGAGGTGCGGGTGGGCGGGTTCGGCGGCCCGGACAAGCTCGCCGAGTACCTGCGCGCGGAGTCCGTGGCCGCCGTGGTGGACGCCACGCACCCGTTCGCCGAGCGGATCAGCGCCTCCGCCGCCACCGCCGCCCGCGCCGCCGCCGTGCCCCTGGTCCTGCTGCGCCGCCCCGGGTGGACCCCGCGCCCCGGCGACACCTGGCACTGGGTCGACGACCTGACCGCCGCCGCCGCGCTGCTGCCCGACCTGGGCGACCGCGTCTTCCTCACCACCGGGCGCCAGGGCCTGCCCGCCTTCGCCACCGCCGGGCAGTGGTTCCTGGTGCGCTGCGTCGACCCACCGGACCCGCCGCTGCCCGCCCGGTGCGAACTGCTGCTCGACCGCGGCCCGTACACCCTCGACGGCGAGCTGGCGCTGATGCGCGCACACCGGGTCGAGGTGCTGGTCACCAAGGACAGCGGCGGCCCGCTGACCGCCGCCAAGCTCGACGCGGCCAGGGAGCTGGGGCTGCCGGTGGTCGTGGTGCGCCGCCCCGGCACCCCGGACGTGCCGGTGCTGGCGTCGGTGCCCGAGGTCGCCGACTGGCTGACCGGCGTGCTCCCCGGGAGCCGGTCGACCGGCTGACCGGTGGGGTGCGGGGGGCACCCGCCGAACGAGGTCGAGCCGGGGTGCCTGGCCGAAGTCGGTGTGGCCAGGCAACCCGGCCGGTAGACCGGGGTGCGGGGTCAGGTTCATGGTGACGTTCGGCTTGCCCTGGAAGGCGGACGTGCCCGCGCCCGACACCTGGGGCGTGTCTTGCGAGCCCGGTCGGTTGTCGTGGGTGCCTGGGTGGGTGTGCTCTGTTTAAAGCCCTGGGTTTTGGTGGTGGTGCCCGGGTGGGTGGATGTGCTCAGCTTTCGAGCCCGGGGTTTTGGTGGGTGTGCCCGGCTGGGTGGATGTGTTTGGCCGGGGCCCCTATGGCGATCATGTGCTCCAGTGCGTCAGGTGGGGCTGAAAAGATGCCCCACCGCCCAGGCAGGCTGTCACATGATCGCCACCCCCGGCCAAACACATCCACCCACCCGGGCAGGGCCGTAGCCGGGGCGGCGGTTTGTTGGGTGGTCGGCTGGCCGAGCACATCCACCCACCCGGGCAGTTCGCTCGCCGGGCCGGCGGTTTTCGGGGTGGTCGGCCTGCGTTCAGGACATCCGCCCACCGGGCAGTTCGCTCGCCAGGCCGGCGGTTCTCGGGGTGGTCGGTCTGCGTTGAGGACCTCCACCCACCCGGGCAGTTGCTTGGCCGGGCCGCCGGTTCTCGGGGTGGTCGGCCTGCGTTCAGGACCTCCACCCACCCGGGCAGTTGGCTCACCGGGCTGGCGGGTTTTGGGGTGGTCGGCTGGCCAAGCGCGTCCACCCGTCCGGGCATTTGCTCGTCGGGCCGCCGGTTTCGGGGGTGGCCTGGTGGCGAGCGCGTCCACCCACCCCGGCACTGCTCGTCGGGCCGGCGGTTCGTGGGGTGGGTGGCCTGCTTTGAGGGCGGGCCCCGGGCCGTGCGGTCCGGGGGCGGTCAGGCGTTGCCGATGACCGATGAACCGCCGATCTTCCAGATTCCATCCTCGGCGACCATGGTGAACCGGGTGCGCTCGGTGCTGGTGGCCCCGGTCGTGCGGGTGTAGGTGATCGTCGCGTCGACCTGGTTGGGGCCGCTGGCCACGACGTTGCCCACGGAGACGGCGCGGAACCCGCTCCAGAAGCGCTTGTACCCGGACAGGCCGCCCGCCGTCTTCTGCTGGTAGCCGGCGGTCAGCCTGCCCCAGTTCTGGTCCGTCCCGCCGGGCAGGCCCGCGTAGTAGCCGGTGATCGCGGCGACCCGGGCCTCCGGCGTGTCCTCGGCACCCGCGGGCGGCGGCGGGGGAGTGGTCGTGGGTGGCGGTGTCGTCGTCGTCGTCGGGGGCGTGGTCGTCTCCGGGGTGGAGCTGGGGGCGGGTGGCACGGCGGGGGGCTCGTTGCCCGCCGGGGGTGCCGCGCTGGTGGCGGGGGGACCGGTGACCGTGGAGACCGTGGTGTTCGGGGCGGCGACCGGCTCGTCCTCGGAGTCGCGGTTGAGCGTCACCAGGACGATCGCCACCGCCAGCACGACGACCAGGGCCGTCGCGCCGACCAGCAGCGCCGCCTTGCGCTTGCGGTCGGCGTCCTCGGGCTCGGAGCCCGCGCCGTGCTCGGGGTCGGTGCGCCGGGCGGGTGGTGGCTCCACCGGCACCACGGGCAGCGCGGCCGTGGCCGGGGGCGGGGTGCGCGGGGTGCTCGGTGCGGGAGCCTCCGCCGCCGCGCCGAACTTCTCCGTCCGCAGCGGCGCCGCCACCTGGGTCGGCACCTCGGCCGAGGCCCAGTCGCGCTCGGCCAGCACCCGGCGGACCTCCGCCATCGTCGGCCGGGCCGCCGGGTCGGTGGCCAGCATCCCCAGCAGCAGGTCCGTCATCGGGCCGGACCTGCGGGGCGGATCGATCTGCCCGGACGCGGCCCGGTGCAGGGTCGCCATCGTGTTGTCGTTGGCCCCGAACGGCGAAACACCCTCAATCGCGGTGTACAGCGTGGCACCGAGGGAGAACACGTCGGAGGCGAAGGTGGCGGCCTTGCCCTGCGCCACCTCCGGCGACAGGTAGGCGGGGGTGCCCGCGATGTTGGTGGTGGTCGTGCCGGTGACGTCCTCCACCAGCCGGGAGATGCCGAAGTCGGTGATCTTCACGGTGTCGTCGTGGCCGAGCAGCAGGTTCCCCGGCTTCACGTCCCGGTGCACCACGCCCACCTCGTGCGCGGCGGCCAGCGCGGCGGCCACCTGGGCACCGATGTTCGCCACCTCGTCCAGCGGCAGCGTCTTCTGCTCGCGCAGCACCACCGACAGGTTCGTCGAGGGCACGTACTCCAGCACCAGGTACGGGGCGCCACCGTCCTCGACCACGTCGAAGACGGTGATCGACGACGGGTGCTGCAACTTGGCCGCGATCCGGCCCTCGCGCATGGCCCGCCGGTTGACCTCCTCGACCTCCGGCGCGCTCAGCGACGCGGGCACCAGTAGCTGCTTGACCGCGACCGTGCGGTGCAACCGCTCGTCGTAGGCCTGCCACACCACACCCATGCCGCCCGCGCCGAGCTGCTTCGACAGCCGGTACCGACCGGCGACCAGCCGGTCCTCGCTCTTCATGGCAGCCGCCAAGGTGCGCACATCACCGCACAAGAGTTACACGAACAGGTGACAACCAAACAGGCTCAGCGCGGGCTCGGCGTGGCGCGCGACCCGTTTTGCCCGTACCTGGGTCCCGGGGTCAGCCGGACCCCGGGCCGAAGCGGACCGCGTCCCCGACCCGAAGATCCAGGTCAGCGGCGGTCAGCACGGTGTCGGCGGCGACCAGGACGTTGTAGTGGTTCGGGAAGTGGCACTCGTCGAAACCCGCCACCGTGCCGATCCGCCGCCCGGTCGCGGTCCACACCTCGTCGCCGCGCTGCAACACCGTCGCGGCGGTGAACTCGGCGAACCCGAGGAAGCCGACCCGGTCCACCCGGTCACCCGGGCGCCCCGGCCGGTCGGCGGTGGTCACCAGCTCGTGCACCTGCCCGGCGGGCACGCACCGCGACTCCCACGGCGCCAGCACCATGCCGCGGTCGTCGCGGCTGTGGAACATCAGCGCCACCATCCGCGCCTCGGCGTCGGCCTTGGCCCGCATCCGCGGCCGGGTCTCCTTCGCCCGCGCCACCCGGTACGCCTCGGCGACCACCTCCACCAGCGCGGGCCCCGGGTCCGGCGCCCCCGGCCCGGCCTCCACCGCCCCCCGGAACGCGGCCAGGATGCCGCGGTACTCGTGCGCCAGCGACGCCTTGAACCCCGGGTGCCCGGCCAGCAGGTCGGCGGTGCGGCTGGTCCCGTCGCGCAGGTCCACCCGCACGTCCTTGACCTCGCCGGTCGGCAGCGCCCAGTCCAGCTCGACCCGCACCGGCACCTCCCCGGCGCGCAGGTCCAGCTCGGCGCAGTGCTCCGCGCCGCCGCGCACGTCGCCGATGGTGGCGTCGAGCAGGGTGAGGTCGCCGACGAGCAGCCGGACCGCGTCCAGCGCGTTCGGCCCGTTGTCGATCAGGCAGCCGCCGCCGCAGCGGGCCGGGTCGAGGTACCAGCCCTCGCCGCCGGTGTGCTCGCCGATGTTCTCGTGGTAGCGCGCCGTCACCCGGGCGATCTCCGCCCGCGGCGGCAGCGCGGCGGCCAGGTCGAGCAGGTTGCGGTTGTAGCGGCGGTGGAAGGCGGTGAACAGCACCGCCGCGTGCTCGGCCGCGGTCCGGGCCAGCGCGCGGGCGTCGGCCGGGTCGACGGTCAGCGGCTTCTCGCAGCACACCGCGATGCCCCTGCTCAGCGCCGCGTGCGCCACCTCGGCGTGCAGGTCGTTGGGCAGGGTGATGACCACGGCGGTGACCACGCCCGCGTCGAGCAGGTCGCGCGCGTCGGTGAAGGTCGCCACCCCGCTGCCGGTGAACCCGGCCAGCCGCGCGGGGTCCAGGTCGCACACCGCGGCCAGGGTGACCGCGTCGTCGGCGGCGATGGCGTCGAGGAAGTAGCGGGAGATGGTGCCCAGACCGATCACGCCGACCTTCACGCGGTCTTCTCCTCGCCCGCGCGGACGTGCGCGCCGAACGCGTGCACCAGGGCGCGCACCCGGTCGGCGTACTCGTCGAGGTCGTCGAGCTGGACGTGCTCGTCGGGGGTGTGCGCGCCGTCGCGGTCGAGCAGGCCGGGGCCGCAGGCGACCACGTACCGGTCGCGGCCCGGCGCCCAGATGGCGTCGCAGGTGAAGGCGCTGCCGTCGGCCACCCCGTCGTGGCGGTGCAGGCCCGCCTCGGCGAGCACGGCCTCCATCGCCGCGTCCCGGTTGGCCAGCGGCGGCAGCCCGCGCTTGAGCCAGTCGAGCCGGACCACGCGGTCCCAGTCGGCCACCAGCCGCCGGGTGACCGGGTTGTCGCCGAACCGCTCGGCGGCTTCCGCGCCCGCCTCGGCCACCGCCCGCTCCACCTCCAGCGCGAGCGCCGAGGCCACCGCGCGGTCGTGGTAGGCGATGTTGAGCCGCAGCTCACCGGTGCCGTAGACCCGGTTGTGCGACTGTCCGGTGTGGACGCCGGAGACGCAGACCCGGGCACCGAGCCGGTCGGCCACCCGGCCCAGCCGCTCGGTCAGCCGGACCGCGAGGAACCCCAGGGCGACGGTGGCGTTGTGCCCGTCGGCAGGCCGGTCGTCGGTGCTGTCGAGGCCGCGCACCCCCAGCACGGGGGTCATGGTGGCGCTGCACGCGTCGAGCACCCGGCAGCCGGTCGGCTCGGCGAACACCATCAGCCTGCCCACGCACCCGGTCTCCACCAGCCACCGCGTCCCGCACACGCCCATCGCGCCGCCCTCCTCCCCGGGCACGCTGGCCACCAGCACCTCGATGTCGGCGGTCAGGCCCGGGTCCTCGGCGAACGCCCGGGACACCCCGACCACCGCGGCCACCCCCGGCCCCTTGTCGTCGACCGCCCCGCGCCCGCGCAGCACCCGCCTGTCCAGCACCGGCGCGATGTGCGGGCCGACGGTGTCCAGGTGGAAGTTGAGCACCATCCGCTGCCGCGGCGGCTTGAGCTTGCCCGTGCCGACGACCACGCACGGCTGCGCCGCCAGGAACCCCGCCGGGTCCGGTGCCGCCGCCTCGCGCAGCGGGGTGGGCACGTCCGGGCGGTCCAGCTCCTCGGCGGGCGGGTGGTCCCAGCGGCGCAGCGCCAGCCCGCGTTCGGCGGCACCGCCCGCGAACAGGCTCTGCGCCCTGGCGAACCCGGCCGGGTCGCCCCCCTCCAGCGGTGACACGGTCGGCACCGCGAGGAGGGCCAGCAGCCAGTCCACGTCGGCGGCGCGCAAGCGGGTCACCCGGTGACCGCGGGCACGGCGCCGACGAGCGTGCGGAACGCGTGCACGCAGTCGGCGTACGCACGGGCCCGCCGCTCGGGGTCGTCGGCCACGTCCAGGTGCGGGATGAGCGCGACGTGCGGCTCCAGGCTGAACCAGCCGCGGTACCCGGCGTCGAGGAGCAGCCCCACGCACTCGCCGAGCCGCACCTCGCCGGAGCCGGGGGTGCCGAACACGGCGGTCCCGCCGACCCGGCGCCCGTCCTTGACGTGCACGTGGTCGACGTACGGGATGACCTCCCGCAGGAACGGCAGCGCCGGGTAGCCGTGGGCCAGGCCGTTGCCGGTGTCGAACAGCAACCGCAGCGCCGGGCTGCCCACCTCGTCCAGCAGGGCGAGGGTGCGCTCGGCACCGGCGCCCGCCCAGCCGACGCAGTTCTCGTGCAGCAGGGTGACCCCGAGGTCCTCGGCGATCCGGGCGAGCGCGCGAACCCGCTCGACCACCGCCCGGCGCCAGTCCGGTTCCGGCCTGCCGTCGTTCGGGTACGACATGATCCGCAGCCGCGTGCAGCCCAGCCGCGCGGCCGCCCCGGCCGAGGCCTGCAGCACCCGCTCGTCGTCGGCGAGGTCGCGCCCGATCGTGGTGGACCAGTCGCCCAGCGGGGTGTCCAGCACCGGCACCACCAGCCCGGCGCCGCCGACCGCCGCGACGACCCGGTCCAGCCCCGCGGCGTCGAGCTCGTGCACGCGCCTGCCGTCCACCGCCCGCAGCTCGATCCCGCGCAGTCCCAACCGCTCGTGCAGCCGCACCTGCCCGACCAGGGAGTCGGCGCCCTCGTCGCCGATCCCGCACACCCGCACCACCATCGACCCCATCCCGTCCGTCCCGGCCGGACAACAGCTATCACCCCGGGAGGCCTCCCGCGCGCTGGTCCACCCGATGGAGTGGCGACCGGTCCGCGGACCCGACGGCCGGGTGCCGTCGCCATGCGCACCAGCAGGCCACAGTGGACAATTCGAGGGAGGTGTCCGCCGGAGTCCGCCTCGGCTGACCAGTTCGCAGCCGTTGTCGGCGTTCACCACCGCCTCCGCGTCGGTCTGGAGCGGACCTGGCCGCCGCTGGGCCGCGGGCTCCCGCCCGGATCAGGGGGTCAGGTCGTAGACGGTGGAGTCGCCCACGGTGGTGGCGGTGTGGTTGGCCGCCACCCAGGTGGCGATTTCCCCAGCGGAGGAGTCTGAGCCACCCCGGCCGCCGCCCTGGCCGCCGACGACGTAGTAGTCGATCTCGCCAGCCGCGACCCGCGGCCGTGAACTGCTCGAACGTCGGCGCGTCGTCGGTGCCGTTCCAGCCGCCGATCGCGATGACCGCCTTGCCGGACTGGAGTTCCAGGCCTGCCGCGGTCTGCGAACCCGACACCGCCGCCGCCCACTTCGCCGTGCTGGTGGCGAGCAGGTCGGCCACGCCGGTCGACCCGGTGGGGGTCCCGCCGGGGCCGCCCGTCCCGCCGCCCATCGCGCCCGAGGTGGGGCCGGAGGTGGGGATCGAGCCGCTGTGCGCCTGCGCCGAGGTGGTGACCGCGTAGGCCGCGCCGCCCAGGCCCAGCACCAGCACCGCGGCGGTGAGCAGGACCGTGGCCGTCCGCCTGGTGTTCTCGACGCCGACGAGCAGGGCGGTGGTGAGGGCCAGGCCGACCGCGGCGATGACGAACTTCAACCAGGGCAGGTAGTCCGCCTCGCGGGCCAGCAGGACGTGGTCCCAGGTCGCGGTGGCCGCGATCATCCCCGCCAGCCAGGCTCGCGGCGCGAACGACGCCCGGCCCCGCCACAGCTCCCGGCCCGCGACGCCGACCAGCGCGGCGATCGCCGGGGCCAGCGCCACCGCGTAGTACGGGTGCGTGGTGCCGCCCATGTGGCTGAACACCAGCGCGGTGACCACCAACCACCCGCCCCACAGCAGCAGCGCGGCGCGGGTGCGGTCGGTGCGCGGCGCCCGGCGGGTCAGCCACAGACCGCCGACCAGGGCGATCAGGGCGGCGGGCAGCAGCCAGGAGATCTCGCTGCCGAAAGCGGTGTTGAACATCCGCAACAGGCCGGTCTCCCCGCCGAAGCCGGTGTTCGCCCCGCCGCCCCCGCCGCCGTTGCCCTCGCCGCCGAGGACGCGGCCCAGGCCGTTGTAGCCCAGCGCCAACTCCAGCAGGCTGTTGTCGGTGGAACCGCCGATGTACGGGCGGCTGTCCGCGGGCCACAGCTCCACCAGCGCGACGTACCAGCCCGCGGAGACCACGACCGCGGCCAGCGCTCCGGCCAGGTGCGCGACCCGCCTGCCCAGGCCGGTCGGCGCGGCGACCAGGTAGACCAGCGCGAAGGCGGGCAGCACCAGGAACGCCTGCAACATCTTGGTCAGGAACGCGAACCCGATCGCGGTCCCAGCCAGCACCAGCCACTTCGGACCGGCCTCCTCCAGCGCGCGCACCACGCAGTAGGCGGCCGCCACCAACAGCAGCACCAGCAGCGCGTCCGGGTTGTTGAAGCGGAACATCAGCACCGCCACCGGGGTCAGCGCCAGCACCGCCCCGGCGATCAGCCCGGCGGCCGGGCCGCTGGTTCGCTTGACCGCCGCGTGCAGCAGGCCGACCGAGGCCACGCCCATCAGTGCCTGCGGCACCAGCACCGAGAAGCCGGAGAACCCGAACACCCGGGCGAACGCGGTCGCCACCCACAGTGCGCCGGGTGGTTTGTCCACCGTGATGGCGTTGCCGGAGTCGAGCGAGCCGAACAGCCAGGCCTTCCAGCTCCGCGTGCCCGCCTGCACCGCCGCGGCGTAGAACTCGTTGCCGTAGCCGGACGCGGTCAGGTTCCACAGGTACAGCAGCGCCGTCGCGGCGAGCAGGCCCAGCAGCGCGGGCCGGGCGAAGCGCGGGTCGGTCTCAGGTCCGCGCGCGAACCGGCGCAGGCGCGAAGTCGGCGCGGTGGTGTCGTCCGCGCGGCGACTGGACTCGGCGGGGCGGGACAGCAAGGTGGTCATCGGGGCTCCGGGGGTGGTCAGGCCGCGCGGGTGGCGGGGGCGGTCAGCGCGCCCACCGCCGCCAGGTCGGTGGACAGGTCGACGTCCACGTCGTGCACCGGGACGACCACCTCCAGCACCACGGTGCCGGAATGGATGTCGATGGGCCGGGCCCCGTTCCGGGCCGCCGGGGGAGTCGTCGCTGTCATGGCCCCGACTCTGGGCGCCGAGCCTGGACGGTCGGTGTGGCCCGGTTGTGCGACGACTGTGAGCCCGGCCGGTCAGCGCACCCGGTAGGTCAGGTGGGTGACGGCGGGGGAGTGGACGGCGCGCAGCGGCTCCAGCCGCACGTCGAGACCGGCGAACAGGGACTCGCCCGCACCCAGGGTGACCGGCGCCAGGTGCAGGGTCAGCTCGTCGATCTCCCCGGCGGCGAGGTAGTGGCGGATGGTCGAGGCGCCGCCCGCGATGTCCACGCGGGCGTCCCCGGCGGCTTCACGGGCCAGCGCGAGCGCGCGGTCCGGTCCCTCGGTGACGAAGTGGAAGGTCGTGCCGCCCGCCATCGGCAGCGGGTCGCGGGCGTGGTGGGTGAGCACGAACACCGGGCAGTGGTACGGCGGCTCCGCGCCCCACCAGCCCCGCCAGGACAGGTCCCACGGGCCGCGGTTGCCGTCGAACATGTTGCGCCCCATGACGTACGCGCCGATGCCCGCGTCCACCTCGGCCAGGACCGCCGCGTCGACCGGGTCGACGTCGCCGAAGGCCCAGGTGTGCAGGCGCTCGCCGCCCCGGCCGAGCGGCTGGTCCGGGCCCTGGTCCACCCCCGCGGCGAAACCGTCGAGGGACACGGAGAGGCGGCTGGTGACTGTGCTCATCGGGGTTGCTCCTGGAAGAGTTCGGTCAGGATGGTGGCGAAAGCGGCGGCGTGGGTGCCGAAACCGCCGTGGTCGCCGGGGACGGTGGTGACCTCGGTGCCGAGGCGGGCAGCGAGGGCGCGGGTGGCCCGGTGCGGCGGTTGGCCCGCGGACTCGGCCCCCACCAGGGGGATCACCGGGGTGGCCGGGAGGGTGGTCTCGTGGGCGCCGAAGCCGGGGACCTCGTGGCCGACGAAGAACGCGCTGTTGGCTGCGAAGCGCGCCACCACGGCGGCCGCCTCCGGGTCGTCCGGCGGCTCCGGCTCGTCCCCCGCCATGCCCATCGCGGCGGCGAAGACCCCCATCGCCTGCCCCGCCCCACCCGCGGCGAACGCCGCCTCGACCTCCGCCGCCACCGCCCTCCAGTGCCCGGCGTCGGGCAACAGGTCGAACAGCGGGGGTTCGTGCGCGACCAGCACCCGCACGTCCCCGGGGTGGCGGACGGCCAGTTCCAGGCCGATCTGGGCGCCGCTGCTGTTGCCGAACACGAAGGCGGGCCCGCCCAGCGCGGCGATCAACCGGTGCGCGTCCTCGGCGTGCTCGGCGACGGACTGCCGGACGGGCGGGCCGTGGAGCGGGCTGCGGGAGTTGCCGCGCCGGTCGTAGGTGACCACGGTGTACTCGACCGCGAGCCGCTCGGCCAACCCGGTGTAGCCCGCGGCGTCGTAGATCCCGCCGCAGATCAGCAGCACTAGTGGGCCGGTGCCGCGGACCTCGTGGTGCAGGGTGGCGCCGGGTACGGGCAGGGTCTCGGTCTTCATCGCGTCCTCCGGCCGGTGGTTCTGTCGGCATGAGGTCGGAGCCGACCACCGGTCCCCGACACCGCCCGCAATCCCCGTGGATAACAGTGCGGTAACGCCGGGTCGGTGCCCTAGGGTGGGGGCATGTCCGAAGTCGAGGTGGTGCGCAACTTCTTCCGGCTCTACCTGGCGGGCGACCGCGCCGCCGCCGAGGCCCTGGTCGACGACGACTTCGTGTTCACCAGCCCGGTCGACGACCACATCGACCGGGCGCTGTTCTTCGAGCGCTGCTTCCCCACCGCCGACCGGCTGCTGTCGCAGGAGATCGTGCACGCCGTGCCGACCGGCCGGGGCAGCGTCTTCGTCTGCTACGAGTACGAACTGCGCACCGGTGGCCGGTTCCGCAACACGGAGCTGATCAGCGTCCGGGACGGCAGGCTGACCGAGGCCCAGGTCTACTTCGGCGGCTCCTTCGCCCCCGAGACCCCCGGGGCCTGACCGCACCTCAGGAGCGGTCCGGGCCGGTGAAGGCGTGTTCGCGCTCGCGGCCGTCGGGGCTGTCGCCGAACAGGCGGGCGTCCTCGGTGGGCTCGGTGGCCGCCGCCGGGGCCGGGCGCGGGCCGGTGGGCACCCGCTCGGAGCGCAGGCGCGGCAGCGCGTACGGGTGCCGGGTCCTGGCCCAGGCGACCAGCCGCTCGCGCACCAGGCAGCGCAGGTCGAACAGGGTCGGCGCGTCGACCGCGCTCACCAGGGCGCGCACCCGGACCAGGGTGTTCACCGCGTCGGTGACCTGCAGAACGCAGACCCGGCCGTCCCACAGGTCCGTCGCGTCCAGGACGGACCGCAGCTCGGTCCGCATCTCCTCCACCGGCATCGCCCAGTCGACGTCGATCTCGACCGTGCCGAGCAGCGCGGCCTCGCGCCGGGTCCAGTTCTCGAACGGGTTCGACATGAAGTGCGAGGTGGGGATGACCAGCCTGCGGTCGTCCCAGATGTGCACGACCAGGTAGGTGAGCGTGATGTCCTCGATCCGGCCCCACTCGCCCTCGACGATCACCACGTCGTCGAGCCGGATGGCGTCGCTGAACGCGATCTGCAACCCGGCGAACACGTTGCCCAGCAACGACTGCGCGGCCAGCGCGGCGATGGCGCCGATGACACCGGCCGAGGCCAGCAGGCTGGTGCCCGCCGCGCGCGCCCCGGGGAAGGTCATCAGCATCGCGGCCAGCGCCAGCACGGCCACCCCGGCCACGGTCACCCTGCGCACCAACGTGATCTGCGTCTGCACCCGGCGGGCGTGCCGGTTGTCGCGCTCGTCCACGCGCAGCCGCGACAGCGCGGTCTGCTCGGCCGACAGCAGCACCCCGGCGAGCAGCCAGGCACCGCTGCCGATCAGCGCCAGCGTCATCGCGTGCGTCACCGGCCCGGTCCACCCGGTCGGCGGCAGCGCCACGAACACGGTCAGCCGGAGGATGAGCACCGCCCCGAAGCAGCGCAGCGGCCTCGACGTGTGCTCGACCAGCCCGGCCAGCAGCGCCGACCGCCTGCCCAGTCGCCGGAACCCCCGCCGCAGCAGGTATTCCAGCACCAGGAACACCCCGAACACCGCCACCGCGACCACTCCCGCGGACAGCACCCCCATCCACGCCTCCGACATCGGCGCCTCCCTCCGTGTGTCGTCCGGTCGGAACGGGTGGGTTACCACCCAGGGCACGTCGACTCACCGGGCGTGGTTCGCTTCACAATTGACAACTCGTCAAATTCAGGTGTTTTCGGGTGATTGAGTCCACCCCGATCGGGGCATGTTCTCTCCACAGCGTTCACCAGGACCAGGGAGTTCACTCGGAAGGGATACCCGCCATGGACACCACCGCCACGCTGCAGCACCCGTCGAGCACCAACTTCGACTTCTCCTCCGACGAGCCCATGGGGGCCTGCCTGTGCCCGGAGTTCGCCCACGGCAGGCGTGAACTGCACGTCACCGGCCAGCCCGGCTGCGTGGACGAGGTCCGCGCGAGCTGAGCCCCACCCCGTCTGCTTTCCTAGGGGCCCGGCACGGTCGCCGGGTCGTTCTGGAGGGCAGATGGACGCGGAAGAAGACGTGCGCGGAGAACGCCACCCCGGCGCCGGGGTGGCGTCCGCGCTCACCGGGGCCGCCGCCCTGTTCGTGCTGCTGCGCCTGCTGGCGGTCTCGGGCTACGACTGGCACACCGCGTTCGCCCTGCTGCACACCCTGGACTTCGAGGACGCGCCCGCGATCTTCCTCGGCACCTTCATGGCGAACCGGGTGATCAGCAGCGTCCTGCTGGTGGCGTTGATCCCGTTCACGATCCTGGCCTACGCGGGCGCCCGCCGGGCCCGGGACCACCGGGCGTGGGCGGGTCCGGGGCTGCTGGTGGTGGTGTTGGTCGCGATGGTCGTGGCGCACGTGCGCAGCTACCGGAGCTGGGGGCTGCTCATCGCGATCGTGGTGCTGGGCGTGGTGTTGACGTTGGTCGAACGCACCCGCGACCACCCGCGCTTCGGCGGTCCGGTGCGGTGGGTGCTCCGGAGTTCCAGGTCGCTGGCGGTGGTGGGTGCACTCGTCTGCGCGGCGGTGGTGAGCACGCCCTGGGTTCCATTGGAACGCATCGAGACGACCACCGGCATCGACGACTTCCACGTCTTCGACGTCAGCCCGGGCTTCCTCAAGGTCCTCACCGCCGACACCCACGAGTTCCGCATCTTCCGCGACGACGAGATCCGGCACCGCGTGGAACTCACTGACCACTGACGGTCCGGGACGCACACCCGGCTGCCGGACCTCGCACGCCGCGAGCGCTCAGTAGGCCAGGCCCGCGGCGGCGCCGAGCAGCGCGGTCCCACCGGTGCCCAACCAGCCCTCCGCCGACCCGGCGTGCTGGGCCATGGTGTGCACGTCGCGGAACCGGCGCTGCAACGACGAGGAGTCCCGCGCCGCGCCACCGCCGCCGAGGCGGTAGCAGGTGTCCACCGCGGCGACGCAGGTCTCGGTGATCCAGGCCAGCGTCGCCGAAGCCTCCGGGCTGGCGGGCCCGACCGAAGCCGGGTCGGCGGCGGCCCGCGCCCAGAACTCCCCGGCCACCTCGCGCAGCAGCGCCCGCGCGGCCCGCACGCCCGCCTCGGCCCGGCCCAGGTGCACCTGGAAGACGGGGGAGTCCAGCAGCGACGCCTTGGCGTAGAGGCGGTGCTTGCCGCCGGTGGCCAGCGCGACCACGTCGTCGACCGCGCCCTGGGCGGTGCCCACCGCCACCGCGGCCATGTGCAGCACGAAGTGCACCAGCGGCGCGGTGTACAGCGGCCCCGGCACGCACGGCACCCCGGTGAACACGTCGAAGGTGTCCCGCTCCGGCGCCACGGCATCGGCCACGGCGATGTCGTTGCTGCCGGTGCCGCGCAGGCCCAACACCCGCCAGGTGTCGAGCACCTCGGCGCCGGGCAGCAGCACCGCCCGCAGCACCGGCACCCCGTCGACCACCCGGGGCGCGCCGCCGTCGGTCAGCACGCAGTTGCCGAACAGGTGATCGGCGTGCCCGGACCCGCTGGCGAACGCCCACCGCCCGGACACCCGGTAACCACCGGCCACCGGCTCGGCCGTGCCCTGCGCGTTGAACCCACCCGCCACCACCACGTCCGGCGACCCCGCGTACAGCTCGTCGAACCGCTCGCGGTCCAGCAGCGACAGGAGCTGCGGGGTCTCCGCGCCGATCATCACCGTCCACCCGGTCGCCGCGTCCGCCCGCGCCAGCGCCTCCAGCACGTCGAGACCGGTGCGCAGGTCCGTCTCCAGGCCACCGTGCGAGCGCGGGGTGAACATGCGGAAGAAACCCGCGGTCTTCAACTCCTTGACCAGGTCGACCGGCAGTTCCCGACCGTTCTCGATCTCCTCGGCCCGGGCGGCGAGGGTGGGGGCGAGGTCACGCGCGGTGTCCAGCAACGACATCGATGGGTCCTTCCGGGAGCGGGCTACGAGGAGTACTCGTCGCCACCCGCCACCCCGTTAGCGCTTTCCCGACGGCGGTACTGCTGCACGCCACCGCGATCGCGCACCGCGACGCCGTGGGCGCGCAGCCGGTCGAGGGCGTCCGCCGCCGCGCCCACCCGCTTGTCGCGCAGGGCGTTGCGGCGCTCGCGCAGCAAGGAGTGCGCGGTGCCGTCGAGGTCCGGTGTCCCGTCGACCCAGCCGGTGAACTCGGCCTCGTGCGGGTCGGCCGTGCCCCGCCACGGGTAACCGAACCGCTCGAACGCCGCCGCCAACCCGTCGGTGGGCAGATCCGTCACCCGAACCCGAACCGACTCGCCGAAGTCATGACCGAGCACCACCAGGTCCCGCCCGTCGGTGAACACCGCCGCCACCCGATCGCGGGCCACGTGCAGCGCGGAACCGTTCTCCACCACCAGAACGCGGTCACCACCCACCGTCACAACCGGACTCTCCCGACGTGCCACCACCGCCAACCACACCCCCACCCCGGCACCGACGACGGTCAGCACCGGCACCGCCACCACCGTGGGCAACTGCGCGGCCACCCGCAGCGGCCCCGGCGCACCCCCGACGAGCCCGGTCAGCCAACGCACCAACGGCGCGACCCCGAACCCCGCGGCGCACCCCAGTACGGCCCCGCCCACCCGCAGCAGCCACAGCCACACCACGGGCATCCTGATCGTCACGGCCCGCTCGTCCGTCCCCATGCTCTCCCCCTCGTCATCCCGCAGCGGCGACGGTAGGGGACCGGGCGGGGACGACGACACCGGGTATGGACAGCCGCCGACTGGGTAGTCCGATCGGGCCAGCCCGGTCCCGAATGGGGGAACCGGCGGCACGGAGGAAGGGCGTGCGGGATGTCTGTGGGGTTGCTGGTGCTGTTCGCCGGAGTCGTCATGACCGCCTACGTCATCCCCGGCCCCGACTGGGCAGTCGTCCTGCGGCACTCCGCCCGCGACCGCCGCACCGGCTTCGTCGCCATGCTGGGCGTGCAGGCGGGCCTGTGCGTGCACATGGCCGCCGCCGCCCTCGGCGTCTCCACGCTGATCACCCACAGCCCGGTCGCCTTCACCGCCTTGAAGGTCGTCGGCGCGGCCTACCTGGTCTACCTGGGTGCCACCGCGCTGTGGCGCTCCTGGCGCCGCCCGGAAGCCGCCCCCACCGAGGACGACGGCACCGCGTCCGCATCGATGGGCCGGGTCTTCCGCCAGTCCTTCACCTCCAACGTCCTCAACCCCAAGGCGGCCCTGTTCTTCGTCAGCGTGCTGCCCCAGTTCCTGTCGGCCGACGCACCGGCGGGTCCCCAGGTGTTGCTGCTGGGCGGGCTCGACATCGCGCTCGGCCTGGTGTGGTGGACCGCGTTCGTGCTGCTCACCTCCCGGCTGTCGAGGTTCATGCGCCGCAGCGGCCCGCGCAAGGCCCTCGACCGCGTCACCGGCGGCGCCCTCGTCGGCCTGGGCGTCACCCTGGCGGTCGCGGGCTGACCACCCCGGCCGGGCAGGTCGTCGTCACTGGTCGGCTTTGGAAATGCGGGAAAGCGCGATGATGAGGCCTGCGCCGCAGGCGCTGGTGAGGAGTACGCCTGTCAGGCCGACGACAACGCTGATGGTGTCGCTGAATCCGCTGGCGGTGACGATGTCGGCAGCGACGGGGGCAAGGATGCTCGTGCCCGCCATGAACCCCATACCGAGGAGGAAGCCGTCCATCAGCGGTTTCTGACGCGGGCTCGGAGACGGGTTGGGGTCGGTCTTCTTCACGGTGACGTTGGCGAGGGGGGCGGTGACGGCGAGTTCGGGCGTGGAGTCGAGGAGCACGTCGAGGGTGGTGCGTTGGTCGCCGGGCAGGATGGTGGGGTCCAGGACCAGGGCGGTGTCGTCGACTGTCAGGGCGGGGGCGGGCAGGTTGTCGCGCTTGGTGGTCGAGTGGGTGGCGATGAGGCGCAGGACGGGGGTGGCGAGGTCGATGCGGAGGGGTCCGGCGAAGTCGGCGGGGACGATGTCCTTGCGGCCGCGGGCGGCGATCTGCACCCGGACGATGTGGGGATCGGCCAGCGGGGTGTCCTCGAAGCCGACCGTGATGCCCTCGGCGCGGGTGGTCATCAGGGGCGTGTCGGAGCCGATCCAGATGTTGAGCTGCCGTTTCGGGTTGGCCGACCGCCAGGCGGCCCACGCGCCCACGCCGATGGCGGCGATGGCGACGGCGACGGCGGCGATGGCCCAGAACGTGCCTGAGGCGTAGAAGGGGGTGTTGTCCGCGTCCGGCGTCTGGGCCCAGTCCATCGGGTGATCAAACCAGTCCCGCGCGGATCGTGGGGGCGTTCGGACTGCCTGCCCGGGCGGCAGTCGGCGGTGTTCGGGCAGGCACCCGCGACCGGGGGTCCGGGAGCAACCACGACTGTCCTGTCCGCTCGAACTCGACGGTGGATCATCACTGCTTGTGACCACTTTGACACCCTCTGCGTTTTGGCCGGGTGGCGGTGGGTAGGCCTCGTCCAGGCCGGGCACCGGAGCGGGAACCGGCTGACTCGCGACCGCGACCGTCGGCGACAGGAAGGCCGAGACGATGTCTCGACAGGACAGCACGACCGGGGCGCCACTGGTCGACTGGCTGGACGCGTACCGCCGCGTCGAGCTCCCAAGGGGCGGTGACGGCATCCTCGCCAAACCCGACGACGGCAGCCCGGCACACGACGTGGTCGAGGTGTTCCCGCCCGTCACCGTCAGCGTGCCGATGGTCGGGATCACGTGGAGCCTGCGCGTGGTGTTCGAGCCGGAGGACACCGTCCTCTCCCTCGAACTGGGCTACGCCTTGCCCCTCCGCCCCCCGGTCCGCCTGGGCGGCACGCAGGGCAGCGCCAGGGATTCGGTGACGATGCGCTTCGCGGCGAGACCCCTCTTCACCGGCACGGCTGAGATCTACCCCAGGGACGACTGGGTCCGGTGGAAACACGACAGCGCCGGGGGACTGCTCGGCCCCTGCTCCTTCGACGCCAAGCTGTACCGCCTCGGTCGCTGACGCCGTGCGCTGAGACCCCGGCGCCAACACCACCGACGACTCGGTGAGCCATCACGCAGTGCCGGTCCCCACCGCACCCCGAGCAGTGGTCCAAGCGCTGGACCAACTCCGGCATTCTGCCTGTCGAGGGCAACTACTTGATCCGCGTCTCATTCTTTGCCACACCAACAGTTGGTGCTCTAACGTTTGGTGTACCAAAGGAGGTGTCGTGGACGAGAAGGACCCGCTGGCCCTGGAGCGCCAGGTCTGCTTCGCGCTGTCGATCGCCGCGCGCAGCGTGGTGGCGATCTACCGGCCGCTGTTGGAGCCGATGGGGCTGACCCACCCGCAGTACCTGGTCATGCTCGCGCTGTGGCAGCGGTCCCCGCTCAGCGGCAAGGAGTTGGCCGGTCTGCTCGCCCTGGACCCGGGAACCCTGACGCCGCTGCTCAAGCGCTTGGAGGCGACGGGTTACCTGCGCCGCGAGCGTCACCGCGACGACGAGCGCTCGCTCGCCGTCACCCTCACCGAGGAGGGGCGGGCGCTGCGGGAGCGGGCGCTGCTCATCCCGCCGCAGGTCGTGGCCACGCTCGGCATGTCCATCCCCGAGTTGGAGGACCTGCACGCCTCGCTCACCCGCGTCATCGCCGCCGCGAAACAGGAGTCGTGATGAAGCCCAGTCCCGCTCTGCGCCTCTGGTACGCCGTCGGGGGCAGGTTGCCCCGGCGGTACGCCGACTACGTGCTGCGCACCGCCACCGACCGCAGTTGGCTCGTCCGGTTCACCCTGCGGGTGCTGCTGCGGGCCGTGCTCCCCGCGACCGCCGCCATCACCCTGGTCCTGCTGCTCGCCCTCGGCGCGCCGGTGGGGTTGGCCCTGGCCTGCGGATCGCTGGGATTGATCGTCGGCATGTACTACGCGCTGTCCTACTCGATCGAGAGCGTGGAGGGGCTGGTGGCGCGGTACGGGTTCGCGCCGGGGACCGCTGCCCGGATGCGGGAGGAGCGCAAGGAGGCGCGGGACCCGGAGCGGGAGGCGCGCTACGCGGAGCGGTGGCGCTCAAACTGAACCTACTCCCGGTAACTTAACGGTGGTAAGTTAGTCGCAGTCACCGTTGCGGAAGGGGATCGGCATGGCCGCCGAACACGTAGACGTCCTGATCGTCGGAGCCGGGCTCTCCGGCATCGGCGCCGCCAGCCACCTGCGCGAGCGGTTGCCGGGCAAGTCCTTCGTGATCCTGGAGGGCCGGGGTGCCATCGGCGGCACCTGGGACCTGTTCCGCTACCCGGGCGTGCGCTCGGACTCGGACATGTTCACCCTCGGGTACGCGCACAAGCCGTGGACCGCGCCCAAGTCCATCGCCGACGGCGACTCGATCCGCGACTACATCCGCGAGGCCGCCGCCGAGAGCGGGGTCGACCGGCACGTCCGCTTCCACCACCGGGTCGTCAGCGCCGAGTGGTCGACCCCGGACGCGCGCTGGACGGTCACCGCCGAGCGCTCCGACACCGGTGAGGTCGCCGTGTTCACCGCGGGCTTCCTGTTCGCCTGCACCGGCTACTACCGCTACGAGCACGGCTACACCCCCGAGTTCCCCGGCGTCGACGACTACCGCGGCACCCTGGTGCACCCGCAGTTGTGGCCGGAAGACCTCGACTGGACCGGCAAGAAGGTCGTGGTGATCGGCTCCGGCGCCACCGCGGTCACCCTGGTCCCGTCGATGGCCGGGGCCGCCGAGCACGTCACCATGCTCCAGCGCTCGCCCAGCTACGTGCTCACCCTCGGCTCGCGCGACCCGATCGCCGACTTCGCCCGCAAGTGGCTGCCCGCCAAGGTGGCCTACCCGGTCATCCGGTGGAAGAACGTGCTGATGGCCACGGCGTTCTACCAGCTCAGCAAGCGCAGGCCCGCGTTCGTGAAGAACCTCCTGCGCAAGGACGCCGCCCGCAGGCTCCCCGCGGACTTCGACCTCGACACGCACTTCAAGCCCCGCTACGACCCGTGGGACCAGCGCGTGTGCTTCGTCCCCGACGGCGACCTGTTCCGCGCGCTGCGCAAGGGGAACGCCTCGGTGGTCACCGACCGGATCGAGACGTTCACCGAGACCGGCCTGCGGCTGGAGTCCGGTGCCGAGCTGGAGGCCGACGTCGTGGTGACCGCCACCGGCCTGGACGTGCTCATGCTCGGCGGCATGACCGTCTCGGTGGACGGGGAGAAGGTCGACCCGGCCGACACCGTGGCCTACAAGGGCATGATGCTCGGCGGCGTGCCCAACGCGGCGCTGGCCGTGGGCTACACCAACGCCTCCTGGACGCTCAAGATCGACCTGGTGTCGGAGTACGTGTGCAGGCTGCTCAAGCACATGGACGCCAAGGGCGTGCGGATCGTCACCCCGAAGACCCCGGCCGCCTCCGTCGGCCGGGTGCCGTTCCTGGACCTCCAAGCCGGTTACGTGCAGCGGGCCGCGGCCACGCTCCCGCAGCAGGCCGAGGTGGCCCCGTGGCGACTGCGGCAGAACTACCCGGCGGACGTGCGCACCCTGCGCTACGGGCCGGTGGACGACGCGGTCGAGTTCAGCCGCTGAGCGACCCGACCCGGGTGGCGGCGGGTAAGGTGACCGGACCCGCCGCCGTCCGAAGGGGAGCATGGGCACGCTCGCACCCGCCACCGTGACCGGCCTCTCCCGCTGCACCGCGGTGTTCGAACCGGCCGACCCGCACCGCGCGGGCACCGTCGCCTTCCACGGCGACCTGCCGCAGGACCCGACCGGGGAACTGACCATCCTGCGGCCGGACGGCCCCGGCGCGGTCGAGGTGACCGTCCCGGTGCTGCGGCTGCCGGTGGCCGACGCCGTCGCGGCCCTCACCAGGGCCCGGCGCGCACCCGGCGCCGACCCGGCCGCCGCGTTCTGGGGCGCGGTGGCGCTGGTGGCACTGCAACTGGTGGCCCGCGGCCGGATCGTGCCCGGTGTCTCGCCGGGCGGGTTCGACGCCTGGCGGGCCGGGCCGCTCGACGCCGCCGACGCCGCGCGGCTGCGCGAACTCGCCGACGCCATGCCCGCCACCGCGCGCTCGGTGCCGCTGGCCGGTGAGGGCGACACCCTGGCCGACCCGCTGACCCTGGTGCGCGGCTTCGTCGACGCCGTCGCCGACGGGATGCCGCGCACCGCCGCCGCCCCGCAGGCCGCGGGCGGGCCGCTGTTCGCCTCCCGCGCGCCCAACCGGGTGCCGCACCTGCGCCCGTGGTCGGCCGGGATGTCCGCGGGCCTGGACTCCGGGGTGCGCGTCTCGCTGCGGCTGGAGGTGCCCGGCGCGGACTACGCCGGCGCGGCGTTCGAGGCCGTCGTGCAGGCGCACTCGCTGGCCGACCCGGCCGTGGTGGTCGACGCGGAGCGGCTGTGGTCCGACCCCGGCCACCGGCTCGGCGCGGATTCCCGGATCGAGCTGACCAGGGCGCTGCGCCGGGCCGCCCGCACCTGGCCGGTGCTCGACCGGCTGCTCGGGCAGGGCGTGCCCGACCGGCTGGTGCTCGACGACGGCGAGGTCGCCGACCTGTTCGGCGTGGCGCCCCGGCTGGCCGCGGCGGGGGTGGAGGTGCACTGGCCGCGCGAACTGGTCCGGTCGTTGACCGCGCGCGCCGTGGTCGGGCGGTCCGAGCGGCCCACCTCCGACGCCGCGTCGGTGTTCGGCGGGGACGGGCTGTTCGCCTTCGACTGGCAGTTGGCGCTGGGCGAGCAGCCGCTGACCGCCGCCGAGCTGGACCGGCTGGCCGAGTCGCGGCGGCCGGTGGTGCGGCTGCGCGACGAGTGGGTCCTGGTCGACCCGGACCTGGCCCGCAGGGCGCGCGACCGGGAGTTGAAGCCGGTCACCGCCCTGGAGGCCCTCGGCGTCGCGCTGACCGGTTCGGTCGAGGTCGACGGCGAACGCGTCGAGGTCGTCGCCGACACCTGGCTGGCGGAGCTGCGCGCCCGCATCGCCGACCCGGACGCGGGCACCGAGGTCGTCGCGGCGCCCGCCGCGCTGGCCGCGACCCTGCGCGACTACCAGCTCTGCGGCCTGCGCTGGCTGGCCCGGATGACCGGCCTGGGCCTCGGCGGCTGCCTGGCCGACGACATGGGCCTGGGCAAGACGGTCACCCTGATCGCGCTGCACCTGCACCGCGCCGAGTCCGAGCGCACCGCCGGGCCGACGCTGGTGGTGTGCCCGGCGTCGCTGCTGGGCAACTGGGAGCGGGAGATCACCCGGTTCGCCCCGGGCACCCCGGTCCGCCGCTTCCACGGCCCGGCCCGCTCGCTCGACGGCACCGACGCCGGGTTCGTGCTCACCACCTACGGCACCATGCGCCTCGACGCGGGCGCGCTCGCCGAGCACCGCTGGGGACTGCTGGTCGCCGACGAGGCCCAGCACGTGAAGAACCCGGCGTCGAGCACGGCCAAGGCGCTGCGGGCGATCCCGGCCGGGGCGCGCGTCGCGCTGACCGGCACGCCGGTGGAGAACAACCTCTCGGAGCTGTGGGCGGTGCTGGACTGGACCACCCCGGGCCTGCTCGGGTCGCTCCCGGCGTTCCGCGGCCGGTGGGCCAAGCCGATCGAGGCCGACCGCGACACCGCCACCGCCGACCGGCTGGCCCGGCTGATCCGCCCGTTCCTGCTGCGCCGCCGCAAGTCCGACCCCGGCATCGCCCCCGAGCTGCCGCCGAAGACCGAGACCGACCAGCCGGTGCCGCTCACCCACGAGCAGGCCGCGCTGTACCGGGCGGTGGTCACCGAGACGATGGCCCGCATCCAGGCCGCCGACGGCATGGCCCGCCGCGGCCTGATCATGCGGCTGCTGACCGGGCTCAAGCAGATCTGCAACCACCCCGCGCAGTACCTGAGGGAGCCCGAGGCCCGGTTGGCGGGCCGCTCCGGGAAGCTGGAGCTGCTCGACGAGCTGCTGGACACGATCCTCGCCGAGGGCGGCGCGGTGCTGGTGTTCACCCAGTACGTGCAACTGGGCAGGCTGCTCGAACGGCACCTGCGCGACCGCGGCGTGCGCACCGGCTTCCTGCACGGCGGCACCCCCGTGCCGCGCCGCGAGGACCTGGTGCGCGGGTTCGACGCGGGGGAGTTCCCGGTGTTCCTGCTCTCGCTCAAGGCGGCGGGCACCGGTCTGAACCTGACCCGCGCGGACCACGTCGTGCACTACGACCGCTGGTGGAACCCGGCCGTGGAGGACCAGGCCACCGACCGCGCGTACCGCATCGGCCAGACCCGCCCGGTGCAGGTGCACCGGCTGATCGCCGAGGGCACGGTGGAGGACCGCATCGCCGGGATGCTGCGCGCCAAGCGCGACCTCGCCGACGCCATCCTGACCGCGGGCGAGGCCGCCCTCACCGAGCTGACCAACGCCGAACTGGCCGACCTGGTCGAGCTGCGGGGCGGCCGGTGAGCGACGCCGCCCGCGGCTTCCCCGCCTTCCCGGCCGCCACCCGCCGCGCGGGCCGGTTCGCCCGGTCCTGGTGGGGTCGGGCGTGGGTGAAGGCGCTGGAGGACACCGCGCTCGACGAGGGGCAGCTCCGGCAGGGCCGCCGCTACGCGCGGGCGGGCTACGTCGGCGCGATCACCGTGGCCGCGGGTCGCCTGTCCGCGGCGGTCCAGGACTACGAGGACGACACGGCCTACCACACGGTCGTCCGCCTGGAACCGCTGTCGGACGGCGAGTGGGCGCGCTTCCTGGAGCAGATCGGCGCCGAGGCGGGCCACATCGCCGCCCTGCTCGACGGCGACATGCCCACGTCCCTGGTGGACGCGGCGGCCGACGCCGGGGTCCGGCTGCTGCCCGGGATCGGCGACCTGGACCCGGACTGCCCCTGCCCGGGCTTCGAGCTGCCCTGCCGCCACGCCGCCGCCCTGGCCTACCAGACCTCGTGGCTGCTCGACGCCGATCCCTTCGTGCTGCTGCTGATCCGCGGCCGCGACCAGCCCACCCTGCTCGACGCCCTGCGCGCCACCCCCGACCCCGCCGAGACCGGCACCGGCACCCCCGCCGCGGAGGCGTTCGCCCGGCCCCCGGTGCGGCTGCCGGAACCGCCGCCGCTGCCGGAGACCGCCCCGGGCACCCTGTCCATCCCGCCCGCCCCCGGCATCGACCCCGCCGCCCTGGCCCTGCTGGCCGCCGACGCCGCCGCCCGCGCCCGGCAGCTCCTCGGAGCCGCGCTCGCCCCCGACGGGTCCGACGACCCCGATCTGTCCACGTTGGACACCTGGCCGGACACCGTCCGCTGGGCCGCCACCCACCCCGGGGCCGCCGACCGGCTGGCCGCCACCCCCGGCATCGCCCGCGCCACCGCCGCCTGGCGGGCCGCGGGCCCGTCCGGGCTCGACGTCCTCGACACCGCGTGGACCCCGGACCCGGCCGACCTCGCGCCCGCCCGCGACGCCCTCGCCGCCACCTGGGACGAGGACCCCGCGGCCACGGTGTGGTGCAACCGCTGGACCGCGGGTCCGCACCAACTGCGCTACGCCCGCGACGGCCGCTGGCACCCCTACCGCGTCGTGGACGGCACCTGGTGGCCCGCGGGCCCACCCCACCGCGACGCCGCCGCGGCCCTGCTGTCCCTGCTCGCCTGAACCCGACCGCCGTCAGGCGCCCGCGCGGAGCCGGTCCACGAAGCGGAGCTTGCCCAGCACGGTGGGGGACAGGACGAACGGGTAGACGTCGTCCTTGCCCATGCTGCGGTTGAGCTGGTTCACCGCCCGCGACAGCGGCACCCAGGTGTCGACCAGCTCCTCGAAGCAGGCGTCCTCGGTGGGGATGGCGTCGACCGGGGCGTCCGGGTGCGGGGGGATGGGGGAGCCCGCGACCAGGACGCCGAAGGCCGCCGCCGTCTGCACCGTGTCGCGGATGTGCAGCAGGTGCGCGAAGGTCTCCGCCCAGTCCTCCCACGGGTGGGCGGTGGCGTAGGTGCTGACGTGGGTCTCCTGCCAGTCGGGGGCCGGGGTGCCCGCGTAGTGCTCGCGCAGGGCCTGCTGGTAGTCGGCCCGCTCGTCGCCGAAGAGGTCGCGGAACGGTCCCTCGGCGGGCGTGCCGGATACCAGGACCTCCCAGTACCAGTGGCCGACCTCGTGGCGGAAGTGGCCGAGCACGGTGCGGTAGGGCTCGGCGAGCCGGGCGCGCAGTGCCTCCCGGTGGGCGTCGTCGCCCTCGGCCAGGTCGATGGTGATGACACCGGAGGCGTGCCCGGTGACCACCGGCTCCTGGGCGCTCGACAGCAGTTCGAAGGACAGGCCGTCGACGGGCAGGCCCAGGTCGTCGAGCTGGAAGACCAGGCGGCGCTTGGCCGATTCGGCCGTGGCGAAGGTGGACAGTCCCGCCGCGTCCCCGTCGGCCGGGCGGGTGCGGGTCAGGGCGCAGCAGTCGCACAGGGCGCCGTCGACGTCGGGAATCCAGTTGCAGCCCGCCAACCCGGCGTTGCCGCACCGCGTGTCGGCGACGACCAGGGTCCGCTCCGCCCGCCGGTAGCCGACCTCGGTCGAGCACACCACGCACGCCGAGTTCTCGAAGAACAACACGTTGCCGCACACGGGGCAGGAGAAGGACCTCACCGCCCCCGGGTACCCGCCGCCCCGCCGGTTCACGCCCCGCAACGCGAAGCGGCCCTCCCCGGGAATCCCGGGGAGGGCCGCTCGGCTTGCTGGGGCCGGTTACTTCTTGGCCGCCAGGTCGATGTCGACGGTGTTGCCGTCGCTGGCGACGAAGGCGCCGATGATCGGGCTCAGCGGCCCGCACTTCACCGTCTCCGACAGGGAGTACTTGCCCTTGAGCTTGCCGCCCTTGAGCACGTCGAAGTTGCCGACGGACTTGAGCTGGATGTCCGAGGGCTTCTTGGTCTTGCAGCTGTCACCCTGGTAGATCGGGATGCCGAACAGCGCGACCTTGGTGAGCTTGATGGTCAGCTTGCCGTTGAAGGTGACCGCCTTGTTCGACACGGTGCCCGAGGGCTGGCCCACCTGGTCGAAGCCAATGTTCGCCGAGACCGGCAGGAAGCCGAAGATCCGGAACTGGCCGCTGGTGGCCTTGAGGTTCAGGTCACCGGTGTACTTGCCCGCCGAGAGGTCGGCGACCGCGGAGAACGAGCCCTTCAGCGGAACGCTGCCGCCGAGGCCGACCAGCTTCGACGAGCCGGACACCTTGTAGTCGACCTTCGTGCCGTCGTTCGGCTTGGTGGTCGTGGTGGTCGGCTCGGTCGTCGTGGTGGTGGGCTCGGTGGTGGTCGTCGTCGGCTCAGTCGTCGTGGTCGTCGGCTCAGTCGTCGTCGTGGTGGGCTCGGTCGTGGTGGTGGTCGGTTCCGTGGTCGTCGTCGTCGGTTCCGTCGTGGTGGTCGGTTCCGTCGTCGTCGTGGTCGGTTCCGTGGTCGTGGTGGTGGGCTCGGTGGTGGTCGTCGTCGGCTCAGTCGTGGTGGTCGTCGGCTCAGTCGTCGTCGTGGTGGGCTCGGTGGTCGTCGTCGTCGGTTCCGTCGTGGTGGTCGTCGGTTCCGTCGTCGTCGTGGTCGGCTCGGTGGTCGTGGTGGTGGGGTCGGTGGTGGTCGTGGTCTCCACCGGCGTGATCTGGAACGTGGCCAGCGTGACGTTCTGGCCCGGCACCACGGTGCACAGCGAGTCGAACGTGCCCAGGCCGGTCAGCGTGCCGTCGGCGCGCTTGGGCGACAGGGTCAGCTTGAGGTCACCGAGGGTGATCTTCGCTTCGCCCGGCTTCTGGAACGACAGCGAGGGGGTCGAGCCGGTGGCCGGGATGTCGAACGCGCCCGACGCCGGGACGTTGGTCTTCGGGACCGCGATCGGCACGTTCACCGGCAGCGTGATGTCCGGGGCCGCCACGGTCGCGCCCGCCAGGGCGGTGCCCTCCACGGTGGCCGCGCCGACCAGGGACAGGCCCTGCGTCGCGGTGCCCGAGACGGTGGTGATCGCCTGGATGTCGAAGGCGCCGGTCTGCTCGCCGACGGCGACCGAGGTGGGCAGGTCGGTGTTGATGACGACCTTGATGTCCTGGTTGCCGATCAGCGGGAACGGGCACGAGTAGTTCAGGGTCAACGACACCGGGGCCGCGGAGCTGGTGCCGCCGCCGAGCAGCAGCCCGGTCGCGACCAGACCGACGGAGGTGGTGGCGGCGAGACCCGCCAGCACCTTCTTGGAAACCTTGGGACGCATCAGGGTTTAGACCTTCCTGGGGTATCAGCGGTGATACAGGGAAATACTTCCAGGCCCGCCCGGCCCGAATGTTCTTTCCGAGGGGTCCGCAGGGGAAACGAAACCACGCTCACCTCCGCGTGCGCAAGGAGCGTTCTTTCTTTTCCGATGTGTACACCTCTCGGTTACCCGGCAACGACGCCGAGTGGTTTACAGAGCTCGATCCGTTGTCCCGCTTGGCAATCGCCGACTTGCTCGAAGTGGTCGCTTCCGCATCGGCTTTTCGTCCGGAAGTGATGAAAAACGTTCCGGCGGTCACCAGCCACAGGCTCCAGAGGGCATAACCGGCGAAATTGACCGCATCCGCGAACTCGAAGCCGAGCGGCACCAGGACGCCCGCGGCGATCATCGGCACGGAGGCTGCCGCGAGTGCTAGCGAGAACCGCCCGCCGGGCATCCGGCGTCCGAGCGCGACGGCGGCGAGGGTGGTCCACGCGGCGGTCAGCAGGTACCCGACCGTCTCGCCGAGCACCGTGCCGAGCGCGGTGTGGACGACCGGGAAGGACTCGACGTCCAGGAACGGCACCAGCAGCGGCCAGCGCAGCAGTCCGACGACCTGGACCGCCGCGGCGGCCACGCCGGTCACCGCCAGTGCCCGGCCGTACCGCCCCGCGTGGCGGCGCAGGCGCAGCGCGATCGGGGCCAGCAGGCCCGCGCCGACCGCGAGCAGCAGGAACGTCGAGCCGATGAGGACGGGCCGCCGGTGGAAGCGCGCCAGCACCTCGGCCGCCGGGTGGCCGAGCACGTCGGGGTAGTCGAAGACCGCGCCGAGGACGGCGAAGGCGGTGTTCGCCGCCACCGCCCCGGCGACCATCAGCGTTCCGGTGGTCCGGTCGCGCACGGCGACCCCCTTTCTGTACGTCGTACAATTTGTACGCTGTGCAGAGTTAATCCTGTACGCTGTCCAACGTCAAGGGTCGAGCCGAGGAGGAGTCGAATGCCGGGACGCCCGGGACCCCGGCGCACGCTGTCGCCGGAGACCATCACCGACGCGGCGCTGCGCCTGCTCGACGAGAGCGGCGCGGAGGCGCTGTCGATGCGCGGGATCGCGGCCGCCGCCGGGGTCGCGCCGAACGCCCTCTACACCTACTTCCCGGACAAGGCCGCGGTCGTGCGCGCCGTCTTCGACCGGCTCCTCGGCAGGCACGGCATCCCGCCGCTGACCGGACCGGGGCGCTGGGACGAGCGGCTGCGCGGGGCCGCCGTGGGGTTGCGGGAGGGCGTGCTGGCCCACCCGGGTTCGGCGGCGCTGCTGATGTCGGCCCCGCTGGACGGGCCGGAGGCGCTGCGGCTCGGCGAACTGGTGCTCGACGCCCTCGCCGAGGCGGGCCTGGACCGCGAGACGGCCGCGCGGGCGTCCTACTCGGTCATCGTCCACGTGCTGGGCTCGATCGCGCTGGAGGCCGCCGACCAGGGGGCGGCGCCGTCGGAGGCGGAGCGGATCGGCGGGCGGCGGGCCGGGCTGGCCGCCCTCCCGGCGGACCGGTACCCGCGCACGGTGGCCGCCGCCGACGTCATCGCGCGGTACAACACCGTGGAGCAGTACCTCTGGGGCCTCGACCGGCTGCTCGCGGGCATCACCGGCGGCTGACCCCCGTCCGTCCACAGAGGATGCCCCGGTCGTGGGCTCGACACGTCTGGTAGGACAGGTGCGTGCAGTGGACACTCGAAGTCGTCGTCGTGCCCGTCTCCGACGTGGACCGGGCCAAGGAGTTCTACGCCGACCGGCTCGGCTTCACCCTCGACCACGACGCCCGCGTCAGCGACGACATGCGGGTGGTGCAGCTCACCCCGCCCGGCTCCGGCTGCTCGATCGTGATCGGCACCGGCGTCGGCGTCATGGAACCCGGCTCCCTCAAGGGGTTGCAGCTCGTCGTCGGCGACATCCGCGCCGCGCACGCGCAGTTGGCCGAGCGGGGCGTGACGACCACGCCGGTGCAGGTCGCCGGACCCGGCGGGTTCCGCCCCGCCGAGCCCGACGACGACCTGAACAACCAGGGCTTCCTGTTCTTCGACGACCCCGACGGCAACGGCTGGGTCGTCCAGCAGATCACCGCCCGCCTCAACCCGCCGGGTACGTCCGGGGGGTGAACACGGCCGTCGAGCCGTCGCCGCGCTCGACCACCCTGGTCTGCGACGAGCCGATCAGCAGCAGGCAGCGCATGTCCACGGTGGTCGGGTCCAGCTCGCCCAACCGCAGCACCCGGACCGTCTCCTGCGGACCGCCCACGTCGCGCCCGACCACCACCGGGGTGTCCGGGGAGCGGTGGCGCAGCAGCACGTCCCGCGCCTCGCCGAGCTGCCAGGTCCGCGACTTCGACGCCGGGTTGTAGATCGCGATCGCCAGGTCGGCGGCGGCCACCGCGTCCAGGCGGCGCACGATGACCTCCCACGGCTTGAGCCGGTCCGACAGCGAGATGGTGGCGAAGTCGTGCCCCAGCGGCGCCCCGACCCGGCTGGCCACCGCCTGCGCGGCGGTCAACCCGGGCAGCACCCGCACCGGCACGTCCTTCCACTGCGGGTCGGTCGCCACCTCCAGCACCGCCGCGGCCATGGCGAACACGCCGGGGTCACCGGAGGAGACCACCGCGACCCGCCGCCCGCGCTTGGCCAGGTCGAGCGCGAACGCCGCCCGCTCGGCCTCCACCTGGTTGTCCGAGGCGTGCCTGCGCTGCCGCGGGTTCGGCGCCACCCGCGCCAGGTACGTCGTGTACCCGACCAGGTCGTCGGCCACCGCCAGCGCCTCCTGCGCCTCCGGTGTCAGCCACGGCCGCCCCGCCGGACCGGTGCCCACGACGGTCACCGAGCCCCCCACCGAGCCGGTCGCCACGTGCGGCGACACCCCGGCGGCCACCCCGTCGTTGACCGGGCTGGGCAGCAGCGCCAGGGAGAAGTACGGAACCGACGCCGGGTCCACCTCGGCCAGCGGCAGCGCCCGCCCCTGCTCCCAGGTCGCCCGCTCCACGTACAGCGCCCGGTCGAGCTTCCCGGCCGCCTCGAACGCCCCGCGCACCTTGTCGAAGTTGCGCCCCAGCTTGAGCACCGCCGCGGAGTCGGTGGCCGCGAGCCGCGCCGACAGCGCCTCCGCGGGCAGCGTCCCCGGCAGCACGGTCAACACCTCCTCGCCCTCCACCAGCGGCACGCCCAGGACCGCCGACGCCGCGCTGACCGAGGTCACCCCGGGCACAACCTCGGTGGCGTAGCGACCGCAGAGCCGCTTGTGCATGTGCATGTAGGAGCCGTAGAACAGCGGGTCGCCCTCGGCGAGCACCACCACGTCGCGCCCGGCGTCGAGGTGCGCGGCCAGCCGGGCGGCGGCGGCTTCGTAGAAGTCGGCCATGGCGCCCGCGTAGCCGCCGGGGTGGTCGGTGGTCTCCACCGTCAGCGGGTAGACGAGCTGTTCCTCGATCTGCCCCTCCCGCAGGTAGGGGGCGGCGACACCGCGCGCGATCGACCGGCCGTGCCGGGCCGAGTGGTAGGCGACCACCGCGGCCGAGGAGATCAGCCGGGCCGCCTTCACCGTCACCAGCTCGGGGTCGCCGGGGCCCAGGCCGACCCCGTACAGCGTGCCGGTCATTCCTCCTCGCTCGCGATCGCGTTGACCGCGGCCACGGCCATCGCGCTGCCGCCGCGCCGACCCCGCACCACCAGGTACGGGACCTCACCGGGGTACGCGGCCAGGGCGTCCTTGGACTCGGCGGCGCCGATGAACCCGACCGGCAGCCCGAGGACCGCCGCCGGGCGGCCCGCGCCCGACTCGATCAGCTCCAGCAGCCGGAACAGCGCGGTCGGCGCGTTGCCGATCGCCACCACGGCGCCGTTGAGGTGGTCGCGCCACAGCTCCAGCGCCGCCGCGCTGCGGGTGTTGCCCAGCTCCTCGGCCAGCCCCGGCACCCGAGGGTCCGTCAGCGTGCAGAGGACGTCGTTGTCCGCGGGCAGCCTGCGGCGGGTGATGCCGGAGGCGACCATGTGCGCGTCGCACAGGATCGGGTGCCGGGCCAGCAGCGCGGCGCGCGCGGAGGCGACCACGTCGGGGGAGTACGCGACGTCGTCGACCAGGTCGACCATGCCGCAGGCGTGGATCATCCGCACCACCACCCTGGCCACGTCCTCGGGCAGCCCGTCCAGCCGCGCCTCGGACCGGATCGTGGCGAACGACCGCCGGTAGATCTCCGGGCCGTCCTTCACGTACTCGGGCACCGTGTAGCCGTTCTCGCTGTACTCGCTCACCGCTGTTCCCTTCCCTGGGTCGCCGCCTCGACCACCCGCTCGCCGGGCACCGCCCGACCGTCGACGAGGTAGCCGGCCTCCGTGGCCACCACGTCCAGCACATCCCCGGCGGGCCGCCCGCACCGCCGGTCGCAGCCCGACCAGTGCACCGCCCGCCCGCCGACCCGCAGCCCGCGCGCCGCCGCCTGCACGTCGGCGTGCGCCTTGGCGCAACCAGGCCGCCCGGTGCACGCGGTCACCCCGATCCCCGGGTCGTCCGCCGAGGTCAGCAACCCCACGTCGGCCAGCCCGGACCCGTCGCCGCGCACCACCGCACCCCGCCAGGGGGTGAGCACGACGTCGCCGTGCCCGGCCAGCGCGGCGGCCTGCTCCCGGGTGATCCGGCCCAGCGGTACGGCCACCCCGAACCCGGTGTCGCCGTCGCCGAACCCGACCGGTCCGACGGGACCGGCCGTCACCGGCGGGGTGACCGTAACCCGCGCGGGTCCCGCGCCCAGCCGGGTGGCGATCTCCGCCACACCCGCGCCCAGCTCGCGCACCCGCCACTGCCCGTCGCGCAGCTCCAGGAACGCCCGCGCGGCGGCCAGCACCGCCCCGACCACCTCGCCCGGGCGCACCCGCACGCCGTGGTCGGCGCCGCCGAGCAGGACCGCCACCGCGTCGCCGACCGGCAGCGCGGCCACGTCGGCCCCGGCCCAGGCCACGTCGCCGCGCCCGTCGTCCAGGCAGAACAGGAACCGGCCGGGCAGCCCGGCGAGGCCGGGGTCCGCGCACATGCCCGCGTCCAGCTCGGCCACCCACCGCTGCCCGCCCAGCGGGGAGGCCATGATGTTGCGCACTTTCTCGTGCGTCGGCGACGGCAGCAGCCCCACCCGGGCCAGCCGGTCACCCAGCTCGACCTCCGCGCCCGGGGCCAGCCCGCGCACCTGGAGGTTCGCCCGCGAGGTCAGCTCCAGCACGGGAGTGCCCAGGTCGGCAGCCGCTTCGGCCACCGCGAGCAACTGCTCGGGCCGCAGCAGACCGCCCGGCACGCGCACCCGGGCGAGCCCACCGTCGGCCGCCGCGTGCGTGTCGAGCGCACCGGGGCAGGCATCGGCGCCCGTTCGGCGCTGGGGGAGGGGCACCCGGTGAATATAGGGTGGGCGCGACACAGCAATGGCACGTGGAGGAAGCCGGTGCGAAACCGGCGCGGTCCCGCCACTGTCACCCGGGCACCCGCCCGGGGAGCCAGGAACTCCGGCCATTGCCCACCGATCCAGGGGCGCGGACACCCCGGGAAGGGACTCGATGATCCTGCTGCTGTCCACCTCGGACACCGACCTGCTCTCCGCCCGCGCCAGCGGCGCGGAGTACCGGCTGGCCAACCCGGCCCGGTTGCACGTCGACGACCTGCCCGGCCTGCTCGACGGCGTCGGCGTGGTCGTCGTCCGGCTGCTCGGCGGTCGCCGGGCCTGGGAGGACGGCCTCGACGCGCTCCTCGCCGGGGACCGGCCGGTGGTCGTGCTCGGCGGTGAGCAGGCGCCGGACGCGGAGCTGATGGAGTGCTCCACCGCCCCCGGCGGGGTCGTCGCGGAGGCCCACCGCTACCTCGCCCACGGCGGCCCGGCCAACCTGCGCGAACTGGCGAACTTCCTGTCCGACACGCTGCTGCTCACCGGCCACGGCTTCCAGCCCCCGGTCGAGCTGGCGCCGTGGGGCCGCCTGGACTGGACGCCCACCCGCACCGAGGGCCCGCGCGTCGGCATCCTCTACTACCGCGCGCACCACCTGTCCGGGAACACCGCGTTCGTCGCCGCCCTGGCCGACGCCGTGGAGGCCAAGGGCGGGCAGGCCGTGCCGGTCTACTGCGCCTCGCTGCGCACCGCCCCGGCCGAACTGCTCGACGTCCTCGGCACCCTGGACGCCCTGGTCGTGACCGTGCTCGCCGCGGGCGGCACGCTGCCCGCCGCCGCGAGCGCGGGCGGCGACGACGGCGCCTGGGACGTCGGCGCCCTGGCCGACCTCGACATCCCCATCCTCCAGGGCCTCGCCCTGACCTCCTCGCGGTCGGCCTGGGAGGAGAGCGACGACGGCTTGTCCCCGCTCGACACCGCCACCCAGGTCGCGGTGCCGGAGTTCGACGGTCGGCTGATCACCGTGCCGTTCTCGTTCAAGGAGCAGGACCGCGACGGCCTGTCGGTCTACGTGCCCGACCCCGAGCGCGCCCTGCGGGTGGCGGGCATCGCCGTCGCGCACGCGCGCCTGAGGCACGTGCCACCGGGTGAGCGCAAGATCGCGCTGATGCTCTCGGCCTACCCCACCAAGCACGCCCGCATCGGCAACGCCGTCGGCCTCGACTCCCCGGCCAGCGCCGTGCGCCTGCTCAAGGCCCTGCGCGGCGCGGGCTACGACATCGGCCCCGCCGAGGGCCCGGACGCGCTGCCCGGCATCGCCGCCGACGACGGCGACGCCCTGATCCACGCCCTGATCGAGGCAGGTGGGCAGGACCCGAACTGGCTCACCGAGGAACAGCTCACCGGCAACCCGGTGCGCATCTCCGCGGCGGAGTACCGCGAGTTCTTCGCCACGCTGCCCGCCGAGCTGCGCGAGTCGATGGAGGAGCACTGGGGCCCGGCCCCCGGTTCGCTGTTCGTCGACACGTCGAACGACGCCGAGGGCGAGATCGTGCTCGCGGCGCTGCGCGCGGGCAACGTCGTGCTGATCGTGCAGCCCCCGCGCGGCTTCGGCGAGAACCCGGTGGCGATCTACCACGACCCGGACCTGCCGCCGAGCCACCACTACCTGGCCGCCTACCGGTGGGTCGCGGCCACCTTCGGCGCGCACGCCATGATCCACCTGGGCAAGCACGGGAACCTGGAGTGGCTGCCCGGCAAGAACCTCGGCCTCTCCGCCGCCTGCGGCCCCGACGCGGCCCTGGGCGACATGCCGCTGGTCTACCCGTTCCTGGTCAACGACCCCGGCGAGGGCACCCAGGCCAAGCGGCGCGCGCACGCCACCCTGGTCGACCACCTGGTGCCGCCGATGGCCCGCGCGGAGAGCTACGGCGACATCGCCCGGCTGGAGCAGCTCCTCGACGAGCACTCCAACATCGCCGCGATGGACCCGGCGAAGCTGCCCGCGATCCGCGCGCAGATCTGGACCCTGATCCAGGCCGCCAAGCTCGACCACGACCTGGGCCTCGACGACCGCCCGCACGACGCGGAGTTCGACGACTTCCTGCTGCACGTCGACGGCTGGCTGTGCGAGATCAAGGACGTGCAGATCCGCGACGGTCTGCACACCCTCGGCGACCCGCCGGTGGGCGCGGCCAGGGTCAACCTGGTCAACTCCATGCTGCGCGCCCGGCAGATGTGGGGCGGGCAGGCCGCCGCGCTGCCCGGCCTGCGCGAGGCGCTGGGCCTGTCCGAGGACGGCTCGGAGTCGCGCACCCGCACCGACGAGATCGACGCGCAGGCCCTCGCCCTGGTCCAGGCCATGGAGGACCACGACTGGGACCCGGCCGCCGCCGCGCGGGTGTCGGACAACCCGGCCGTGGTCGAGGTGCTGACCTTCGCCGCGGTGGAGGTCGTGCCCCGGCTGGCCCGCACCACCGACGAGATCGACAACGTCCTGCACGCCCTCGACGGCGGCTACGTGCCCGCCGGTCCCAGCGGCTCACCGCTGCGCGGCCTGGTCAACGTGCTGCCCACGGGCCGCAACTTCTACTCCGTCGACCCCAAGGCGGTGCCCAGCCGCCTGGCCTGGGAGACCGGCTCGGCGATGGCGGAGTCGCTGGTGCAGCGCTACCGGCGCGACACCGGCGAGTGGCCGCGCTCGGTCGGCCTGTCGGTGTGGGGCACCTCGGCCATGCGCACCGCGGGCGACGACATCGCCGAGGTGCTGGCCCTGCTCGGCGCCCGCCCGGTCTGGGACGAGGCGTCCCGGCGCATCAGCGGCCTGGAGGTCATCCCGCTGGTGGAGCTGGACCGCCCCCGCATCGACGTCACCGTCCGCATCTCCGGCTTCTTCCGCGACGCCTTCCCCCACGTCGTCTACCTGCTCGACGACGCGGTCCGGATGATCGCCGCCCTGGACGAACCCGAAGCGGACAACTACGTCCGCGCCCACGTCCAGGCCGACGCCGAGCGAGGTGAACGTCAGGCCACCACCCGCATCTTCGGCTCCAAGCCCGGCGCGTACGGCGCGGGCCTGCTCCCGCTGATCGACAGCCACAACTGGCGCGACGACAAGGACCTCGCCGAGGTCTACGCGGTCTGGGGCGGCTTCGCCTACGGCCGTGACCTCGACGGCGTATCGGCCCGCGCGGACATGGAATCGGCCTACCGCCGCATCAACGTCGCCGCCAAGAACGTCGACACCCGCGAACACGACATCGCCGACTCCGACGACTACTTCCAGTACCACGGCGGCATGATCGCCACCGTCCGCTCCCTCACCGGCAAGGCCCCCGCCGCCTACATCGGCGACAGCACCAACCCCGACGCGGTCCGCACCCGCTCCCTGTCGGAGGAGACCAACCGCGTCTTCCGCTCCCGCGTGGTCAACCCCCGCTGGATCGAGGCCATGCGCCGCCACGGCTACAAGGGCGCCTTCGAACTGGCGGCCACCGTCGACTACCTCTTCGGCTACGACGCCACCACCGGCGTCGTCGCCGACTGGATGTACGACAAGCTCGCGCAGACCTACGCCCTGGACCCGGAGAACCGCAAGTTCCTCACCGAGTCCAACCCGTGGGCCCTGCACGGCATCGCCGAACGCCTCCTGGAAGCCGCCGACCGCAAGATGTGGGCCGAACCGGACCCGGAGACCCTGCGGCAGCTCCAGGAGCTCTACCTCCAGGTCGAGGGCGACATCGAGGCCGGGTCCGAGTAGCGGTCGGGTCAGCCCGCCCGGTACCGGCCCGGTGCCTGGGCGGGCACCTCCGCGATCAGCCCGCGCTCCAGCAGGTCCGCGATCGAGTGGGGCAGGACGTACGCGGTGCCCCCGCCCGGCTGGTCGAACCACGGGACCGCCGTCCCGACCAGCGCCCGCAACGGCTCGCGCACCTCGTACGCGTGATATGGATACTCGATCCACTCGGGGACGAGCGAGCGGCGTTCGAAGGGCGTACCCGCGTGGTAGGTCAGGTTCCCGGTGGGTTGGCCGTAGCGATCGATCGTCAATCCGGGCTTGAGGGTTTTGAGGTGCTTGCCGCGGAAGAGCGTCAACGGGGGTTCCCCCAGCAGCGGCTGGATGCCCCATCGGTTCGGGGGCGCGGGCTTGAAGCTGAAGCGCAGCTCCGCGGTCGCATCGGCCTCCGTCTCGCGGATGGCTGCTCGGATCTGCTCGCGCGCGTCCTCGGCGATGTCGGGGCGGTCGGAGAGCGCGCGGAGCAGCGTCAGGGCCGCTGCGTGACAGCCGAGCCCGGCCAGGTCGGCGGCCGCCCTGATCCGCTCAGACACCGGGATGCCGATGCCCGAGAGCACGTCAGACACCTGACGGCCCCACAGCGGGTGCGAGTGCCTGCCCAGTTCGCTGAGCGCGACGCCGTCACCGGTGTGCACCAGCGACCCCAGCAAGAACCGCACCAGGTCCACGGTCGCGCTCGTGCCCGCGACGATCGTGGCCGCCGCGGTCTTCGCCCTGGACTCCTCCCGCAGCGCGTCGAGGGCGTACACGCAGCCCAGCCGCAGGACCAGGGGCACGTAGCCGCTGACCGCGAGCAGCTCCAGCTCCTCGACGCAATCCTCGTCCGCCTTGGCCCGCCGGACCAGGGTGTCCAGCGCGGCCAAGCGCTCGGCGACCGGCGACGTCGCCCGCAGCACCGCGCGCCGCAGGTCCACCGCGGACGGGAGGGCGGGCGGGGGAGCCGCCAACCGGGCGGGCCGGTAGGCCGCGTTGCGGACCAGGGCCAGCGCCGAGGCGGTGCCGCTGTTCGACTGCTTCGGCGTCGGGTAGCCCTTCGACCGCAGCGCGGGCACCAGCTTGCGGAACACCGCGGCGACCGACAGCAACTCCTCCTCGGCGGGATCGCCCGAGCGGAGCAGGGAGATCAGCTCACCGGTGAACGCCGTGTGCCGCTCGCCCTCCGGCGCGACGGCGCTGCGGTTGGCCGGTGCCGAGGCCAGCGTGTAGGTGCCCTCGATCACCAACTGCTGCGCCGGGGTGCCCATGTGCCTGAGCGCGCGCTCGGAGTAGCAGCAGTCGAGCACGAACAACCGGGTCTTCGCCTGGCTGGTCTCGATGGCCCGGACCAACTGGTCGACGTGCAGGGCGGTGAACTCCGGGTAGCTGAGCTTGGTGTTGGCCATGCCCAGCAGCAGCGTCCCGTCGTCGCCGAGCAGGCCGTGCCCGGCGAAGTACACCACCAGCACGTCCTCGGCTTGCGCCGCCAGTTCGGCTATCCGCCAGACGTCGTCCGAGCGCGGGTCGACGAAGCGGTGGCACGCGGCGTCATCCAAGCCACCTAGGTCCGGGTCGGTCAGCACCCGCGCCAGGTCGGTGACGTTCGCCGACACCGCGGGCAGGTCGGCGATGTCGGGGTCCTCGTACGCCGCGGTGCCGATCAGGATGACCCGCGAGGTCGCGGGATCGGGCAGTCGCATGTCAGTGCCCGTCGGCGGCCCGGTTCGCCTCGACCACGAGCGCCGCGAGGCTGTCGGCGTCGGCCTTGATCCGCTTGCCCTCCACCCGCACCGTCCGGTCGGCCACCGTGACCTCCACGGTCACGTCAGACCGCCGGTTGCGCACCCATGCCCCCACCGAGGTGACCAGCACGGTCAACGCGCCACCACCGCCGACCGCCACCGTCAGCGTTTCCACCACGCCGCCCATGGTGGTCGCGGGCACCGTCACCCGGGTGCGGTTCGCGCGCCCCCGCAAGCCCTCCTCGCGGCGCAACCAGTCCAACAAGCCGTCCAGGAGTTCCTCTTCCCCCGGCACAGCGACCAAGACCTCCACCCGCGTCCGCCCCCTCAAGATCGATAGAACTGGGAGTGAGATGGTGCCGGCTGGCACCGGAGCGGCGGGCTCCGGCCCTCGCATGGGGGATGCCACCGGTGGATCGGGCTTCGCGCGGCGCCACTCGGTGCCCGCGCGCGCCCACCCCGCCTCCGCCATCGTGATCGGCCGGTCGGAAGGTTGAGTGCGGTCGTCGCCGGGTACCCACCCGGCGACGTTCCCAGCACGAAAGGCCCACCACATGCCCACCACCGACGTCATCGAGCTGATCCTGGACGACCACCGGCGCTTCGAGGAGCTGTTCCGGGGTCTGCGGGACCGCACCAGCGACCGGGCCAAGCTGCTCGACGAGCTGGCGCACGTGCTCGTCGGGCACGCCGAGGCCGAGGAGTCCGAGGTCTACTCCGCGCTGCGGCGGTACAAGGGCGTCGACGACCACGAGGTGGAGCACGGGGCGGAGGAGCACGCCGAGGGGCACGTGGCCCTGCTGGAGCTGATGGAGGTCGAGGACACCGACTCCGAAGACTGGGACGAGAAGCTCGAAGAGCTGGTCAAGGCCATCAACCACCACGTGGACGAGGAGGAGCGCACCATCCTCAACGACGCGCGCGACAACGTCGCCGACGAGCGGCGGGCCGAACTCGGCACGAAGTTCGTCAGCGTCCGCGACGAGCGCGTCAAGGCCGGGTGCGGTTCGATCGACCACGTCCGCGAGCTGGTCGCGCAGACCAAGCACCGGATCGACTAGAGAGGACAGGCCCGATGATCTTGCGCAGACTGGCGCGCCCGATGCTTGCGGGGATCTTCATCGCAGGCGGTATCAATGTGCTGCGCAACCCCGAGGCGCACGTCGAGGCGGCCAAGCCGGTGCTGGACGGCACCCTGAACAAGGTGGGCGACAAGCTCCCCGAGCAGGTGCCCTCTGACGCGCTGACCCTGGTGCGCATCGACGGCGCGGTGAAGGTCGGCGCGGGTGCCCTGCTCGCGCTGGGCCGATTCCCGAGGCTGTCGGCGCTGCTGCTCTCCGGCAGCCTGGTGCCGACCACGCTGGCCACGCACCGGTTCTGGGAGGAGAAGGACGCGGGCAACCGCCAGCAGCAGCAGATCCACTTCTTGAAGAACGTGGGCCTGCTCGGCGGCCTCCTGCTCGCCTCCGCCGACACCGCGGGCAAGCCCTCGCTGGGCTGGCGCGCGAAGCGGGCGGGCAAGAAGCTCAACAAGACCGCCCACGACTTCGGCGCCTGGACCGCGGACACCACCGACACGGTGGGCGACACGCTCAGCAGCGCCCCGAAGAAGGCCCGCAAGGCCATCGCGGGCGTGCTGCCCGGCTGATCCCGGACACGGCTCCGCTCCCACCGCAGTACTGCGGTGGGAGCGGAGCCGTGTCCGCGACCAGGCCAGAGCGGGCGCCGTCCACGAGGCCCGCGCCGCCACCAAGGTGTCGCACCGCCGCCCATCGGGGGCGATCCCCGCTCGGCCGGAGCGGCGGATCGCGGGGCGGTCAGCCGATGTCGGCGCCGTAGACCCGGGTGACCGCGATCGTGACGAGCACCCGCCGGTCGTCGACCATCGCGGCGCGGTACTCGTCCCAGTCCGGGTGTTCGCCGCCCGAGGCGGCCCGGTACCAGTCCACCAGCGCCTGGACCTCGGGCCCGTGCGGGTCGGTGCTCGGTCCGGTGATCGTGACCGTGCCCTCGGCGGTCGCCCAGGACTTGCCGTCGGTGCTGGTGACCTCCAGTGCCGCGCGCTGGTCGCGGCGCAGGTTCTTCGTCTTCGACAGTCCCTCCCGAGTGGAGATCTGGATGGTTCCCGCCTCCTCGTCGTAGTGGGGCAGCACGGGGGAGAGTTGCGGCAGGCCGTCCACCTTGATCGTGGCGAGGACGCCGAGCTTGCTCGCCACGAGCAGGGCACGGGGGTTGAACGGTGTGGTGGTCATGCTCAGATAGTGGTCACGGGGCGGTGGTTCTATTCCCCGTTCCGGTGCACGGGAGATCACCCCGGTCCTGGTCCGGTGCCAGCGGACTCGGGAACTAGCCTGGGGGGATGACCGACGTTGCCGCGCCCAGCGAGTCCGCGCTCCGCCGAGCCCTGCGCCGGGCCCGCGACGGGGTCACCCTGGACCGGACCGAGGCCGAGGTCCTGCTGCACGCCCGCGGCGGGCACCTCGACGACCTGGTCACCACCGCGTCCCGGGTCCGCGACGCCGGTCTGGAAGCGGTCGGGCGGCCCGGGGTGGTCACCTACTCCAAGAAGGTCTTCATCCCGCTGACCCGCCTGTGCCGCGACCGGTGCCACTACTGCACCTTCGCCACCGTCCCCGGTCGGCTGCCCGCCCCGTTCCTCAGCCCCGACGAGGTGCTGGACATCGCCCGGCGGGGCGCGGCCGTGGGCTGCAAGGAAGCCCTGTTCACCCTGGGCGACCGCCCCGAGGACCGCTGGGACGCCGCCCGCGAGTGGCTGGAGGCGGCCGGGTACCCGGACACGCTGTCCTACGTGCGCGCCATGGCGATCCGGGTGCTGGAGGAGACCGGGCTGCTGCCGCACCTGAACCCCGGCGTGCTGTCCTGGACGGACCTGCAACGGCTCAAGCCGGTGGCCCCGTCAATGGGGATGATGCTGGAGACCACCTCGACGGACCTGTGGGCCAAGCCCGGCGGGCCGCACTACGGTTCGCCGGACAAGGAGCCCGCGGTGCGGTTGCGGGTGCTGGAGGACGCGGGCCGCAGCGCGGTGCCGTTCACCACCGGCATCCTGATCGGCATCGGCGAGACGTTGGCGGACCGGGTGGAGTCGATCTTCGCGATCCGGCAGGCGGCCCGGCGCTACGGCGGTGTCCAAGAGGTCATCGTGCAGAACTTCCGCGCCAAGCCGGACACCGCCATGCGCGGGATGCCCGACGCCGAGGCCGAGGAACTGGCGGCGACCGTCGCGGTGGCGCGGGTCGTGCTCGGCCCCAAGGCGCGCATCCAGGCCCCGCCGAACCTCATCGGCGGCGAGTTCGGCCTGCTGCTGCGCGCGGGCATCGACGACTGGGGCGGGGTGTCCCCGCTGACCCCCGACCACGTCAACCCCGAGCGCCCGTGGCCGCAGATCGAGGCGCTGGCCGAGCAGACCGCGGCGGCCGGGTTCCGGCTGGCCGAGCGGTTGACGATCTACCCCGAGTACGTGCTCAAGGGCGAACCGTGGCTCGACCCCCGGCTGCGCGCGCACGTCGACGCCCTCGCCGACCCCGAAACCGGCCTGGCGGTCGAGGACGCCCCCCTGGTGGGCCGACCCTGGCAGGAGCCGGAGGTCGCGCTCACCGCCTCGGGCCGCACCGACCTGCACACCGCCATCGACACCGAGGGCCGCACCGCCGACCGCCGCGACGACTTCGACTCCGTCTACGGCGACTGGGACGAGCTGCGCACCCAGGTCCACCCGGGCACCGGCCCGGCCACCGGCGGCGGGGGCACGGCCCGCCCCGAGTTCCTGAGCGCCCTGCGCCACGCCGAGCACCACCCGACCGCGCTGTCCGACGAGGACGCGCTGGTCCTGCTCTCAGCCGGTCCGGGCGCCGAGATCGAGGCGCTGGCCGCGCTGGCCGATGGGTTCCGCAGGGAGGCCGTGGGCGACGAGGTCACCTACGTGGTCACGCGGAACATCAACTTCACCAATGTCTGCTACACCGGGTGCCGCTTCTGCGCGTTCGCCCAGCGGCGCACCGACGCCGACGCCTACACGCTGTCGCTGGAGCAGGTGGGCCAGCGCGCCGAGCAGGCGTGGGCCGTGGGCGCGACCGAGGTGTGCATGCAGGGCGGCATCCACCCCGACCTGCCCGGCACCGCGTACTTCGACATCGCCGCCGAGGTCAAGAAGCGCGCCCCCGGCCTGCACGTGCACGCCTTCTCCCCGATGGAGGTCGTCAACGGCGCGGGCCGCACGAACCTGTCCACCCGCGACTGGCTCTCCGCCGCCCGCGACGCCGGGGTGGACTCCCTGCCCGGCACCGCCGCGGAAATCCTCGACGACGAGGTCCGCTGGGTCCTCACCAAGGGCAAGCTCCCCACCTCGGCCTGGGTCGACGTCGTCACCACCGCCCACGACCTGGGCATCCCCACCACCTCGACGATGATGTACGGCCACGTCGACACCCCCGCGCACTGGGTCGCGCACCTCAAGCTGATCGGTTCGCTGCAAGACCGCACCGGGGGGTTCTCCGAGTTCGTGCTGCTGCCGTTCGTGCACACCAACGCGCCGCTCTACCTCGCGGGCATCGCCCGCCCCGGCCCCACCCGCCTGGAGAACCGCGCCGTGCACGCCCTGGCCCGCATCCTGCTGCACGGCCGCATCCGCAACATCCAGACGAGCTGGGTCAAACTCGGCGACGAGGGCGTGGTGGAAGTCCTCAACGGCGGCGTCAACGACCTCGGCGGCACGCTGATGGAGGAGACCATCAGCCGCATGGCGGGCAGCGACAACGGCAGCTACAAGACCATTGCCGACCTGGAGGCCCTGGCCGCCCTCGCGGGCCGCCCCGCCCGCCAGCGCACCACCACCTACGGCGAGGTCCCCGAGGAACGCCGCACCACGGCGCTGGCGCACGACGGCGTGTGGCGGCCGAACCTGCTCCCCGTCGTGGAGACCGGCCCGGGGACCAGCCAGGTCGAGGCGGGCTGAGCCGAACCGCCATGACCCCCGTGGACCAGGACCCGTGCAGCTACTTCACCAGGGTCGACGAGAACCGCTACCGCCCCACCGTCCACACGGGAGGCGCGTGGTCGGTGTCCGAGCAGCACATCAGCCCGCTCATCGGCCTCCTCGTGCACGCCGTCGAGCGCGCGCACCCCGTGGCGGACAAGGCGATTTCCCGCATCGGCGTCGACATCCTCGGCGTGATCGGCATGGACGACTTCGAGGTGCGCACCCGCGTCCTGCGCCCCGGCCGCACGGTCGAACTCGTCGAGTCGACGGCCACGGCGCACGGCCGGTCGGTGGCCGTGGCCCGGATCTGGCGCCTGTCCACAAGCGACACCACGGCGGTGGCGGGGGGCGCCGGCCCGGCCCTGCCCCCGCCGGACGACCTGCCGAGCTGGCCCATCGCCGAGCGCTGGCCCGGCGGCTACATCACCGGGATCGACATGCGCCCGGTCGTCGACCCCACCCCCGGCCACGTCACCACCTGGCTCAGCACCCCGATCACCCTCGTCGACGGCGAACCGGTGTCACCACTGGCGCGCCTGATCGGCCTGGTCGACACCGCCAACGGCATCGCCGTCCGGGTGCCACCGACCGAGTGGGCCTTCCCCAACCTCGACCTGACGATCCACCTGTTCCGCGAACCCGGCGGCGACTGGCTGGGCCTGGACACCTCCGTGGTGTTCGGCGCCGACGGGCGGGGCCTGACCAGCAGCACCCTGCACGACCTGTCCGGCCCGATCGGCCGCGCGGAGCAGGTCCTCACCCTGCGCCCCCGGACCGGCTGACCCCGGCCGCGCCCCACCCGCACCCCCTCGGCTGCCGCCGGGAGGCCGCCGATCCGGTCAGTCGCCGCTCGACCCGGCGGCGGAGCGTTCTCGTCCGGTGATCGGGGGTGGGCTGATCCCGGCCGCGTCCCACGCCATCAGCGCCGCCCCCGCGCGCCCCGCGTCCTGCCCGAGCGCGGCCCGCACCACCGACGGCCGCCGCTGGAAGGTCAGCCGACGGCCCAGCGCCTCGGCCACCGGGCCGGTCAGCGCCGCCCCCGCCTCGGAGAGCCCGCCGCCGAGCACGACCGCCTCCGGGCCGAACAGGGTGCACGCGGTGTGCAGGGCGATCGCCAGGGCCTCGACCATGTCCGCCCACACCCGGCTCGCGGCGGGGTCGTCGGGCAGCAGGGCGCAGATCTCCTCGGCGGTCCGCTCGACGCCGGTCAGCGCCGCGTACCGGCGGGCCAGCGCGGGCGCGGCGGCCAGCGTCTCCAGGCAGCCGACCGTGCCGCAGCCGCAGGTGTCACCCGCCGGGTCGACCACCACGTGCCCGATCTCGCCCGCGTACCCGCCCGCGGCGACCAGCCGCCCGTCGACCAGGCTCGCCGCGGCGATGCCGGTGCCGATGGCGACGAACAGCGCGTTCCGCGCCCCCGCGGCGGCGCCCACGGTGAACTCGGCCAGGCCCCCGGTCCGCACGTCGTGGCCCACCCGCAGCGGCAGCCCGCACGCCGCCGCCAGCTCGTCGCGCAGCGGCAGGTCGGTCCACCCCAGGTTCACCGCCGCCCGCACCACCCCCGTCGCGTCGTCGACGATCCCCGGCACCGCCACCCCGACCCCGACCACGTCGGCGCCCCCGGCCAGCTCCCCGATCAGGTCCGCGATCGGCCCGAGCGCCACCGCCCCGCCGACCCGGCTGCTGGGCCGCCGCAGCGCGCGCAGCGGCGTGAGGTCGGGGGACACCAGGGCCGCCTTGACCGAGGTGCCGCCGACGTCGACCGCCACCACCGCCCGCTCACCCATCCAGACTCCTCGAATCGCGTGAACATGCTCGTGGACGATCCGAATACTGCGTGATCTCGCACCCGATGCCAAGTGTGCGCGATACTGCGGTCCCGATGATCACCGCCGCAGGGAGGACCGTGAACCGCTACGAGCGCCTGAGCGCCCTCCTCGACCTGCTGAGCAACCGGGGGAAGGTCGACGTCGACGCCCTGGCGGCAGACCTGGAGGTCTCCGCCGCCACCATCCGCCGCGACCTCGACCACCTCGCCGAGCAGCAACTCCTCACCCGCACCAGGGGCGGCGCCGTCGCGAACAACGTGGCCTACGACCTGCCCCTGCGCTACAAGACCGCGAGGAACACCTCCCGCAAGGAGCGCATCGGCAGGGCCGCGGCCGCCCTGGTCGAGCGCGGCATGGTCGTCGGCCTCAACGGCGGCACGACCACCACCGAGATCGCCCGCGCCCTTGCCATCCGCCCCGAGGCCTGCCCGCCAGGCGAACCGGCGTTCACGGTCGTCACCAACGCCCTCAACATCGCCAACGAACTCGCGGTCCGCCCCCACGTCAAGATCGTCGTGACCGGTGGTGTGGCCCGCCCCCAGTCCTTCGAGCTGACCGGCCCCCTCGCCACCCGCATCATCGACGAACTCACCCTCGACATCGTCTTCCTCGGCGTGGACGCCATCGACCCGGTCCACGGCGCCTACGCCCACCACGAGGGCGAGGCCAACGTCAACCGCCTGATGGCCACCCGGGCCCGCCGGGTCGTGGTCATCGCCGACAGCACCAAGCTCACCGCCCACGCCTTCGCCCGCATCTGTCCCACCACCACCCTCGACCTCCTCATCACCGACACCGATGCCGACCCCGCGACCCTGGCCGAGTTCGCCGGGGCGGGGCTCCCCGTGCGGACGGTCTGACCCGCCACCCGGGCGTCACACCGCCGCGCGCACCTTGTCCATCGCCGTGCCCACGGTGGCCAGTTCCGCGTCGCTGAGGACGTCGATGACCAGGCGGCGGACTTCGCGGACGTGGTCCGCCGCCGCGGCTCGCAGGGCGGCGGCTCCGCCGGGGGTCAGGGCCGCGTGGACGCCGCGCCGGTCCTGGGGGCAGGGCAGGCGGGTGACCAGGCCCGCTCGGGCCAACCGGTCGACCGTCTGCGACAGGCGGGCGCGGGAGTGGCTCAGGCCCGCGGCGAGTTCGGACATGTGCACCTGGTGGTCGGACAGCTCCGAGAGCCGCACCAGCACCTCGTACTCCGCCAGCGACAGCCCGTGCGCGCCGCGCAGGTGCCGGTCGAGGTGGGTGACGAGGCGGCCCGCGCCGTCGACCAGGGCGCGCCAGGAGCGTTGCTGTTGTGGTTCGAGCCAGGGCGTCATGGGGTCAGCCTAGGCCCACCGGACGACATAGTTGACAGTGCAACTACATGGGTCTACAGTCCGAGTTGGTTAAAGCCTTAACTACTTCGAGCGGCGAGACCTACGGGAAGTGGTCGCATGACTCAGCAACTGTCCGAGGTGGACATCCGACGCGCGGCGGACCGGTTCGCCACGAAGATCAGCTGGTTGGACTCCAAGCACTCCTTCGCCTTCGGCCACCACCGCGACCCGGTGAACACCCACCACGGCCTGCTCCTGGTCAACAACGACGACGTCGTCACCCCCGGCGCCGGGTTCGAGACACATCCCCACCGCGACATGGAAATCGTGACGTGGGTCCTGCGCGGCGCCCTGGTGCACCAGGACTCCGAGGGGCACAACGGCATCATCTACCCGGGCCTGGCCCAGCGGATGAGTGCTGGTCGCGGCATCCTCCACTCGGAGAAGAACGACTCCTGGCGGGTGTCCGGCGGCCCCGAGCACACCGAGCCGGTGCACTTCGTGCAGATGTGGGTCGTGCCGGACGAAGCCGGTGGCAAGCCGGGGTACGAACAACTGGAGATCGACCACGAACTGCTCTCCGGCGGCCTGGTGCCGGTCGCCTCCGGGATGGAGCGGCACGCGGACGCGGCGGCCATCCGCATCGGGCAGAAGCACGCCGCCCTCCACGCCGCGCGCATGGAGCCCGGCGGCGTGGTCACCCTCCCCGAGGCCCCGTACGTGCACCTGTTCGTGCCGGTCGGCTCGGTGACCATGGAGGGCAGCGGCCCGCTGACCACCGGCGACGCCGTGCGGCTCACCGCCTCCGGCGGCCAGCGGTTGACCGCCGGTCCCGAGGGCGCGGAGGTCCTGGTGTGGGAGATGCACGCGGGCCTGCGCCTGGGCTGACCCGCACTCCCGTCGACCCCCAGCCCGATCCGGGGTGGGGGTCGATCCGGGACGATCCCCACCCGCAGGCTCGGCGGATCGACCACCACTGGGGTCGGTGGCCCTGGTGCGGCGCAGCGGCCGGTACCGGTCGTCGGTCGAGTGCGGTCGGTCCGGTCGCCGCGCGGCGGGGGCCCTCAGGCCTTGAACTGCTCGGTGCGCTCCGGGGTGGCCTCGGCCAAGGCGGCCTTGAGCTTGTCGACCGGGAAGTCCTTGCCGTAGCTGGGCGAACCCGGCTGCTGCCGCCACGACTCGTCCAGGGTGCCAGCGTCCACCGGGTCGAAGCCCAGGGCATCGATCAGGTCCGACACCACGGCCTTCGCCGAGGGGTCGTCACCCGCGATGGGCAGCGCGATGCGGTCGGGGTTGCCCGCGGGCAGGCCCTTGTCCTGCAGGTGGGCCGCTGCGATGCCGTTGAACGCCTTCACCACCGGCACCCCCAGGTGGTCGGACACCCAGCGGCTCTCGGTGACGCCGTCCTCGATCTCGGCGATCAGCCCGTCGCGCTCCTTGGGGTAGTAGTTGCCGGTGTCGACGACCACCGCGCCGGGGGCGGCGGCGTCCAGGACGCCCGCGGGCAGGTCCGGGACCCGCTTCTGCGGGATGGTGACCACCACGACCTCCGCGCCCTCGGCCGCCTCGCCCACCGCGACCGCCGTGGCCCCGGTCTCGGCGGCCAGGTCGGCCAGGGTCTCCGGGCCGCGCGAGTTGGCCACCCGCACCTCGTGGCCCAGTCCGCGCAGGCCGCGGGTGAGCGCGCTGCCGATGTTGCCCGCGCCGATGATGCCGATCTTCACTGCGTGCTCCCTCGTCCGATCCGGCGGACCCCGCCGGTCACCGTCTGCAACAACGAGCGGCGAACGGACCATTCCCCGTCCGCATGTTGGGATCGCCCGGTACCCCGGCCGCCGCGGCACCCGATTCGGGGGGGGCGGGGCACCGGAATGCTGCGCCTGCGGAAAACGGGTATCGCCGGGGAAACACGCCGGTGACCGGATCGTCGTGGACCATTGTGGGGAATTCCTCGGCCGCGATCGGCTAACGACTTCACACGCTTTGCACAGCGGGGGACAACCGCTCGCCCGGTAGGCTGGGCCGGTGAGCTCGAGACCTTCCGCGCCGACCTTCGCCGACCTGCCCGACGACGGCGGTCCGCTGCCCAGCGGCAGGCACCGCCTGGACCCGGAGCAGGTGCGCGCCTCGCAGCGCGGGAGGCTGCTGCGCGCGGCGCTGTGGACGGCCGCGCACAAGGGCTACCCGGAGATGACGATCGGCGACCTGGTCGAGCGGGCCAGCGTGTCCCGGCGCACCTTCTACGAGCACTTCACCGGCAAGCTCGACTGCTTCCTGGCCGCCATCGACTACGGCGTGTCCGACGTGGTCATCGCCATCGGCGCGGCCGAGACGGCGGTTTCCGGGCAGGACTGGCGGGTGCGGCTGCGCTCGGGCATCCGCGCCTACCTCAAGGTGCTGGCCGCCGCGCCGGAGGCGTCCTGGGCGATCCAGATCGAGACGCTGCGCGCGGGCAACGAGGTGTTGGACAAGGTCATCGAGGGCCGTGACCAGTTCCTGCTGCTCTTCCGCGCCACGCACGCCTACGCCCGGTCGCAGGGCAGCCCGGTGGTGGACGTGTCCGACGAGCTCCTGCACATCCTCGTGGGCGGCATGGCCGACGTGATCCGGGCCTGCCTGCGCACCCGCGGCGCGGCGGCGCTGCCGGAACTGGAGGACTCGATGGTGGAGGCCACGCTCCTGATATTCGGAGTTCCGAACGGAAAATCCACCGGAGCCGCTGAAACCGCGTGACAAGGCCGGGCTCCCGGAATCCGGACCCTTTTCCGGGGAGCTATTCCGGTGACTCGTCGGGCGTTTCCGCCGACTCGGCCGGTCCGGCGGCGCGGGGCCGCAGGAACACCACCCCCGCCTCCAGGTCCAGCGGGCCGCCGGGGTCGGCGCGCTCGCCCTTGCCCGCGTCCTCGTCGGACACCTTGCGCAGCTTCATGCCCGGGATGAGTTCACCGAAGGTCGCCATACCCGCACTGTAGGCGTGTGGGCGCGTCCTCGGCGGGGAACACCACACGGCATGGGTGACTCCTGCGCGGTGGCGCACGGCGGGGCGGGTGGCGGTGGGCGCCAGGGTCGGGGTGATGGGCAACCCGCACCACCCCGCCCCGCACGTGGAAGCGCTGCGCGGGTTGGGGGTGCCGGAGACCGACATCGCCAGGGTGCGCAGGCCGATCGGGCTCGACATCGGGTCCCGGACGCCGCCGGAGATCGCGATCGCCCCGCCTGCCGGTCCGGTGGCCGAGCGCACCGGGCGGCCGGGCGGTTTCGACTCCACCACCCCGGCGGCGGTGGACAGCCGGGCAACCCGGGGGTAACTTCCTAAGCGCTTGCTTAGCAGACGACCGCGCCCACAGACCAGCTCCGGAGGAACCCCGTGTCCCAGTCCCGCACCGCCATCGTGACCGGCGCCGCCCGCGGCATCGGCGCCGCCGTGGCCAAGCGCCTCGCCAAGGACGGCTTCGCCGTCGCGGTGGTCGACCTGGACGCGGCGAGCACCGCCGAGACCGTCGGGGCCATCGAGGCCGAGGGCGGCACCGCCCTGGGCGTCGGCGCCGACGTCAGCGACGCCGAGCAGGTCAAGGCCGCCGTCGCCGAGGTCGCCGAGAAGCTGGGCCCGCCCACCGTGCTGGTCAACAACGCGGGCATCCTGCGCGACAACCTGATCTTCAAGATGACCGACTCGGACTGGGACGCGGTCATCGGCGTGCACCTGCGCGGCTCGTTCCTGATGACCCGCGAGGTGCAGAAGCACCAGACCGAGCAGAAGTACGGCCGGATCGTGAACCTGTCCAGCACCTCCGCGCTGGGCAACCGCGGCCAGGCCAACTACGCCACCGCCAAGGCCGGTCTGCAGGGCTTCACCAAGACCCTCGCGATCGAGCTGGGCAAGTTCAACGTCACCGCGAACGCCATCGCCCCCGGTTTCATCGAGACCGAGATGACCGCCGCCACCGCCGAGCGGGTGGGCGTGCCGTTCGAGGACTTCAAGAAGGGCGCCGCCGCGATGATCCCGGTCGGCCGGGTCGGCACCCCCGACGACATCGCCGCCACCGCCTCGTTCCTGGTCAGCGAAGAGGCCGGGTTCGTCTCCGGGCAGGTCATCTACGTCGCGGGCGGGCCCCGGGACTGATCCGGCACCGACCAGCACCGACGCGGCAAGGGAGCCAGACATGCACGTCTTCGACGGCCCGGACTCGATCGCCCCGGCGATCGGCACGCACCTGGGCCACGGCGAGTGGGTGGAGATCACCCAGGAGCGGGTGACCGCCTTCGCCGACGCGACCGACGACCACCAGTGGATTCACGTCGACGCCGACCGCGCCGCGAAGGGCCCGTTCGGCGGGACCGTCGCGCACGGGTACCTGACGCTGTCCTTGCTCCCCATGCTGGGCAAGGGCGTCTACCGGTTCGACAACTTCCTGATGGGCGTCAACTACGGCCTCAACAAGGTCCGCTTCCCGCAGCCGGTCCGGGTCGGGGCCAAGGTCCGGCTGTCCTCGGAGCTGGTCGAGGCCAAGCCGGGCGCCCAGGGCGTGCAGGTGGTGCTGCGCAACACCATCGAGATCGAGGGCGCGGACAAACCCGCCTGCGTCGCCGAGGCCGTGGTGCTGCTGGTGCCCAAGCCGGGCGGCGGCTCGTGAGCGCCCCCACGACCGCGCGGGAGGTCCGCGACCTGGTCGCGGACCTCCTGGCCCGGCACGACCCCGCCACCACCGAGCGCACCGCGTTCCTCAACGCCCGCTGGGAGGCCGGGCTGGCCTGGGTGGGCTTCCCGGTCGGCCTCGGCGGACTCGGCGCCCCGCGGGCGCTGCAGCAGGTCGTGGAGGCCGAGCTGGCCGCCGCGGGCGCCCCGGACAACAACCCCCGCCGGATCGGCATCGGCCTGGGCATGGCCGCGCCGACCATCCTCACCTTCGGCACCGACGAGCAGAAGCAGCGCTTCCTGCGCCCGCTGTGGACCGGCGAGGAGGTGTGGTGCCAGTTGTTCTCCGAACCCGACGCCGGGTCCGACCTCGCCGCCCTGGGCACCAGGGCCACCCGCGACGGCGAGGACTGGGTGGTCACCGGGCAGAAGGTGTGGACCTCCACCGCGCACACCGCGCGCTGGGCGATCCTGGTGGCCCGCACCGACCCGGACGTGCCCAAGCACGCGGGCATGACGTACTTCGTCTGCGACATGACCGACCCCGGCGTCGAGGTGCGGCCGCTGCGCCAGATCACCGGCGAGGCCGAGTTCAACGAGGTCTTCCTGACCGGCGCCCGCATCCCCGACGCGCACCGCCTCGGCGAGGTCGGCGACGGCTGGCGGGTCGCGCAGACCACCCTGATGAACGAGCGCGTCGCCATCGGCGGCCGGGAGGTGCCGCGCGAGGGCGGCATGGTCGGCGTCGTGTCCGACACCTGGCGCGCGCACCCCGAGCTGCACACCCCCGAGGCGCTCGACCGGCTGACGAAGCTGTGGGTGGAGTCCGAGGCCCTGCGCCACGCCGGGACCCGGATGCGCCAACAACTGGCCGCCGGGTCGCCCGGCCCGGAGGGGTCGGCGATGAAGCTGGCGTTCGCCCGGCTGTCGCAGGCGCTGTCCGGGTTCGAGGTGGAACTGCTCGCCGAGGACGGGCTGCGCCACGGCGAGTGGACCATGTTCCGCCCCGAACTGGTCGACTTCACCGGCCGCGACGCCGGCTACCGGTACCTGCGGGCCAAGGGCAACTCCATCGAGGGCGGCACCTCGGAGATCCTGCGCAACATCATCGCCGAGCGGATTCTCGGGCTCCCGTCGGAACCCCGGGTCGACAAGGACGTGCCGTGGAAGGATCTGCCCCGATGAGCCCCGCACCGGACCGCCCCGAGCAGGACCTGCTGTACTCCGACGTCGAGGAGGAACTGCGCGCCAGCGTGCGCGCCCTCCTCGCCGCCCGCGCCGACTCCGCCAGGGTGCTGGGCCGGGTGGAGGACGAGCAGCCGCTCGACCTGGACCTGTGGCGCGCGCTCGCGGTGGACCTCGGCGCGACCTCGCTGCCCATCCCGGAGGCGCTGGGCGGGCAGGGCGCGGGCTTGCGCGAGACCGCGGTCGTCGCCGAGGAACTGGGCCGCTCCGTCGCGCCGGTCCCGTTCCTGGGCAGCGCCGTGCTGGCGACCGGCGCACTGCTGCACCTGCTCGGCCAAGGCGCTGAGCGGGGTGGCCCCGACGCCCAAGCCGAGGCGGCGCTGACCCGGCTCGCCGAGGGCGCGGCCACGGCGGCGCTCGTCATCCCGCTGTCGACGTACCCCGGCGGCCCGCTGCCCGCGGTCTCGGCCGACGGCGACGCGCTGACCGGCACGGTCCGGTCGGTGGCCGACGCCGCGGTGGCAGACCTGCTGGTCGTGCTCGCCGGGGACGCGCTGTTCCTGGTCGAGGCCGCCGCGGCGCGGGTCACCCCGGTCGTGTCGCTGGACCTGACCCGCCCGGTGGCCGACGTCGTGCTGGACGCGACGCCCGGCGTGCGGCTGTCCGGGTCCGGCGAGGCGGCGGTGCGCGCCGCCGTGCTCGTCGGCGCGGGCATCCTGGCCTCCGAGCAGGTCGGGATCGCCGAGTGGTGCCTGACCACCACCGTCGCCTACCTCAAGGAGCGCTACCAGTTCGGCAGGCCGGTCGGCTCGTTCCAGTCGCTCAAGCACCGCCTCGCCGACCTGTGGCAGGAACTCGTCCTCGCCCGCGCGGCGGCCAGGGCGGCGGCGGACGCACTGGCGACCGGGGCCGAGGACCTGGAGATCACGGTGCTGGTGGCGCAGTCGCTGTGCGCCGCGGTGGCCCTGCACGCGGCCGAGGAGGCGGTGCAACTGCACGGCGGCATCGGCATGACCTGGGAGCACCCGGTGCACCTGTACCTCAAGCGCGCCAAGGCCGACGAGATCGCGCTGGGCACCCCCGGCAGGCACCGGGCGGCCCTGGCCCCGCTGGTGGGCCTCACCGCATGACCGAACCGGTCGACCTGTGGCCCGACGTCCGCCCGGACGCGGCCAAGCGGCTGATGGCGGCGGCCGTGGAAGCCTTCGCCGAGCGGGGCTTCCACGCCACCACCACCCGCGACATCGCCACCGCCGCCGGGATGAGCCCGGCGGCGCTGTACGTGCACTTCCCGTCCAAGGCGGCGGTGCTGTTCGCCATCAGCCGCAGCGGCCACGAGCGGGCGCTGAACATGGTGACCGCGGCGGCCGGTGCCCCCGGCGACCCGCTGACCCGGATGCGCGCCCTGGTGGCCGGGTTCACCACCTGGCACGCCACCCGGCACCGGGTCGCCCGGATCGTGCAGTACGAGCTGCACGCGTTGCGCCCGGCGGACTTCGAGGTCGTCGCGGACCTGCGCCGCCGCACCGAACGCACGGTCCGCGACCTCATCGCCGAGGGGGTCGCGGCCTCGGCGTTCACCGTCGCCGACACCCCGACCGCGGCCAGGGCGATCCTGTCGCTGTGCGTGGACGTCGCCCGCTGGTACACCCCGGAGTCCAAACCGGACCCGACCGAGCTCGGCGCCCGCTACGCCGACCTGGTCGCGGCCATGCTCGGCGCGGTCACCGCGAAGCCGGGCCCGGCCTGACGGCGGTCGAGGAGCGAGCGCAGGGCGGTGCGGACGTCCGCCTGGCGCTGGCGGGTGGCGGCGGTGAAGACCGGCGGGCAGCCAGGGGGAGCACGAAGCGCTCGCGGTCGCGCAGGGTGGCCAGGAAGAACAGCCGGACGCCCTCCGCGGCGGGACCGGGGTGGTCGGGCGGCTGCCCGCGCGTGTCCACCGCCAGGCCGAACGAGCCGTGGACAAGGGCCCCGACCAGTTCCCCGCGGGTGGCGAAGTGGCGGTAGACCGTCCCGACCCGCACGCCCGCGCGGTCGGCGATCTTGACCATCGGCACCTTCTCCCCCTCGCCGCGGATGAGTCCCCGGCGCCGGGCAGGTGCGGGTCGCCGCGACGACGTTCAACGGCGTCGACGGCAACTTCCGCGCCGGCCTCATGCGGGGCCCGATGCCCCCGACCCTGCCGCACGTCCCCGGCCTGGACGTCGCGGGGACGATCGATGCGCTCGGCGAGGGCGTCACCGACCTCGGGGTCGGTGCCGGGTCGTCGGCTTCCTGCCGTTCGTCGTCGACGGCGCCGCGGCGGAGCACGTCCTCGCGCCCGCCGAGAGCCTGGCCCCCGCCCCGACGAGCATCCCGCTCGCCGACGCGGCCGCGCTGCCCCTGGTCGGCCCCAGCCGGGCGCCACGGCGACAAGGCCGGGCACCCACACCAACCTCGGCTTCGAGGATGGGGCTCAGGCCGTTGGCGCCCAGTTGCCGTGGAAGCCCTCGGGGACGCGGACCGGGAGGTGCACGGCGGCGACCCGGTCGAGGGTGGACGCGTCCAGGATGGTCAGGTCGGTGCTGTCGGTGCGCGGGTTGTGCGCGAAGCCCATCAGCACGCCGTCGTCCTCGGGGGCGTCGGGGGTGCGGGGGTGGAAGACGAACTCGCCGATCGAGGCGCCGTGCTTGAAGCGGCGGTTGGTGACCGCGCCGGTGCGGTAGTCGTGCTTGAGCAGGGTGTCGCTGAGGCCGTCGCGGTTGAAGGCGACGCTGTAGCCGTAGCGGTGGCGGCGGCCGGTCAGGCGTTCGTCGACCCGGGGGAACTCCTGGGGGCGGTCGTCCACCCTGGACTGGGTGACCTTGCCGGTGGTCAGGTCGACCGTCCACTGGTCGAGGGTGGGCGGTCCCTCGGTGGGGCCGTGCGCGTCGGTGTCGAAGGTGCGGTCGTGGCGGACCACGTCGAGGACGACCGAGTCGCCGGAGTCGTAGGCGTTGACGGCGTGGTAGACGTAGCCGGGTTCGACGTCGAACCAGCGGACGTCGGCCGCGGTGCCCTCCCTGGGCAGCAGGCCGACCCGGGCCGGGTAGCGGTCGTCCCAGCCGTAGGGCAGGTTCGCGTTGGACCCGGCGCTGCCCGTCATCGCGGTGGCGATCGGGTCCGGCACCCGCACCCGGCCGATGAGCGCCGAGAGCACCAGCCGCACCGGCGCGCGCATCAGCCGGGGCACCCCGGTGGCGACGGCCTTCTCCGCGTTGAAGGTGACCGGCAGGTCGTAGATGACGACGTACTTCTCGGTCAGCGAGAAGTTGTGCATCATCGGGCTGCCGCCTACCGGCACGTCCACCTGGCGGCGCAGCCTGCCGTCGGCGCCGATCACGGTGTAGCGGACCTTGTTGCCCCAGCCGAAGTAGTACGACACCGCGTGCAGTTCCCGGTGGCCGGGTCGCGCAGGGGGTGGGCGGTGTAGCCGCCGCGCAGGGTGCCGTCGAAGTCGCAGGCGCCGACGGTGTCGAGTTCGTCGGACAGCTCGTAGTTGGTGATGCCGCCCTCGACGAGCGCCAGGGTCTTGCCCGCGTGCTCGATGACGTTGGTGTTCGCGCCGAGCGTGGGCAGCGTGCCCGGGGTGGGCGCCGGGCCGCCCATGGCCTGGGTCCGCACCCACCGGTTGCGGTACCACTCGGCCTTGCCGTCGCGCAGCCGCACGCCGTGCACCATGCCGTCGCCGGTGAACCAGTTGTAGGCGTTCGGGTCGACCTCGGCGACGGGGTTGGGGCCGTTGCGCAGGAAGCGGCCGTCGAGGAAGTCGGGGATCACCCCGGTCACGGCCAGGTCGGTGAGCGTGTGCTCCTGGTGCACGGGGGCGTAGTTGGCCTCCAGGTACGGGTTGCCCATCGGAATCCCCTTCTTGGCTATAACCGTGTTATGTTGATAGGTATAACCGAGTTATGCCAGAATGGCAAGCATGGCCGAGCCGCACGTGCGCGAGAAGCTGGTGACCGCCGCCCTGGACCTGCTGGCCCACGGCGGTCCCGACGCGGTGCAGGCGCGCAAGGTCGCCGCCGAGGTCGGCGCCTCGACGATGGCCGTCTACACCCACTTCGGGAACATGGGCAGGCTCGTCGACGCGATCGCCGCCGAGGGCTTCCGCCGCCTCGGCGCCCGCCTCGACGCCGTCGCGCGCACCGACGACCCCATGGCCGACCTCACCAACCTGGGCCTGGCCTACCGGGCGCACGCCCAGGACAACCCCGACCTGTACCGGGTCATGTTCGGCGTCACCTCCATCGGCGGCCACCGCCCCACGCCCAACGACCCCACCACGGCCCCGGACGACCCCGACGACGTCGCCCTGGGCACCTTCGGCGCCCTCACCGACGCGGTCGAGGCGGTCATCGCGGCGGGCCTGATCCGCCCGGTCGCCCCGGCCAGGATGTCCGCGCAGCTCTGGAGCGCCCTGCACGGCTTCGTCCTGCTGGAGATCGCCGGGTTCCACGGCACCGACGGGGTGGAGCGGGTGCTGGCGCCGATGATGATGAACCTGCTGGCGGGCGCGGGCTACCGGGCCGGTCCCTGACGCCGCGCCAGCGCGGCGACCCTGGTGGCGGCGACGGCGAGGCAGCCCGGCGCGGTCACCGCGAGCGCGAGCACGAAGGTCGGGTACAGGTACGCGACCTGCAGCCACGACACCTCGCGCCCCCGGTACAGCAAGCCCATGACCCCGCCGAGCGTGGCCAGCAGCAGGGCGGGCAGCAGCAGCACCGACAGCCGCACGGCGGTCCACGGCCCGACCCGGCGCTTCGCCGCCCACCGCCGCGCGCGGACCACACCGCGGACCACGCCGGCGCAGGCTCCCAGGCCCGCCCCGAGCAGCACCAGGTCCACGACGAGGTACGGGTCCTCCGCCGGTGCCCGTTCCCTGCCCTCGACCAGCGCGATGAGCCGTTCCCCGATCGCCTGGGCGTCGCCGTGCCGCGACCCGGTGTTGGCCATGACGGCGATGCCGTACCCCGAGGCGGGGAGCAGCGCCTGGTAGGCGGTGGAGGTGAACAGGTCGCCGCCGTGGTCGAGCAGCGGTGCGCCGGACCCGGTGGCACCGGTGAACCAGCCCAGGGCGTACGAGCCCGACCGGGCGGACGGCGTGTGCGTCGCGGCGATGGTCTCCGGGGTGGCGACCGACCCGCCGGTCGGGCCGCGCCCGCCGTTGTTCTGCGCGATGAGCCACGCGGCCAGGTCGTGCGCGGAGGACAGCACGCCACCGGAGCCGTTGCCGAACGCGGGCGGTTCGGGCAGCGCCACCGCCGCGCCCAGGACCTTGAGGTGCCCCCGCGCGCTCGGCGGCAGGTCGCGTTCGGTGTCGACGGTCTCGCTCCCGCCCATGCCGAGCGGCTCGAACACGCGGCGGCGCAGGTGATCCCGGAACGGTGAGCCGCCCACGACCTCCACCAGCCGGGCGGCGACCTGGAAGTTCTGGTTGTGGTACTCCCACCGGGTTCCGGGGTCGGCGGCCAGTTCCGCGCCCCGCACCGCGGCGACGGCCTCGCGCAGGGTGCGCACGCCGTCCTCGGGGGCGGCGGTCCGGTCGGACAGGCCGGAGGTCTGGTCCAGCAGTTGCCGCACGGTCACCTCGGCGCCGCGCGGGTCGGCCGGGGCGAACTCCGGCAGGTGCGCCTGGACGGGGTCGTCGAGCCGGAGGCGGCCGTCCTGCGCCAGTTGCGCGACCGCCAGGGCGGTGAACGACTTGCTGACCGAGGCGACCGCCATCGCGGTGTGCTCGGAAACGGGGGCGCCACCGGCGGTGCGGCCGTACCCGGCGGTCCGCACCACGGCGGTGCCGCGGGTGACGGCCACCGCCACCCCCGGGAGGGTCGTCTGCGACCGGTACGCCTCGACCACGGCGTCGACGGCATCGGCGTCGACGGTCGCGGGAGGTGCGGTGAGCGTGGTGGCGAGGAGCAGCGCGGACAGGGTGGAGGTGAGCACGGCGGGAGTCTCGCGGCGTTGCGCGCGGCGCACATCGGACCGTGGTCCGAGTTCGGCGGGCCGCGTCCTGGATACCGTGGCGCCCATGCTCGGTACGAGAGGCGCGCGGGTGCTCGACGTGGTCGCGGTGGCCGTGGTCGTGGCGCTGGCCGTGGTGCGGTCACCGCAGGCGGGTCCGCTCGGGTGGGGGGTGGCCGCGGCGCTCGGCGCCGCCGTTGCCGCGCGCCGGTGGCGGCCGGTCGCCGCACTGGTCGCGGCGGGGGCGATCGGGGTGGCGGCGCTCGTCGTCGGAACCGGGGAAGACGCCGTGGCCGTGGCGGTCGGGCTGGCGCTGTACCGAGTGGCGCTCACCTCGGCCAGAGCCGGTTTCCTGGGGGTCGCGGGGGCGTTGTCGGGCGTGATCGGGGTGGGGATCGCGGTGTGGGCCGCCCCCGGTCTGCCGCTCGTCCCGGCGCCGGAGGGGGCGGAGTCGTTCAGCACCACCCCTTTGTCCGCGGCGGTCTACAGCGCGGTGGTCATCACCGGGGCGTGGGCGCTGGCCGCGGCGGTGCGCACCCGCGGGCGGCACGCCGCCGAGCTGGTGGAGTCGCGCACCGCGCGGGCGGTCGCCGAGGAACGCCTGCGCATCGCCAGGGACATCCACGACGTGGTCGGGCACAGCCTCAGCCTGATCACCATGAAGGCCGCGGTCGCCAACGCCGTGGCGCAGGACCGCCCGCGCGAGCGGGAAGACGCGCTGCGGACCATCGAGCAGGTCAGCCGCGCCGCCCTGGCGGACGTCCGGACGGTCCTGGGCGCGGTGCGCGCGCCCACCACCCCGGCCCTGGACGACCTGGTGGACGCCGCCCGGTCGGCCGGGGTCACCGTCACCACCGACCAGGCCGACCTGACCGGCGTACCGGCCGCCGTGCGGATCTCCGCCCTCCGCATCGCCCAGGAGGCCCTGACCAACGTCCGCCGCCACGCCCGCCCGCCCCACTGCCACCTGAGGACGTCCGTGGAACCCGGCGCCCTCACCGTGTCCGTCGTCGACGAGGGCACGACCCCGCCGGGTCCGCCGGGCCACGGGCTGCTCGGCATCCGGGAACGGGTCGCCCTGCACGGCGGCACCCTGCACGCGGGCGCCGCCCCCGGCGGCGGCTTCACCGTCCACGCCGTCCTCCCGTTCGACACCGCCCTTCCGTTCGACACCGCCCTTCCGTTCGACACCGCCCTCCCGTGCGATGCCGCCCTCCCGTCCGAGGGGACCGCGCCGCGTGCCACCTGAGCCGATCCGCGTCCTGCTCGCCGACGACGAACCCGAGTACCGCGCCACCGTGCGGACGCTGCTGGAGGTCACCGCGGGCATCGAGGTGGTCGCCGAGGCGGGCACCGGCCGCGCCGCCTGCGACCTCGCCGCCCGCCACCGCCTCGACGTGGCGGTCCTCGACGTCCGCATGCCCGACCTCGACGGGATCGCCGCCACCCGGCGGATCACCGCCCTGCCCGAGGCCCCCAGGGTCCTCGTCCTCACCACCTTCGACCTCGACGCCGCGGTGTACGAGACCCTCCGCGCGGGGGCCAGCGGCTTCCTGCTCAAGGACGTCCCGCCACCGCGGCTCGTCGACGCCATCCGGACCGTCGCCGCGGGGGAGGCCCTGCTCGCCCCGACGGTCACCCGCAGGCTCATCGCGGACTTCCTCCGCGCCCCCACCCGCTCCCTCGACGGTGTGACCGCCCGGGAGCGCGAAGTCCTCACCCTGATCACGCGCGGGCTGTCCAACGCGGAGATCGAGGAGGCCCTGCACCTGAGCAGGCACACGGTGAAGACCCACATCGGCCACCTCAGGGCCAAACTGTCCACCCGCGACCGGGCGCAGTTGGTCATCGCGGGCTACGAAGCGGGCCTCGCCGACGACAGGCCCGCTCCCTGACCGCGCCCCGGTCGGTCCTGTGTGGACAGTGTGGCGGGAGGTGCGCGGCTCAGTCGACCCGGACGCCGGACTCGGCCACCGCGGGGCCGAGGACCTCCAGGATGCGGCGCATGGCCTGCGGGGGGTTGCTCAGCACCAGGTGGGCGCCCGGGGGGAGGGTGGCGGCCGCCCGCAGCAGGGAGATCACGCCGGACACGTCGATGAAGTCGAGTTCGGCGAGGTCGAGGTGGACGTCGCCGGTGGCCTGGCCGCAGAGCGCCAGCAGCAGGGCCTCCACGTCCGGGCGGGTGGTGAGGTCCGCGTGGCCCTGCAGCCGGGGGCCGGGTGCCGGGTCCGGGGCTGCGGTCGGGTCCACGCGGGCCTGCGGCCGCACCGGCTCAGCGATGGTGACCACCGCCGTCCCAGGGGTGCCGCGCACACGCGCGCATGGCGACCACCCCTCCCAGCGGCGTCGGAACCGAGTGCTCGGCAGCCTACGCGGGCCCGACGCCGCTGTCCCAGGGGTCCAAAGTCCTCACCCGAGGGGCGCAGCCAGGTCGTACACCGTCTGGCCGCCGATGCTGGTCCGGGTGAAGTTCTCCTGCACCCAGGTGGCGATGTCGTCGCTGCCGCCGGGGCCGCCGATCCCGCGGCCCTGACCGCCCGCGATGTAGTAGCGGACCTGGCCTTCGGCGACGTAGCGCTGGAACTGCGCCAGCGTGGGTGCCGGGTCGCCGCCGTTGAAGCCGCCGATGGGGATCACCGGACGGCCACTTGCCAGTTGCAGGCTGCCCGCGCCCATCGACCCGGTGCTCGCCGCCGCCCACGTCCCGGTGGTGGCGCGCAGCGCCCGCACCAGTTCCGCGCTGACCTCCTGCCCGCCGCCAGGACCGCCCCCGCCGCCGAACGCGCCGCCGCCACCCGCCGACGCGGGACCGGAGGCCGGGATCGAACCGCTGTGCGCGGTCGTCGCGGTGGCCACCGCGTACGCCGTGGTGGCACCGCCCCCGGCCAGCAGCGCCACCAGCGCCACCGGCACGGCCGCCCTGGCGAACCGGTGCGCGCCCACGGCGATCGCGGTCGCGGAGAGCACCCCGAGCGCGGCCACCACCCAGCGCAGCCACGGCAACCACTGCGCGTCGTGCTCCAGCAGCACGAAGCCCCAGCCCGCGCCGACCGCCACCACGGCCGCCAGCACGACCCGCGCGCCCAGGTGGTCTCGACCACGCCACAGCTCCCGGGTGCCGATGCCGATCACGCCCGCGACGCCGGGGGCCAGCGCCACCGTGTAGTACGGGTGGATGGTGCCCTCCATGTAGCTGAACACCAGCGCGGTCACCACCATCCACCCGCCCCAGAGCAGCAGCCCGGCGCGGGCGCGGTCGGTGCGCGGTGCCCGGCGGGTGAACCAGAGCCCGGCGACCAGGGCGATCAGCGCGGACGGCAGCAGCCACGACACCTCGGAGCCGAACGCGGCGCCGAACATCCGGCCCAGCCCGGTGTCCCCGCCGAACGCGGTGCCCATGCCGCCGCCACCCCCGCCCCCGCCGCCGTTGCCCGAGCCGCCGAAGATGCGGCCCAGGCCGTTGTAGCCCAGGGCCAGGTCGAGTTCGGTGTTGTCGGTGGAACCGCCGATGTAGGGCCGCGAGTCGGCGGGCCACAGGTCGGTGACGACCACGAACCAGCCCGCCGAGACCACCAGCGCCGCGACCGCGCCCAGCAGGTGCAGCAGCCGCCTGCCCAGGCCGGTGGGCGCGGCGACCAGGTACACCAGCCCGAAGGCGGGCAGCACCAGGAAGGCCTGCAACGTCTTGGCCAGGAACGCGAAACCGATTGCGACACCGGCCAGGGCCAACCACCGCCAGCTCGCCCCCTCCGTCGCCCGCACCACGCAGTAGCCGCCCGCCACCATCAGTAGCACCAGCAGCGCGTCCGGGTTGTTGAACTTGAACATCAGCGCGGCCACCGGCGTCAGCGCCAGCGCGGCACCCGCGATGAGCCCGGCGACCGGACCGGACCAGCGCCGGACCGCGTTGTGCAGCAACCACACCGAGCCGATCCCGCACAGCGCCTGCGGCAGCAGCATGCTCCACGAGGAGAACCCGAAGACCCGCCCCGACAGCGCCATCAGCCACAGCGCGGCGGGTGGCTTGTCGACGGTGATGGTGTTGCCCGCGTCGAGCGAGCCGAAGAACAGCGCCTTCCAGCTCTGCGTCCCCGCCTGCGCGGCGGCGGCGTAGAAGTCGTTGGCCCACCCCGAAGCGCTCAGGTCCCACAGGTACAGCGCGGCCGTCACGGCCAGCAGCCCGATCAGCGCGGGCCGCTCCCAGCCGCGCCGGGCCGCGGGCACCGGGGCGGCGACCGCGGGCGCGGCGGGTGCGGCGTGCCGGGGTTCGGACGTGGTGGTCGTCGTGGTGGTCATCGCGCGTTCTCCGCACTCGGCGCCGCGGCGCCGGTCTCCTCGAGGGTGGACCGCTCGTCCGCGCGGCGGAACACCCAGCCGCGCAGCAGCAGGAACCGCAGGACGGTGGCGGCGAGGTTGGCCCCGACCAGGACGACGACCTCGGTGCCGCGACCCGGGTCGCCCAGGCCGTGCAGCAGGGCCAGCGACCCGCTGGTCAGGCCCAACCCGAGGGCGAACACGAGCAGCCCCTGGAACTGGTGCCTGGCCGCGCCGCCGCTGCCGCGCACGCCGAAGGTGAGCCGCCGGTTCGCCGCGGTGTTGCCGACCGCGGTGACCAGCAGCGCGACGAAGTTCGCCGCCTGCGGGCCGACGCCGCCGCGCAGCAGCACGTACAGCACCAGGTACGCCGCGGTGCTGAGCACGCCGATCGCGCCGAAGCGCACCAGTTGCCGCAGCAGCCCCGCGGGCACCCCCGGCGGGTCCGCGCTGATCGCGCCCCGGGACAACTGCTCGCGCAGCCGGGCGATCGGGATGGCGCCGGTGGTCAGACCCCGGCCGAGGCGGGCGATGCCGCGCAGGTCGGCCAGCGCGGTGGCCACGATGTCCACCCGGCTGTCCGGGTCGTCCACCCAGTCCACCGGGACCTCGTGGATGCGCAGGCCCGCGCGCTGGGCCAGCACCAGCAGCTCGGTGTCGAAGAACCAGCCGGTGTCGGCCACGTGCGGCAGCAGCGTGCGCGCCACGTCGGCGCGGATGGCCTTGAACCCGCACTGCGCGTCGGAGAAGCGCACGCGCAGGGTGCCGCGCAGGATCACGTTGTAGGCGCGGGAGATGAACTCGCGCTTGGGCCCGCGCACCACCCGCGCGCCCCGGGCCAGCCGCGAGCCGATGGCCACGTCGGAGTGCCCGGAGATCAGCGGGGCCACCAGCGGCGACAGCGCCGCCAGGTCGGTCGACAGGTCGACGTCCATGTAGGCCAGCACCTCGGCGTCGGAGCCGAGCCAGGTGGTGTGCAGCGCCCGGCCGCGGCCCTTCTGCTCCAGCCGCACCGAGCGCACCTCGGGCAGCGCCTCGGCCAGCGCGTCGGCCACCTCGGCGGTGCGGTCGGTGCTGGCGTTGTCGGCCACGGTGATCCGGAACCGGTACGGGAACTGGGCCTTGAGGTGCGCGTGCAGGCGGCGCACGCACGGTTCGAGGTCGACCTCCTCGTTGTGCACGGGCACGACGACGTCGAGGACGGGGGCCGGTCCCGCGACCCGCACGGGACCGCGGCCGAGACCCCGCTGGGCGGGGAGGGGGAGCGAGGTGGCTGTCATGGCTGCGAGCCTCCGGGGGTCCGCTGGGTGGTCGGTGTGCCGAAGCTGTGCGGGACCTGTGTCCTCATCGGTCATGACGCGGATCACGTTGTGGCGGTGGGGGTCGACAGGTCGTACAGCGCAGTGCCGTCGACGGGGGTGGCGGTGAAGTTGTCCGCGACCCACTCGGCGATCTCCCGGGAGGCGTCGCTGCCGGAACCGCCGGACATGATCGTGCTGTCGATGAACCAGTGGACCTGGCCGTCGGCCACCATCCGCTGGAACTGCGCCAGGGTCGGCGCCGGGTCGGTGCCGTTGAAACCGCCCAGGGCGAACACCGGCAGGTCGATCGCGAGCTGGTAGCCCGCCGCGTTGTTGGACCCGACCACGGCCGCCGCCCACGTGTAGGACGCGGAGTCCCGCGACAGCGCGGCGACCACCTCGGCGCTGGGCGTCGGAGCGCCGAGCAGGCCGCCCATGCCACCGCCGCGCCCGCCACCGCCGGGCCCGCCGAAGCCCATGGCGCTGCCAGGGCCGACCGAGGGCAGCGCACCGGAGTGCGGCTGCGCGGCGGTGGCGACCGAGTACGCGCCAGGGGCGGCGAGCACCACGACCAGCGCCAGCGCCGCGACCCCCGTGGCGGCGAGCCGGGGCAGCACCGGCACCAGGACGATCAGCGCGGCCACCACCAGCCCGCCGAACAGCACCACCGGCCGCAGCCAGGGCAGCCAGTCCGACTCCCTGGCCAGCAGCAGCGACGCCTCGACCGCGGTCAGCGCCACCCCCGCCGCCAGCAACCCCACCGAGGCGAAGTCGTGCCGCGACCGCCAGGCGGTGGCCGCGCCGATGCCCACCAGGGCCGCCACCGCCGGGGCCAGCGCCACCGCGTAGTACGGGTGGATGATGCCGTCCATCAGGCTGAACGTGACGCCGGTGACGAGCAGCCAACCACCCCACAGGACCAGCGCGGCCCGGGTCCGGTCGGTGCGCGGGGCGCGGCGGGTCAGCCAGAGACCGCCGAGCAGGGCCAGCAGCGCGGCGGGCAGCAGCCAGGCGATCTCGCTGCCCATCTCGGTGCCGAACAGCCGCGACCAGCCGGGCGAGCCCCAGCCCGCACCGCCGCCGACGCTGCCGACCTCGTTGCCGGTGAGCCTGCCCAGGCCGTTGTAGCCCAGCGCCAGCTCCAGCACGCTGTTCTCCTGCGAGCCGCCGATGTAGGGCCTACTGGCAGCGGGCACCAGTTCGACCACCACGACCCACCAGCCGCCCGCGACGACCATCGCGCCGAGTGCGGCGACCAGGTGCCCGATCCGCTTGCCCAGCCCGGTGGGGGCGGCGATCAGGTAGACCAGCGCGAAGGCGGGCAGCACCAGGAACGCCTGCAACATCTTGGTCAGGAACGCGAACCCGACCGCGGCACCCGCGAGCACCAGCCACTTCGGACTGGCCTTCTCCAACGCGCGCACCACGCAGTAGGCGGCCACCACCAGCAGCAGCACCAGCAGCGCGTCCGGGTTGTTGAACCGGAACATCAGCGCCGCCACCGGGGTCAACGCCAGCGCCGCACCCGCGATCAGCCCCGCCGCCGGGCCGGACCACCGCCGGACCGCCGCGTGCAGCACGGCCACCGACGCCACCCCGGCCAGCGCCTGCGGCACCAGCACGCTCCACGAGCTGAGCCCAAAGACCCGCACGGACAACCCCATGAGCCAGGTCGCGGCGGGCGTCTTGTCGACGGTGATGCCGCCCGCCGCGTCGGTCGCGCCGAAGAACCACGCCGACCAGCTCTCCCCGCCCGCCTGGGCGGCGGCCGAGTAGTAGGCGTTGGCCCACCCGGAGGCGCCCAGGTTCCACAGGTAGAGCACGGCGGTCCCCAGCAGCAGCACCGCCAGTGCGACGCGGTGCCGTCTCGGCGGGGGAGCGGCGGGGGTCTCGGGGATGCCACCGGGTCGGTCGGTGGGCACGGCGCGGTCGGCGACGAGGGTCATGGGGACCACGGTGGTGGGCCGCGCTGGGTGGGTTTTGTGCGTTCCCTGTGAGCGGGCTGTGCGTCCGGCGGGTGCCGGTGCCACTCAGCGGACGGGCCACGTCCACCGGTTCCAGCCGGACGCCCCGGGTGTCACATCCGCTTCGCCCGATCCCGCACCCGCCGCGCCTCCACGTGCGTGGCGGTGATCGCGCGCGTGGCGAACACCGAGTCCTGGGGCTCGATGGTGCTGAGCCGGTGGTAGCGCACCCGCAGCAGTTGCAGGTAGCTCATCAACCCCGCCAGCTCGGCCGCCAGCGGTTCCGGCAGCGGATCGGGGACCGCGTCCACGGCGGCCCGCAGCACGTCGTGCTGCTCGACGAGCACCGGCAGCACCGCGCCGATCGGGTACGCCCCGCCGCCGCGCGGCCGGTGCCCGTCGAGGACGTCGGCCACGGCTGACGCGGCGGCGGCGACCGCGGCGGGGAACCCGCTCATCCCGCCACCGCCCGGCGCAGGTGCTCGCCGGTCGCGGTGCCCGCCGCGCACAGGTCGCGCGGGGTGCCCTCGAACACGACCTGCCCACCGCGCCTGCCGCCCTCCGGCCCCAGCTCCACCACCCAGTCGGCGTGGCCGATGACGTCGAGGTTGTGCTCGATGACCACGACGGTGGAGCCGTAGGTGTCGACCAGGCGGTCCAGGACGCCGAGCAGCCTGCCCACGTCGGCCAGGTGCAGGCCGGTGGTCGGCTCGTCCAGGACGTAGGTGGTGCCCGGGGTGTGCAGGCGGGTGGCGAGCTTGACCCGCTGGCACTCGCCACCGGAGAACGTGGTCAGCGGCTGGCCCAGGCGCAGGTAGTCCAGGCCGACGTCGGCGACCGCGGTCAGCACGGCGGCGACCTTGCGGCTGCCCCGGAAGAACTCCAGCCCCTCGGCCACCGACATCTCCAGCACGTCACCGATCGAGCGCCCGCGCAGCCGGTGGGCCAGCACCTCGTCGGTGAAGCGGCGCCCGTCGCAGGTCTGGCAGACCTGGGCCACCGAGTCGAACGCCGCCAGGTCGGTCTGGGTGAACCCCAGGCCCGCGCAGTTGCCGCAGGCCCCGGCGGAGTTGGCGCTGAACAGGGCCGGGGCCACCCCGTTGGCCTTGGCGAACGCGGCGCGGACCTGGTCGGCGATCCCGGTGAAGGTCAGCGTCGTCGACCGCCGGTTGGCCCGCGGCGGCGACTGGTCGACCAGCACCGCCTCCGGGTGCTGCGCCCGGAACGCGCCGCCGACCAGGCTCGACTTGCCCGACCCCGCCACCCCGGCGATCACCGTCAGCACCCCGGTCGGCAGGTCCACGCTGAGGTCCCGCAGGTTGTGCGTCCGCGCGCCCACCACCGACAGGCTGCCGGTCCTGGCGCGAACCCGGTCCTTGACCGTCGTCGCGGCGGTGAGGTGGTCCCCGGTCGGGGTGCCCGCGCAGGCGAGCCCGGCCAGGTCGCCCGCGTAGACGACCCGCCCACCCGCCGCGCCCGCGCCCGGCCCGATGTCCAGCACGTGGTCGGCGGCGGTGATCACGTCCCGGTCGTGCTCCACGACCAGCACGGTGTTCCCCTTGTCCCGCAACGTGTGCAGCAGCGACGTCAACCGGTGCACGTCGCGCGGGTGCAGGCCGATGCTGGGCTCGTCGAACACGTAGAGCATGTCGTTGAGGCTGCTCGACAGGTGGCGCACGATCTTGACCCGCTGCGCCTCGCCGCCCGACAGGGTGCTGGTGGCGCGGTCGAGGCTCAGGTAGCCCAGCCCGATGTCGACGAGGTGGCCCACCAGCCCCACCAGCGAGTCGACCACCGGCTGCGCCTTCGGCACGTCGAAGGCGGTGAGCACGGCCAGCAGCTCGTCGGCCTCCAGCGCGTTGAGGTCCGCGATGGACCGGCCGTCGATCGTGCAGTCGCGGGCCAACTGCGACAGCCGCGTCCCCCCGCACGACGCGCACGGCACGGAGGTGGTGAACCGCTGCACCATCTCCTTGGTGCGCGCGCTCTTCTCCTCGGCGGTGTCGACGTAGCGGCGGCGGAACTTCACCACCGCGCCCTCGTAGGTCATCTTCACGGTCGAGCCGTTGACGTCCAACGGGACGTGCCCCGACGCGCCGTGCAGCAGCTCCTCGCGCTCGGCGTCGGTGTAGTCGGCCACCGGCTTCGCCGGGTCGAACCGGCCGGACTCGGCGTAGATCCGCCAGTCCAGCGACCCGACGGCGAACGCGGGCGCCAGCAGCGCGCCCCCGTCGAGGGACCTGGCCGGGTCCAGGAACGCGGGCAGGTCGACCCCGATCACCTGCCCCAGCCCGTCGCAGTCCGGGCACATCCCGGCGGGCATGTTGAACGAGAACGCGTCCGCGTACCCGATGAACGGCTCACCCGCGCGGGAGAACAGCAGCCGCAGCAGCGGGGCGATGTCGGTGATCGTCCCCACAGTCGACCGCGAACCGCCGACCAGCGGCCGCTGGTCGACGGCGATCGTGGCGGGCAGGTGCTCGATCAGGTCCACCGCGGGCCGCCCGGACGCGGGCAGGAACGACCGCACGAACGCGGGCAGCGTCTCGTGGAACTGCCGCTGCCCCTCCACGGCGATGGTGTCGAACACCAAAGACGACTTGCCCGACCCCGACACCCCGGTCACCACGGTGACCCGGCGCTTGGGGATCTCCACATCGATCCCGGTCAGGTTGTGCTCGTGCGCACCGACCACCCGGATGCACTCCACTACCGGCGCTGAACTGGATGAATTCACACTTCAACCCTATCTTTGAACAACCAGTTGAGACCTGTGCTGGAGTCGGCCGCAAAAAGCCTCAACCCCCGTGGTAGGCATGCGCCATGCCGCTGCGCCCAGTCGACCTAGCCCGGCACGCGGGCATCTCCACCCAGCAGGTCCGCAACCACGAGGCGGCGGGCGTGCTCCCGGAAGTGCCCAGAACCGAATCCGGCTACCGCCGGTACGGCCCCGAGCACCTGCGCGCCCTCCTCGCCTACCGCGCCCTCGCCCGCGCCCTCGGCACCGACCGCGCCACCGCCGTCCTCCACGCCGCCAACGCGGGCGACCCCACCACCGCACTGCACCTCGTCGACGCCGCCCACGCCACCCTCCACGCCGAGCGCCAAGCCGCCGAGAGCACCGCCGAAGCCCTCGGCGCGGTCGCCGACACCCCGGTCACCCCCGGCCCGGACCGACTGGTCGGCGAGGTCGCCGCCGCGCTGTCGGTTCGCACCTCCGCACTGCGCGTGTGGGAGGCCGCGGGCCTGCTCACCCCCGCCCGCGACCCCGCCACCGGCTACCGCCGCTACACCCCACTCGACGTCCGCGACGCCCGGGTCGTCGCCATGCTCCGCAAGGCCCACTACCCGTTCCCCCGCATCACCCAGGTCCTGACCGACCTGCACCGCACGGGCAGCCGCGAAGCCCTCGCCGCCGCCATCGCCGAACGCCGCGCCGCCCTCGACGCGCAGTCCCTCGCCCTGCTCGAAGCCGCAGGCCTGCTGCACGCCCACCTGACCGCTTGACCCCCAGTGGCGTCACGATCGTGGCGTGACCTGCGGACCGCGCTGTCTCACCACGGGCTTCGTCACCATCCGCGGTGAGTCGGACGACTTCGAGTACGTGCTGGCCGACCGGACCTCCACGGTGCCGGAGTTCCCGCCGGAGTGGCGTCCCTTTTCCAAGGAGCTGTGCCGCTACGAGCGCTGGTGCCGCCCGGTGTACGTCGAGCCGGGGGATGAGCCGCCCACCGGCTGGTGCACCGAGCCGGTCGACGTGGAGGCGGCCACCCGCTCCCGGGCGGCCCGCCGGAACTGCGACCAGGCCAGAGCGGTCCCCACGGCGAGGACGGCGCTGCAGGTGACGAAGACGGTCTGGATGCCCAGCAGCGCGCCGAAGCTGCCCGCGAAGGCCATGCCGAAGATGGACACGGTGCTCGGGATGATCGACATCAGCCCCATGAACCGCCCCATCAGCGCGTTGTCCACCTCGGTCTGGATGAGCGCGCCGATGCCGGTCTGGATCGACACGGTGAGCAGACCGAAGACGAGGTGGGCGACGAGCAGCGCCACCACGGTGGCCGCCAGCGGCAGCGCGGCGATCAGCGCGGCCAGCAGCACCATCCCGCTGATGATCATCAACCGCGGGTTGATCCGCTTGGCCAGCACGAGGACCAGTACACCCCCGATCAGGTTGCCCGCGGTGTCACCGCTCTGGATCACGCCGATCCAGCCGGTGGAGATGTGCAGCGTGTCGACCACGTAGGGGGCGAGCAGCACGGCCATGGGGCTGAGCGCGAAGGTGAGCGCGCTGAACACCAGCAGCAGCCCGCGCAGCGCGGGGGAGGAGCGCACCGCGCGCAACCCGTCGGTGATCGCGGCCCAGGTCGTCTGCGGCTCGCAGGCCGGGGTGTTGTCGGTGCGCCGGATCATCGCGATGAGCAGCGCCGACACCGCGAAGGTCGCCGCGTCCACGGTGAAGGCGATCCAGTGGGTGTGCAGGGTGGCGACCAGCACACCGGCCGCGGTCGCCCCGGTCAGCTCCCCGATGACCGTGGTCGTCTGCATGAGCGAGTTCGCCCGCAGTTGCTCCTCGGCGGGCACGATCACCTGCATCAACCCGGCCCGGGCCGGTTCGAAGAACGTCCCGACCGCGGCCTGGAGGAAGGCGATCAGGTAGAGCACGGGCAACCCGGGCCAGTTCACGACCGAGACGGCGAGCGCCAGCAGCAGCACCGCCCGCAGCGCGTCCGACAGGATCATGATCCGCCGCCGGTCGTGCCGGTCGACGTAGGCCCCGGCCAGCAGCCCGATCACGATGCCGGGCACGGCGATGACCAGGGTCAGCCCCCCGATCGCGGCGACCGAGTGGGTCTTCTCGGTGACCAGGAGGATCAGGGTGAGGGTGGTCAGCGCGTCCCCGAGGGTGGAGATGCTGTGGGCACCCCACAGGGCGAGGAACCGGCGGTCGCGGGCGATGGCGGGCACGCGGGCGGCGTTGATCACGGCGGGTGCCTTTCCGCTCCCAAGTGGTGGGTCGAGGTCGAACTACAGTGCGACGCCGTTCAACACGAGGTCGGCGAGCGCGCCCGCGGTCAACCCGTCGTCGTCGCCGCTCCACTTGGCCCCGGTCCCCAGGGCGGTCACGATGGTGAGCACCACGGTCGCCACCTCTCCGACCGGGGTCCGCAGCGCCCCGGCGTCGCTCTCCAGCACGGCGACCACGGCGGCGTGCAACCGGGCGCGGGCGGAGTCCCGCCCGGCTGTGGCCCTGGCCCGTTCCCCGTCCCCCGCGGCGTCCGTGGTGCGGGCCCGAGGGGGAGCGGCCAGCCGCACGGCGTCCACCACGGCCCCGGTCAGGGCAGCCTGGGCCGAAACGGCGTCGATCACCGCGACCAACCGCTCGCGCAGGGGCAGTTCGGGGTCGACGGCGGCCAATTCGGCGATGACCCGGGTGGGGTCGGAAACGTGGGCGAGGCAGGCGGCCAGCAACTCGTCCTTGTCGGTGAACGCCCGGAAGACGGTGGGCTCGCTGATCCCGGCGGCCCGCGCGATCTGCAACGTGGTCACCGATGGCCCGAGTTCGGCCAGCAGCGGGATGGCGGCGGCGACCACCATGGCGCGGCGCTCCTCGACGCTGCGCCGAGGTGCCCGCTGCCGAGGTGCTTCCTGTCCGCTCATGCCACCAATGATACGTAGTGAGTACTCACTACGCAACTGGGTGCCGCACGTCGCGTTTCGCACCCCTTCGACCGTCGCGGGATTGCGACCCCCGGCCCGGGCGCCCAGGACAGCGTCATCCGCTCACCTCTGCCGAACTCGACTACCTGCGCGGTCAACGCCCGAGGCGGCTGACGACCGTCCAGCCGAACGGGACCCTCCAGGGCAGCCCGGTCGGGTTCCACCACAACGCCGAGACCGGCACCATCGACGGCCCCGACCGGGAGGCGCACGACCCGGTCGCCGACAACCGCGACGCGTAGCCGGTTCTGTCGGGGGTGCCGGCTAGGCTTCGCCACCTCGACCCTGGGGAGTGGATGATGGCCGTGCGCAGTGAGCAGTTCTTCGACATCCTCGGCGCCCTCGCCGAGGTCGACCGCGCGGACGGTGAGCGCGCCAGCAGTTTCTCCGTGTGCGGCAAGAGGTTCGGCTACTACTGGCCGCGCACGCAGACCGTCGGCCTCAAGCAAACCCTGTCGGAGCAGCAGGCGCTCGTCGCCGAGCGACCGGAGGTGTTCGAGGAGCAGTTCACCTGGGGTGGGTTCGGCTGGGTGGTGGTGCGGCTCTCCGGGGTGGAGGTCGACGAGCTGTCCGAATTGGTCTTCGAGGCGTGGCGGTTGTCCGCCCCGGAGGACCTGCTGGCCCGGGTGCCCGACCACCCGGTGGTGTGACCGGGGGCGCTCAGGCGGTGTCGAAGAAGCGGTCCAGGTTGGTGGCGGCGCTGATCAGGGCCAGGTGCGTGAACGCCTGCGGGAAGTTGCCCAGTTGCTCACCGGTCAGGGCGATCTGCTCCGCGTACAGCCCGAGGTGGTTGGCGTAGGTGAACATCTTCTCCATCGCCAGCCTGGCCCGGTCCTGCTGCCCGGTGCGCGCCAGCGCCTCCACCCACCAGAACGAGCACAGCGAGAACGTGCCCTCCTCGCCGTCGAGGCCGTCCGCCCCGGCCTCGGGGTCGTAGCGGAAGACCAGGCTGTCGTCGACCACCAGCGCCTCGTCGATGGCCTCGACCGTGGCCAGGAAGCGGGGGTCGGTGGGGGAGCAGAACTTGACCATCGGCATCAGCAGCAGCGCCGCGTCGAGGCCGTCGGTGTCCTTGGCGGCGGTGAACGCCTCACCGTTCCAGCCCTCGGTCATGATCTGGCGGTAGATGTCGTCGCGGACGGTGGTCCAGCGGGTGAGGTCGGCGGGGAGGCCGCGGCGGCGGGCCACGCGCACCATGCGCTCGACGGCCACCCAGCACATCACCCGGGAGAACGTGTGGTCGCGGCCGTCGCCCCGGGACTCCCAGATGCCCTGGTCCGGCTGGTCCCAGTGGTCCATCAGCCAGTCGAGCAGCACGCACAGGCCCGCCCACACCCCGTGGGAGATGCCCGCGCCGTGCTTGTCGAACAGGTAGATCGAGTCGATCACCTCGCCGTAGACGTCGAGCTGGAGCTGGCCCGCCGCCCCGTTGCCGACCCGGACCGGGCGGGAGCCCCGGTAGCCGGACAGGTGGTCCAGCTCCTCCTCGACCAGGTCGCTGTCGCCGTCGATGGTGTAGAGGACGCGCAGCGGGCCCAGTTCGCCGTCGTGGTCCTCGGTGACCCGGTCGGTCAGCCAGCCGGTGAACGCCTCCGCCTCGTCGACGAAACCCAGGCGCAGCAGGGCGTACAGGCTGAACGCGGCGTCGCGCAGCCACACGTACCGGTAGTCCCAGTTGCGCTCGCCGCCCAACTGCTCGGGCAGGCCCATGGTCGGTGCGGACACGATGGCGCCGGTTGGCTCGTGGGTGAGCAGCTTGAGCGTCAGCGCCGAGCGGTGCACCATCTCCCGCCAGCGGCCGGTGTAGCGCGACTTCGACAACCAGCCGCGCCAGAACCCGACCGTGGCGTCGAACAGGTCGCCGTCGTGCTCCCCGGCCGGTCCGGGGTCGCCGACCTCCAGCACGAACAGCGCGGTCTCCTGAGCCGACAGCGGGAACTCCGCCCCGGCGGCACCGCCCCCGACCTCCAGCTCCACCGAGGACTCCAGCGCCAGCCGCAGGTCCGCCGTCTCGAACACCACCCGTCGCCCGTCGCCACTGGTGTCCGGGACGGCGCGGCCGTAGTCGGGGCGCGGTTCGACGCGCATCCGCATGGTCATGTGCCCGCGTACGTTCACCACCCGGCGCACCAGCCGCTGCCGGTGGTCGGGGTCGTGCGGGCGCAGGATCGGCATGTAGTCCTGCACCTCGACGATGCCGTCCTCGGTGAGGAAGCGGGTGATGAGGATGTTGGTGTCGGGGAAGTAGTACTGGTGCCTGGTCACCACCTCGCACACCGGGTTGATCAGCCAGTGCCCGCCGCGCTCGGCGTCGAGCAGCGCGCCGAAGACGCTGGGCGAGTCGAAGCGGGGCGCGCAGAACCAGTCGACCCGGCCGCCCGTGTCGACCAGCGCCGCCGTGCGCAGGTCGCCGATGATGCCGTGCTCGGCGATCGGTGGGTACGCGGTCACTGCTCGGCTGCCCGCCAACCGGCCTCACCGGGCACGGCCAGCGCGGCCTTCGGCCCCCAGCTCCCCCTGTCGTAGACCTGGACCGGCGGCGGGTTCTCCAGCACCGGCTCGCACACCTCCCACAGGCGTTCGATCTCGGCGTTGCCGCTGAACAGCGTCTGGTCGCCGCGCAGCACGTCGAGCAGCAGCTTCTCGTAGGCCTCCAGCGGTTCCGCGCCCTGGAACGCCTCCTCGAAGTCCAGGTCCAGCCGCGCCGACCCGACCTCCAGGCCCGGCCCCGGCTTCTTCGCCCGGATGCCCAGCGCCACCCGCGGCTCCTCGGTCAGCTCGAACACCAGCTCGCTGGGCGCGCAGTCGACCCGGTTGGGGAACATCGCCAGCGGCGGTTCGGTGAACCCGACGGTCACCGTGCGCCGCGACTGCGCCATCGCCTTGCCGGTGCGCAGGTAGAACGGCACGCCCTGCCACCGCCAGTTGTCGACGCGGGCCTCCAGCGCCACGAACGTCTCCACTTCGGAATCCGGGGCCACGCCCTCCTCGTCGCGGTACCCGGCGTACTGGCCGAAGACGACCTTCTCCGGGTCCAGCGGGCGCAGCGAGCGGTAGAGCTTGAGCTTCTCCGCGCGCAGCGCCTCCGCGCTGATCTCCGTCGGCGGCTCCAGCGCCAGGAACCCGAGCAGTTGGCACAGGTGGGTGGTGACCATGTCGCGGAAGGTGCCGGTGGACTCCATGAAGCTCGCCCGGCCCTCGATGCCGATCGACTCCGGCACGTCGATCTGCACGTAGGCGATGTGCCCCTGCCGCCAGATCGGTTCGAACAGGCCGTTGGCGAAGCGGAACACCAGGATGTTCTGCACCGCTTCCTTGCCGAGGAAGTGGTCGATCCGGAACAGGCTGTCCTCGTCGAACACCTCGTGCAGCGCGGAGTTCAGCTCGCGCGCGGTCTCCAGGTCGCTGCCGAACGGCTTCTCCAGCACCAGCCGGGCGTCCCGGGACAGGCCGGTCTTGCCGAGCATGTCCACCATCGGCCGCATGGTGCCCGGCGGCACGGACAGGTACAGCAGCGTGCGGGAGTCCGCACCCAACTCCGCCCGCCGCGCCTCGACCGCTGCCGCCAGTTCCTCGCCGTCGTCGGCCGAGGAGGTCTGGAAGGTGATGTGCTCGGCGAACTCCGCCCACCGCGGGTCGTCGGGGTCCTTGGCGACCTTGGCGCGGAACTCCTCGTCGGTGCCCGGCGAGTGCCTGCCCGACCCGATGACGGCGAACTCCGGCAGCAGCCCGGCCCGGTACAGCTTGAACAGCCCGGGGAACAGCTTGCGCCTGGCCAGGTCCCCGGTCGCGCCGAAGATCACGAACACGTGCGGCGGGATGGTCTCCATGTGCTCCGAGTATTCGCCCGCCGCCCGCATCCCGCTCGGCGTGCGCGGGTGAATCGATCCGACTACCTTGGCCGAACACCCGTTCGACCCCTCCGAGGAGACGACAGATGACCGAGTCCACACCCGAGCCCACGGCCGAGAAGCCCACCGACGAGTGGGTCACCGGCGACGAGCCGATGACCGGCCCGCAGCGCTCCTACCTGCACACCCTCGCCCAGGAAGCCGGTGAGGAGGTCCCGGACGACCTCACCAAGGCCGAGGCGAGCGAGCGGATCGAGGCCCTGCAGGAGCGCACCGGCCGCGGCGCGTGAACGCGGGGCACCTCACGCGTAGTCCGCCAGCGCGAGCGCGGTGGTCACCTCCCGGCTCGTCCGTCCGGGCAGGAGGGACGGGTCGGCGAGCGCCGCGTCGCGCAGCCGCAGTTCCTCCGCCGTGCGCGGGATGAGCGTCGGTGCGCCACCGGTCGCCAGGGCCTGGTTGCGCTCCACGAAGCCGCGCAGGCCCCGCTCGTAGGCGGCGAACGCCTCGGTGTGGTCGGCGTGCGTGGCCAGCTCACCCGCCAGGACGTAGGCGCCGACCAGCGCGATGCTCGACCCCTGCCCGGAGAGGAACGACGGGGCGTGGGCGGCGTCGCCAACCAGCGCCACCCGGCCGGTGGACCAGGCGGGCAGGTGGATCTGGCTGACGACGTCGAAGTACAGGTCGTCGGCGGCGCGCATGGCGGCCACCATGCGCGGGATCTCCCAGCCGTGGCCCGCGAACTCGGCCGCGACCAGGTCGCGCTGAGCGGCCGGGTCGCGGTGGGCACCGGCGGGCGGTTCGGGGCTGCTGAAGGTGAGGAACGCGTGCAGCCGGTCGCTCGCGCCCGCCGCGTAGAGCACGCCCGCCTTGCCCGGGGTGTTCCAGGTGATGCCGCCGTGGGCCAGGCCCAGGTGGTTGGGCATGGTGAACCCGGCGAAGCAGTAGCCCAGGTGGCGCAGGTGGTCGGCTTCCGGCCCGAAGGCCAGCCGCCGGGTGCCCGAGTGCAGCCCGTCCGCCCCGATCACCAGGTCGAAGGTCGCCCGGTCCCCGCCCCGGAACACCACGTCGACGCCGGTGCCGTGCTCGGTGAGGGCGGCGATGGAGTCGCCGAAGCGGAAGTCGACCCGGTCGCGCACGGCGTCGTAGAGGACGTCGGTGAGGTCACCGCGGGGCAGCTCCAGGTCACGGCCCTCGACACCCCCGGTGACCTCCTCCGGCCGAATGGTCCCGACTTCGCGCCCGTCGATGTCGACGAAGGTCAGCCGCCGCGTGTCGATGTGCTTCGCCGCGACCCGGGGGAGCAGCCCCATCCGGTCGACGACCTCCACCGCGGTGCCCCGGATGTCGATCGGGTAGCCGCCACCGCGAACGGCCCCCGCCTTCTCCACTACGGTGACCTCGAAACCGTGGTGCCGCAACCAGAACGCCAACGTCGGCCCGGCGACACTGGCACCGGAGACAAGAACACGAGCCATGGCTGTCTACCTACCTTAGGTATCTTTATCCACGCCGTGAGCGGTCGCTCACGACGAACGGGATACCACCGATCATATACCTAAGTTAGGTATGCATGTAAGGGGAGTGCTGATGACCACCGACACCGGGGGAGCCGACGACCTGCTGGCGGCCCTGCTGCCCCGCCTCTCGCAGATCGGCACCGCGGTCAACCGCGGCAAGCTCGACGAGCGCGCCATGGCGGCGGCGGGCGTGACGCTGGAGCGCCCCGCCATGACGGTCCTCAACGTCCTGCACATCGCGGGCGAACCCCTGCGCGTCGGCGAGATCGCCACCCGGATGCAGGTGGTCGGCCCGCACGTCACCCGCCAGCTCAACACCCTGGAGACCCGCGGCCTCGTCCACCGCGTCACCGACCCGAACGACTCCCGCGCCCGCCTGGTCGAACTGACACCGCAGGGCCGGGACCTCGCCACCCGCTACCTCGGTGTCCTGTTCGGCTGGTTCACCGAAGCCCTGGCCGACTGGACCCCCCAGGACCGCCGCACCCTCACCGCCCTCCTCGCCCGCTTCGCCGACGACGTCACCGCCCACCTCGCCCGCTTCGCCGACTGACCGGCGCGGACCCCGACCGGCGGTCCGGTCGACGGTGTGGCTCGCCGCGGTGGTCCCGGGTCAGCGGCGGCCGGTGGCCAGGACGACGAGGAACTGCCCGCCGCCCGCCTCGACGTTCGCGGTCACCGGCAGCCCGGGGACCAGTCGGGAGAACCGGTCCGCCAGCCACTCCGCCGCCTCGCGGGCGTCCTGCTCGGTCGGGCAGCGGGCGACCACCTCGCGGCCCCCCTTGCGCTCCAGCCGCCCGGCGACGGTGACCAGCGGCGCGGGCTCGGCCACGTGCAGGCGCTCCGGCCAGGCGATGACCACCTTCACCGCGCCCTTGCGGGTGTTGCACCCGCGGTGCGCGAGCCGCTCGGCGACCTTGGCCTTCCGATCGGCGGTCCGGCTGTCGACGCTGGGTCCCCGCGGGTCGTTCACCGACATGTCGGGGTCCACTGGCTCGTCGCACACCCAGCAGCGCCAGCCGTCGCGCTCGGCCACATCATCGAGGAGGCTCACCCGAGCAAACTAGCCTGCCCGGCCACCACCGCGCCCGAGCGGGCCGCCACCAGTCCTCGTCTTGGCGGACAACCACCTCGTACCCGGTGGATGGTCGTCCGGGGCCGCGCTCGACCTGCGTGGCACAGATCCGGCCAACGGCGTGGGCCTCTCGTGCGATGCTGCGGTGGGGGTGATCTTGACGGTGCGAGTGACGCAGGTCGATGGGCCGCAGTGGTGTGAGAACGGGCTCGAGGTCAGGGGTGGCCGGTACCCGTTGTCGGTCGAGGGGGCCGTGGTCTCGGCCGTGGGGGTGTTGGTCCCCGGGGTGTCCACGCTGACCAGGCTCGTGCGGTGGTTCTCGATGTACTGGGCGCTCGGCGCCTACGCCGAGGAGCGCTCCCTGGACAGCGAGGGCTTCCGGCGGGTCCTGCGCCGCAGCGAGGTCGCGCTGGCGTTGGCGTTCCTGCAACACGCGGACGGCGAACGGCCGGACGTGCCGGACTACCCGCACGCGGCGGACTCCATCAGGGCGAGGATCGCCGCGGGTGACCCCCGTGACCTCGACGAGTCGTACTCGCCCCGCAGGTGGGGGTTCTGGGAGCAGTACAACGGTTCCACCGCCACCCTCGGGCTCGCCTCCGTGACCGGTGGCGCGCTGCGCACGGGCAGGCACCCGTGCCCGCCGGGCGTGTCGGCCCTGTTCCGGCCCCTGTTCGACACCGCCGCGCACCGGCCGGTCACCCTCGACGACTCGGGGCCCGAGTTGGTGTACACGGCGACCGCCCCCGAGCGGGTGCCGTTCCGCGACATCCTGTGCGCCGCGGGTCCGGACGAGCCGACCGGGCCGGATCGCGCGCGCCGGGAATCGCTGCGGGTGCTGGCCCGGTCGATCCAGCTCAACCCCCGCGCCACGCCCGTCCGGTCGATGGTCGACACCGTGGCCTTCGGGCGGGCCGCCACCACCGACCCGCTCCTCGCAGCGTGCCCCAGTGCGCTCGACTGGCGCGGTGTCCTGCTGCGCCACTACTCCGTCGGCGCGTGGCGGCGGCTCTGGGCCGCCCTCGTCGAGCGGGTCCGCTCGGCCGGGGGCACCGCCACCCGCCAGGACCTGCACGACTGGATCGCCGCGGAGCTGGGTGGCACCGCCCGCTCCCTGGACGCCCTGGTGGCGGACCTGCCCGCGACGCTCGACAGCGCGGGCGACCCGCGTCCAGCGGAGGATGACCTCGGCGGTGCCCGCCCGACCGTGGGCGATGACATCCGCAGGCTGCTGGTGGGCGCGGCCAGGTCGACCGAGCTGACCGGCCGTGCCGAGCGGATGTTCCGCGGCCGGGGCGGCAACCCCTTCCTCACCCCCGACTGGGTGCTGCGGCGCCGGGACGACCACGCCGCACAGCGGCCCGAGGCGTTCGCGCGGACCCTGGTCGACGACATGCCGGCCCAGTCGCGGCGGGTGGCGATGCGCAAGCTCAGGCTGCACGCGGACGGGCACATGACCCTGTTCTCCAAGCTGCACGAGCGCAATGGCCGCTACTTCGCCGAACAGGTGGAGGGGTCGGCCAACGTGGGCCTGCGGGTGGAGCAGTTGACGGCGCTCGCCGAGCAGTCCGGCGTCCTCGCCCGCGGCTGGTCGGTCACCGAGACCGGACGCCGGGTGCTGGGGCTGCCGCGATGATCACCTTCCAGTCGCCGCTGTCGCTGCTGCGGGAGTGGAACACCGACACCGGCGCCGGTCCGCTGCGCGAGGTGCTGGTCACCGGCTACACCGCCGACCTGGTCTTCCTGGAGCGGCACCTGGTCTCGCTCAGCCGCGGCCTCGGCGCCCGCGTCACCGTCCTCACCGACCCGGGGCAGGCCGTGCACGACCCGGTCGACGTCCGCCACGCGGGCTCCGGCTATCAGCACGGCCACGCCCGCTGCGCCAAGGCGTTCCACCCCAAGCTCGTCGTGCTGGTGGGCGACGAGCAGGTCCGGGTGGCACTGGGGTCGGGGAACCCGACGCTGGCGGGCTGGGGGCACAACGACGAGCTGTGGCTGGTGCTGCGCGCCGAGCGCGGCCGCGGCCCGGTCGCCCTGGCCGACCTGGGCGCCTGGCTCGAGGACCTGCCCCGGGTGGTGCTCATGCCGTCGTGGATCGCTGACACCGTCCGCTCGGTCGCCGACGCGGTGACCCCGGACCGGCCGGACGGGACGCACCCGGACCTGCGGATCGCGGGCAACCTGCGGGCGCCGCTGCTGCGCCTGCTGCCGGTGGGGCCGGTGGACGCCCTGGCCGTGTCCGCGCCCTTCTTCGACGCGGCTTCCGCCGCGGTGCGCGCCATCGTCGCCCGTACCCGGCCCGCGGCGACCACGCTCGCGCTCCAGCCCACGATGTCCCAGTACGACGGGACCACGCTGGGCGCGGCGGTCCCCGGCGCCGTGGTGGCGGTGCTGGACGAGACCCGCATGCGCCACGGCAAGCTGGTGGAGTGGGTCGTCGACGGCGCCCGGCGGGCGGTGGTCGGCAGCGCGAACCCGAGCGCGGCGGCGATGCTCACCTCGACCGAGGCGGGTGGGAACTGCGAGTTGGTCGCCGTCTGCCCCATCACCGACTCCCTCGTCCCGAAGGCCGTGGAGACGGTCCCCGTGGTCGAGGTCAGCGGGGTGTCCACGATCCCCGACCAGCGCACCGGCCCGTCGTCGCCCGCGCTGGTCGTCGTTGGTGCCCGCCTGCGGACCGGGGTCGCGTCCGTGGAGCTGAGCAGCCAGGTCGGCGGGCGCGTGGTGATCGAGATGTCCGAGAGCGGGCAGCCCGGCACCTGGGCGGCCGTCCACGAGGTCGTCCCCGAGCCGCGGGCGCCGTTGACCGCGACCGACTTCCCCACCACCTTCCCCGCGGGTTCCTCGGTGCGCGCCCGGGCGGGCGACATCACCGACCCGACCGTGTCGAGCGTGGTGAACCTGACCGACACCGCCCGGTGCGAGCCCCGCGACGACTCCGCGCCGCGGGCCGCCCGCGACCACGACCCGGAGAAGGTCTTCCTCGACGCCTCGCTGTTCCAGCAACTCGTCCGGGACATCGAGGAACTGCACATCGCCTTCGCGGACCAGCCGCACGCCGACCCCGCGCGGATGGGTGCGGCCCGGACCGACCCCCACGGCTCCTGGGCGCTGCGCACCGAGACGATGCTCGGCGCGTCGTTCGCGGCCTGGGTGTACCCGGGGCTGCTGCCCGGCCCGGCCCCCGTCGCGGACCACTCCTGGGAGGAGGAGCCCGAAGGCGAGGAGGACGAGGTCGTGGTGACCGCCGCGCTCGACGAACCCGACGGCGAACCGGACGTCGAGCGCGTGCACGCCAGGATGCGCAAGGACGCGGCGAAGCTCGCCGCCCGCGTCCGCGACGCGGAGGGCCCCGCCGCGACCAGGGCCGCCGCGGTCAAGGTCTACCTCACCCTCCTCGCCGCGGGCGTCTGGAAGGGCTCCGACGCCTGGCGGGCGGACTTCGCCGACGTCGTCACCGCGGTCATCCCCTCGGAGCAGGAGCAGCGCGAACTGCCCGCCATGGCGCTCGACATGGCGATGGCGCTCACGGCGGTGGGTGTCGCGGTCCTGCTCCGGGGAACCAGCCTGCGCGGAACGAGCGGCGCCGACCGGCTCGGCACCCGCGTTTGGGAACGCGCGCGCGATGTCATCCCCCACGCGGAGCCGCGCCACGTCGACGAGTACCTGCGAATCCCGTTGCACCACCAGGGAATCGCAGCGGTGTACTCCGAGGTGGAAGAACTCATCTCCTTCACCACCGAGGCCGTGGACGACCCGAGGGCCGTCGTCCGCGAAAACCTCGCGAAGGCGGGTTTCGACGCCCGGCTCGAGTCCGACACCTGGGTGCTCGACGGCGAGTTCGGCAATCCCCGCCTCACAGCGGCGAAGGTGGCCACGATCTCGCAGGCCCCGTGCTCGGTCCTGGTCCGCACCGCGACCAGGGCGGTCGTGGTGCTGTGGTCGGGGAACCAGCTAGCCCTCGCGGAGTCGACGTTCAAGAAGTGGCGCCACTACACGCTCAGCCCGGTGTCCAGCCCCCGGGTCCTGCTCGGGTCCTCCGACGGGCTTCCCGCCACCAGCAGGCAATACCCGCTCGAACCCGTGGCGCCGCCCACGGCGGAGCTCGCCGCTGACACCGGCGCGGACATCGGCCTCCTGGTCCTGGCGCTCAAGACCGCCTGAACCGGAACTGTCGGTGGGCGCCGCTATCGTCGCGGGCGTGGGGATTCTGGGGATGATCGAGGATGACGAGTACCTGCCGGAGTACGGGACGCTGGTCGTCCGGGACGGGGAAGGCCGGGACAGGCTGCCGGAGGCGGGTGGGCTGCTGGGGGAGCTGGAGACCTCGGCGCTGAGCGGTGGGTTGGCGACGGCCGGGGACGGGTGGTTGCACGGCACGACCGGTGATCCGTACCAGGCGGTGCGGCTGGAGGCGCACGACCGTGAGCCCGCGCTGGAGCCGGGGGAGTGGGAGGACGTCCTGGTGACCCCCTACCGCAGCCGCACCGGCTCGGTGGGGCTGGGGAGGCTGACCGGCGGCGTGCCCGGGGATGAACTCGACCTGGGGAGGAACGGGTTGTTCGAGGCGCGCGTGGCCCGGCGCGCGGCCGAGGAAGGGGTGCAGGGGAAGGTCTGGCTGGTGCAGTTCTGGCCGGTGGAGGCGTCCGCCGGGCACCGGTGGGTGCAGCGGACCACCGCGGCGGAGGGTGCCGAGGACGCCGCGTGGGGGCAGGTGCTCGGGTACCAGGCCATGGACGTCGCCTACTTCGCGACGGGGTACGGGATGCGGCACCCGCAGTCCTGGTACGACGAACCGCTGCCCGGAGACCCGGTGCCCGCGTCGGTGTGCGCGCAGCTCGGGGTCCCCGTGCCGGTGACCCGGCGCGACGTGGTGCCGGTGCTCGTCGCCGCCGGGGTGTTGGCGCCGGAGGGGGAGGGGCACCGGTTGGTCACGCGGCCGCCGATGGCCGTGGACCGGCTGGAACTGCCGGAAGAGCAGGCGAAGCGTCTGCGGGAGAGCAACGTCCGCGCTCGGCTGACCCGGCTGGCGGCCGAAGTCACCTCCATCGCCGCCTGGGGGAACCCCGCGCCCGTCGATGACCTCGCCGAACGCCTCCTGGTCGAGGAGGGGCTGATCCCCGAGGTGGTGGCCCACGCCGTCTCCGACAGGCTCATCCGCCACGACGCGGACGGCATCCGGCCGCTTCCCCGGCCGCTCCCGACGACCTCGCGCGCGGTCATGCCCAAGCCGGGGCCCCGCGCACGCACGTCCAGGGTGACGCCCGAGGGGTTGGGCAGCGGTGGCGTGGGGGGCACGTCCGTCGCGGTCGCCCACCCGCTCGGTGGTGACCAGGGTGTGGAGCTGCCTCCGGGCAACCCACCGCGAGTCGGGGTGGTGACCGCGTCCCGCGACGTCCTCGTGTGGCGCGGAGAGGAACCCGTGGTGCTGGGGCGGGTGCCGGAGCAGCACGTGCACCACGCGCTGGAGACCCGGGACGGTGTCGTGGTCAGCGCAGGCGAGGTCGCCTGGCTGGTCCGCTGGGACGGTGAGGTCGCGCGGCTGCCGGTCGACCTCGGGTTCGCCCCGGTGCGCAGCGCTGACGGCAGGCTCCTCGGCGGGGTCCAGTCGCACACGGGCAGGCGAAGCTGGGACCAGCCGCACCTGCTCGACCTCGACACGGGGGAGGTGGCCAGCCTGCCTCGCGCGGACGGCCTCACCCGTCGGCCACTGGCCGTCCACGGCGGAGCCCTGTACTTCACCGAGGGCACCTTCCACGACGCGACCACCCACCGCTGGCTCCCCGGGCACGACCCCGAACCCCTCGGCCCCGGCACCTGGGTGGTCGACCCGCTCTCCGGCACCCGCTCGTCCGGCAGCCCAGGGCGGTACACCCTCCACACCCCGGGCGGCGCACAGGTCCCGCTCGTGGTCGAGGCCCCGCACCGGTTGGCCCCGGCGGGGTCGTCTACACCCTCAGGAACAACCCGAACACGATCGCGGTCCACGACCCCGCGGCGACCGCCCCGACCCGGCACCGCCTCCCCGACGACGTGCGGCTCGGCCCGGGCGGCCCGGTCTGGGAAAGCGCGTCCACCCTCGTGTTCCCGGCCCAGTACCCGCCCCGCCTCGTCCGCTGGAACGTCCACACCGGCCTGCTCGACGAGTACCCCCTCCCGCACTCGGTCGGGTACCTGCCGCTGCCCATCGCGGGCATCCTCGACCGCGGCGAGCGCTCCCGGTCCCCTCTTGACCCCCACGCCACGTGAGGCTCCACAGTGGCGGCATGGAGATCGAGGAGCACACCGTCGGCGCGGTCGCGGAACTCACCGGGGTGTCCGTGCGGACCCTGCACCACTACGACGAGATCGGGCTGCTGGAACCGAGCGACCGCAGCGCGGCGGGCTACCGGCTCTACTCCGCCGACGACCTGCGGCGGTTGCAGCGCATCCTGTTCTACCGGGAACTGGACTTCGACCTCGGCACGATCGGCGCGGTGCCGGCCGAACCCGGGGTCAGCGACGAAGACCGGCTGCGCGCCCAACGCGAGCTGTTCGGCGAACGGATCGCCCGCCACCAGGCCATGACCGCGGTCATCGACCGGGAGTTGGCCGCACGCAAGCTGGGGCTGACCCTCACCCCGCAGGAGCGGCTGGAGGTGTTCGGCAGCACCCGGCTGGAGGACAACGCAGACCGCGCCGAGCAGCGCTGGGGCGGCACCGAGCATTGGCGGCAGCGGCAGCGGCGCGCCTCGGCCCACACCGCGCGGGACTGGCTCGCCATCCGCGCCGAGCAGTCCGGCATCCACCAGCGCCTGCTCGACGCCATGCGCGCGGGTGTCCCGGCCACCTCCCCGACCGCCATGGACCTCGCCGAGGAGCAGCGCCTGCACCTGCACCGGTGGTTCCACGACTGCGACCACGACACGCACCGCCGCCTCGCCGCCGCCTACCTGGCCAACGAGCGCATCGGCCGCAACTACGACGACATGGCCCCCGGCCTGTCGCGGTACGTCCACGACACGATCACCGCCAACGCCGACCGCGCGGCCACCCCGACCTGACCTGCGCCCCACCGGCCAGTCCCGCGCCGCAGGCAGCCGCATGGTGAGGCAGGCCCGCCTGCCAGGCCTTCCCTGCGGGCACCCGCAGGGTGGAACAGGTCTCGCCCGCCGGTCCGGTCTGCGCTGCGGGTAGCCGCATCGTGAGACGGGTCTTGCCCGGCGTGCCCGGTTGGGCTTCGGCTGCTGGCAACCCATCCGCCTCCGCTGGGCCGTGTCTTCAAGCTGCGGGGTTTTGGTGGGTGGTGCCCGGCTGGGTGGATGTGTTTGGCCGGGCCCCTATGGCGATCATGTGCTCCAGTGCGTCAGGTGGGGCTGAAAAGATGCCCCACCGCCCAGGCAGGCTGTCACATGATCGCCACCCCCGGCCAAACACATCCACCCACCCGGGCAGTCGGGCCGCCGGGCCGCCGGTTTCGGGGGTGGCTGGTTAGGCCGCTGCGCTGGTGGGGTTCGCGGTGGCTGGTGGCCAGCCGGCGGTTGGCGGGGTGGTTGGGTGGCTGGCCAAGCGCCTCCACCCACCCGGGCAGTTGGCTCGCCGGGCCGGCGGTTGGCGGGGTGGTTGGGTGGCTGGCCAAGCGCCTCCACCCACCCGGGCAGTTGGCTCGCCGGGCCGGCGGTTTTCGGGGTGGCCGGCCTGCGTTAAGGACCTCCACCCACCCGGGCATTCGCTCGCCGGGCTGGCGGTTTTCGGGGTGGTCGGCTGGGCAAGCACATCCACCCACCGGGCGTCTGCTTGGCCGGGCCGGCGGTTCGTGGGGGCTGGCTTTGAGGACAGGGCCTGGTCCGGCCCGCGCTGCGGGCAGCCGCACCGTGAGGCGGGTTTGTCCGGCGTGCTCGGTTGGCTTCGGCTGCCGGCATCCGCTCGGTGAGGCCCGGCTCGCCCGTCGGTCAGGCTTCTGCTGCGGGCAGTCGCACCGTGAAGCGGGTCTCGCCCGGCACGCTCGCCACGTCGACCGAACCGTCGTGGGCCTGCACCACCGCTGCCACGATCGCCAGGCCGAGGCCGGTGCTGCTGCCCGCCGCGCGGTTGCGGGAGCTGTCGCCTCGGGCGAAGCGCTCGAACACCTCCGGCAGCAGGTCCGGGGCGATGCCGGGGCCGTCGTCGGCCACCGTGAGCACCGCCTCCGGGCCCGAGCGGGTCAGGGCCACGGTGATCGTGGTGCCCGGTGGGGTGTGCGTGCGGCCGTTGGCCAGCAGGTTCGCCAGGACCTGGTGCAGCCTGGCCTGGTCGCCGACCGCCAGCACCGGTTCGCCCGGCAGGTCGAGCCGCCAGTGGTGCTCCGGGCCTGCCACCCGGGCGTCGCCGACGGTGTCGATCACCAGCATTGACAGGTCGACCGTCTCGTGCAGCAGTGGACGCCCGGAGTCCAGCCGGGCCAGCAGCAGCAGGTCCTCCACCAGGGCTGTCATCCGCCGCGCCTCCGACCCCACCCGCGACAGCGCGTGCGCCACGTCCGGCGGCAGTTCCCCGGTGCGCCTGCTCGCCAGCTCGGTGTACCCGCTGATCGCGGCCAGCGGCGTGCGCAGCTCGTGGCTGGCGTCGGCCACGAACTGCCGCACCCGGGTCTCGCTGGCCTGCCGGGCGGTCAGCGCGCGGCCGATGTGCCCGAGCATCCGGTTCAGCGCGGACCCCACCTGCCCGACCTCGGTCCGCTCGTCGGAGTCCACCGCGGGCACCCGCACCGACAGCGCCACCTCACCCCGGTCCAGCTCCAACTCGGACACCCGCTGCGCGGTCGCCGCCATCCGGTCGAGCGGTTCCAGGGTCCGGCGCACGATCAGCGCCCCGGCCACCCCCGCGATGGTCAACCCGATCAGCGCGACCCCGCCGAGCACCAGGCCCGTGGTCAGCAGCGTGTCCTCGACCCCGGCCAGCGGCAGCCCGGTCACCACGACGTCGCCGTAGACCGTGCGGACCGCGATGAGCCGGTAGTTGCCCACCCCGTCCAGCTCCCGGTCCCGGGTGACCCCGTCGGCGGGCAGCGCCGCCAGCACGTCCATCGCCGAGCCGGACAGCGGCTCCTGGACCAGGGTGTTGGTCTGCCGCTTCGCGTCGTCGACCGCACCGCCCACGATCAGCGCGCTGATCGTGCCCGGCCCCCGGCCCGGCGCGTTGCTCGGCGGCGGGCGCATCCCCGGCGGCATCCGGCCGGAGAACTCGGTGGCCCGGCCGCTCGCCTGCCGCAACTGGTCGTCGAGCTGCCCCACCAGGAACGCCCGCAACCCCACGACGGTGACCACCCCGATCACCAGGCACACCAGCGCCAGCAGCACGAGCTGCTCGGCGATGAGCCGGGTGCGCAGGGACAGGGGCCGCTCACCCAGCGGGCTTGAGGGCATAGCCCGCTCCCCGCATGGTGTGGATCATCGGCTCCCGGCCCGCGTCGATCTTCTTGCGCAGGTAGGAAATGTAGAGCTCGACGATGTTCGCCTGACCGCCGAAGTCGTAGTTCCACACCCGGTCGAGGATCTGCGTCTTGCTCAGCACCCGGCGCGGGTTGCGCATCAGGAACCGCAGCAGCTCGAACTCGGTGGCGGTCAGCGTGATCTCCGCACCCGCCCGGTGCACCTCGCGGGTGTCCTCGTCCAGCGTCAGGTCACCCACGACCAGGGTGGCGTCGTTGCCCGCCTCGCTCACCCCGGTCCGGCGCATCAGCGCCCGCAACCGCAGCACGACCTCCTCGACGCTGAACGGCTTGGTGACGTAGTCGTCGCCGCCCGCGGTCAGGCCCGCGATCCGGTCCTCCACCGAGTCCTTCGCGGTCAGGAACAGCACCGGCAGGTTGTCGCTCTCCGCGCGCAGCCTCCGCAGCACCTCGATGCCGTCGAAGTCCGGCAGCATCACGTCCAGGACCACCGCGTCCGGCTTGAACTCGCGCGCCGTGCGCACGGCCGTGGCCCCGTCCAGGGCGCTGCGCACGTCCCAACCCTCGTAGCGCAGCGCCAGCGTGACCAGCTCGGCCAGGGTCGGTTCGTCGTCGACCACCAGCACGCGCACGGGCTGGCCGTCGGGCCTGCGGAGGTCGGGGCGGGACACGGCGTTCACGGACATGCTCCCATCGTGGTGCGCCGGGTTGGGGTCGCACTGTGCCGACCCTGTGTATCAGCTGTGCGCGGCGACGGCTCCCCGGACGAGCCGGACATAGGTGACGCAGAAGCGGTGCACAGCTCATCCACAGGGACGGCGGCGAACCTGGTCCCACACCGAGGGGCACGGGGCCCCGCGGTGGACCCAGGAGGAACCATGTCCGACCAGACCGGCAGGCCCGGCCAGGAGCAGCCCGCCCCCGCGGCGCAGCCCACGGCCCCGCGGCCCGAGGCGCACGACCCCGCGGCGCAGCAGCCGGTGGGCCAGGAGTCCGCGGCGCCGCAGGCCGCGCCGGGGCAACCCGCACCCCAGCAGCAGGCGGCCTGGGGCGCACCCGGGCCGGAACAGTCCATGACCTGGGGCGCGCCCGCACCGGAGCGGACCGCGCCCCGCTGGTCGTGGAAGAAGACCGCCGCCGCGACCGCTGTCGCCGTGGGGGTCGCCGTCGGCGGCGGGTTCGCCGTCTACGCGGCGGGCAACGCCACCGCGGACGGCGCCGAGCAGCGCGGCGGACCCGGCGGGATGCGCGGAGGTCCTGGCGGCATGGTCATCCGGGGCGGGGTGGGTGGGCTGATGGGCGCGCTGCATGGCGAATTCGTCGCCTCGGACGGCAACGGTGGCTACGAGACCAAGCTGATGCAGACCGGCGAGGTCACCGCGATCAGCGACACCTCGATCACCGCCAAGAGCGCCGACGGCTTCACCAAGACCTACGTGATCGACGCCGACACGGTGAAGACCGCGGTGGAGACCGGCGACCAGGTGATGGTCCTGGCCACCACCTCCGGCGACACCGCCACCGCGGAGTCCGTCTCCGAGGGAGACGTCATGGGTGGTCCCGGAGCCCTCGGCGGGATGCCCGGTGGTCAGCAGCAGGGCGTGCCGCCGCGCCGCGACGGCACCGGCGGCACCGGCGACCAGTTCCCGGACGGGGGCGGCACCCCGCCCGGGAACTGACCGACCGGCCCGCTCGACCCCGTCGACTACTTGTCGACGGGGTCGACGACCTTCGAGGCGGCGGTGATGATCGACCACAGCGGGCTGCGGGTGCGCTCGTAGTAGACGCGCCGGTTCGCGGGCTCGCGGTGCTCGGTCAACATGCCCAGGTCCACCAGCCGGGTCAGCTCCACACCGCAGGCGCTCTGCGCGATCACCGTCTTCGGTGGTTCCGACTGGAAGAACCGCGGCCCCGCGTGCTGGTGAATCCACAGTGCCAACCGCAGTCGACTCGGCCTGCCGAACAGCAGTCGACCCACATCACCGGCGTCCATCCCACTCCTGACATCGCAAGTCTCTATCCGTTATCAAGATAGCGAGAGGGGGGCTCGGTGTCGAGACGGAATGTCGGGACGGATGTCGGGACCGGCATGCGGCGGCGGGTCTCCGCGCCGGGGCGGTCGCGGGCCCGGTGTGGCCGCTCGGGCTGCGCCGCGACCTCGGGGTGGGCGCTGACCAGCGCGAACACGGCCGATGACGGCTTAAGGGACCCCCCTGTGAACCCCCGTTTTGGGGTCGTGTAACTTTATCCAAGTCAGAGCGACACGGGCCGGGAAAACAACCGGAACGGGCACTGACCGGGGGTCACGAACCAAGCTCCCACCTCGCGGTGGTAGAGTGGGTGACCTCGAAGCGCAAGACAAAACATAGCCTGCAATACCAGCCTCGGATGAGGCCGCCCCGGAATGGGGTCGGTTGAGTCGGATGTGCGTGTGTTGTTTGAGAACTCAACAGTGTGCCGATTTAAGCCAGTAGAGCTTAATATCATGAAACCCTGTCAGGGGTTTCCTTTGAGATG
>NZ_QHCP01000009.1:0-290574 GCF_003182415.1 Actinokineospora spheciospongiae | reverse complement strand
GGGCATCGCCACCCGCTACGACAAGACCGCCCTGTCCTACCAGGCCATGATCGACCTGGCCACCCTCACACTCTGGCTTTGAGGACAGGCCCTAGGGCGCCGGGTGCCCGCGACCCGGTTTCCGCACCGAGGCAGTTCGCACCGCTGGAGGACCGCATGCCAGACGCCCCCGCCGTGGTCGTGGTCGGCGACGCCGCGCTGGACGTGCTCGCCCGCCACCGCGACCCGGTCGCGCACGGCGGCGACACCCGGGCCCGGGTGCGGATCACCCCCGGCGGGGCGGGCGCGAACACCGCCGCCTGGCTCGCGCGCGCCGGGGCGGCGACCACCCTGGTCGCCAGGGTCGGCGCGGACACCGCGGGGCAGCAGGTCCGGGCCGAACTGGAGGCGGGAGGGGTGGCCTGCGCGTTCACGATCGACCCGACGGCGGCCACCGGCTGCGTGGTCGTGCTGGTCGACGGCACCGGCCAGCGCAGCATGCTGCCCGACCGGGGCGCCAACGCCGGGCTGGTGGGCGCCGACGCGCACCCGGCGGTGCTCGCCGCGGCGGACCACCTGCACCTGTCCGGGTACGTGCTGCTCGACGAGGCCTCGCGCCAGGGCGGCCTGGACGTGCTGGCGGCGGCGCGGGCGGCGGGGCTGAGCACCTCGGTGGACCCGCAGTCGGCCGGGCTGATCGAGGACCCGGCGGCGTTCCTGGACTGGGTGCGCGGCACCGACCTGCTGCTGCCCAACAACGACGAACTGCACGCCCTGACCGGCTCGCGCGACCCGTTGAGCGCGAGGTCGCTGCTCGAAGCGGTGGGCGCGGTGGCGGTCACGGACGGGCCGCGGGGCGCGTGCTGGGTGTCGCCGGGGACGGTGGTGTCGGTCTCGGCGGAGGAGGCCACCTGCGTGGACTCGACCGGGGCCGGGGACGCGTTCGACGCGGGGCTGCTGGTGGCGTGGCTGTCCGGGGCGGGCCCGGAGGAGGCGCTGCGCGCGGGCGTCGCCGCGGGGAGCGCGGCCGTGGCCCGGGTGGGCGCACGGCCGAGCGCCCGCGGCTGATCAGCCCTCGATCACCTCGTGGTTCTTCGCCTCGATCGCGGTGGCCTCGCGCCGGTAGCGGTTGACCTTCTCCGCCTTGCGCGGCGGCCGGTCGTTGGCGATCAGCACCGCGATCCAGGGCAGCGGGACCGACAGCGCGACGAACCCCAAGGCCAACCACCAGGTGTGGTAGGTCAGCCCGGCCAGCAGCAGGCACGGGATGCGCAGGCTCATCATGATCATGTACTTGCGCTTGCGGGCCGCGAACTGGTCCTCGTACGACGGCTCGGCCTCGGTGATCAGAACCGGGGTGCCGCCACGGTCGGAGTCCTTCACGACACCACCTCCTCGCTCATCGTAGAACGCGGTAGTAGTAGCACCGCATTCCCCAGCTTGCGCCATCCGGGTGGACATGGCCACGTGAGTCGAAGCGCATTCGGTGTCCCCCGGTAGAAAAGGAGCCATGGCCCAGACCCGCCGGGAGAGCCCGCTCGCCCGGCTGCGGTACCGCGTCGCGGCCGCCAACCTCGCGCGCCACCTGCCCGGGGAGCCGTGCCGGGTGCTGGACGTGGCGGGCGGCGCGGGCGGCGACGCGCTGCCGCTGGCCGCGCTCGGCCACGAGGTGACCCTGGTCGACCCGGCGGGCGCCCTGCTGGAGTGCGCCCGCACCCACGCCGAGGGCCTGCCCGGCCGGGTGCACGTGGTGCAGGCCCACGCCGAGGACGTGCCGCACCTGTTCACCGCCGCCGCCTTCGACGTCGTGCTCTGCCACGGCCTGCTGCACCACGTCGACGACCGGGTGGCGCTGCTGCGCGCGGTGACCGCCCCGCTGCGCCCCGGCGGCCTGCTGTCGGTCGTCGGCCCCAACCCGGCCGCCGACCCGCTCGTCGCCGCCGCAGGCGAGGGCGACCTCGACCGCGCGCTCGCCCTCGCCGGTTCCGGCCGGGTCTGGGTGCAGGAGGTGCGGGCCGCGCTGCCCGCCTGCACCGCGGACGACGTCCGCGCGGACCTCACCGCGCTGGGCGCCGAGCCGATCGCGCACTACGGCATCCGCTGCGTCGCCGACCTGGTGGCGCCCCCGGTCGACCCGGACGCACTGGAGGTCCTGGAGCTGGCGCTGGCCGACCGGATGCCCTACCCGCTGCTCGCCCGCTTCTTCCACCTGCTCGCCCGCCGGAGCTGATCGGGCCGGGCGTGCGAACATGCCCCGGTGTCCACCCAGCTCCCCGTCATGACCGACGACTTCTGCCTGCGCCTCGCCGACTCGCTGCGCGGGGCCGACTACGACGGCGACGGGGTGGTGGCCGCGCTCGGTGAGCAGGCGCACGCCGCCCTGGGCCGCAACGAACCCGAGCCCGCCCGCCGCGCCACCCGCGGCGGCTCCCCGGTGGAGACGCTGATCCGGCTGTTCCTCGTCGGCGACGCCGAGCCGCGCGAGCGCGTCGCGGCGGCCCTGACCGGCCTCGACCTGGACGAGGCCGCCGCCACCGGCCTGCTGCGCGTCGACGGCGGCACCGTGCGCGCCGGGCTGGACCTGCGCCCGCACGCCGACGAGGACGGCTCCTGGTGGGTGCTCGCCGACCTCGACTCCGACCAGCTCGGCGGCCCGGTCGGCACCGACCACGTGCTCGGCATCGGGCACGCCTCGCTCAGCCTGGCCAGGGCCACCACCCGCCGCCCGGTCGGCACCGTGCTCGACCTGGGCACCGGCTGCGGCGTGCAGGCGCTGCACGCGAGCAGGCACGCGGGTGCCATCACCGCCACCGACCTGTCCTCCCGCGCGCTGGCGCTGGCCTCGGCGACCTTCCGGCTCAACGGGCTCAAGGTGGAGACGCTGCGCGGGTCGTGGTTCGAGCCGGTCGAGGGCCGCGGGTTCGACCAGGTGGTGTGCAACCCGCCGTTCGTGGTCGGCCCGCCCCGGGTGGACTACGTCTACCGCGACTCCGGGCTCGCGGGCGACGACGCCAGCGCGCTGGTGGTGCGCGGGGTGCCGAAGGTGCTCAACCCCGGCGGCACCGGGCAGTTCCTGGCCTCCTGGCTGCACCGGCGCGGCGAGGACTGGGCCGACCGGGTGACGTCCTGGCTGCCCGACGAGGGCGTGGACGCCTGGTTCGTGCAGCGCGACGTCGCCGAGCCCGCGCTCTACGTCGGTACCTGGCTGCGCGACGCGGGCATCGACCCCCGCTCGGCGGAGGGTTCGGCCAAGGCCGCGGCGTGGCTGGACTGGTTCGACGAGAACGGCGTGTCCGGCGTCGGCTTCGGCTTCGTGACGCTGCGCGCCACCGACAGCGACACCGAGGTGGCCTGCGAGGACCTGCGCCACCACTACGACGACCCGCTGGGCGAGGAGGCGGGCCGCTGGCTGGACCGGGTGGCCTGGCTGCGCGCGCACGCCTCCGCCGAGGCGCTGCTGGCCGCGACCTACGTGGTGGCGCCGACGGTGGTGCTGGAGCGGGTCGCCGAGCCGGGCGACGACGGCTGGCGCGAGGTGGTCCGCAGGCTGCACCGCACCGACGGGCCGGGCTGGCAGCAGGAGACCGACGAGCTGGTGACCGCGCTGCTGGCCGGCTGCCGGGGCGCGCTGCCGATGGGTGAGCTGCTGGCGCTGCTGGCCGCCGGGCACGGGGTGCCCGCCGGGGAGGTCGTGGCCGCGGCGGTCCCGGTGGTGGCCGACCTGGTCACGCACGGGATGCTGCTGCCGGTGGAACTGGCGTGAGGGCGGTCGTGGCCCGCGTCACCCGGGCGTCGGTCGTGGTCGACGGCGAGACCGTCGGCGCGATCGACGAACCGGGGCTGCTGGTCCTGCTCGGGGTGCACGTGGAGGACACCGCGGCGCAGGCCGCGACCATGGCGCGCAAGCTCCACGAGCTGCGGCTGCTCCGGGACGAGAAGTCGTGCGCCGACACCGGGGCACCACTGCTGGTGGTGAGCCAATTCACACTCTACGGCGATGCCCGCAAGGGCCGCCGCCCGTCGTGGACCGCCGCCGCCCGACCGGAGGTCGCCGAACCGCTCGTGGCCGCCACCGTGGCCGACCTCCTGGCCCGCGGCGCCCGGGTGCGGACCGGTCGGTTCGGCGCCGCGATGGCGGTCGAGAGTGTCAACGACGGCCCCTTCACCGTGGTCCTGGACATCTGAGGCACCCGCGCGCACCCCGAACCGTCTGCGGTGGACGGTGGCGCTCGGCGGGTGACCGAAGTCCCTGTTCGTCCCCCCGAATCCCGGGTACCCCCCGGGTTCTCAGCCAAAGCTCAGGCAAACCTGAGCAACCGCGCAGGTCGACGTGGCGTCATCCATGTGGGAGAGCGGGAACGAATCCGGTCCCCACGGCGTTTCCACAGACAGAACCACCGCGACAGGGGGAGGGAGCACCATGACGGTCCCGCAGCAGCGCGAGTCCGAGCAGCTCACCTACGAAGCCGACCTCGACGCCCAAGGGCCCGCCGCCGACCTCGTCCGGGTGTACCTCAACGGAATCGGCCGCACGGCACTGCTCACCGCGGCGCAGGAGGTGGAGCTGGCCAAGCGCATCGAGGCGGGGGTCTTCGCGCAGCACATGCTCGACACCGCGCCCGCGCTGTCCCCCGCGCGCCGCGCCGAGCTGCGCGCGCTGGTGGCCGACGGCCTCTCCGCCAAGAACCACCTGCTCGAGGCGAACCTGCGGCTGGTCGTGTCGCTGGCCAAGCGCTACACCGGCCGGGGGATGCCGCTGCTCGACCTGATCCAGGAGGGCAACCTCGGGCTCATCCGCGCGGTCGAGAAGTTCGACTACACCAAGGGTTTCAAGTTCTCCACCTACGCCACGTGGTGGATTCGACAGGCCATCACCCGCGGCATGGCCGACCAGGGCCGCACCATCCGGCTCCCGGTCCACCTGGTCGAGCAGGTCAACAAGCTCGCCAGGATCAAGCGCGACCTGCACCAGTCCCTTGGCCGCGAGGCCACCAAGGACGAGCTGGCCAAGGAAGCGGGCCTGACCCCGGAGAAGGTCGCCGACCTGCTCGACCACGCCCGCGACCCGGTGAGCCTGGACATGCCGGTGGGCGCCGAGGAGGACGCCCCGCTGGGCGACTTCATCCAGGACGGCGAGGCCACCGACGCCGAGAGCGCGGTCATCTCCGGCCTGCTGCAGGACGACATGCGCCGCGTGCTGGCCACCCTGGACGACCGCGAGCAGTCCGTCATCCGCCTGCGCTACGGCCTCGACGACGGCCAGCCGCGCACCCTCGACCAGATCGGCAAGAGCTTCGGCCTCTCCCGCGAGCGGGTCCGCCAGATCGAGCGCGAGGTCATGTCCAAGCTCCGCCAGGGCGAGCGCGCCGAGAAGCTGCGCGCCTACGCCAGCTAGTCCCACCCGATCGGCCCAGCCGATCCCATCCAGACCCCCCGGATCAGGCCGGTCCCCGCGGACCGGCCTGATCACATCGGGGGGACTTCTCGAAAACGAGCAACCTTCGCCGGTGCCGCACCGTCTTGGTGTGTGGGTCACCCGAACAGCAGCGTTGACATGTGACCCCGGTCACGGGAACCTGGGTGACCCACAAACTTGGCGGACCGGAGAACCCGGCACCCGCCCGCGACGGGAGGTCGGGACGGCCGGGGGCCGCCCCGGCCTTCCGGCATTCGGGGGTCTTTCCCGACGACCGGTGTGGCGGCGGTTACGCGGGGTCCGGATCACAGGGAGCCCGCGCGGGGGCGGGGGTAGGTTCCTTGGCACATCTCGCGCGCAAGGGAGCCCGCTCATCGTGACCGCCACCACGAACTTCGAGTACACCGACGTCCTGCCGCTCGCGCCCGACACCACCACCGAGTACCGGCTCGTCAGCCCGGACGGGGTCAGCGTCGTCGAGGCCGCCGGGCGCCGGTTCCTCCAGGTCGAGCCGGAGGCGCTGACCCTGCTCGCCAAGGAGGCGATCAAGGACATCCAGCACCTGCTGCGCACCAGCCACCTCGCCCAGCTCCGCGCGATCGTCGACGACCCCGAGGCCAGCGGCAACGACCGGTTCGTGGCCATGGACCTGCTGCGCAACGCGTGCATCGCCGCGGGCGGCGTGCTGCCGATGTGCCAGGACACCGGCACCGCGATCGTCATGGGCAAGCGCAGCGAGAACGTGCTGACCGGCGGCACCGACGAGCAGGCGCTCTCCCGGGGCATCTTCGAGGCCTACCAGGAGCTGAACCTGCGGTACTCGCAGATGGCCCCGGTCACCTTCTGGGACGAGAAGAACACCGGCAGCAACCTGCCCGCCCAGATCGACATCCACACCAAGCCGGGCACCGACCCCAGCTACGAGTTCCTGTTCATGGCCAAGGGCGGCGGCTCGGCGAACAAGACCTTCCTCTACCAGGAGACCAAGGCCGTCCTGAACCCGACGCGGCTGGCGAAGTTCCTCGACGAGAAGCTGCGCTCCCTGGGCACCGCCGCCTGCCCGCCGTACCACCTGGCGATCGTCGTCGGCGGCCTCAGCGCCGAGCAGAACCTCAAGACGGCGAAGCTGGCCTCGGCCCGCTACCTGGACAACCTGCCCACCGAGGGCTCCGCCCTCGGCCACGCCTTCCGGGACGTGGACCTGGAGCGGCAGGTGCTGGACATGACCCGGCAGTTCGGCATCGGCGCCCAGTTCGGCGGCAAGTACTTCTGCCACGACGTGCGCGTGATCCGGCTGCCCCGGCACGGCGCGTCCTGCCCGGTCGGGCTCGCGGTGTCCTGCTCGGCCGACCGGCAGGCCAAGGCGAAGATCACCCCGGACGGGGTGTTCCTGGAGGCGCTGGAGCGCGACCCGGCCCAGTTCCTCCCGGAGGTGCACGGCGAGGAGCTGTCCGACGAGGTGGTCCAGGTCGACCTGACCCGGCCCATGTCGGAGATCCGCGAGCTGCTGACGACGCTGCCGGTGAAGACGCGGCTGTCGCTGACCGGTCCGCTGGTGGTGGCCCGCGACATCGCCCACGCCAAGATCAAGGAGCGCCTGGACGCGGGCGAGGGGATGCCGCAGTACCTCAAGGACCACCCGGTCTACTACGCCGGTCCGGCCAAGACCCCCGAGGGCTACGCCTCCGGTTCCTTCGGGCCGACCACCGCCGGACGGATGGACTCCTACGTCGAGCAGTTCCAGGCCGCGGGCGGGTCGATGGTCATGCTGGCCAAGGGGAACCGCTCCAAGCAGGTGACCGACGCCTGCCAGGCGCACGGCGGCTTCTACCTGGGTTCCATCGGCGGCCCGGCCGCGCGGCTGGCGCAGGACTGCATCCGCAAGGTCGACGTGCTGGAGTACGCCGAGCTGGGCATGGAGGCGGTGTGGAAGATCGAGGTGGAGGACTTCCCGGCCTTCATCGTGGTGGACGACAAGGGCAACGACTTCTTCGCGGGCACCTCCGCGCCGACGCTGCAGATCTCGTTCCGCCGCTGACGTCCTGAGTGGACACCCGAGGGGGTCGCGCCTTGACGGGCGCGGCCCCCTCGGTGTTTGATCGTCGCCGTCGCGTGTCCCAGGGGCGTCTCGCTCGGGGCATGGAGGCAGTGATCCGATCCTTGGGGGATCAGATGGCAATCCAGTTCAACCACACCGTCGTGCACGCCGTCGACCGGGAGAAGTCCGCGCGCTTCTTCACCGACATGTTCGCCCTGCCCGACCCGGTCGAGTTCGGCCCGTTCCTGGCCGTGCGCCTCGCCAACGGCTGCACGCTCGACTTCGCCCAGTCACCGGGCGAGGTCGCCCCGCAGCACTACGCCTTCCTCGTCTCCGAGGAGGAGTTCGACCACGTCCACGGCCGGATCACCGAGCTGGGCCTGGACCACTGGGCCGATCCCCGGCAGCAGGGCGTGAACCGGATCAACCACAACGACGGCGGTCGCGGCGTCTACTTCCTCGACCCCAGCGGCCACTACCTCGAGGCCATCACCGTCCCCTACGGCGGTTGGTGACCCCGGACCGTCACCCGGTGGCCTCGACCACCACGGTCCGGGCGCCCAGCGGCGCCGACAGCGCGACGGTGACCACCTCCTCGGTGAGCACCTGCGTGCAGATCGGCCCGTCCACCGGGCCGCCCTGCGGGGCGGTCCTCGGCGCCAGCAGCACCCGGACCTCGTCCGCCGACTCCAGTGCCGTGCCGTCGACCCCGGCGCAGCCATCCCTGGCCACCCCGACCACGCGCAGTCCCAGACCGTCCTCGGCGACCCACGCCCGCCGTTGCCGGTACTCCGCGGGCAGCGCCCGGGTGTCCAACCGGTCGGCGGGCAGCTCGGTGTAGCCCGGCGGGGCGTCGGTCGCGGTCGGCGGCACGACCGCGACCGACGGCGCGGGCCTGCCGGTCGGCTTGTCGATCGACGGGACGACGGGCACCACGGTCTGCGCCAGCGGACCCGCCGGGAGCACCGTCGCCTCACCGGCGGTCCCGGCGGCCCCGCAGGCCGCGAGCAGCGCCAGCGCGGAACCCGTGACCAGCGCCGACAGCAGTCTTCGTGTCATACCCGGAAGACGGACCCACCGGCCGTTCCGGTTGCACGGAGGTGCCCCGGTCGGCGGGGCAACACCGACCGGGGCACCGGGGAAGGGGTCCGTCAGCCCTTGCGCTGTTCGCTCTTGAGCACCACCGGGCGCTCGCCCAGCGGCTGCGCCAGTTCGACGGTCAGCTTCGGGTAGCGCAGGTCCATCGTGCACATCTGCGCCTCGGCGGGCGTGGTCTCCACGAGGGTGATCGCGACCTTGCTCTCGGACTGCTCGGTGATCTCCGCGCTCGCCTTGCCGCAGCCGCCCTCCTGGGCGACGACGCCGAGGGTGGACCCGTTGTCCAGCGTCCACACCATCACCGGGTAGTTCTCCTGCAACCCGGTGGTGTCGACCTGCGCGGTGGCCACCTGCACACCGCCCTCCGGGGGCGTGCGGGCGGGCTGCCGGTCGGGTTCGGCGTCCGGTGCCTGGGTCGCGGTGGCGGGCGGGGGCGCGGGCGCGGGTTCCGCCGGGCTCGTGCCGGAGCCGCAAGCGGACAGCGCGGCCAGCAGAACGCCCGCTCCGACAATGGTCTTGAGGGTGTGGAGGCGTTTCATGCCCAGGGGACGGAGGTCGCCGGGGCCGGGGTTGCACGGGTTCGTCAGACGACCGACATCTGCTTGCCGCTCAGCGGTTGCGAACAGGCCGAACACAGCAGCAGCACGGAGAACGGGTGGTCCGAGTCGCGGTGCCGGAACACGACCGCGGGGCCCTCCGGTGCGAGGAACCAGCGCTGGCCCCACTCGATCGCCGACATGACCACCGGGAAGAACGCGCGGCCCTTGTCGGTCAGCCGGTAGTCGTGCCGGTCGGCGCGGTCGGCGTCGCCGAAGGCCTCCAGCACCCCCAGCGCGCGGAAGGCGCGCAGCCGGTCGGCGATGACCGTGGCGGGGGCGCCGAGCCTGCGCTGGAACTCCGAGAACCGGTGCGCGCCGAGGTAGGCCGCACCGAGCATCGCCGCCGACCAGCGGTTGCCGATCAGCGCCCGGCTCTCCGGGAAGAACCCCGGTCCCAGGTTCGCCGAGCCGCTGGAGCGCCTGCGCATGGTGGTGTTCGGCGCCGACCGGGGCCACGAGCCGCTCGGCCCGAACGCGCCGGTCACCTCCCGCGGCGTCACCACGTCGCCGCACTCGCGGCAGGCCATCAGCGGGTCGAACAGGTTGCCGCAGGTCAGGTGGCGCATCCGGGGCAGGTGCTCGGGGTGCCCGCCCGCCCAGCGCACCTCCCAGGCCCAGATGGTGACCAGCACCGGCCACAGCGCCGCCCCGCGCGGGGTCAGGTGGTACTCGCACCGCGGCGGGTCCCGGTCGTACTCGACCGGGTCGAGGATGCCCAGCTCCGACATCCGGCGCAGCCGCGAGGTCAGCACCGCCTCGGGGATCGGCAGCAGTTCCCGCCACCGCTCGGGGCGGCGCACGCCGTCCTGCATGGCGTGCCGCAGGATCAGCAGCGTCCACTCGTCGGCGGCCACGCCGATGGCGAAGGCGATGGCGTTGTCGCCGCCCGCGCCCAGTCGGCTCGGGCGGTCCGGTGGGTGCATCACGGGGAGGACAGCCCCACGGCCGCCGCCGGGTCCTCGGCGGTGCGCCAGCCGGGGAGCTGCGCGCCCGCCGCCCAGGTGCTGTGCGTGCCGCTGGAAACCCGCTCGGGCAGCCGGACCCTGGCCACCGGCCCGTCGCCGACCCGGGCGGCGTCGAAGACCAGGCACTCGGAGCGGTCCTCGGCCACGTCGGTCGTCATGGTGATCACGTAGCCGTCGTCCTCACCGCGCGAACCCACCCTGGGGGCCACCGCGGTCTCGCTGCCGAACACCCCGTCGCCGTAGCGGTAGCGCTCCTGCGCGCCGGTCAACAGGTCGTGCTTGACGAAACCGTCGAACAGGAACCAGCCGGGAACCCCGGTGGAAGCGTAGGTGTAGCGGTAGGGGCGGCCCGCGTGGCCCGCGTTGACCATGCCGAACTCGGTGATCGAGTCGGTGAGCCGCTCCTCGGTGGTCCGCCCCGTCACCAGGTTCAGCCGCCAGCGGTGCAGCCGGGTCTGCAAGCCGTCGAGGGAGAGCATCCGGAACATCTTCGCGTAGGACTGCTCACCGGGGAACACGCTGCCGCGCCCCTCCGGGTCGGACTGGAAGAAGCCGTCCAGCACGATCTCGTCACCGTCCTCGTAGGCGTTGACGAAGTGCAGCACGAACGTCGACTCCGCCTCGAACCACCGGATGTCACCGCCACCCGCCCGCCTGGGGAGCACCCCCAGGCGCATCGGCATGTCCCGGTGGAACCGGGCGGAGTGCACGCCCCGGGCGAGGAGTTCCGGCTTCCAGAACAGGGGGCAGTCGTTGAGGATCGCGTAGTTCTCGGTGAAGGCCATGTCGTGCGGCAGCCGGGGGCCGGGCAGCTCGACGTCGGTGTAGTGCACGAGCTTGTTGTCGGGGCTGATGACGCCGTAGTGCATGTACGGCGCTTCCGTGCCGTAGTTGAAGAACAGCAGCTCACCGCTCACCGGGTCGACCTTGGGGTGCGCGGACACGCCCTCGGCGGGGAACGCCCCGCCCCAGTCGGCCTTGCCGACGGTGTCGAGGGTGAGCGGGTCCAGCCGGTAGAGGTCGCCGCACTGGTAGAAGCTGGTGAGCGCGACACCCGCGTGCACGACCACGTCGGTGCTGGAGGCGTCCTTCATCCGACCGCGGGCACCCCACCCGTCCTGGCGCAGCGCGTCCTCCGGGCGCTCGGCCACCCCGGCCCACAGCGACTTGCCCGCGTCCTGCTCGGCGAGGAACCCATCGGTGCGCACGAACCTGTTGCGGTAGAAGGCTTTGCCGTCGCGGAAACCGACCACGTGCACCATCGAGTCACCGTCGAACGGGTGATAGTTGGTCAGCGCCGGGTGCACCGGGTTCTCGGTGTTGCGCAGGTACACCCCGTCGAGGTCGGCGGGCAACTCCCCGATGACCTCGCACTCGCCCACCGCCCGCTCAACCGACTGCGGGCGCCACGGCCCGCTGCGGTAGGGGTGGTCGTCGTCGTCGGGCAGCGTGCTCAGCACCCGGCCCAGGATCTCCACGTCCACGCCTGCCATGTGCCGACCGCCTCCTTGCCCCCACCGGGAAATCGAGGCTACAACTGGCGAAGTTCCCAGGCCAGCCCCGGGGAACGAGGGGGTGTCGACGGCATGGGCGACGAGGTCTACCTGCTCGACTACGTCCGGACGCCGCTGGGCCGCGGCCGACCGGGCGGCGGGCTGCACCGGCTGAGCCCGTTGGACCTGGTCAGCGGCCTGCTGCGGGCACTGGCCGCGCGCACCCCGGCGCTGGACCCCGGCCGGGTCGACGACGTGCTGCTCGGCTGCGCCGCCCAGGTCGGCGAGCAGGGCGGCAACCCGGCGCGGACCGCGACGCTGCTGGCGGGCTGGGGCGACCGGGTGCCCGGCGCGACTGTGAACCGCTCCTCGGTCTCCGGCCTGGACGCGGTCGCCCAGGCCGCGGCCAGAATCCGCGCGGGCGAGGCCGACCTGGTGGTCGCCGGTGGTGTGGAGAGCCCGTCGCGGGTCGCGCCGCGCGCCGACCGCGCCCCGCAGTGGGACGACGCGGAGCTGGTGCGGCGCACCGGGGCCGTGCACCCGGGGGTGGCCGCCGACCTGACCGCCACCCTCGACGGCTTCACCCGCGACGACCTCGACGCCTACGCCGCGGCCTCGCACCGCAGGGCAGCGGCGACCACCACCCCGTCCCTGGTCCCGTTCGCCGGGCTGGCCCGGGACGAACTGGTCGACGGCGCCACCTCGGCCGCGGTCCTGGCCCGCCTGCCGCCCGCGTACGCCGCGCTGGGCGCGAACGGCCAGGACGCGCTCGCCCTCGCCGGGCGCGGCGGACCGGTGTCGGTCGACCACGTGCACACCGCGGCCACCTCGGCGGCCCCCGCCGACGGAGCGGCGCTGCTGCTGCTCGGCAGCGCCCGGGCAGCGCACGCCCTTGGCCGGGCACCCCGGGCGCGGGTGGTCGGCTCGGCACTGGTGGCGGGCGACCCGGCGACCACGCCGTTCACCGGCCCGGCGGCGATGGCCGAGGTCCTGCGCCGCACCCGGTTCCCCCCGGACCGGATGGCGGTGCTGGCCCTCGCCGAGGTGTTCGCCGCCCCGTGCCTGCGGGTGCGGCGGGACTTCGACGCGGGCCCCGACCGGCTCAACCCGGCGGGCGGCGAGCTGGCCACCGGGCACGCGGCGGGCGCGGCCGGGGCGATCGTGCTGGGCGGGCTGCTGGAGTCGCTGGAACGCGCGGGCGGGCGGCTCGGCGTCGCCGGGATCGGTGGCGGCGCGGGCCTCGGCGCGGCCGTCCTGCTCGACCGCGGCTGACCGCATCGCGGACCCCACTCCCACCCAGTGGGAAGGCGGCGGTCTGTCCACTCATCCACGCGCAGTGTGACGGCTGTCCCACTCGGCTTCGATGACAAATTCTCAGATCATCCGCCGAAATGCTTGTCCTCGGGTTGCGACGTTGGGGAATAACGCACTAGCGTCGATTTCAGTAGCCCCGGTTCCCCGGAACCGCCGGAACTACTGGGATTCACTTGTTTGTCCACCTCAACGATGAGAGGAACTGCCAGTGACGACAGCCATGGCTAGCAGGACGAAGCGTGCGGTGACCGGTGGCGGAGTGGTGGCTGCCCTCGCCGCGCTCGCGCTGTTCCTGTTCGGCTCGGGCAACGCCCTCGCCGCGGACAAAACACTCACCTTCTCCGGCGAGTTCCCGCTGATCGGCAAGCAGCAGGTCTCGACCGTGGTGCACGTGGACATCCCCGCGACGGCCACCCCCGGCCAGACCGTGTCGGTGCCGTTCAGCATCGATGTGGACGCCGGCGCCTCCGCCTCCGACGGCCTCCGCCTGGTCGGGGCCACCAAGATCTCCGGCAACATCAAGGCCGCGAGCGTCGTGACCCTCAGCGACGGCCAGTCGGTCTCCATCCCGGTCGAGCTGCCCATCGCCGAGACCCCGGTCCCGGCCACCGGTTCGCTGACCTTCACCGCCGAGGGCTCGGTGGACTTCACCGTCCCGACCGGTGTCGCCGCCGGTGACGCCACGGTGAGCGTCGACCCGGCCGCGGTGTCGCACATCGTGACCGACAGCTCGCTGGGTGAGTTCGACGTGAACCTGTCGCTCGACCCGACCGACCAGGACACCACCCTGGGCACCACTACCGTTGGCTGACCCCCGGGTTGTCGAGGGACACGGGATTCAGCGATACGGGGTTTGAGCACGAGAGTATGTGAGTGATTCCGACGGGAGCGGCGGACATGGGAAACCATGTCCGCCGCTTTCGTCTGCCGGGCGGCGGATATCCCTACGCGGATTCCACCGGTATTCCCGGACGCATTGTGGATCTCTGGGTTGCGATCTCGGGATGGTCCTCGGGTTGCGATCTCGATCGCATCTCGGGCGGATCAGCCCCAGCCCCCACCGGCGGCGTCGGGAATGGCGAGCAGCCTGCGCGGACCGGTGTCGTGCCGCGAGGGCGGCGGCCCCACGGTGAACCGACCACCGGTGACGAACGCCCCCGCGGCCGAGACGAGGATCGGCTCCACCGCGGCCGCCCGCACCTCCGGGACGTCCTCGGCCAGGGCGGCCACCCGCAGCACGAGCCGCTCCAGCGCGGCCAGGTCAGCGGGCTCCCCGCCGCCGTACCCGGCCAGCAGCGGCGCCGCCCTGGGCGCGCGCACCAGCGCGGCGGCGTCGGAGTCGGTCATCGGCACCGCCCGGTGCGCCCGGTCCCCGAGTAGGTCGCTGACCATCCCGGACAGCCCGAAGGAGACCAGGGTGCCGAAGGAGGGGTCGTCCTGCAGCCCGACGGTGCAGGAGTTGCCCTTGGGCGCCATGCGCTGCACGTAGACGCCGTCCTCGCCGGAGACGGCGCGCAGGTCGGCGTACGCGGCGCGGATGGCGTCGGCGCTGGTGAGGTCCAGCCGCACCCCCACCAGGTCGGCCCGGTGCCGGAACCGGCGGCTCGCGGTCTTGAGCGCGACCGGCAGCCCCAGTTCCACCCCCGCCACCACGGCCGCCTCGGCGTCGTCGACGATCCGGAACGGCACCATGTCGATGCCGTAGCAGCCCAGCAGCCGCACCACCTGGTTATCGGTCAGCTCCACGACACCCCCGCCCCCACCGGCCAACGCCTCGGCGACGACGGCCACCGCCCCGGCCCGGTCGATCCCCTCCGGCCGGGTGAACGTCCCAGCGGGTGACAGCCGCCAGCGCGCGTACGCGGTGGCCCGCGCCAGCGCCAGCGCCGCCCGCTCCGGACTGGGGTAGGAGGGCACCGAACCCCGCCCCGGGGCGCCGTCGGGCCCGGGCACCACCAGCTCCGCCGGGATGCCCTCGGCGGCAAGGAACGTGCTGACGATCGGCTTGCCCGCCGCCTCGGCCGACTCGGCCACGGCCTCCCGCAGGGCCCGCGCGTAGGCGGTGCCCGGGATGGCCAGCGGCGGCACGAACACCACGATCAGCGCGTCCACGTCGGACCGCAGCAGCGCGTCGGCCACCGCCGAGGCGAACACGTCCGGACCGGCCTGCGCCCCCACGTCCACCGGGTCCCCGGCCAGGGTCAGCCCCTGCCCCACCGCGGCGTCCGCGGCCAGCAGCCCGATCGCCGAGGAGTTGCCGACCACCGCCACCCGGTCCCCCGGCGGCAGCGGCTGGTGGGCCAGCACCAGGGCGGTGTCGAACAGTTGCGCGATCGACTCGACCCGGATCACCCCGGCCTGCTCGAACAACGCCTGCACGCTGTTCTCGTCCACCGCGACCCCGGTGGCGGACAGCGCGGGCAGCACCCCGCGGGCCCCGGACTTCACCGCCACCACCGGCTTGGTGCGGCTGAGCCGCCGCGCCAGCCGGGCGAACTTGCGCGGGTTGCCGAAGGTCTCCAGGTACAGCAGCACCACGTCGGTCGCGCTGTCGGTCTGCCAGTACTGCAACAGGTCGTTGCCGGACACGTCGGCCCGGTTGCCCGCCGAGACGAACGTGGACAACCCCAGCCCGCGCGCGGCCGCGTCGGCGAGGATGGCGGTCCCCAGGGCACCGGACTGGCAGAAGAACCCGGTCCGCCCCGGCCCCGGCAGCGTCGGCGCCAGCGTCGCGTTGAGCCGCACCGCCGGGTCCAGGTTCACCACCCCGAGCGCGTTCGGCCCCACGACGCGCATCCCGTGCGCCCTGGCCTCCTCGGCCAGCCGCCGCTCCGCCCCGCGCCCGTCCGGCCCGGTCTCGCCGAACCCGGAGGTCACCACCATCAGCGTCTTCACGCCCTTGGCCAGGCACCCGTCCATCACCTCGTCGACGCTGGCCGCGGGCACGGTGACCACGGCCAGGTCGACCGGGTCGGGGATGTCCAGCACGGAGGGGTAGGCGCGCACCCCGCGCACCGAGCGGTGCTCGGCGTTGACCGGGAACACCGGCCCGGCGAAGTCGGCGGCCAGCAGGTTCCCCAGCACCGCCCACCCGATCTTGGTGGGGTCGGTGGACGCGCCGATGACCGCCACCGACCGCGGGTGCAGCAGGTTGTGCACGCTGCGCGCCTCGGCGGCCTGCTCCCGCGAGTGCGCCACCTCCACCGAGGCCTCGGTCGGGTCGATGTCGAACTCCAGGTGCAGCACCCCCTCGTCGAACGCCCGGCTCACCACGTACCCCGCGTCGCGGAACACCCGCACCATCTGCGCGTTGTCCGACAACACCTCGGCGACGAACTTGTCCAACCCGCGCTCCCTGGCCGCGGCGGCCAGGTGCTCCAGCAGGATCGACCCGAGCCCCCGCCCCTGGTGGTCGTCCTCGACGACGAACGCCACCTCCGCGGAGTTCCCGTCCGGCAGCCCCTCGTACCGCCCGACGGCGATGATCTCGTCACCGAGCAGCGCGATGAACGCGACCCGGCTGTGGTGGTTGACGGTGCTGAAGCGCTTGAGGTCGCGGTCGGGGATGCGCGGGTACGGCCCGAAGTAGCGCAGGTACCGGGTCCGCTGCGACAACCGCCCGTGGAACGCCCGCAGCACCTCGGCATCACTGGGCACGATCGGTCGCAGGTGGACGGTCCCCCCATCCGACAACACCACATCGGCCTCCCACCGACGCGGGTAGTCGTACGGGTCGTCCGCCACCACCCCACCCGAGCCCGATCCGGAGCCCGCGCTCACCGCTGCGCCACCGCCCGCACCCGTCCCGGCACCCGCGCTCACCCCACCACCCGCACCCACCCCGGCGCCCAAGCTCGCCTCGGCGCCCGCACCCACCCCGGCAGCCGCGCCCACCCCGCTGCTCGCACCTGCCCCCGCCCCGGTACTCGCACCCGGCCCGGCAACCGTGCCCATGCCAGCATCCGCACTCACCCCACCACCACCCGCACCCATCCCGGCGCCCGAAGTCACCCCGGCACCTGCTTTCGCCCCGGTGCCCGGAGCGGCGCCCGGGCTCAGGCCCGCGTTCCCCGCAGAGCCGGGATCAGCACCCGAGCCCGCGCCCGCGGGCATACCGGTGCTGGAGTCGGTGCCCGGGCCCAGGCCCGCGTTCCCCGCAGAGCCGGGATCAGCACCCGAGCCCGCGCCCGCGGGCATACCGGTGCTGGAGTCGGTGCCCGGGCCCAGGCCCGCGTTCCCCGCGAAGCCGGGATCGGCACCCGAGCCCGCGTCCGCGCCCACGGGCGCACCGGTGCCGGGGTCGGCGCCCGAGGCCGGGGTCGTGCTTCTGTCCGCGTCCTGGCCGGCGTCCGCCATGTCAGTCCCTAGGGTCGTCCGGGTCGAGGCCGTGCAGCGGGAAGATCGCCCGGCGCACGTCGCGGATGGCCGCGTCCACCGGCGTCTCCAACGCCCCGTCCCACGGGGCGAAGGCGGTGTCAGTGCCCTCCCCCATGGCCAACGGCAGGTCGGCGTTGGGCGCGACCCGCCGCACGGTGTCGAGCCACTCGGTGGGCACCCGCGTCGCCGGGTCGAGGTCCCGGTCGAGCACGGTCGCCAACAGGTGGGTCCACGACCGGGGTACCACGCGCAGTAGCTGGTAACCCCCGCCGCCGGTGGCCAACCAGCGCCCACCCGCGTGTTCCTCGGCGAGCGCCCGCAGCGCCCGGTAGGTGGCCCGGTGCCCGTCCACCGACAGCGACAGGTCGGCCAGCGGGTCCTCCTCGTGGGTGTCCACCCCGCACTGGGTGACCAGGACCTGCGGCTTGAACGCCCCGAGCAGCGAGGGCACCACGGCGTGGAAGGCCCGCTGCCAGTCCGGATCACGGGTGCGCGGCGGCAGCGGCACGTTCACCGCGCTGCCCTGCGCCGACCGCGAGCCCAGTTCGGTGACGAACCCGGTCCCCGGCCACAGCGTCGCCGGGTGCTGGTGCAGCGAGATCGTCAGCACCCTGGGGTCGTCGTAGAACGCCGCCTGCACACCGTCCCCGTGGTGCACGTCCACGTCGATGTAGGCGACGCGGTCGAACCCGTTGTCCAGCAGCCAGGAGATCGCCACCGCGCAGTCGTTGTACACGCAGAACCCGGCCGCCCGGTCCCGCATGGCGTGGTGCAGCCCACCGGCGATGCTCACCGCCCGCAGGCTCTCCCCCGCCGCGATCCGCTGCGCCGCCAACAGCGTCCCCCCCACCACCAACGAGGAAGCGGCGTGCATCCGGTCGAACACGGGGTTGTCCGCGGTCCCCAACCCGTGCCCGACGTCCCACGACGCCATCGGCGCCTCCCGCACAGCGGCGACGTAGGACACCTCGTGCACGCGTTCCAGGTCGGCGTCGCTCGCGGCCTCCGGCACGTGCAGCTCCACCCCGTCGAGCACCCCGAGCGCCCGGGCCAACCGCATGGTCAGCTCCAGCCGGATGGGGTTGAACGGGTGGTCGCCGCCCAGGTCGTAGTCGAGCAGCGCGGCATCCCAGACGACAGTGGCGGCTCCATCACCCATGCCAGCACCCTAGTGGCCCACCCACCCCCCGGAGCCGTGAGTGCTCCGCGCCACTGACCACCGCCCTGCGGCCCAGCCCCCACGACCACAGCGATCCAGCTCCAAAGCCCCGCGCCTGACGCACAGCAAGCAGGGCACCTCGGTGGCCCGAGCCCAGCGGGCTGTAACCCAGTGGCTGCACCCCAGTGACTCGACCTCAGTGGCTTGCCCACCGAGCAGGCGCCTCGGCACCCAGCCGCACGGGACCGGCACCCTGGCAACTCAGGCCCGGCCGCCGGACAGGTCAGTGGCCGGGTTCGTCTCCCGTCGCGGCGGGGCGGGTCGGGTCAGCCGACCAGGCCGACCACGAGCCCGCGTACAGCGCGGCGGGCGCCTGCGGCCCGGTCACCCCGGCCACCTCCAGCGCCAGCACCACCGACGACGCCGTCACCCCCGACCCGCAGTAGGCGCCGACCTGACCGCCCGGCACGACCCCGAGCCCGGCGAACCGCGCGGCCAGCGCCTCGGGCACCAACCACCGACCGTCCGGCCCCACGTGCCCGGCGAATGGGGCGTTGACCGCTCCCGGCACGTGCCCGGCCCTGGGGTCGACCGGCTCGACGTCACCCCGGTAGCGCTCCGGTGCCCGCGCATCGAGCAGCACCCCGGTCCCGGCGAGCGCGGCGGCGCCGTCCGCGTCGAGCACCGGCATCCCACCCGGACGCACCACGACATCCCCCGGGTCGGGCGTCGGCACCGTCGTGCTGACCGCCCCGCCCCCGGCCACCCAGGCCGCGTACCCGCCGTCGAGGACGGCCACGTCCACGTGGCCCGCCCACCGCAGCAGCCACCAGGCCCGGGCGGCGACCGACCCGTTGTCGGCGTCGTAGACCACCACCGGCCGGTCCGCGCCGACCCCCGCCGCGCGCAGCACGCGTTGCAGATCGGCGGGGTCCGGCAGCGGGTGCCTGCCCCCGGCCCCCGGCGGGGAGGCCAGCTCGGTGTCCAGGTCGACGAAGACCGCCCCGGGGACGTGCCCGGCGTCGTACTCCTCACGCCCAGGCGGACCCCCGAGCCGCCAGCGGACGTCCAGCAGGACCGGCGGGAGGGGTCCGACCAGCGAAGTGGCGAGGTCGGCGGCGGACACGAGCGGACTGGTGAAGGTACCCACGCCGCCCATCCTGCCGAAGCCACCCCACCGGGGCCGAGCCGGTCACCCACCGCGACGGGCACGCTGCTCCGGAGGGGGGAGCGGCTAACATGGTGGTGACGAAGGGGAACCGACGTGAACGATCTCATCGACACCACCGAGATGTACCTCCGCACCATCTACGAACTCGAAGAGGAGGGCGTCGTCCCCCTGCGCGCCCGGATCGCCGAACGCCTCGGGCAGAGCGGTCCGACCGTGAGCCAGACCGTCGGCCGGATGGAGCGCGACGGGCTCCTCGTGGTCGCCGGGGACCGGCACCTGGAGCTGACCGACCACGGCCGCTCCCTGGCCGTCGCGGTCATGCGCAAGCACCGGCTCGCCGAGCGCCTCCTGGTCGACGTGATCGGCCTGGAGTGGGAGCACGTGCACAGCGAGGCGTGCCGGTGGGAGCACGTGATGAGCGAGGCGGTCGAGCGCAAGCTGGTACGCCTGCTCGGCAACCCCACCACCTCCCCGTACGGCAACCCCATCCCCGGGCTGGACAAGCTCGGCGACGGGGAGCCCGCGCCGCCGGTCGAGGCGGGTCTGGTCCGCATCGACGAGGTGGCCAGGCGCGGCGGCGGCCAGGTGGAGATCCGCCGGATCGCCGAGCACGTGCAACTGGACCCGGACCTGATGGCCGACCTCAAGTCGGTCGGCATCCTGCCCGGCAACGTCGTCGACGTCGGCCCGTCCAAGGGCGACGGCAACTCGATCGAGGTGACCGGCGCGGGCAACTCCGCGGAGCTGGCGCCCGCGGTCCTGCACGCGGTCCTGGTCCGCGCGAGGTGAGCCCGTTCGATCGAGCCGCCGAGCGGTTCCGGCGGCTCCTCGACCACCCCCCGGACGGGGTGTGGTCGGCCCCCGGTCGGGTCAACCTCATCGGGGAGCACACCGACTACAACGACGGCCTCGTGCTGCCGTTCGCCCTGCCGCACCGGGTGGCGGTCGCCGCGTCCCCGCGCGCGGACGGCAGGCTCACCATGATCACCGTCGGGGACGACGGCGTGCCGCAGCGCGCCCGCCCCGCCGCGGTGTCCGATTTGGAACCCGGCTCGGTGACCGGCTGGGCGGCCTTCCCCTCCGGCGTGGCCTGGGCGCTGCGCGAGGCCGGTGTCGCCGAGGGCGGTGCCGACCTGGTCATCTCCGGCGACGTCCCAGCCGGAGCGGGACTGTCCTCGTCGCACGCGTTGCAGTGCGCGGTCGCCCTGGCCCTGCTGGGTCTGGCGGGGGTGGTCCCGGACGAGGACTCCTCCCCCACCTTGGCCGAGGTCGCCCGGTGGGTGCAGCGCTCGGAGAACGACTTCGTCGGCGCCCCCACCGGCCTGCTCGACCAGACCGCCTCGCTGTGCTGCGTGGCCGCGCACGCGCTGTTCCTCGACGTCCGCTCCGGGGCCCGCGAGCAGGTCCCGTTCGACGCGGCCGCCGCGGGCCTGGAGGTGCTGGTGATCGACACCAGGACCAAGCACTCGCTGGCCGACTCCGCCTACGGCGAGCGCAGGCGCGGTTGCGAGCGCGCCGCCGCCCTGCTCGGCGTGCCCGCCCTGCGCGACGTGCCCGCGGCGGGCCTGGCCGAGACGCTGGCGGCGTTGCCGGAGGACCTGCGGCCGCTGGTGCGGCACGTGGTCACCGAGAACGAACGGGTGCTGACCGTGGTGACCGCGCTGCGGGCGGGCGCGCTGGCCGACATCGGTCCCCACCTGACCGCCTCGCACACCAGCCTCCGCGACGACTACCGGGTCTCCTGCCGCGAACTCGACGTGGCGGTGGAGGCGGCTGTCGGCGCGGGCGCGCTGGGGGCCAGGATGACCGGCGGTGGCTTCGGCGGCTCCGCGATCGCGCTGGTGCCCCTGGACCGCTCTGACGCGGTGCGCGAGGCGGTGTCGACCGCCTACGACCGCGCGGGCCTGGGCGCGCCGCGGATGTTCACGGCCGTGCCGTCCGCGGGCGCGCGCCGCGACGCGTGACATCCGCTCGGCCCCGGGCACGAGCCGGAGGACGCGGGGCACCCGCGGATGAGAGATCCCGAACAACAGACGAACGAAGGCGAGGAACACGGTGAAGCTGCTCGTGACGGGTGGGGCCGGGTACGTCGGCAGCGTGTGCGCGGCCCGACTGGTCGAGACCGGCCACGACGTGGTCGTGGTGGACGACCTGTCGACCGGCCACGAGGACGCGGTGCCCGAGGGTGCCCGGTTCGTCCGCGCCGACATCGGCGAGGCGGCGGGCGACCTGCTGGCCGAGGGGTACGACGGTGTGCTGCACTTCGCGGCGAAGTCACTGGTCGGCGAGTCCATGGTGGACCCGGCGAAGTACTGGAACGGCAACGTGCTCACCTCCTTGAAGCTGCTGGCGGCCATGCGCGAGCACGGCACGCCCCGGTTGGTCTTCTCCTCCACGGCGGCCACCTACGGCGAGCCGGAGCAGGTGCCGATCCTGGAGACGGCACCCACCCGCCCGACCAACACCTACGGCGCCACCAAGCTGGCCATCGACCACGCGATCACCTCCTACGCCAAGGCGCACGGCCTGGCCGCGGTGAGCCTGCGGTACTTCAACGTCGCGGGCGCCTACGGCGGCTTCGGCGAGCGGCACACCACCGAGACCCACCTCATCCCGATCGTGTTGCAGGTCGCCATGGGCACCCGGGACAAGATCTCGATCTACGGCGAGGACTACCCCACCGCCGACGGCACCTGCGTGCGCGACTACATCCACGTGCTCGACCTGGCCGCCGCGCACCTGCTCGCGCTGGAGCACGCGGTCAAGGGCGAGCACCAGGTCTTCAACCTGGGCACCGGCACCGGCTTCTCCAACCGGCAGGTCGTGCAGACCTGCCGCGAGGTCACCGGCCACCCGATCCCCGCCGAGTTCGCCGCCCGCCGCGCGGGCGACCCGGCCGTCCTGGTCGCCTCCGCCGACGCCGCCGCCGAGGTGCTCGGCTGGTCCCCGGAGCGCGCCGACCTCACCACCATCATCAGCGACGCCTGGGAGTTCACCCGGGCCCGCGGCTGACCGCCCCCGGTCGGGGCCACCGGGTGCGGTGGCCCCGACCGGTCCGGCCGCGGCGCGCCGGTGCCGACCGGTCATCAGCCGATCGACCGGGTGATCATGTCGCGGAATTCGTCCGGCGGCAGGGCCCGTTCCAGGCAGGCGCGCATGAGCGCGGCGAGGTTGTTGTCCGCGTCGGCCGCGTTCGCGAGCTCGAGTGCCATCTGAGCGAGGGCGCCGTCTCCGCGCAGGTAGGCGTGCACGGCCAGCAGGCAGGCGGGAACCGACCGGTGCGGGTCGGGGAGCATCCGGACCAGGCGCGTCCACAGGCGTTCGGCCACCCCGGCGCGTTCGGTGAGGGCGATGGTCAGGCAGTGGCCCCGGATGTCCGCATCGGACAGCGCGATCGCCAGCCCGGCGACCAGGTCGTCGTCGAGCTCGGGTTCCGGTGCGGGCGGGTCGCTCGCACCGGCGGCGAACATCTCCGAGATGGTCTCGTCGATCAGCGACGGGTCGGGCGGCGTGGTGGCGGACCGGATGAGCGCCGCGCGGCGGGCCAGGTCGACCCGGGGGTCCGGGGTCAGGGTGTCGGCGAGCGACTGCCGGTCGGGGTAGCGCACGGCGCCCGCCACGGTCATCGCCACGGCCAGGGCCGAGGTGTCCGGGTCGACGACCGTCCCGGTGCAGGCGCAGTCCGCGTAGCACCACCACGGTTGGCCCTCGACCGTCGCCGGGGCCCACAGGGCGTGCGGGACGGTGACGGAGGCGGCCTCCAGGTTGACCACCACGCGCCGCACCAGGTCCTTGTGCGCCAGGCGTTCACCGCCCACCAGCACGAGGAACGCGGCGGACGCGGAGTGGCCGGTGGTGATCTCGGTGAGGTGTCTGGCCATCCCCCCGTAGTCCTCGGGCACCGGGATGTCGGCCCGGATCACGGTGCCGATGGCGGCGTCGCCCCCGCCGCGGCGCTCGACGACCGTGATCAGGACGAGCGAGTCGACCGGGTGGAAGCCGAGGAGGTTCGGCACGGCGGCCACGAGGTCGCCGCCGTCGTGCAGGGCCAGGGTTGTGCGCAGTGGCGTCGGTGTCATGGGTCCACAGTGCGACCGCGGCCGTGGCGGCCGAAAGGGGTTCTTCCCGCCTGTGGATGAATTTGACCCATGTGGACAGGAAGGCCCGACGGGGCCGCCGGATCAGCGGACTTGTCGGGCCTTCCTGCTAACCTCCGTCGGCCGGGCCGACTGTCCTCTGTAGAGTGAAGAACCTAGCCGCAGTGCTCGAAAGCGCTGGTGTAGGTCGACGAACCCGCGGACCCGCCCCACTTCACGCACTTGGCCGCGGCCGACTTGGTGACCGGTCCGGCGTAGTAGGCGAACGACCCGGAGTCCGTGGTCCGGGTGCCGCCCTGGACCTCCAGGAAGGCGGACACCGACGACGCCGAGCCGATCGAGGTGGACTTGATCGTGGCGACGCAGTTGCTGCCGGTGGAGGCGTTGTACATCAGGTAGACGCGGCCCGCGGTGCCCAGCGCGGCGGAGTCGATCTGGCTGAACGCGCTGCCGCAGACCTCCTCGGCGGTGTACGGGTTGGAGCTGCCGGAGCACCTGTTGTTGCTCGTGTAGTTCTTCGTGCCCCAGTAGAGCGCGGTGGCACCGTTGAACACAGCTCGCTGGGCGACGCCGTTGAGCAGTTCCTCGAAGTGCAGGTGCGCCCCGGTCGACCCGCCGGTGTTGCCGACGTTGCCGATCTGGGCGCCCTGGGCGACGCTCTGGCCCACCGAGACGCGCTGCGCGGAGAGGTGGGCGTACCGGGTGCGCCAGCCGGAGCCGTGGTCGATCTCGATCCACCGGCCGTAGCTGGTGCTGCCCTCGTTGGCGACCCGCGACACGGTGCCGCCCGCGGCGGCGACCACCGGGTCCCCGTCGTCGTTGGTCCGGTTGAAGTCGACCGCGTTCGCCGGGCTGTGGTTGGTGCGGGTCTGCCCCGACCACACCTGGTTGCACGGGAACGGTAGCTGGAACGAAGGCGCCGCGGACGCGACACCGGCCCCGACGACGAGCACACCCGCAGTCACGACGGCGGTGCCCACCAGGGTCATGAGCTTCCGTACCTTACCCATCTCCACCTCCGCAAACGTCGATTCGGAGCGATACGACCACGCTCCGTGCGCAGACCCAAAGCCTTTCCCACCGATTAAGGGGTGAGGGTTTGGCGAACAAGGGGGTGTCCGGGTGACCCGCGACCGCAGGCGATCCGGGGACGGGTGCCGGGTCCGGTGGGTAGCCTCCCCGGCGTGGAGACTCGCGTGGAAGCCCCGATCGTCGCCGTGACCGTCTACCCCGGACAGGCCAGGGTGACCAGGCGCGGCAGGGTGGCGGTGGAGCCCGGGGAGCACCGGGCGCGGGTCGGCGGGCTGCCGCTGGGCCTGCACCCCGACTCGGTCCGGGTCAGCGGCCGCGGCCCGGCGACCGTGCTGGGAGTGGACGTGCGCCACGAGCACAACGCCCGCACCCCGGACGGTGCCCTGGCCGAGCTGGAGGCCGGCCGCGACGCCCTGCGCGCCCGCCTGCACGAGCTCGGCGACCAGGACACCGTCCTCGGCGCCCGGGTCGACCTGCTGACGGCGTTGGGCACGCGCACCGGCAGCACGTTCGCCCAGGCCCTGGCGAAGGGCGAGACCGAGCCCGCCAGGGTGGCCGAGGTGGGCGACGCGCTCGCGGGCCAACTGGCCGCCGTGCTGCGCGAGCGGCGCGCCCTCACCGAGACCCGGCAGCGCGTGCAGGCCGAGCACGACGAGGCGCAGCGGCGGATCGCCGACCGCGGCCGCGAACGCGCCCCGGACCGCCGGGTCGTCGAGGTCGAGCTGGGGGCCGACCAGGCGGGCGAGGTGGAGCTGGAAGTCTCGTACCTGGTCGACGCGGCGGGGTGGGAATCGCGCTACGACGTGCGGCTGACCGGCGGCACCCTGCGGCTGACCTGGTACGGGCTCGTCACCCAGCACAGCGGCGAGGACTGGCCGGAGTGCGAGCTGCGGCTCTCGACCGCGCGCCCGGCGACCACCGTCGAGATCCCGGAGCTGGCACCGTGGTACCTCGACGTACCGCGCCCGCCCGCACCGAGGATGGCCGCCCAGGCGAACTACGGCGCGGCCATGCCGATGGCCGCGGCGCCCGGTGGCGCGGTCCCCGCCCCGAAGGCGATGACCGAGGCGGTGGCCGCGGTCGAGCACAGCACCGCGTCGACCACCTACCGCCCGTCGCGACCGGTCGCGGTGCCCTCGGACGGCGGCGCCCACCGCACGACCGTGGCCGCGGTGGACCTGCCCGCGGCGGTCGACCACGTGACGGTCCCGCTGCGCGGTCCCGAGGCCTACCTGCGCGCCACCGTGGTCAACACCTCCGAGCACGCGCTGCGGCCGGGCCGGGCGTCGATCTTCCACGACAGCGAGTTCGTCGGGGTGACGGACCTGGCGCCGTGGGCGCCGGGCGAGGAGATCGAGCTGACCCTGGGCATCGACGACCGGGTGCGGGTGGAGCGCGAGCTGGTCCGGCGCGCGGCGGGCAAGGCGGTGATGGGCGGGACGCGCAGGCAGGAGGTGTCCTACCGGATCAAGGTGGGCAACTACGGTCCGCACCCCGCCCGGGTCACCGTGATCGACCAGCTCCCGGTCTCCCGCGTCGAATCGGCGGTCGTGCGGGACGTGGCCCTGCACCCGCAGCCCGCCGAGACCACGGAGCTGGGCGAGGTGACCTGGCGGATGGAGCTGCCGCCGGGTCAGACCGGTGAGATCTCCTTCGGGTTCCGCGTGGACATCGCCAAGGGCGTGACCATCACCGGCTGGCGCGACTGACGGAGGACCCGCAACGGTCGTCCCCCCGCTGCGATCGGGCCTGTGGACAACTTCCCCGGCCCGACCCGGCTCGGTGGCAAACTGGCCCCATGACCGACGCCGACACCACCAACGACCCCCACCTCTGGCTCGAGGACGTCACCGGCGAGCAGGCCCTGGCCTGGGTGCGGGAGCGCAACGCCGAAGCCGTCGCCGCGCTGACCGGCGGCGAGCGGTTCGAGACGACCAGGCGCCGGCTGCGCGAGGTCCTCGACGCCGACGACCGGATCGCCTACCCCCGCCGCCGCGGGGAGCACCTCTACAACTTCTGGCAGGACGCGGCGCACCCGCGCGGGCTGTGGCGGCGGACCACCCTGGAGGAGTACCGCGGCGGCGACCCGGAGTGGACGGTGCTGCTGGACGTGGACGCGCTCGCCGAGGCCGAGGGCGAGAACTGGGTGTGGGCGGGCGCAGCGGTGCTGCGGCCCGACTTCCGGCTGGCACTGGTGGAGCTGTCGCGCGGCGGGGCGGACGCGGCGGTGGTCCGCGAGTTCGACGTCGAGGCGCGCGAGTTCGTCGCCGACGGGTTCACCCTGCCCGAGGCCAAGTCCCGGGTGGGCTGGATCGACGCGGACACCGTGTACGTCGGCACCGACTTCGGCGACGGCTCGATGACCGCCAGCGGGTACCCCCGGGTCATCAAGTCCTGGCGGCGCGGCACCCCGCTGGAGGAGGCGGAGACCGTCTTCGAGGGCAAGCCGGACGACGTCAGCGCCTTCGCCTACCACGACAGCACCCCCGGCTTCGAACGCGACTTCGTCGGCAGGCACCCGGACTTCTTCAGCAGCGAGGAGTTCCTGCGCGCCCCGGACGGCACGCTGACCAGGATCGACGTGCCGGACGACGCGAGCACCGACGTGCACCGGCAGTGGCTGCTCGTGTCGCTGCGCTCGGACTGGGAGGTCAACGGCACGACCTACCCGACCGGCGCCCTGCTCGCGGCCGACTTCGACGCCTACCTCGCGGGCTCCCGCGAGCTGACCGTGCTGTTCGAGCCGGACGCGCGCACCTCGCTCAGCGGGTACGCCTGGACCCGCAACCACCTGATCCTCAACGAGTTGTCCGATGTCAAGACCAGGCTGGAGGTGCTCACCCCCGGCGCGGACGGCTGGGCCCGTGAGTCCCTGCCCGGGGCGCCGGAGCTGGGTTCGGCCGACGTGCTGGACACCGACCCGGACAACTCCGACGAGTACCTGCTCAACGTCAGCGGCTACCTCCAGCCGTCCACGCTGATGCGCGGCGAGATCGGCGGGGAGGTCGAGGTGCTGCGGCGCGCCCCGGCGTTCTTCGACACCGACGGCCTCACCGTCGAGCAGCACTTCGCCACCTCGGACGACGGGACGAAGGTCCCGTACTTCGTGGTGCGCGGTGAGCAGCCCGGCGGACCCACGCTGCTCTACGGCTACGGCGGTTTCGAGGTCTCGCTGACCCCCGGCTACTCCGGCGGCCTGGGCCGGGCCTGGCTGGAGCAGGGCGGCACCTACGTGGTGGCCAACATCCGGGGTGGCGGTGAGTACGGGCCCGCCTGGCACCGGGCCGCGCTGCGGGAGAACCGGCCGCGCGCCTACGAGGACATGGCGGCGGTGGCGAAGGACCTGGTCGCCCGCGGCATCACCACCCCGGACCGGCTGGGCATGCAGGGTGGCAGCAACGGCGGCCTGCTCGCGGGTGTGATGCTGACCCGCTACCCGGAGCTGTTCGGCGCGATCGTCAGCCAGGTGCCGCTACTCGACCTGCGCCGCTACCACCTGCTGCTGGCGGGCGCGTCCTGGATGGCGGAGTGGGGCGACCCGGACGACCCCGCCGACTGGGCCTACCTGCAGGGCTACTCGCCCTACCACAACGTCCACAGTGGAACGAAGTACCCACCGGTGTTCTTCGTGACCTCGACCCGCGACGACCGGGTGCACCCCGGGCACGCCCGCAAGATGGCCGCGCGGATGCGGGAACTGGGCTTCGAGCCGATGTACTACGAGAACATCGAGGGCGGCCACGGCGCGGCGGCCGACAACGCGCAGCGCGCCTTCATGTCCGCGATCGTCTACGAGTTCCTGCTGCGGACGCTGGCGCCGGAAGGGGGTGTCGGTGCCGCTGGGTAGTGTCTGAGCGGTGATGGCGCTGCACTGCCTCGCCACAGACGCGGGCGACGTGGCGCTGTGGGCCGAGGACTCCGAACTGCCCGCACGACGGCCCGGCCGGGCCTCCCGGACCGCGGACGCCCACCCGTTCGCCGTGCCCGCGGAGGAGCTGGCCGAGCGGCTCGGCTTCGCCTTGGCCGCCGGGGTGGTCCGCGCCGCCCCGGCGACCGAAGCCGCGGAAGCCACCCGGAGTTCCGGGGGGCTTCCGGCGGCTGATGGGTCCGGCCGGGCCGCCGGGGTGGTCTCGGCGGCTGACGGTCTCGGTGGCACCGGCGGTTCGGGGCCCGAGTCGCGCGAGGCTGTCGGCGGCGAGCCGGGTACTGGGGCACGCGGGATCGCCGGGGGCGAGCCGGGGAACGAGTCACCCGGGGTTGCGAGGGACGAGCCGGAGGCTGGGGTCTCCGGGACTGTCGGAAACGGTCCCGGGAACGGCCCACCTGGCGTTGACGGGGGCACGTCGGAGGCCGGGACATCCGGAGTCGTCAGCGGCGAGCCGGAAGCCGGGACACCCCGGACCGTCGAAGACGGCCACGGGAACGAGCCACCTGGCGCTGACGGGGGCACGTCGAGAGACGAGCCACCCGGAGTCGTCGGCGGCAAGCCGGGTGCCGGGGCATTAGGAGCTGTCGGAGACGGTCCGGGGAATGGATCGCCCGGAGCTGGCAGGGGCGAGTCGGGGGGTGGGGCATCGGGGGCTGTTGAGGGTGAGCCGAAGGGTGAGTCGTCCGGGGATGTCAGCCGTGAGTCGGGAGGTGGATCATCCGGAGTTGTTGCGGGTGGGCGACGCGGGGCTGTTGGGGACAGGTCGGCGTCGGGGGAGGTCGGAGCTTTCGTGACTTCCCTTGTGCCCGGGGCATCCGCAGTGGCCGGAAATGCCCCGGGGGCTGGGGCACCTCGAACCGGTGGGCGGGCACCGGGAGCCGAGGGAGTCCGGGCGGTCGAGGCGGCTGCGGCGGTCGCGCTGACCGGGATCAAGCCGGAGGCCGGTGTCGGTGGGCCGGGAGCCGGTGTCCGTGGGCTGGCGTCCGTGGGCCGTGGGGCAGGGACCGGTGTCGGTGGGCCGGTTGCGGTGGCGCGGGTGGTGCGGGTGTTGTTGCCGTCCCATCCGTCGGCGCCGGTGGCTTCGCCGGAGTTGGTGCGGCATCCGTTGGGTGCGGGGGCCGCGCCCCGGGGGGCGGTGCGGTTGGCGCCGTGGTTGGTGCCCGCGTTGGTGGTGCCCGCGGCGGTGGCGGCGGGGGCGTTGGACGGGGAGGACGTGCGGCCGGGTGCGGCGGTGCGGTTCCTCGGGCGGGTCGCCGCGCTGGCGGAGGACCTGGTGTCCCGGGGGCGGGTGCTGCCCGCCATCGCCGCTGAGGGGGCGGGGCCCGCGGCGCGGTGGCGGCCCGCGTTGTCGGGGGCGGACTCGGCTCGGTACGCGCGGCTGGGTGAGGCGTTGCCGCCCGCGTTGCGGGCCGAGCAGGTCGATCCGGGGCTGCTGGAGGGGCGGATCGGGGAGGAGGTGTTGCGCGGCCTGCTCGACGGGATGGTCGACGCGATGGTGCGGGCCCGGTTGGTGGGGGTGCGGTTGGCGCCGAACGGGCGCTTCGCCGCCGCCGACGAGGCGGCCGGGGCGTTGCTGCGCGGGCTCGTCGGGGACCCGTCGCTGGTCGCGGCGCCGGAGCGGGTGCGGCGGCTGACCGGGGTGTTGGGCACGTGGGCGGCGGGCGCCGAGCACAACGGGCCGGTGCGGGCGTGTTTCCGGTTGCGCCCGCCCGAGGACACCGAGGAGCACTGGCGGCTGGAGTTCCTGCTCCAGGCCGCCGACGACCCGAGCGTGCTGGTGCCCGCCGCGCGGATCTGGCACGGCGATCGGGGCGGGGTGCTGCGCCGGTGGGTGGCCCGCCCGCAGGAGGTGCTGCTCACCGACCTGGGCCGCGCGGCCCGGGTGCTGCCCGCGCTCGACGCCGCGTTGCGGGAGCGGCACCCGGTGGGGCTGGACCTCGACACCGCGGGCGCCCACGACTTCCTGACCCGGGCGGCGGCACTGGACCAGGCGGGGTTCGGTGTGCTGGTGCCGACGTGGTGGAAGCCGTCCTCCGGGGTCGGCCTCAAGCTGACCACGACCAGCCGGGGCACCGCGGGCGCGGTGAGCCGCACCAGCGTGCTGGGCCGCGACGAGCTGGTGGACTACCGGTGGGACGTGGCGCTGGGCGAGCTGACGTTGACCGAGGAGGAGTTGCGCGAGCTGGCCGAGGCGAAGGTGCCGCTGGTCAAGGTGCGCGGCCAGTGGGCGCAGGTCGACCGCCACAGGCTCGCCGCGGGGCTGGCGTTCCTGGAGAGGGCGGGCTCCGGGCGGATGTCGGTGGGCGAGGTGCTGGAGGTGGCCGGGCTGCCCGCCGACGACGAGACCTTCGGGGTGCCGGTGGTCGGGATCGGCGGCAGCGGCTGGGTGTCGGACCTGCTGGCCGGGCGGGTGGAGAACGCGCTGGAGCCGCTCGACCCGCCGCCCGGGTTCGGGGCGGTGCTGCGGCCGTACCAGCGGCGCGGGCTGGCGTGGCTGGCGTTCCTGGACGGCCTCGGGCTGGGTGCCTGCCTGGCCGACGACATGGGCTTGGGCAAGACCGTGCAGCTATTGGCCCTGGAAGCGCTCAAGCGCCACGGCGAGCGGCGGCCCCCGACCCTGTTGATCTGCCCCATGTCGTTGGTGGGGACCTGGTTGCGCGAGGCCCAGCGGTTCACCCCGGACCTGCGCGTGCACGTCCACCACGGCGCCGACCGGGCCACCGGCGAGGACCTGGCCGGGGCACTGGGAGGCGCCGACCTGGTGATCACCACCTACGCCCTGGCGACCAGGGACGCCGCCGAGTTGGCCGAGCTGACCTGGGACCGGATCGTGCTCGACGAGGCGCAGAACATCAAGAACAGCGCCGCCCGGCAGTCGCAGGCGGTGCGGGGGCTGCCCGCGCGGCACCGGGTCGCGCTGACCGGCACGCCGGTGGAGAACCGGCTCGCGGAGCTGTGGTCGGTGATGGACTTCGCCAACCCGGGTCTGCTCGGGCCGCTGAGCAGGTTCCGCGCCCGGTACGCGGTGCCGGTGGAGCGGCACGGCGACGAGGACGCCGCCGCCCGGCTGCGGCGGATCACCCGGCCGTTCGTGCTGCGCCGGGTGAAGACCGATCCGGCCGTGATCGACGACCTGCCGGACAAGCTGGAGATGAAGCAGCTCTGCACGCTCACCGCGGAGCAGGCCTCGCTCTACCGGGCCGTGGTCGACGACATGCTGGAGAAGGTCGCCGAGAGCGACGGGATTCAGCGCAAGGGCCTGGTGCTGGCCACCATGACCAAGCTCAAGCAGGTCTGCAACCACCCGGCGCAGTTCCTCGGCGACGGTTCCCGGGTCGCCGGGCGCTCCGGGAAGCTGGCGCGGCTGGAGGAGATCCTGGAGCAGGTGCTCGCCGACGGGGACCGGGCGCTGTGCTTCACCCAGTTCGCCGCGTTCGGCGGGATGCTGGTGCCGCACCTGGCCGCCCGGTTCGACACCGAGATCGCGTTCCTGCACGGCGGCACCCCGAAGAAGCAGCGCGACCGCATGGTGGAGCGCTTCCAATCCGGCGACGGCCCGTCGGTGGTGCTGCTGTCGCTCAAGGCGGGCGGCACCGGGCTGACGCTCACGGCGGCGAACCACGTGGTGCACCTGGACCGGTGGTGGAACCCGGCGGTCGAGGACCAGGCCACCGACCGCGCCTACCGCATCGGGCAGGGGCGGGCGGTGCAGGTGCGCAAGTTCGTCTGCGTGGGCACGCTGGAGGAGCGCGTCGACACCATGATCGAGCAGAAGAAGGCCCTGGCGCAGCTCGTCGTGGGCGCGGGCGAGGGCTGGCTGGGTGACCTGTCGACCGACGAGCTGCGCGAGCTGGTCACCCTGTCGGGGGAGGCCGTCGGTGAGTGACGACGAGTGGTGGCGCGACGCCCCGGCCAAGCCCGTCATCCGGGTCGAGGACGGGGTCCGCGCCCGCAGCCAGCGCGGGGAGATCGCGCGGTCGTGGTGGTCGCGGCGGTTCCTGTCGGTGCTGGAGTCGCTGGGGCTCAGCGGGCGGTTGGACCGGGGCAAGCGCTACGCCCGGCAGGGGCAGGTGCTGAGCCTGTCGCTGTCCAAGAGCATCGTGGTGGGGCAGGTGCAGGGCACCCGGCCGGAGCCCTACCGGGTGCGGATCGTGGCGCGCGCGTTCACCGACGAGCAGTGGGAGCAGGTGGAGCAAGCGCTTGCGGGGCAGGCGGTGTTCCTGGCGAAGCTCCTCGCGGGCGACATGCCCGACGACATCGAGGCCGTCTTCGACGGGGTGGGCCTGCGCCTGTTCCCGGACGACCTGCAGGACCTGTCGATGGACTGCACGTGCCCGGACTGGCAGGTGCCGTGCAAGCACCTCGCCGCCGCCTGCTACCTGCTCGCGGAGTCGTTCGACACCGACCCGTTCGAGATCCTGGCCTGGCGCGGACGGGGCAGGCAGGAACTGCTGGACAACCTGCGCGGGCTGCGCGAGCGCTCCGGACCGACACCGGCGGAGGAACGCGAACCGCCGTTGTCGGAACTGCTGGAGGAGTTCTGGGGACCGCCCACCACTCCCCCGGCCCCGGTGGCGCAGCCCGCCGTGGCCGCGCCCGACGCGTTGCTGGACCAGTTGGACGCGCTGCCGGTGATCGTGCGCGGCAAACCGTTGGTGGAACTGTTGCGCCCGGCGTACCGGGCCATGGTGGAGGAGTCGGAGTGAGTGCACGGCTGGATCGCCGGGTCGCGGCGATCGCCGAGGAACTGGTGCGGCACAAGAAGGTCGTGACACCGCTGGACGTGGTGACGGGCCTGGGCTGGCTCAGCGGCCGGGTGGTGCAGTCCTGGGAGCTGGGGAAGACACCGAGCCTGGACGCGGTCGCGGCGGTACCCGCCGAACGCCTGGCCGAGGCGGCTTCCTGCCTGGCGAAGTGGGCGTCGAACCGGGGTCTTCTCCAGTCCGAGGTGGAATACCTGTCCGGCACGCGCGATCGGCGCGCTTTGCGTTTCACCGCATCGGGTGACGCGGCGGTGGAACGGCTGTTCACGACACAATGGACTGATCCGACCCTGTCGGCGGAGAGGCGGGCCCGGGTCACAGCGCAGAAGGCGCCGGAACTCATGGTCCTGGTGGCGGAGCGGCCGTGGTACTGCTCGCAGTGCCGGGAAACCGGGGAGTTCCACTTCGTCGAGGACGAACTGCCGGTGTGCTTGGACTGCGCGGACTTCGGGCACTTGGTGTTCCTCCCATCGGGGGACGCGGCGTTGACCCGGCGGGCGCGGAAGGGCAGCGGGCTGGCCGCGGTGGTGGCCCGGTGGAACCGGTCCCGGAAGCGGTACGAGCGACGGGGGCTGCTGGTGGAGCGGGCCGCGTTGGAAGCGGCCGAGGCTTCGTGCCTGGTCGACGAGGAGGCGCGCGAGCGGCGGCGGGTGCGCGACCGGGAACGGCGGGCCGTGCAGGACGTGGAGTTCCAGGCCGCGTTCGCCGAGCGGATCGGGGAGTTGTTCCCGGCCTTAGCGGTCGAGCGGGCGCGGGCGATCGCCGAGCACGCGGGAACGCGGAGCAGCGGGCGGGTGGGGCGGTCGGCGGCGGGGCGGGCGCTGGACGAACACGCCGTGACGCTGGCCGTGGTGGCGGCGATCCGGCACGAGGAGACGGAGTACGACTCGATGCTGATGGCAGGGGTGGCCCGGGCGGAGGCCCGGGAGCGGATTCGGGAGGAGATCGACCGGGTGTTGGCGTTGTGGCGGGGCTAGGCTCGGTCGCCTGCCTTCCGGATCGGCCACGGGCGCGGTGTGTGGCGGTTCCGCGACCAGGGCGGGGCTTGCGGGCCGGTCGTTTTGCTGGGGTGTTTGAGTGGACGATGTCCTCAGCGGCGCTCCGGTTCAAGCGCCGGTCGTTTCGGTGGTGTGCCCGGCTGGGTGGATGTGTTTGGCCGGGGCCCCTATGGCGATCATGTGTTCCAGTGTGACCGGGTGGGGCTGAAAAGATGCCCCACCGCCCAGGCAGGCTGTCACATGATCGCCACCCCCGGCCAAACACATCCACCCACCCGGGCAGTCCGCTCGCCGGGCCGGCGGTTTTCGGGGGTGGCCGGCTGGCAAGCAACACATCTACCCACCCGGCGTTTGCTCGCCGGGCCGTCGGTTGCGGGGGTGGTCGGCCGGCCAAGCGCACATCCACCCACCCGGGCATTCGCTCGCCAGGCCGCCGGTTTCGGGGGCGGTTGGCTGGCCAAGCGCATCCGCCCACCCGGCGTTTCCGTAGCCGGGCCGCCGGTTTTCGGGAGTGGTCGGCTGGGCAAGCGCATCCACCCACCCGGGCATTTGTTGCCGGACAGGGGGTTCTTGGGGTGACTGGTTGTTGTTGCTGCGCCGGTGGTTGGTGACCGGGCCAGAGGTTTGCGGGGTGGCTGGCCGGCTTTGGGGCATGCCCTGGGGCGGTGGTTGCTCCGGCGTGTGGGGCGGCGGCGGGTTCGGGGCGGTGTCTATCGGTGTCTGTCGGTGTGCCGTTGCGCTAGTTGACCTCGGCGTTGGGGGCGGTCCAGGTGTCGCAGGCGTTGGTGTTGCGGCCTTCGAAGCCCCGGGTGGCCCAGCGGGCCTGGGTGTCGGGGGCGCCGTGGGTGTCGGTGCCGGAGGTGTCGGCGAAGCTTCGCAGGGCTTCGTCACCGAGGGCCGTGGTGATCGCGGCGCGGCCGGTGGTGGCGGCGAGGAAGAGGCCCGCGAAGCAGTTGGCCTGCAGTTCGGTGCGCCTGCTCAGGCGGAGGGCCCCCGCCTCATCCACACCGGACTCCAACCTGGTGGAGTCGTCGAGGATGCCGCTGAGCGACTGGACGTGGTGGCCGTACTCGTGGGCCAGGATGGCCAGGTGGTAGGCGGGTTCCGGGCCCGCGTCGCGCAGCAGGCGCGTTCGGGGCATGTAGATGGTGGTGTCGCGGGAGCAGTAGAAGGCGGTGGCCTCGTCCTCGGCCGGGGCGAAGCCGCACTTCGCCGAGGGGCGGTCGCCGACGTCGAGGTACGGGGCGGTGAACGGCAGGCCGGTGGCGCGCAGGGTGGGGCGCCAAGCCTCGTCGAGGCAGTGGATGCCCGCCAGGTAGTAGGCCCGCAACTGGTCGGGGCCGGTACCGAAGGCGGGCAGCGCGCAGTCGACGGTGGGCAGGGTGGCGCCGGGGGTCAGCAGTGGGTTGTCGGCGACGTCTGCGGGGGAGACCGCGTCGGACCGGTGGCGGGCACCGGGGCCGTCCTCCCCCACCGCAAGCGCCGTCCCCGGCACGACCGTGGTGAGGCCGCGTGACACCACCCGGCCCACCACGGCGATCAGCAGCACCCCGACCATCAGGGTGATCAGCACGGCCACCAGCACGACCGGTGAGTTGCGGCGCTCCGGAGGACTGCTCATGACCACCCCAGCGTCAGGTTCCCCGATCCGCCGCCGAGTGTACGGTCAGCCGCGCGGGACGCAGAGGCAGAACGGGTGACCGGCCGGGTCGAGCAGGACCCGCCAGGTCTCACCGGGCTGGAACTCGGGCTTCGCCGCCCCCAGTTCCAGGGCCCTGGCCTCGGCCGCGTCGAGGTCGTCGACGTAGAAGTCCAGGTGGTAGCGCTTGGCGTCCGGGCTGTCGGCCGACCACTGCGGCGCGACGTACCCCTCGACCCGGCCGAAGCCGATCGGGGCGCCCTCGCCGGTGATCATCGCGTACTGCTCCTCGCTGTGCGCGACCTTCCACCCGAGCAGCTCGCTGTAGAACACGGCGAGTGCCTGCGGGTCGGGACAGTCCAGGCTGACCATGGCCAGGCTCGCGGTCACGGGACACCTCCGGGGTTTCGAGTGCTGGTCGACGCCCATCCTGGCACCGGGGACCGACATTCCGCTGCGACACCCCGGATCTGCGCACACCCCGGAAACAACGTGCCAACCACCACGGCAGCCGGTGAACCATCACCCGAAAGAGTCCGGCTCGCCCTCGGCCAGCGCCAGCGCGAACCATCGGGCAACCTCGTGCTCGTACGGGAACGCCTCGGTGAGGTGCGCCGCGACGGCCCTGGCCCGCCCCTCGTCCTGGATCAGGCCGTGGCGCCCCGGCTCCGCGCCCACCACCTGCCGCGCGGAGTCGACGAGACCACCCAGGCACAGCCAGGTGTGGAATGACCCGCCACTCGGCCCGACCGGCTCGAAACCCAGCGGCACCCCGGTCCGGAACGGCGCCCGCCGCCGGAGCCGGTCCAGCAGGTCAGGGTCCCAGCACGCCTCGTCCAGGTCCTCCAGCAGCCCGTCGACGTCGGTTTCGGCGACCCCGACCGCGACGACCCGGGTGCCCGGGTACCTGCGCACGAGTTCGCCCGCGGCCTCCGCCCCCACCGGCGAGGCGGACCACTCGTCGAGTTCCCGCACGTCGACCAGGCAGTTGCTCACCGACGTGATCGCCCGGCCCACCAGGGCGCGATCCACCCAGTCGGTGCCCACCACCGGGTCCGCGACCACGTAACCCGCCAGGACGTAACCCTCCACGGGGTCAGTGTCCCCGGGCTGCGCAGGTCCGGACAAATGGAATCCGACGGGGGAAGGCGATGCGCCCTCCCCCGCCGGGACCGTCGCAGATCAGCTGCAACCGGAGGTGGAGCCGCAGCCCTCGCAGACGTAGCAGGAGCCCGCGGGGCGCATCTTCGTGCCGCAGGTCATGCACAGCGGAGCGTCGGCCGCCTTGCCCAGGTGCAGTTCCAGCAGCTCGGTGGAGCTGTGGGCCGCGGTGGGCTTGGCCTCGACCTCGGTCGTCGGGGTGGCGTCGACCGTGGTGCGGAGGGCTTCGAGGTCGACGTCGGAGCCGGGGGCGTAGTCCACGGCGACCTGGGCGGAGCGCTCGTCGGCGGTGAAGATGCCGAGCTGGGCGCGGCTGTCGTAGGGCAGGTGGTCCAGGGCGAGCCTGCGGAACAGGTAGTCCAGGACGCTGGTGGCGATGCGGACGTCCGGGTCGTCGGTCATGCCCGCGGGCTCGAAGCGGAGGTTCTGGAACTTCGAGACGTAGAACTCCAGCGGGATGCCGTACTGCAGGCCGACCGAGATGGACATGGAGAAGGCGTCCATCACCCCCGCCAGGGTGGAGCCCTGCTTGCCCAGCTTGACGAAGATCTCGCCCAGGCCGTCGTCCGGGTAGGACCCCGCGTGCAGGTAGCCCTCGGCGCCGCCGACGGTGAACGAGACCGTCTGGCTGGGGCGCTTCTTCGGCAGGCGCTTGCGGACCGGCCGGTACTCGATGACCTTCTCCGGCTCGGCCTTCGCCGACGCCGCGTTGCCCTTGCCCGCCGACAGGGGCTGGCCGACCTTGCAGTTGTCGCGGTAGATGGCGAGGGCCTTGATGCCCATCTTCCAGCCCTGGAAGTAGATGTCCTCGACCTCCTCGACGGTGGCCGACTCCGGCATGTTGACCGTCTTGGAGATGGCGCCGGACATGAACGGCTGCACCGCGGCCATCATCCGGACGTGGCCCAGCGGGGCGATGGAGCGCTCGCCCATCGCGCAGTCGAACACCTCGTAGTGCTCGCGGCGCAGGCCGGGGGCGTCGACCACGTGGCCGTGCTCGGCGATGAACTCGACGATGGCCTCGACCTGCTCGTCCTGGTAGCCCAGGGCCTTGAGGGCGCGCGGCACGGTCTGGTTGACGATCTGCATCGAGCCGCCGCCGACCAGCTTCTTGAACTTGACCAGCGCCAGGTCGGGCTCCACACCGGTGGTGTCGCAGTCCATCATCAGGCCGATGGTGCCGGTGGGGGCGAGCACGCTGGCCTGCGCGTTGCGCCAGCCGTTGGCCGCGCCGGTGAGCAGCGCGGTCTGCCACTCGCGGGTGGCGATCCGCTGCACCTCGGAGTCGAGGTGGTCGTAGGTGCGGATGAGGTCGTTGGCGGCGGCGTGCTTGCGCATGACCCGCTGGTGGGCGTCGGCGTTGCGGGCGTAGCCCTCGTACGGGCCGACGACGCCCGCCAGCTCGGCGGAGCGGCGGTAGGCGGTGCCGGTCATCAGCGAGGAGATGGCCGCGGCCAGCGCCCGGCCGCCCTCGGAGTCGTAGGCGTGGCCGGTGGCCATCAGCAGCGCGCCCAGGTTGGCGTAGCCGATGCCGAGCTGGCGGAACTTGCGCGTGGTGTCGGCGATCGGCTCGGTCGGGAAGTCGGCGAAGCAGATCGAGATGTCCATCGCGGTGATGATGATCTCGACGGCCTTGGCGAACCGCTCGGCCTGGAAGACGCCGTCGTCGCCGAGGAACTTCATCAGGTTGAGCGACGCCAGGTTGCAACTGGAGTTGTCCAGGTGCATGTACTCGCTGCACGGGTTGGACGCGGTGATGCGGCCCGACTCCGGGCAGGTGTGCCAGGCGTTGATGGTGTCGTCGTACTGGATGCCGGGGTCGGCGCACTCCCAGGCGGCCTTGGCCAGCTTGCCGAACAGGGACTTGGCGTCGACCTGCTCGATGATCTCGCCGGTGGTGCGCGAGCGGAGGCCGAACTGGCCGCCGGACTCGACCGCGTGCATGAACTCGTCGGACACCCGGATGGAGTTGTTGGCGTTCTGGTACTGCACCGAGGTGATGTCGGAGCCGCCCAGGTCCATGTCGAAGCCCGCGTCGCGCAGCACGCGGATCTTGCGCTCCTCCTTGGCCTTGGTCTCGATGAACTCCTCGACGTCGGGGTGGTCCACGTCGAGCACGACCATCTTCGCCGCGCGCCGGGTGGCGCCGCCGGACTTGATGGTGCCCGCGGACGCGTCGGCGCCGCGCATGAACGAGACCGGGCCGGAGGCGGTGCCGCCGGAGGACAGCAGCTCCTTCGACGAGCGGATGCGGGACAGGTTCAGGCCCGCGCCGGAACCGCCCTTGAAGATCAGGCCCTCTTCCTTGTACCAGTTGAGGATCGAGTCCATCGTGTCGTCCACCGCGAGGATGAAGCAGGCGCTGACCTGCTGCGGCGAGGACGTGCCGACGTTGAACCACACCGGGGAGTTGAAGCTGAACACCTGGTGCAGCAGCATCCAGGTCAGCTCGTGCTCGAAGACCTCGGCGTCCTGACCGGACTGGAAGTAGCCGTGCTCGACGCCCGCGGCGACGTACTTGCCGACCACGCGGTCGATCAGCCCGCGCAGCGAGTTCTCGCGCGCCGCGCTGCCCGCGGCGCCGCGGAAGTACTTGCTGGTGACGATGTTCGTGGCGTTGACCGACCAGAAGTCAGGGAACTCGACGCCGCGCTGCTCGAAGTTCACCGTGCCGTCGCGCCAGTTCGTCATCACGACGTCGCGGTGCTCCCAGGTCACCTCGTCGTAGGGGTGCACCCCCTCGGTGGTGTGGACGCGCTGCACGCGCAGCCGCTCGCGCGGTGCCCCGCCGCGCTCGGCCGTGGTCTCGACGGTCTCGGTCATGACCGTTCCCTCTCGTTCGTCAGTCCGCTGCTGTGCTGTGGCCACGGCCGTGCTCGCCGTCCGCTGCGACCCCGTGCTCTTGCTGTGGTCCCCGCTGTTGTTCCCGCCGCGGGGGTGGGGCGGCGCCGAGCGCCGTCGCCTCGTCTGCCGCCTACTGCTCATCTCGTTGCGCCGCCCCGTCCGCCATGGCGGCGCGGAGGTCGGCGATCTCCTTCTCGAAGTCCTCCACCGAGGAGAAAGACCGGTACACGCTGGCGAAGCGCAGGTACGCCACCCCGTCGAGTTCGCGCAGCGGGCCCAGGATCGCCAGGCCCACCTCGTGACTGGGGATCTCCGCGCTGCCGGTGGCGCGGATGGTCTCCTCGACCTTCTGCGCGAGCAACTGGAGCTGGTCCTCGTTGACCGGCCGCCCCTGGCAGGCCCGGGCCACGCCGCGCACGACCTTGTCGCGGCTGAACGGCTCGGTCACCCCGGAGCGCTTGACCACGGCGAGGATCGCCTCCTCGACCGTGGTGAACCTGCGCCCGCACTCGGGGCACGACCTCCTGCGCCGGATCACCTGGCCGTCGTCGACCTCCCGCGAGTCCACGACCCGCGAGTCGGCGTGACGACAGAACGGACACCGCACCGGCTTCCCCCACTTCCCTGTCCCGGCACCCGGCCACCACGACCACGGATGGTGATCAATCTGTGGACAACCCTGTGTACAACTGCCACAACCTGTGGACTACTTACAGGGGTGCAACTACCAGATGTTGTGGTGGACAGTAGAGGGCACCACCAGAGAAGACAAATTGGCGCGCCGCCGTGTTCCCGGGAAATCCGCTACCGCGCGTGACTCGACCAGGGCACGCGGAGGCCCGGGAGTCACGGAGGCGAGGCCTCGGCGCCGCGGCACCCGGCGACGACCTGCCAACACACCCGAAGCGGTCATCGGCCGACAGCGGACGGTTCCGTGCAGGCGACCACGGACCGTGAATACACCGAGGAGTGACCCCGGCCACCCCGGCCCGCGCGAGTGGGCATGATCATGCCAGGTCGCGGGACGTCGGCACCGCGGACGACCGGAGTGGGGCGGGTCAGCGCGAGAACGGGACGGTCAGCGGCTGGCCGGATCGCAGGGAACCGCCGGACAGCCGGTTCAGCTCCCGAATCCTGGCGACCACGGCGGCGTTGTCGCTGTCGGGAGCCATCCGCGCGGCCACGTCCGACAGGCCCTCCCCGGGCTGCACGCGGACCACCGTGGTCGTCACCGGGACGTCCGCGCCGCCCGCGACCGAACCCGCGAACAGGCCGAGGCCGTAGACCGCGGCGGCGGCGAGGGAGGCGAGGCCGAGCAGCACGGGGACCGGTACGGGTCCGCGCCGGGCGCAGCGGGCCTGCGCCACCACGCGCGGCGCACCGGCCACCCGCCTGCGCGTCGGCGGGCGCAACCTGCCCTGCCCCGGGCGGCGCGCGGGGCGGTCGAGCGGCGGCACCGGTATGGTCCGCACAGGGGTCATGAGCTGCGCGTACTCCCCGCCGGTGGGGATGACCGACTCAGCCGCAGGCGCTGCCGCCATCGCTGCCTCCTCGAACTGTCGTTCGATCGAACGTCCGTGCGAATGTCTACCACCCGGAACCGGTGGAATTCCAGACCCGACCGGCGTGTCGCTCGAACAGGTGTTTGATCTCCGCAGGTCGGCGGACTACCGTCGGGTTCGGAGATGATCGACAGTTGATCGACCGGCGATCGGCTCGGACTCAGCCCGGCGCGCGGTGCCGCGCCGGTACGCACGGGAGGCACAGCAGTGGCAGGCACAGGTGGTCGGAAGCCCTCGGGGGCGCCGAAGAGGAAGCCGTTGGCGGGGGGCAACGTGCGCAGCTTCCCCGAGCTCGACCAGACGCCCGACGGCGTGGAGCTGCCGCTGCGCCAGCGCCAGGTGCTGGAGGTCATCCGGTCCTGGGTCCAGCGCTTCGGCTACCCGCCCAGCGTGCGCGAGATCGGTGAGGCCGTCGGCCTGACCTCCACCTCCTCCGTCGCCTACCAGCTGCGCGCGCTGGAGGAGAAGGGCTACCTGCGCCGCGACCCGAACCGCCCGCGGGCGATCGGCGTGCTCCCCGCGGACGCGGGCCAGGCGCGGCTGCGCGGCGAGCAGGTCGCCCCGGTGCTCATCGAGCAGGCCGACCAGGGCCCGGTGCCCGCCTACGTGCCGGTCCTCGGCCGGATCGCCGCCGGTGGTCCGATCCTGGCCGAGCAGGCCATCGAGGACGTGTTCCCGCTCCCCAAGGAGCTGGTCGGCGAGGGCGCGCTGTTCATGCTCAAGGTCGCGGGCGATTCGATGATCAACGCCGCCATCGCCAACGACGACTGGGTCGTGGTGCGCCAGCAGCCGACCGCGGACAACGGCGAGATCGTCGCCGCCATGATCGACGGCGAGGCCACCGTGAAGACCTTCAAGCGCCGCGAGGACGGCCACGTGTGGCTGCTCCCGCACAACGACGCCTACGACCCCATCCCCGGCGACGAGGCGACCATCCTGGGCAAGGTCGTCGCGGTGCTGCGCAGGCTCTGACGACCGGGGGCCGGTGGTCACCCGGAAACCGCCGGCCCCCGGTTGTGCCGCTGCTCGGGTGGACCCGCCTCGGACGAGGCGCGGCCTACGAGCGCCGGACCGCCCGTCGGTGCATGGCGAAGAGGATGCCGCCGACGACAACAGCGGTCACCCCGAGCGCCGGGAGCGTCGACAGCCCGCTGTCCTCGCTCGCCACCGCTTGCACCCCGTCGGTGGCAGCCGCGGCTCCCTCGCTGCTCTTCGGTGCGGTCGTGGACCCATCGGTCGCGGCGGGCGCGAGCGCCGCCGCACCCGGGACCACCCGGATCGGCTGACCGATCCCTTCCGAGGCCGAGACCAGCGAACCGTCCGGTTGGAACGCGATCGCCTCCCCCTGCTTCTCCCCCGCCAGGGGTATCCGCGCCGCCGTGCCCTTCAGCAGCGCGGCGGCCACATCACCACCGGGTGCCGAGAAGACGTACGCGTCGGTGTAGGTGCGCAGGGCGACGAGGTTCCCGTCGGCGCTGACCGACCCCCCGGTCACGGCCATCGAGCCGATGATCGGGTTGATGGGCCCGCCCTTGGTGTCGGTCCCCTCGATCTGCACGGACCCGAGGTGCTCCAGCGCGGTCGGTCCCGGACTGCTCAGCGGCCCCTTGGGCCGGTAGACGTCGGAGACGCCGAACGGGCTCTTGGCCACCAGGTACGGGACGCCGTTCTTGTCCAGGAGCAGCGTCTCGGTGTCGTGTGCACCGTCCGGGTAAGTCAGTCGGTGGAGGGTGGCCTTGCCCCCGGGGGTGAGGGCGATGAGCGCCACCGTCTCGCGCTTGCCGCCGTTGTCCCCGGTGTCGGACAGCCAGAACGTGCCGTCCGCGCCGCGTGCGAGGTCCTCGACGTCGAACGGGTCCACCGGGCCGCTGATGACGTCCTGGACCTCGCAGGTCTCGCGGCTGAGGACGTAGACGGTCGACCTGGTGCCGCCGTCGTTGACCGCGTACCAGTTCTCCCCGTCGGACACGAGCCCGGACAGCTCGTTGAGCCGCTTGTCGTTCATCACGCAGGCGTCGACCGGCGCGGGCTGCGCGGACGCCACCGCAGGCCAGAGCACGGCGAGCGCCGTGGTGGCCAGGGCGACGAGCACAGCCCGCACCGGGGTCGACGCGGGTCGCACCGCCGGGGTCAGGCGGACGAGCCGTTGACCGCGAAGCGCTCCAGCGCTCCCGCGAGGTCGGGCTTGACCTTGGCGTGCAGCGCCGTGCCCGTCTCGGTGTGCCGCTCGCCGAGCACCTCACCCTCCCGGTGCACCCGGGCCACGACCTCGCCCCGGTCGTAGGGGACGAGGACGTCGACCTCGACGTCGGGCCGGGGGATGAGCTCGGCGATCCGCTCGCGCAGTTCGTCGATGCCCTGCCCGGTCCGCGCGGAGACGAACACCGCGCCGGGCAGCAGGTGCCGCAGCCGGGCCAGCGCGATCTCGGTGCTCGCGTCGACCTTGTTGACCACCACCAGCTCCGGCGGCATCCGCGTGTCGCGGCGGTCGCCGATGTCGTTGAGCACCTCGCGCACGGCGGTGACCTGCCACTCCGGCATCGGGTCGGCGCCATCGACGACGTGCACGACCAGGTCCGCGTCGGCGACCTCGTCCAGCGTCGAGCGGAACGCCTCGACGAGCTGGTGCGGCAGGTGCCGGACGAAGCCGACGGTGTCGGTGAGGGTGTAGACGTTGCCCTCGGCGGTCTCGGTGCGCCGGGTGGTCGCGTCGAGGGTGGCGAACAGCGCGTCCTCCACCAGCACCCCCGCCCCGGTCAGCGCGTTGAGCAGGCTCGACTTGCCCGCGTTGGTGTAGCCGGCGATGGCCACGCTGGGCACGTCGTTGGCCACCCGGCGACTGCGCTTGGTGTCGCGGAAGGCGGACATCTCCTTGATGTCCTTGCGCAGCTTGGAGATCTTGTTCCGGATTCGGCGCCGGTCGGTCTCGATCTTCGTCTCACCGGGGCCGCGCAGACCCACACCGCCGTTGCCGCCGCCCGCCCGGCCACCGGCCTGCCGCGACAGGGTGGCGCCCCAGCCGCGCAGCCGGGGCAGCAGGTACTGCAACTGGGCCAGCTCGACCTGGGCCTTGCCCTCCCGGGAGCGGGCGTGCTGGGCGAAGATGTCCAGGATGAGCGCGGTGCGGTCGACGACCTTGACCTTGAGCCGGGCCTCGAGCTGCTGCAACTGCGACGGCGACAGCTCACCGTCGCAGATCACCGTGTCGGCGCCGGTCGCGCGGACGACGTCGGCCAGCTCGGTGACCTTGCCGGAGCCGATGTAGGTCGCCGGGTCCGGCCGGTCGCGCCGCTGCACCAGGCCGTCGAGGACCTCCGAGCCCGCGGTCTCGGCGAGTCGGGCCAGCTCGGCCAGCGAGGACTCGGACTCCAGGGCCGTGCCCTCGGTCCAGACGCCGACCAGGACGACCCGCTCCAGCCGCAACTGGCGGTACTCGACCTCGGTGATGTCCTCGAGTTCGGTGGAGAGTCCGACGACGCGCCGGAGCGACGAGCGCTCCTCGAGTTCGAGTTCACCGAGGGAGAGCTCAGCCGGACCGGTCCCGTCGCCGTGGATGTCGCGCTGGATGCTTTCCTCAGTCACGTGGTGAACCCGTCCTTCGTGTCGGTTGCCAGGCCTGCCCCGCGAGGGGCCGTGACCCCATCTTCCCACGTCGGCGCTCCCATTTCGACCTGGTTACCCGCCGGGGTGGCCGCTGGTGGCGGCGGTGGCGGGCTTCGCGGTGGTCAGCATGGGGGTGCTGGTGCCGGGTCCGGTGGTGCGGGTCAGACCTGGGCGTCCCACCAGGCCTGGTCGAGTTCGCCCTGGGCGACGAAGGCGGCCGGACCGGTGAGGGTGCTGCCGGTCTCGGTGATCTCGACGGTCACCGTGCCGCCGGGGACGTGGACGGTGACCGTGCCGGTGGTGCGGTCCTGGGCCGCCAGTGCGGCGGCCGCGGCGGCGACCGTGCCGGTGCCGCAGGACCGGGTCTCGCCGACGCCGCGCTCGTGGACGCGCATCCGGACCTCGTCGGCGCCCAGGGGTTGCACGAACTCCAGGTTGACGCCGTTCGGGAACACCGCCCGGTCGAAGTCCGGCTGGGTCGTGAGGTCCAGGGTGGGCACGTCGTCGGTGACGCAGGCCAGGTGCGGGTTGCCGACGTCGATGCCGAGACCGGGGTAGGTGCGGCCGGTGACCGTGGTCTCGGAGCGGCCGGTGCGGCGCACCGGTCCCATGTCGACGGTGACCTGCCCGTCGGGGTGGACGGTGGCCGGGCGCAGGCCCGCGCGGGTGCCGACCGGGAACACCGGGCCGTCGACCAGGCCCTGGTCGCTGAGGTGGCGGGCGAAGACGCGGACGCCGTTGCCGCACATCTCGGCGAGGGAACCGTCGGCGTTGCGGTAGTCCATGAACCAGACGTCGCCGTCGATGCCCTCGGGTGCGTCGGGCAGGGCCTTGGTGCGGATGACCCGGAGGACGCCGTCGGCGCCGAGGCCCCGGCCGCGGTCGCACAGGGCGCGCACCCTCGCCCCGGTCAGGTCCAGGTCGCCGTCGGGGTCGGGCAGCAGCACGAAGTCGTTCTCGGTGCCGTGCCCCTTGCGGAACTCGATCGCCACGGCACCAGGTTACGACCGGGCGAGCGCGAGGGCGGCGGCGGCCAGGTCCGGGCGGGCGGCGTCGAGCCAGGTGATGCGGCGGTCGCGGCGGAACCAGGAGCGCTGCCTGCGGACGAACCGGCGGGTGGCGCGGGCGGTCTCCTCGGCGGCGGCGGCCATCGGGGTGTCCTCGTCGAGGGCGGCGAGGACCTGCTGGTAGCCCAGCGCGCGCGAGGCCGTGCGGCCCTCGCGCAGGCCGCGGGCGTCGAGCGCGCGGACCTCCTCGACCAGGCCGCCCGCGAACATCCGCTCGACCCGCAGGTCGACGCGGGCGTCGAGTTCGGCCGGGTCGCGGTCCAGGCCGAGCAGGACCGTGCCGTAGCGGGGTGGGCCGGGTTTGGGCATGGTCGCCGAGAACGGCTCGCCGGTCAGCTCGATGACCTCCAGCGCCCGCACGACCCGCCTGCCGTTGCTGGGCAGGATCGCCTCGGCGGCCACCGGGTCGAGGCCGCCGAGCCTGCGGTGCAGCGCCTCGGCGCCGACGGAGACGAGTTCGCCCTCCAGCCGGGCCCGCACCGCCGGGTCGGTGCCCGGGAAGCGCAGGTCGTCGACGACGGCCTGGACGTAGAGGCCGGAACCGCCGACCAGGATCGGCACCCGGCCGCGGGCGAGCACGTCCTCGACGGCCGCGCGCGCGTGCCGCTGGTAGGCGGCCACGGACGCGGTCTCGGTGACGTCGAGGACGTCGAGCTGGTGGTGCGGCACCCCGCGCCGCTCGGCCGGGGTGATCTTGGCGGTGCCGATGTCCAGGCCGCGGTAGAGCTGCATGGCGTCGGCGTTGACCACCTCGCCGCCGAGGCGCTCGGCCAGCTCGACACCCAGGTCGGACTTGCCGGTGGCGGTCGGTCCGACCAGGGCCAGGGCGGTGCTCATCCGGTCACCGGCGCCCAGACGGCCACGTGGTAGGCGACCCCGAAGGGCACGAAGGTGCGCGAGCGGGTGCCGCGCCAGCGCCTGCCGTCGGCGCGCACGGCGGCGGCCAGCACCTGCCACGGGGCGCGGCCGACCGCGCCGAGCTCGGTGGCCAGGCGCGCGTCGAGCCGGTCGAGGGCGTCGAGGTCGGCCGCGGCCAGGGCGCGGGAGACCGCGGCGTCGAAGTCGGCGGCCCGCTCGTCCGGCCTGCCGACCGCGTGGTCGCCGTGGCGGTGCGAACCGTCGCCGAGGACCAGCAGGCCCACCGGGTCGGGTCCGGCCAGCTCACCCGCCAGCGCGGCGCCGTCGTGGGCGCAGCGGGCGGGGTCGGAGTCGGCGGCGACCAGCCGCACGCCGACGTCCTCGGCGTCCGCCTGGCCGCGCAGCCAGGCCGCGACCAGCACCGGCAGCGGCAGCTCCGGGTCCGGCGCGGTGGGGTTCACCCGGGAGAGGGATACCGGGACGTCGACGCCGAACCCGCGGAAGGTGCCCGACACCCCCGCGTCGAAGCGTGCCGCGGCGGGGTGCGCGCCGACGGCGAGCCAGTGCCGCGAGCTGTCGGCCAGCGCCTTCGCCGCCTCGACGCACGCCGCGCGCACGGCGGCCGCCCGCGGGTCGTCCCCACCGACCAGTTCCGGGACGACGAGGGGCGGCTGCGGCAGCACCGCGACACACGAGATCACGGTGGCGAGGTTACTGTCCGTCAAACTATCTTGGCCGCCGCAGCCCACGGATGGACGATTTGCGGCACCATGATGACCACAGCGGCTCTCGAAGTACCCTGGCGCGCCCTGACCTGTTTGAATGCGCCCGGGTACGCCAGAGCCGCACGGCCCGTGGGCCGTACGCACAGTGCTGGGCCCCGCGCGAGCGGGGCGCCCGCGGGGCACGCGGGCAACGCAGGCGGGAGGAGCCGGGTATGACCGACAACAACGAGAGCGCCGAGGTGGCGGCCGAGGACGGCACCACCGCGACCCCGGACGCGGCCCCCGCCGCCGCGCCGGTCGACACCGCCGCCACCGAGACGACGGCCCCGACCGGGGCACCCGCCGAGACCGCCCCCGAGGCGACCAGGGACGCCGCGACCGGCGGCGCGGCAGCGGACGACACGGCGGCGGACGACGCGGCAGTGGACGCGGCCGCAGCCGACGAGCCTGCCGCGAGCGAGCCGCCCGCCACCGCGCCGAGCCCGGCGGCGGTGAGCCCGGCCTCGATCAGCCCGGCCTCGGTCACCCCCGCCACCGTCACCCCGGCGACCGTCGCGGCCCCGGCGGCGGCACCGGCGGCGCCCACCGCACCCGTGGGCACTCCCCCGGTGGTGGCCGTCGCCTCGTCCGACCCCGGCAGGTGGGGCCGGGTGGACGCGGACGGAACGGTCTACGTCAAGACCGCCGACGGCGAGCGCGCCGTCGGCTCGTGGCAGGCGGGCGAGCCCGCCGAGGGGCTGGCGCACTTCGCGCGCCGCTTCGACGACATCCGCACCGAGGTCGAACTGCTGGAGGCCCGGCTGACCTCCGGGTCCGGCGACCCGAAGCAGGCCGCGGCCAGCGCCAAGCAGATCCGCGAGAGCCTGGACGAGGCGCACGTGGTGGGCGACCTGGCGGCGCTGTCCGCGCGCATCGACTTCGTGCTCGGGCACGCGGCGGTCGCCCTGGACAAGGCCAAGCACGCCCGCGAGGAGGCCAAGGCCGCGGCGGTCGCGCGCAAGCAGGCGCTGGTCGAGGAGGTGGAGCGGCTCGCCGAGGAGTCCACCCAGTGGAAGGTCGCCGGTGACCGCCTGCGCGCCGTCCTCGACGAGTGGAAGACCATCAAGGGCGTCGACCGCAAGACCGACGAGCAGCTCTGGCGCCGCTTCTCCAAGGCCCGCGACACCTTCAACCGCCGCCGCGGTTCCCACTTCGCCGACCTGGACCGCCAGCGGGCGACGGCGAAGTCCCGCAAGCAGGAACTCGTCGAACTGGCCGAGGCCCTGTCCGAGTCCGACGACTGGGGCCCCACCGCGGGCCGCTACAAGGACCTCATGCAGGAGTGGAAGGCGGCGGGCCGGGCCCCGAAGGACGCCGACGACACCCTGTGGCAGCGCTTCCGCGCCGCCCAGGACAAGTTCTTCGCCCGCCGCTCCGCGGTGTTCGACGAGCGCGACGCCGAGTTCTCCGACAACGCCAAGGCCAAGGAGGAACTCCTCGTCGAGGCGGAGAAGATCGACCCCGCCACCAGCGGCCTGGAGGCGGCCCGCGGCGCCCTGCACAAGGTCCAGGAGCGCTGGGAGGAGATCGGCAAGGTCCCCCGCGAGCGCATCCGCGAGCTGGAGGGCCGCCTGCGCGCGGTCGAGGACCGGGTCCGCCAGGCCTCCGAGGCCCAGTGGCGCCGCACCGACCCCGAGGCCGAGGCCCGCGCCGCCCAGTTCCGCGAACGCGTGGCCCAGTTCGAGGCCCAGGCCGCCAAGGCCCGCGCCGCGGGTGACAAGCGCCGCGCCGAGCAGGCCGAGGCCCAGGCCGCCCAGTGGCGGGAGTGGCTCGCCGCCGCCGAGCAGGCGGTCGCCTCCCGCTGAGCGGTCCGCACCGACGAGAGCCCCGTTTCCACTGCGGAAACGGGGCTCTCGTCGTTCGTCGGGCCGGTGCGCCCGGCGGAGCGGTCAGTCGCGGGACCAGGCGGTGCGGAACCAGAGGACGGCGAGGACGACCATGGCGACCTCGCTGATGACCATCCCGATGCCGGGGCCACCGGTGTTGCCCGCGGACTGCCGGGTCCAGATGGCGAGGACGCCGTCGACCGAGGCGAACCAGCCGCCCAGGGCCGCCACCCAGGTCAGGGCCCAGCGGCGGGTGGTGAGGGCGAGCGCCGAGGTGAGGATGCCGAACAGGATGGACGTGCCCGCGAACAGCCGGGGGACCGCCCCCGCCTTGCCCGCGGCGTCGCCCTGGGCCAGCAGGACCTGCCAGCCCGCCGCGTCACCCATCCACGGCAGGACCTGCCCGACGATCAGGACGAACACCGCCACCGAGATCACCACGGCGCGGGCGCCCAGCTCGACCGTGCGGGCCGCCGGGCGCTCGATGGCGTCGATCTCGTCGCGGAGCTGGTTCTCGCTCATGTGACGGCGCATCCTTCCGCGGCGGGGGTGGGCGGCGGGGCGCCGAACGACGGCAACCCCAGGCCCACGCCGCCCGTCTTGGGGCGCAGGCCCGCCTCGTGGTTGTCGCCCGCGCGGGTCCGGCGGTGGGAGAGGGGTTCGCCGTCGGCGACGAGGTGGTGCGGGGCGGCGTAGGTGATGACGGTCTCCACCACGTCGCCGGGGCGGACGTCCGCCGCGCCGGGGGCGAAGTGGACCAGGCGGTTGTCCCTGGCCCGGCCGCTCATGCGGTGGGTGTCGGCGTCCTTGCGGCCCTCGCCCGTGGCGGCGACGACCTCGACGGTGCGGCCGACCTGCTCCTTGTTGAGCTGCCAGGCGATGTCGTTCTGCAGGGTGACCAGGCGGTCGTAGCGCTCTTGGACGACCTGCTTGGGCAACTGGCCGGGCATCGTCGCGGCGGGGGTCCCGGGGCGCTTGGAGTACTGGAAGGTGAACGCGCCGGAGAAGCGGGACTCGCGGACCACATCGAGGGTGGCCTGGAAGTCCTCCTCGGTCTCACCGGGGAAGCCGACGATGATGTCGGTGGTGATGGCCGCGTCCGGCATCGCCGCGCGGACCTTCTCGATGATCGACAGGTAGCGCGCCGAGCGGTACGAGCGGCGCATCTCGCGCAGCAGCCGGTCCGAGCCCGACTGCAGCGGCATGTGGAGCTGGTGGCACACGTTCGGCGTCTCGGCCATGGCGGCGATGACGTCGTCGGTGAAGTCCTTCGGGTGCGGGGAGGTGAAGCGGACCCGCTCCAGGCCGTCGACGTCGCCGCAGGCGCGCAGGAGCTTGCCGAAGGCGAGGCGGTCGCCGAACTCCACGCCGTAGGAGTTGACGTTCTGCCCCAGCAGGGTCACCTCCAGCACGCCCTCGGCGACCAGGGCCCGCACCTCGGCCAGCACGTCGCCGGGGCGGCGGTCGCGCTCGCGGCCGCGCAGCGACGGGACGATGCAGAAGGTGCAGGTGTTGTTGCAGCCCACCGAGATCGACACCCAGCCCGAGTGCGCCGAGTCGCGGCGGGCGGGCAGCGTGGAGGGGAAGACCTCCAGCGACTCCAGGATCTCGACCTCGGCCCGCCGGTTGTGCCGGGCCCGTTCCAGCAGGGCGGGCAGCGAACCGATGTTGTGCGTGCCGAACACCACGTCGACCCAGGGGGCCCGGCGGACGATCTCGCCGCGGTCCTTCTGCGCCAGGCAGCCGCCGACGGCGATCTGCATGTCCGGGTTGTCGGTCTTCGCGGGGGCCAGGTGGCCCAGGTTGCCGTACAGCTTGTTGTCGGCGTTCTCCCGGACCGCGCAGGTGTTGAAGACGACCACGTCGGCCGTGGTGCCCTCGGGCACGGCGACGTAGCCCGCGTCCTCCAGCAGGCCCGAGAGCCGCTCGGAGTCGTGGACGTTCATCTGGCACCCGTAGGTGCGTACTTGGTAGGTGCGCGCGCTCATCTCGGTGTCCGAGGGTACGCGGACCCCGGTGGGCCGGTTCTGGCACCATCGGCGAATGGCGCGCACCCCACGGCTGACCCGGCTCGGCGCGCTGGTCCTCGCCCTGCTCGCCGCGGCGGGCCTGACCGCGGGCTGCGACACGACCTTCCCCGGGACCAGCCTGCGCATCGCCACCGGCGTGCCCACGGGGGTCTACTCCAAGCTGGGCGGGGCGCTCGCCACCGCCTGGGAGGGGCAACTGGACCTGGCGCCGTCGGACGTCAAGTTCACCAACGGCTCGGGGGAGAACGTCCAGCTCCTGCTCGACGGCGAGGTCGACGTCGCGTTCTCCGCCGCCGACGTGGCCACCGAACCCAGGGTGGGCGAGCACGGGGTGCTGGCCCTGGCCCGCATCTACGACGACTACCTGCACGTGGTGGTGCGCTCCGACGGTCCGATCCACTCGCTGGGCGAGCTGGCGGGCAAGCGGGTGTCGGTGGGCACCCGCGACTCCGGCACCTCGGTGATCGCCAAGCGGGTGCTCAAGGTGACCGGGCTGCCCACGCAGATCACCGAGTACAACCTCGACGAGTCGATGGCGCGGTTGCAGCGGGGCGAGGTCGACGCGTTCTTCTGGTCCGGCGGCCTGCCCACCGGCGGCATCACCGCCGCGGGCGACTCGGTGCGGCTGGTCGACCTGGCCGAGGAGCTGCCCGCCATCCGCGAGCAGTTCCCGATCTACAACGCCTCGTCGGTCCCGGCCGCCGTCTACGGCAGCGAGACGGCTGTGACCACGCTCGCGGTGCCGAACTTCCTGCTGGTCAGCGACCTGATGTCGGACGACATGGCGGAGGCCCTGGTCAGCGGGATGTTCGCCGCCCGGGGGGAGCTGGTGCGGGCCAACCGGGCGGCGCAGGCGATCGACGTGCTGCCCGGGATCGAGACCGACCCGGTGCCGCTGCACCCCGGCGCGGTCCGCTACTACCGCGAGGCCGACATCTAGTCGGCGACCGGGATCTCGACGGTCACCGCCAGGCCGCCGCCGTCGGGCAGGACCAGGGTCAGTTCGCCGTCGACCCGTTCCACCAGTTTGCTGACGATGGCCAGGCCGAGGCCGGAGCCGGGGACGTTCTGGTGGCTGTTGCCGCGCCAGAAGCGGTCGGTCGCGCGGACCAGTTCCTCCTCGCGCAGGCCCGGGCCGTGGTCGCGGACGGTGAGGCGGACGCGGTCGTCGTCGACCGAGGCGGACAGCTCGACCGCGCTGCCCGGTCCGGTGAACTTGAGGGCGTTGTCGAGGAGCGCGTCGAGGATGGCGTCGACGCCGCGCGGGGGCATCAGGACCCGGGTGGGGCCGACCGAGGTGTCCACCTCCAGGGTGGTGCGCCTGGCGTCGGCGACGACCCGCCAGTCCGCCGCGCGCTCGGCGACGACCGCGTCCACGTCGACCGGCACCAGGTCGCCCCGGGTGTTCTCGGCGCGGGCCATGGCCAGGAGTTCGTCGAGGATGCGGTTGAGCCGGTCGGACTCGGCGACCGCGGCCGTGCGGTGGACGTCCGCGGCGTCGTCGACGTGGCCCTCCAGGTTGACCAGGCGCAGCTTGAGGGCGGTCAGCGGGTTGCGCAGTTGGTGCGAGGCGTCGGCGACGAAGGCGCGCTGGGCGGCGAGGGCGTCGCCGACGCTGGCGGCCATCCGGTCGAACGAGCGGCCCAGCTTGCGCAGCTCCGGCGGGCCGTGCGCGTCGCCGACCGGGTCGACGTCGCGGCCGCTGACCACGGCCGAGACCAGGTCGCCGGTGGCCTCGTCGAGCCTGCGGACCGGGCGCAGAATCCACTGCACGACCGGCACCGCCAGCGACAGCGCCAGGCCGAACGCGAGCAGCCCGCCCGCGCCGATGGCCAGCCACCACAGCGCGATGCTCTCCCGGCTGGCGTCGGTCGGGGAGACGATGACGACCGCGCCGCGCACCTCGCCGTCGGCCAGCACCGGACCGGCCAGCACCAGCGGGTCGCCGTCCCAGGGCGTCAGCAGCGAACCGGGGCTGCCCCGGCGGCCCGCCAGCGCGGCCTGCAGCGCGGTGGCGACCACCGGGTCGGCGGTGCTGATCGCGGGGCGGCCCGGGACGGGCCGGGAGTCGACCGCGGGCTCCTGCTCCGGGTTCACCACCAGCACCGACACCCCGTAGACCTCGGCGTAGCGGTCGAGCTTGCCGCGCAGCAGTTCCGGCTGGTCGTCGGTCAGCGGTTGCTGGGCCAGCGACGAGAACCGGTTGAGCGCGGTCAACCGGTCCAGGAACAGGTCCTGCTGCTCCGCGCTCGCCACCGACAGGGCGAGCGGGACGCCGAGGCCGAACACCAGCAGCGCGACCAGGAACCACACCATGCCCAACAGCCGTGCCCGCACGAGAACCCCTTCCCCCGACCGCGGCTCAGCCGGGCTGCCCGGACAGCCGGTACCCGACCCCGCGCACCGTCTTGATCAGTTCCGGCCTGCCCAGCTTGGTGCGCAGCGTGGCGACGTGCACGTCGAGCGACCGGTTCTCCGCGGGCGAGGCGTGCCCCCACACCTCGTCGAGGATCAGCTCCCGCCCGCAGACCGCGCCGCGCGCGCCGAAGATGAGCGCGAGCACCTGGAACTCCTTGCGCGACAACGCCACCGGCCTACCGTCCACAGTGACCTCGTGCCGGTCCAGGTCGACCCGCACCCCGTCCAGCTCGGTGCTCCCCGACGGCCGCGCGGCGCGGTCGGTGCGGCGCCTGCGCACCGCCTGCATCCTGGCCACCAGCTCGTCGACGTTGTACGGCTTGACCACGTAGTCGTCCGCGCCCGAGCCCAGCCCCAGAATCCGGTCGTTGACCTCGCCGCGGGCGGTCACCATGATGACGGCGACGTCGCCGGAGACCTCGCGGATCTGTCGACAGAGGACCACGCCGTCCACGTCGGGCAGGGTCAGGTCGAGCAGGATCACCTCGACCTCGGGCACCGCGTCGAGCACCCCGGCGGCCGAGGGGAGCCTGCGCACCGACAGGCCGCGCCGGGTCAGGGCCGGGATGAGCGCCTCGGCGACGGGGTCGTCGTCCTCCACGAGCAGCACTCGCACGCGTGTCCTCCGCTTCCGGGACGGTCTGTGTGACAGAGTTGAGACCCTAAGTGTTGCTCAAGCGACATGGACAACGGCACGAGCGAGGGTAGGTTTCCGCCATCGCGAGCCAGTCATCCAGCGCCAAACCGTCACGAAAGCCCTCGTGGGAGGACTCAATGACCGCCTCGGAACCCTCCGAGCCGATGATCCGCATGCAGTCGGTGGAGAAGCACTTCGGCCCACTGCACGTGCTCAAGGACGTCAACCTGGAGGTTCCCCGGGGGCAGGTGGTGGTCGTCCTCGGGCCGTCCGGCTCCGGGAAGTCCACGCTCTGCCGGGCCGTCAACCGGCTCGAGCCGATCGACTCCGGCGTGATCGAGATCGATGGGAAGCCGCTGCCCGCCGAGGGCAAGGAGCTGGCCAGGCTGCGCGCCGAGGTCGGCATGGTGTTCCAGTCGTTCAACCTCTTCGCGCACAAGACCATCCTGGAGAACGTCACCCTCGCCCCGGTGAAGGTGCGCGGCACCAGCCAGGCCGAGGCCCGCAAGACCGGGTTGGAGCTGCTGGAACGGGTCGGCATCGCCAGCCAGAGCGAGAAGTACCCGGCCCAGCTCTCCGGCGGGCAGCAGCAGCGCGCGGCGATCGCCCGCGCCCTGGCGATGCGCCCCAAGGTGATGCTGTTCGACGAGCCGACCTCGGCGCTGGACCCGGAGATGGTCCAGGAGGTGCTCGACGTGATGACCGGCCTGGCCGGTGAGGGCATGACCATGCTCGTGGTCACCCACGAGATGGGCTTCGCCCGCAAGGCCGCCAACCGGGTCGTGTTCATGGCCGACGGCGAGATCGTCGAGGACACCGTCCCGGACAAGTTCTTCACCGCCCCGGAGTCCGCGCGGGCGCGCGACTTCCTTGGCAAGATCCTCACGCACTGACCTGACAGAACGAACCACACCGCTCGGCTCCCTCGGGGCCGACGAGAACAAGGAGCAGACATGCGACTCCGGGGCCTCATGGTCGGCGCCGTGACCGCCGCCCTCGCCGTCTCGACGGCCGCGTGCGGCGGGTCGAGCGACACCTCGAACCAGCCGTCGGTCAACACCGACGTGACCTTCGAGTCCGGCACCACCATGGCCACGCTCAAGTCGGCGGGCAAGGTCAAGATCGGCACCAAGTTCGACCAGCCCCTGTTCGGCCTCAAGGGCCTCGACGGCAAGCCGACCGGCTTCGACGTCGAGGTCGCCAAGCTGATCGCGGCGAAGCTGGGCCTGGCCGCGGACAAGATCGAGTGGGTCGAGGCCCCCTCGAAGGTCCGCGAGGAGGTCATCGAGCAGGGCAAGGTCGACTTCGTGGTGGCGACCTACACCATCAACGACAAGCGCAAGGAGCGCATCTCCTTCGCCGGGCCGTACTACGAGGCGGGCCAGGACCTGATGGTCAAGTCCGACGACTCGGCCATCACCGGCCCGGAGGCCCTCAAGGCCGCCAACGCCAAGGTCTGCTCGGTCACCGGGTCCACCCCGGCCGAGAAGATCAAGGAGTACGCCGACCCGGCGAACATCGTGCTCTTCGACGTGTACTCCAAGTGCGCCGACGCGCTGCGCACCGGCCAGGTGCAGGCCGTGACCACCGACAACGTCATCCTGCTGGGCCTGGTCGACGGCTCGAAGGGCGACTTCAAGCTGGTCGGCAAGCCCTTCACCAAGGAGCCGTACGGCATCGGCATCAAGAAGGGCGACACCAAGTTCTGCGAGTTCATCAACAAGACGCTGACCGACGCGGTCGCCGACGGCAGCTACGACAAGGCGTGGAAGGACACCGCGGGCAAGGTCTCCCCGGAGGCCCCGAAGCTGCCCGCGCTGGGCACCTGCAGCTGACCACCGTTTGATCCCGTGCCCGGGGCGCCCGCCTTCCCGCCGGTCGGCAGGCGCCCCGAGCCGTGACCGGGCTCGGAGACCACGTTGAACGTCATCCTCGACAACTTCGCCTATTACCGGGACGGGTTCTTCACCACGCTGGAGTTCTGCGCCTACGCGCTCATCGGGTCACTGCTCCTCGGCACGATCATCGCCGCGTTCCGCGTCTCGCCCGTCCCGCCGCTGCGCTGGGTCGGCACCTCCTACGTGAACGTCTTCCGGAACTGCCCGTTGACCGTGGTGCTGTTCTTCTGCGCCTTCGGCCTGCCCGAGATCGGGGTCAACGGCAAGTACTTCTGGTTCGGCGTGGCCGGGCTGGTGCTCTACACCGCCGCGTTCGTCTGCGAGGCGGTCCGCGCGGGCATCAACTCGGTGCCCGCGGGCCAGGCCGAGGCGGCGCGCGCGGTGGGCCTGACCTTCACCCAGTCGCTGTCGAACGTCATCCTGCCGCAGGCGCTGCGCACCGTGGTGCCGCCGCTGGGCAGCGTCATCATCGCGATGGTGAAGAACTCCGCCATCGCGGGCGCCTTCGGCGTCGGCGGCGACCTGTTCTCGGTCAGCGACACGCTGACCAGCTCGCGCGGCGAGGCCATCCTGCCGGTGCTGATCGGTGTCGTGATCGGCTACCTGGTGATCACGATCCCCGGTGGCCTGCTGCTGAACCTGCTCGAGCGCAAGGTGGCGATCGCCCGATGAGCACCACGTCCGTCCTCTACGACGTCCCCGGCCCGCGCGCCAAGCGCCGGGTGCTGGTCCTCAGCGTCATCGCCGGGCTAGCCGTCCTCGCGGCGCTCGCCCTGGTGGGGATGCGGCTCAACGACCAGGACCAGTTCGCGCCGGAGAAGTGGGCGCCGCTGTTCGACCCGACCGACGAGCAGTTCCCGCTGGTGTGGGAGCGGATCGGCACCGCGCTCGGCGCCACGCTGACCGCCGCCGCGCTGGCGATGGTGTTCTCGCTGGTCATCGGCACCCTGCTGGCGGTCACCCGGGTCACCGCGGCCCGCTGGTACCGCTGGGCGGTGGTCGGGCTGATCGAGTTCCTGCGCGGCGTCCCGGTCGTCATCGCGATCTTCTTCGCCGCCCGCGTGCTGCCCACGCTGGGCGCGGACATGGACCCGCTGTGGTACCTGGTGATCGGCCTGACGCTCTACAACTCGGTGGTCATCGCCGAGATCGTCCGCGCGGGCATCAACTCGCTGCCGCGCGGGCAGAAGGAGGCGGCCGACTCGCTGGGCCTGACCCGGGGGCAGGTGCTGCGGCTGGTGCTGCTGCCGCAGGCGTTCCGGGCGATGCTGCCCGCGCTGATCAGCCAGCTGGTCGTGGTCCTCAAGGACACCTCACTGGGCTTCATCATCAGCTACGAGGAACTGGTGCGGGTGGCCGGGCAGATCAAGGAGGTGCTCAGCAACCCGATCCAGACCTACCTGCTGATCGCCGTCATCTTCATCGTGGTCAACTACGCGCTGAGCAGGCTCGCGGTCTACACCGAGCGCCGGTTGAGCCAGGGCAAGAAGACCGCCCGCAACGACGACGGGGAGGCGGCGATGCTGACCGCGACCGCGGTCGGGGGCGCCGGAACGGGCGCGGGGGCGGCAGGCGGCGGCTGATCGCCGCACAGCCGACAAAGCACGGTGGCCCGGTCCTCCTGGACCGGGCCACCGCTCTTTCCACGGAAGTCTCAGCCGCGCCGGAACAGCTTGTTGCCCAGCCACACGATCGGGTCGTACTTGCGGTCGGCGACGCGCTCCTTCATCGGGATCAGCGCGTTGTCGGTGATGGCGATGTGCTCCGGGCAGACCTCGGAGCAGCACTTGGTGATGTTGCAGAAGCCGAGGCCGTGCTCGTCCTGGGCGGCGGCGACGCGGTCGGCGGAGTCCAGCGGGTGCATCTCCAGCTCGGCCACCCGCATCAGGTAGCGGGGGCCGGCGAAGTTCTCCTTGTTCTCCTCGTGGTCGCGGACCACGTGGCAGGTGTTCTGGCACAGGAAGCACTCGATGCACTTGCGGAACTCCTGCGAGCGCTCCACGTCCACCTGCAGCATCCGGTACTCCCCCGGTGCCACGCCCGGCGGCGGCGCGAACGACGGGATCTCGCGGGCCTTGGTGTAGTTGAACGACACGTCGGTCACCAGGTCGCGGACGACCGGGAAGGTGCGCATCGGGGTGACGGTGACCGTCTCGTCCTCGGTGAAGGTGGACATCCGGGTCATGCACAGCAGCCGGGGGCGGCCGTTGATCTCCGCGGAGCAGGAGCCGCACTTGCCCGCCTTGCAGTTCCAGCGGACGGCCAGGTCGGGGGTCTGGGTGGCCTGGAGGCGGTGGATGATGTCGAGGACGACCTCGCCCTCGTTCACCTCGACCAGGTAGTCCCTCAGCTCGCCGTCGCTGTCGTCGCCGCGCCAGACCCTGAACTTCGCCTCGTAGGCCATCTCACTCCGCCCTTCCCGGGTGGGCGGCGAGTTCGCCACCGGTGTAGTACTTCTCCAGCTCCGGGAGTTCGAAGAGGGCCAGCAGGTCCTCGCGCATCGGCACCTGCTCCTTGCGCTCCACGGCGACCGCGTCCCCGTCGGTGGAGCACACCAGCAACGTGTTGCGCCACTGGGAGTCCATCGTCGGGTGGTCGTCGCGGGTGTGCCCGCCGCGGCTCTCGGTGCGGGTGAGGGCGGCGCGGGCCACGCACTCGCTGACCAGGAGCATGTTGCGCAGGTCGAGGGCCAGGTGCCAGCCGGGGTTGAACTGGCGGTGCCCCTCGACGACGAGGTTGGGCAGGCGGCGCTTGAGATCGTCCAGCGTGGCCAGCGCCCGCCGCATCTCGTCCGCCTTGCGGATGATGCCCACGAGGTCGTTCATGGACTGCTGGAGTTCGTTCTGCAACGTGTACGGGTTCTCCGCCGGACCGCCCACCTCCGGGTCGAACGGGTCGAGCGCCAGCGCCGCCGCCGCGTCGACCGCGTCCGGGGCCACCGCGGGCCGGGTGTCCAGGCCCGCCACGTAGGCGGCCGCACCCAGGCCCGCGCGCCTGCCGAAGACCAGCAGGTCCGACAGGGAGTTGCCGCCGAGGCGGTTGGAGCCGTGCATCCCGCCCGAGCACTCCCCCGCCGCGAACAGGCCGGGCACCGACGCCGCGCCGGTGTCCGGGTCGACCTCGACGCCGCCCATGACGTAGTGGCAGGTGGGGCCGACCTCCATCGGCTCGGCGGTGATGTCGACGTCGGCCAGTTCCTTGAACTGGTGGTACATCGACGGCAGCCTGCGGCGGATCTCCTCGGCGGGCAGCCTGCTGGCGATGTCGAGGAACACCCCGCCGTGCGGGGAGCCGCGCCCCTCCTTGACCTCGGTGTTGATCGCGCGGGCCACCTCGTCGCGGGGCAGCAGGTCGGGGGTGCGCCGGTTCTGCTCCTGGTCGGCGTACCAGCGGTCGGCCTCGTCCTCGCCCTCGGCGTACTGGCCCTTGAACACGTCCGGCACGTAGCCGAACATGAACCGCTCGCCGTCGCTGTTCTTGAGCACGCCGCCGTCGCCGCGCACGCCCTCGGTGACCAGGATGCCCTTCACGCTCGGCGGCCAGACCATGCCGGTGGGGTGGAACTGGACGAACTCCATGTTGATCAGCGTGGCGCCCGCGCGCAGCGCCAGCGCGTGCCCGTCGCCGGTGTACTCCCAGGAGTTCGAGGTGACCTTGAAGGACTTGCCGATGCCACCGGTCGCCAGCACCACGGCCGGGGCCTCGAACAGCACGAAGCGGCCGGACTCGCGCCAGTAGCCGAACGCCCCCGCGATCCGGTCGCCGTCCTTGAGCAGCTCGGTGACGGTGCACTCGGCGAAGACCTTGATCCGCGCCTCGTAGTCGCCCGATTCGGCGAAGTCCTCCTGCTGCAACGACACGATCTTCTGCTGCATGGTGCGGATCAGCTCGAGGCCGGTGCGGTCGCCCACGTGCGCCAGCCGGGGGTAGGTGTGCCCGCCGAAGTTGCGCTGGCTGATCCGGCCGTCGGGGGTGCGGTCGAACAGCGCGCCGTAGGTCTCCAGCTCCCACACCCGGTCGGGGGCCTCCTGGGCGTGCAGCTCGGCCATCCGCCAGTTGTTGAGGAACTTGCCGCCGCGCATGGTGTCGCGGAAGTGGACCTGCCAGTTGTCGTTGGGGTTGGCGTTGCCCATCGACGCCGCGCAGCCGCCCTCGGCCATCACCGTGTGCGCCTTGCCGAACAGCGACTTGCACACCACCGCGACGCTCAGGCCCCGCTCCCTGGCCTCGATCACCGCGCGCAGCCCCGCACCCCCGGCACCGATCACGACGACGTCGTAGGAGTGCCGCTCAACCTCGGTCATTGACGTCCTTTTCCTCAGATGATCCGCAGGTCGGAGATGGCGCCGCTGGCCACGAGCATCACGTAGAGGTCCGTGAGCACCAGGGTGCCCAGGGTCGTCCACGCCAACTGCATGTGGCGCGCGTTCAGCCGGGAGACGAGCGTCCAGGCGCGGTAGCGCACCGGGTGCTTCGAGAAGTGCTTGAGCCTGCCGCCGACGACGTGCCTGCACGAGTGGCACGACACCGTGTACGCCCACAGCAGGACCACGTTGACCAGCAGGATGACGTTGCCGAGGCCGAGGCCGTGGGTGAACGCCACGACGGCGTCGTAGGTGTTGACGACCGAGACGAGTACGGCGACGTAGAAGAAGTAGCGGTGCGCGTTCTGCACGACCAGCGGCAGCCGCGTCTCACCGGAGTAGCTGCCGTGCGGCTCGGCCACCGCGCAGGCGGGCGGCGACTGCCACACCGAGCGGTAGTAGGCCTTGCGGTAGTAGTAGCAGGTCAGCCGGAACCCCAGCAGGAACGGCAGCGCGATGAAGCCCAGCGGAACCCACCCGGGCAGCTCCGGCAGCGGGGTGCCGAAGTGGCTGGCCCCCGGCAGGCAGGAGTCGCTGAGGCACGGCGAGTAGAACGGCGTCAGGTACCCGTACTCGCCGACCCAGTACCACTTGCCCATGAACGACCTGATCGTCGCGTAGACGACGAAGGCCAGCAGGCCCAGGTTCGTCATCAGGGGCGGGAGCCACCACCGGTCGGTCCGCAGCGTGCGCGCGGTGATCTTCGCCCGGGTGGGGGCGCCAACGCCTGACGTCATGGATTCCTCGTCTTTGAGAAGTGGTCCGGGTCGGCGAGCGCCGGGTCAGCGCTGGTAGCCGCCGACCCCCTCGTCGTCGGCGCCCTGCCACAGCGCCGGGTCGTAGGGGGTGTCGGGGATGTGCACGAACTCCGTCTCGGCGAAGACGGGAACCCGGGGTGCGGGTGCCGCCGGGGCGGCCACCAGGTCACCGGCATCGATGTCGATGCGCTCCAGGTCGTTGGTCAGCCGTTGCACAGCGGGGACGTCGCCATAGCGGGCCCGCAGCGCCCCCACGCAGTGCCGCAGTTGTCCGATGGTCCGCTGCAGCTCGCTGAACTCCGTGCTCGTCATGTCGCACCTCCAGTACACCGATCCATTCGCGGCCTGTGGCCGATACGCCGTCGTACCGGTGCCGCTCCCCACCCACTTTTCCGGTCGAGAGCAGATGTGACAAGTACCACAGGGTTTTCGGGCGGAGGGCGCCACGCCCTCCAGGTGGCGCAAAAGCGCGTATGACGTGCACCACATGGCAGTCGCCCTCGACCCGGGGCTCCTCCTTGTTTCGCCTGGTCAGGTGATGAAAATGACGAGGCTGACCGGATGTGAAGCGCGCCACTGGCCGCCGTCGGAGGCAGGCGGTGGGGCGGTCGAAAAACAAGGGGGTCGGCGTCTCGCAGTGCGGGATGAGCGGGCTCGCTCAGGGCGCTCGGGGGTGCCCCTCGGGGTGGTCGACATCGCCTCGGGATCGCACCTCAAGGCACCCGACGCCCTGGAGGCGACCAAGGCGACAGACCGGGCGCAGGCAACCCCCACCCCGAGTGGTGCCTGCAAGCAGGCACCACTCGGGTGGACAGCAGCCGGGACAGGCGGCAACCCAGGCTGGCCAGCAGCCCAAGGCAAGCGACAACCAGGGCAGGCGGGCAACCCGGGCCGACCAGCAGCCAGAACAGGCGGCAACCCGGGCCGACCAGCGGCCAGAACAGGCGGCAGCCCAGGCCGGCCAGCAGCCCGAGGCAAGCGGGCCACCCAGGCTGGCCAGCAGCAGCCAGAACAAGCAGCAGCCCAGGCCAGTCGGCAGTCAGAACAGGCAGCAGTTCGGGGCAGCAGGCAGCCCGAGGCAAGCGGCGGCCAATGCAGGCAGCAGTCCGGGGCAGCAGGCAGCCCGGGGCAAGCGGCAACCGGGGCTGCCAGGAGGCCGGTGTGGGCGGCAGCCCCGGGGCGGGCAGTCGCGGGGACGCGGGCTGCCCGCCAGGGTGCGCTGCGGGTGGGATCGAGCGGGGTGGGTCAGTCGAGGTCGGCGGACCAGCCCGGGGTGTCCGCGTCCGCGTCGATGCCCTCGTTCTCCAGCTCACTGCGGACCACGCGGAAGGCGAGGCCCTCGGCGTAGCCGCGGCGGGCGAGCATGGCCACCAGCCTGCGCAGGCGGACCTGGGGGTCCTGCCCCCGGGTGCCGCCCAGCTTGCGGCGGACCAGGTCGTGGGCCCGGGACTCCTCGGCCTCGGCGTCGACCGCGGCCAGGGCCTCGGCGGCGGTGGTGTCGTCAACCCCCTTGCGGCGCAGCTCCTGGGCGATGGCGCGGCGGCCGAGGCCGCGGTGCCGGTGCCGCGCCTCGACCCACGACTCGGCGAACGCCTCGTCATTGATCAGGCCCGCCTTGTCGAACTTGCCCAGGACCACCTGGGCGACGTCCTCGGGGATCTCGCGGCGGAGCAGGGCCTGTTCGAGCTCGAGGCGGGTGTGGTCGCGCAGGGCCAGCAGCCGGTAGCAGATGTCCCGGGCGCGGGTGGCCGGGTCCTGCTCGTCGGCGGCGCGGGGGTGTTCCCGTGCGCCGGGGGCCCGGGAGGTCGAGTCGGTGCCCGACCCCCCGGTTCTGCGCGCGTACCGGCGTTCGGTCATGACGACCGGCCGATCAGAACTCGACTGGGGCGGCCGCCTCGACCGCGGGGGTCTCGTCGGCGTCGAGCTTGGCACCGATGCCGAGCTTGTCCTTGATGCGCTTCTCGACCTCGTTGGCCACGTCCGGGTTCTCCAGCAGGAACTTGCGGGCGTTCTCCTTGCCCTGCCCGAGCTGGTCGCCCTCGTAGGTGTACCAGGCACCCGACTTGCGCAGGATGCCCTGGTCGACGCCCATGTCGATGAGCGAGCCCTCGCGGCTGATGCCCTTGCCGTAGAGGATGTCGAACTCGGCCTGCTTGAACGGCGGGGCGACCTTGTTCTTCACGACCTTGACCCGGGTGCGGTTGCCGACCGGCTCGCCGCCGTCCTTGAGGGTCTCGATCCGGCGCACGTCCAGGCGCACCGAGGCGTAGAACTTGAGCGCCTTGCCACCGGTCGTGGTCTCCGGCGAGCCGAACATGACGCCGATCTTCTCGCGGAGCTGGTTGATGAAGATCGCGGTGGTGCCCGAGTTGCTCATCGCACCGGTCATCTTGCGCAGCGCCTGGCTCATCAGCCGGGCCTGCAGGCCGACGTGGCTGTCGCCCATCTCGCCCTCGATCTCCGCGCGCGGCACCAGGGCCGCCACCGAGTCGATGACCAGGATGTCGAGCGCGCCGGAGCGGATCAGCATGTCCGCGATCTCCAGCGCCTGCTCACCGGTGTCCGGCTGGGAGACCAGCAGGGCGTCGGTGTCGACGCCGAGGTTCTTGGCGTAGTCCGGGTCGAGCGCGTGCTCGGCGTCGATGAAGGCCGCGATGCCACCGGCGCGCTGGGCGTTGGCCACCGCGTGCAGGGCGACCGTCGTCTTGCCGGAGGACTCCGGGCCGTAGATCTCGATCACGCGGCCACGCGGCAGGCCGCCGATGCCCAGCGCCACGTCCAGCGCGATGGCGCCGGTGGGGATGACCTGGACGGGGGCGCGCCCCTCCTCGCCGAGGCGCATCACCGAGCCCTTGCCGAAGTTCTTGTCGATCTGGGCCAAGGCGAGTTCGAGCGCCTTGTCCCGGTCGGGTGCTGCTGGTGCCATCTTCGATCCACCTCGAGTCTGTTTCGTACTCACGCCGTCGACGCTACGGGCAGGGTCTGACGATTTCCGGCAGGCACCGCCGTCTGTGGACAACTCGGCCGTCGGATCTGCGCTGTGCCGGTCAGGGTAGCGAACACGTGTTCGATCGGCGGCACCGACACACCCGGTCGGGGTCAGCGGCGCTCGACTGGGACCTCGAAGGCGTCGCAGACGGCCTGCCAGATGTCCTTGGTCGGCAGGCCCGCGTCGAGGGCCTGGTCGACGGTCCGGCCGCCGAGGGCGGCGAAGACGTGGTCGTGGGCGATGGTGTCGGCCCGGAGCGCGCCGAACTCCTCGGCGAGCCGGGCTCGGAAAGCGGTGATGCGCATCGGTGCCCAGTCTACGGCCGGCAGGATGGGGGCATGCTGCTGCTCGCGATCGACCAGCCCACGGCCGCCGAGGGCCTCTGGCTCGACATCGGCGTCGCCGCGAGCTGCGTGGCCGCGCTGGTGTTCGGGATCGCCTGGTTCGTCCGCAACCGGCGGCGGTAGGTCAGGTGCCGGGCTGGACGCGCTGGGCGAAGTAGTCCGCCAGCGCGTCCGGGGTGAGTTCGGCGGACTCGTCGCCGCCGGAGCGGGAGAGCCAGCCGACCAGCGGGCGGCCCTCGACGGTGAACACCAGCACCCCGGTACCGCCGCTGACCCCGGCCCGGTACTTCCCGTCCAGGCCGTTGCCGTGCCAATCGGCCAGCACGTGCTCGCCCTCGGTCATCTCGCCGAGTTCGGCGCGCAGCACGCCCTGGACCTCGTCGGGTGAGCCGACCTGGGCGTAGCTGACGGTGTAGGAGTCCGGCAGCGCGCAGGTGACGTCGGCCGCGGCGTCGGCGTCGGCGGCCTGGCACCGGTTGCCGTCCGGCACCGCCCCGGCCAGTTGCCGCAGGCACGCGGTGAAGCCCTGCGCGTCCCGGGCACCCGCGGTCCGGCACGACTCGGCGGTGGGCAGGTCGTCGCCGGAGGTGAACAGGAAGATCCCGCCCACGACGGCCAGCGCGAGGACCACCGCGGCGGCCACCCCGACGAGGACCCCGGGCCGCTTGCCGCCCGGCCGGGGCGGGGTGGGGAAGTCGTTCTGCCGCGGCGGGGTGGGGAAGTTGGCCTGCTGCGGGAAGCCCTGCGGGGTGGCCGGGAAACCGCCGGTCGGCAGCGGTTGCGCGGCGGTCTGCGGCCCGGGGTTCGGCGGCTGCGGCGCGTGCGGGGGCTGCTGGGTGGGGAAGGGCCCCGAGCCGGGCTGGGCGGAGCCGGGCGCGACACCCGCGGTGCGCAGGCTGATGCCCTCCTGGGTCACCTGGTGCGCGCCGAGGGCGACCGCGGTCTCCGGCTGGTCGAGGCTGGTCGGCACGATCCGCAGTTGCTCGGCGATCAGCGTCGCCACCAGCGGGATGCGGCTGGAACCGCCGACGAGGTAGACGCCGCCGAGGCGGTCCGGGCCGAGCCCGGTGGCGCGGATGGTCGACGACAGCAGCTCCACGCTGCGCAGCAGGCTCGGCCGGATCAGCGCCTCCAGCTCGGCGCGGGTGACCAGCACGTCGTCGAACGGCTCCGGCATCGGCACCTCGGTCTGCGGGTGCCGCGACAGCGCCTCCTTGGCCGCCTTCACGTCCTCCTGCAGGGCGCGGCGGGCGCGGCGATCGGCCGTGGACTCCGGGCGCAGCAGGTGCTGCCAGCCGCGCGGGTCGCGGTGCGAGACCTGGCGGCCGACGTGCTCGAGCAGGGTCTGGTCGACGTCCATGCCGCCGAGGTCGTGCAGGCCGTCCTCGGCGAGCACGGCGAACCCGGCCTGGGTGGCGGCCACGACGGCGACGTCGAAGGTGCCCGCGCCCAGGTCGTAGACGGCCAGCGCCTGCCCGGGGCGCAGGGTGTGCCCGAGCGAGGCGAAGTGCGCGGCGGCGGCGACCGGCTCGGGCACCAGCACCAGCGCCGAGCCCAGGCCCGCGAGCCGGGCGGCGGTGAGCAGCACGTTGCGCCGGACCGGGCCCCACTGCGCCGGGTGGGTCAGCCGGACCTCGTCGGGGGCGCCGCCGCCGAGCTGGCGGGAGGTCTCGTCGGCGACCCGCTTGAGCACCGCGGCCAGCGCCTCCGACACCGGGACGACGGTGTCGCCGAGCAGCAGCGTGCCGTCGTCGATGCGGCGCTTGGGGTTCGGCTCGAACCGGGACGGGTCGAGGCGGGCGCGGCGCTCGGCGTCGCGGCCGACGACCAGCCCGCCGTCCTCGGCGGCGAAGACCGCCGACGGCATCGTGGCGGAACCGTCCACTTCGATCACCCGGGGTGGGCGGCCGTGCGCGGAGAGCACCGCGACGGTGTTGGACGTGCCGAGGTCGACGGACAGAACCCGCATGTTTCCCTCCGGATCGGGGACGGGTTCAGTCTGGCACAGGCGGTCCGGGGGCTCCCGCCGGTTCAGCCGCCCGGTTTGACGCTGTTGTTGAAGTAGTCGATCAGGCTCGTGTCGGAGGCGGCGCTCAGGTTCAGCACGGCGCCCAGCAGCGGGCTGTCGTCCACGGTGAACAGCAGCAGGCCCTGCCCGCCGACCTCGACGGAGTAGTACGTCCCGGACAGCCCGGAACCGCTCCAGGTCGCGGTCTCGGCCTGCGACCTCGACACCCCCATCTCGGAGAAGGCGCTGTCGACGTTGGACGACACCGCGGCCTGGTTGGGGAACTGGTAGTAGATGGCGTAGTAGCCCTCGGCGAGGGTGCAGGTCGCGGCGGTGGCGCCGGGGGTGTTGACGACCTCGCCGTTGAGGCTCATGCCCGCGGTGCACTCGCCGGAGGCGACGGACCCGGCCAGGGTGCGCATGCACGGGGTGAAGCCCTGCGCGTCGGTCTTGGTGTCGCTCGCGCAGTCCTCGACCCCACCGCCGCCGGATGTGGCGAGCACGATGCTGACCACGGCGATGAGCACCACCAGGCCGACCGAGCCCAGGATGATCCACAGCTTCGCCGGGTTCGACCCCTGCCGCTGCTGCGGGAACTGCGGCATCGGTGGCCGCTGCCGCATCTGCTGCTGCGGGTGCCCGGACTGCGGCAGCGGACCGGACGGCGGCGCCTGCTGCACCGGCAGCGGACCGGACCGGGGCTGCTGGGCGCCCTGGTGCGGCGCCTGCTGCTGGTTCTGCGCGGGGATCGGCCGCGACGGCGGGTTCTGCGCCGGGCGCTGCTGCTGCGGGTTCGTCGGGAACTTGGGGTGCCGCACGGTCGCGGTGGCGCCGCTGCCCGCGGTGAACCCGCTGGTGCGCGGCGGGATGACCGCGCGGGTGCGGGCCACGGCGTCGAGCGCGCCGCTCATGTCGCCGGTGCGCATGGTGATGCCCTCCTGCGGCACGTGGTGCGCGCCCAGGGCGACGGCGGTCTCCGGCTGGTCGAGGCTGGTCGGGACGACCCGCAGTTGCTCGGCGATCAGCGTCGCCACCAGCGGGATGCGGCTGGAACCGCCGACGAGGTAGATGCCGACGAGCTGATCGGGGGTCATGCCGGTGGAGCGGATGGTCGCGGCGAGCAGTTCGACGCTGCGCAGCATCCCCGGGCGGATCAGCGCCTCCAGCTCGACCCGGGTGACCAGGACGTCCTCGAACGGCTCCGGCAGCGGGACCTCGGTCTGCGGGTGCCGCGACAGCGCCTCCTTGGACGCCTTGACGTCCTCGCGGAGCGCGCGCTGGGCGCGCCGGTCGCCGGTGGAGGTGGGGCGCAGCAGGCGTTGCCAGCCCGCCGGGTCCCGGTGCGACACCTGGCGGCCGACGTGTTCGAGCAGGGCCTGGTCGACGTCGAGGCCGCCGAGGTCGGGCAGACCGGCCTCGGCGAGGACGGCGAACCCGGTCTGGGTGGCGCCGACGATGGCCACGTCGAAGGTGCCCGCGCCGAGGTCGTAGACGGCCAGCGCCTGCCCGGAGCCGAGCTTCTGCCCGGGGAAGGAGGCGAAGTGCGCGGCGGCGGCGACCGGTTCGGGCACCAGCACCAGGTTGGACCCCGCGCCCGCCTGCCGGGCCGCGGACAGCAGCACGTTGCGCCGGACCGGGCCCCACTGCGCCGGGTGGGTCAACCGGACCTCGTCGGGCTTGCCGCCGCCGAGCTGGCGGGTGGTCTCGTCGACGACGCGGCGCAGCACGCCCGCGAGCGCGTCGGTGACCGGCACGACGGTGTCGCCGAGCAGCAGCGTGCCCTCGTCGACGCGGCGCTTGGGGTTGGGCTCGAACCGGGCCGGGTCGAGGCGGGCGCGGCGCTCGGCGTCGCGGCCGACGACCAGGGTCCCGTCCTCACCGGCGAACACCGCCGACGGCATCATCGAGGAGCCGTCGACGTCGACCACGCGCGGCGGACGGCCGTGCGCGGACAGCACGGCGACGGTGTTCGACGTGCCGAGATCCACCGACAGGACGTTCACTGCTCTCCCCTCATCACCAACCCGGACACCGCTGACCCCCCGGGTTGTGTCGCTGATGCTCCCACGAGCGATACGGGTGACGGCCCCGGTCCGTCGATCTCACCGGGGCCGTCGGGATCGCCGCAGCTCAGCGGACGAGGGGAGCCCGCCGACCGCGGGACCGGTCGGCGGGCTCGTCCCGGTCAGGGCAGGGTGATGAGGCCTTCCCCGAGCAGGAAGTCGCGGGCGACCTCCACCGGGTCGGCGCCGTCGACGTCCACTCGGGCGCTGAGCCGCTGCATCGTCTCGTTGTCGAGGCGCTCGACCAGCGGTTGGAGGATCGGGCGCAGTTGCGGGTGTTCGGCGAGGAAGTCGGTGCGGATGACCGGCGCGACGTTGTACTGCGGGAAGAACTTGCGGTCGTCCTCGATGATGGCGAGGTCCAGGGCCAGGTTCCGGCCGTCGGTCGTGGTGACCTCGCCGATGGCGCAGGCCCCGTTGGCCAGCGCCTGGTACACCGCGCCCGCGCCGAAGATCTTCACGTTGCCCGGCGGCACCGAGAACCCGTAGGCCTTCTGCACCCCGGGGAACCCGTCGTCGCGGCTGGTGAACTCCGTCTCCAGGCAGAACACGCCCTGGCCCGGGTCCTGCCGGATGACCTCCGCGAGCTGGCTGGTGGTCTTGATCCCCAACTCCTCGGCGACCGGTTTGCGCATGGCGAACGCGTAGGTGTTGTTCAGCTCCGCGTAGTCGAGCCACTCCAGGCCGTTGGCGCGGTCGGCTTCCCGGACCGCCTCGAACTGCTCGCGCTCGTCGGGGATCGGCGTGCTCCGCGCCAGGTAGCTGACCCAGGCGGTGCCGGTGTACTCCCACTGCACGTCGATGTCGCCGGAGAGCAGCGCCTGCCGCGAGCTGTTGGAGCCCTGGATGTTGGTCAGGTCGACCACGTCGGCGCCCGCGGCGGCGAGCACGAACTCGGTGAGGTGGCCGATGATGATCTGCTCGGTGAAGTCCTTGGACCCCACCACGATCCGCACGTCGGTCAGGTCGGCCCGCACCGCCTCCGGTCCGGGCAGGACGTCCAGCGGGAGGGCGAAGTTGCTCTCCAGGCCGCAGCCGGCGAGCAGCCCGCAGGCCGCGGCGACGGCGGCCAGCCTGAGCCCGGTGTTCGGCTTGGGCATCAGCGCAGTCCCTTCGGTCCGAGCCCGCGCTCGGCGACCGCGCCGAGCCAGTCCACCAGCAGCGCCAGGCCGACGGCCAGCACCGCGCCGGTGACCAGGACGGTCGGCCGGTTGAGCTTGTAGCCGGTGTCGATGAGCAGGCCGAGGCCGCCGCCGTTGACGAACGCGCCGAGGGTGGCGGTGCCCACCGCGAGCACCAGCGAGGTGCGCAGCCCGGCCAGGATCAGCGGCACGGCCAGCGGCAGCTCGATGCGGCGCAGCACGGCACCGCCGGACATGCCGATGCCGCGACCCGCCTCCACCAGCGCCGGGTCGACCGACTGGATGCCGACGACGGTGTTGCGCAGCACCGGGAGCAGCGAGTAGAGCGCGATCGGCAGCGCCGCGGCCCACAGCCCCTCCCACTCGGTCCACAGGAAGAACAGCACCAGCACGCCCACCGCGGGCGCTGCCTGCCCGACGGTGGCGATGCCGAGCACGACCGGTGCCGCCCAGCGGGCCCAGCGGCGGGTGACCGCGACGCCCACCGGCACCGCGACCGCGAGCACCAGCGCGGTGACGACGACCGACAGGACCAGGTGGTCCCAGGTGTCGCGGAGCAGCTTCGCGGCGTTGATGTTGGCGCGCTCGATGGAGTCGAGGTCGCGGGTGAACGCCCAGGCCAGCACCCCGCCGACGAGCAGCACGACGGCGACGGGCTGCCCGAGCAGCCGCATCCGGTCCGCCCGCCGGGCGCGGGCCTCCAGGGCGGTCACGGGGTCACCCCCTCGCCGTCCGCCCGCGGGCCGGTGTGGTCGTCACCGTGATTGTCACTGTGGTCGTCACCGTGATTGTCACCGTGATTGTCGCTGTGCTCCTCGCGCAGCGCGGCGATGGCGTCGGTGACCGTGCCCAGCCCGATGGTGCCCAGGTACTCGCCCCGGGAACCGGTGACCGCGGCGTTGCCGCCCTCGGTGAGGATGGCCTCCAGCGCGTCCTGGAGGGTGGACTGCACCGAGACCGAGTCGCCGACCGGCTTGCCCGCCCCGGCCAGCGAGGTGGCCGCGTTCAGGTCGCGCACGTGCACCCAGCGGACCGGCCGGTTGCGCCGGTCGAGCACCAGGGCGAACTTCGTCCGGCTCTCCGCGAGCTTGCCCCGCAGCTCCGGCACCGGGTCGTCGACGCCCGCGGTGACCACGCCGGTGCGGTCGATCTCGACGTCGCGCACGCGCAGCAGGGTGAGCTGCTTGAGCGAGGCGCCCGCGCCGACGAAGCCCGCGACGGTGTCGTCGGCCGGGTTGGCCAGGATGGCCTCGGGGGTGTCGAACTGCAGCACCTTCGACCGCGGCCCGAGCACGGCGATGCGGTCGCCGAGCTTGACCGCCTCGTCGAAGTCGTGGGTGACGAACACGATGGTCTTGCCCAGTTCCGATTGCAGGTTGAGCAGCTCGTCCTGCAGGTTGCCCCGGGTGATCGGGTCGACCGCGCCGAACGGCTCGTCCATCAGCAGCACCGGCGGGTCGGCGGCGAGCGCGCGGGCCACCCCGACGCGCTGCTGCTGGCCGCCGGAGAGCTGCCGGGGGAAGCGGTCGGCGAACTCGGCGTCCAGGCCGACCAGGTCCAGCATCTCGGCGGTGCGGTCGGCGGTCCTGGCCCGGTCCCAGCCGAGCAGGCCGGGCACCATGCCGATGTTCTGGGCCACGGTCAGGTGCGGGAACAGGCCCGCCTGCTGGATGGCGTAGCCGATGCCGCGGCGCAGCCTGTCCGGGTCCATCGACAGCACGTCGGCGCCGCCCACGGTGATCGTCCCGGAGGTCGGCTCGATCAGCCGGTTGATCATCTTCATGGTGGTGGTCTTGCCGCAGCCGGACGGCCCCACGAAGACGGTGATCCGCCCGGCGGGCAGCACGATGCTGACGTCCTCGACCGCCGCCTCCCGCTGCCCCGGGTAGTGCTTGGTGACGTGGTCGAGCGTGATCTCCACACCCGACCGCTCGCCGACGCTGTGCTGCTCAGTCACGGATTCCCCTTGAAACGGTCAGTCGGCCGACGAGCACGAAGACCCCGTCGACCAGCAGTGCGAGCACCACGATCCCGAGCGTGCCCGCCAGGGCCTGGTTGGTTGCGTTGGCGCTGCCCGCGCGGGCCAGCCCGGAGAAGATCTCGGTGCCCAGACCGGGCCCCTTGGCGTACGCGGCGATCGCCGCGATGCCCATCAGGAGCTGGGTGCTGACCCGGATGCCCGTCAGGATCGCGGGCCAGGCCAGCCGCAGCTCGACGCGGGTGAGCACGCGCAGCCGGTTCATCCCGATGCCGCGCGCCGCGTCGGTGATCGCGGAGTCCACACCGGACAGCCCGACGATGGTGTTGCGGACGATGGGCAGCAGGGCGTAGAGCACCAGCGCCACCACCGTCGGCGGGACACCGAGGCCGAGGACCGGGATCAGCAGGCCGAGCAGGGCGAACGACGGCACCGTCAGGATGGCGCTGGTGAGCGCCGTGGCGAGCGCCGAGCCCGCCGGGCTGCGGTACACGGCCACGCCCAGCGCGACGCCCGCGACCGCGGCGATGATCGTGCACTGGATGACCGCGCTCGCGTGCAGAGCGGCCTCGGGCAGGAGTCGATCCCATCGCTGGACGATGAAGTCCCACAGGTCCACCGGCCACCTCCCTTCGTTTGACCGAGCAACCTTCCCTACTCGCGGCCGGTGGGCAACTCACCGTCCACAGGGTCAGCCTGGCAGCCGCCCGCGGGCCTGTGGATGGTTTCGGGCGAATGTCGGTGTCTTCGGCGACCATGGGCCCATGCCAGCCGACGCGCTCGACCTGTTCACCCCGGCCACCCGCCAGTGGTTCACCGGGGCGTTCGCCGCGCCAACGGACGCCCAGGCAGGGGCTTGGCGGGCGGCCGCCGCGGGCGAACACGCGCTGGTGGTCGCCCCGACCGGCTCCGGCAAGACCCTGGCCGCCTTCCTGTGGGCCCTCGACCGGCTCGCCGAGAGCGGTCCGCCGGAGGAGCCCAAGCACCGCTGCCGTGTGGTGTACGTCTCACCGCTGAAGGCGCTGGCGGTGGACGTGCAGCGCAACCTGCGGGCGCCGCTGGCCGGGATACGGCAGGCCGCGCACCGGCTGGGCGCCCCGGAGCCGGACATCACCGTCGGCACCCGCACGGGTGACACCCCGGCCGACGAGCGCCGGGCGTTCGCCCGCACCCCGCCGGACGTCCTGGTGACCACCCCGGAGTCGCTGTTCCTGATCCTCACCTCGGCCGCGCGGGAGTCGCTGCGCGGGGTGCGCACGGTGATCGTCGACGAGGTGCACGCGGTGGCGGGCGCCAAGCGCGGCTCGCACCTGGCGCTGTCGCTTGAACGGCTGGACGCGCTGCTGGAGCGGCCCGCCCAGCGCATCGGGCTGTCGGCGACGGTGCGGCCGGTGGAGGAGGTCAGCTCGTTCCTCGGCGGTGGCAGGCCGGTGACGCTGGTGCAGCCGAAGCTCGCCAAGACGATCGAGGTCGGCGTCGAGGTGCCGGTGGAGGACATGTCCGCGCTGACCGAGCAGCCGCGCGCGGTCCCGGACGACCCGGACTCCCCCGAGGCGCCGCAGCAGGCCTCCATCTGGCCGATGGTGGAGCGGCGGGTGCTGGAGCTGGTCCGCGCGCACCGCTCCACGATCGTGTTCGCCAACTCCCGGCGGCTGGCCGAGCGGATGACCGCCCGGCTCAACGAGCTGGCGAGCGAGGAGGCCCCGGTCCCGGCGAGGTTCCCGGCCGAGGCGATCGGGCAGTCCGGGCAGAGCACCGGGGCGGAACCGGTGGTCGCCAGGGCGCACCACGGGTCGATGTCGCGCGAGCAGCGCACCCTGGTGGAGGAGGACCTCAAGTCCGGGCGGCTGCCGTGCGTGGTGGCCACCTCGTCGCTGGAGCTGGGCATCGACATGGGCGCGGTCGACCTGGTGGTGCAGATCGAGGCGCCGCCGACGGTGGCCGCCGGGTTGCAGCGGGTCGGGCGGGCCGGGCACCAGGTGGGCGCGGTGTCGCGCGGGGTGATGTTCCCGAAGTTCCGCGGCGACCTGGTGTCCTGCGCGGTGGTGGCGGAGCGGATGTCGGCGGGGGCGATCGAGGCGGTGCGCTACCCGCGCAACCCGCTCGACGTGCTGGCCCAGCAGGTCGTGGCGATGGTGGCGCTGGAGCCGTGGGCGGTCACCGACCTGGCGGCACTGGTGCGCCGGGCCGCGCCGTACGCGTCGCTGCCGGACTCCGCGCTGTACTCGGTGCTGGACATGCTGTCCGGGCGCTACCCGAGCGAGGAGTTCGGCGAGCTGCGGCCCCGGGTGACCTGGGACCGGCTGACCGGTGAGCTGCGCGGTCGGCCGGGGGCGCAGCGGCTGGCGGTCACCTCCGGCGGCACCATCCCCGACCGCGGGCTGTTCACCGTGATGACCCCGCCGAACGAGCGCGGCGCGGGCTCGCGGGTCGGCGAGCTGGACGAGGAGATGGTCTACGAGTCCCGGGTGGGCGACACGTTCCTGCTCGGCACCTCGTCCTGGCGGGTGCAGGAGATCACCCACGACCGGGTGATCGTCACCCCCGCACCGGGTGAACCGGCGCGGATGCCGTTCTGGAAGGGCGATTCCCCGGGCAGGCCGCTGGAACTGGGCCGGGCGCTGGGCAAGTTCGTCCGCGAGGTGTCCTCGATGGACGGCGAGCGGGCCAGGGTGCGCACCGCGGCGGCCGGGCTGGACGCGTGGGCGAGCGACAACCTGCTGGCGTACCTGGGCGAGCAGCGGGACGCCACCCGGCACGTCCCCGACGACCGGACGCTGCTGGTGGAGCGGTTCCGCGACGAGCTGGGCGACTGGCGGCTGGTGGTGCACTCGCCGTTCGGCGCGCAGGTCAACGCGCCGTGGGCGCTGGCGATCGCGGCCAGGCTGCGCGAGCGCCGGGGGGTGGAGGCGCAGATCGCGCACGCCGACGACGGCATCGTGCTGCGGCTGCCGGACGCGGTCGACGACACCGGGCAGGAGGTGGTGGCGGGCGCGGAGGACGTGCTGCTGGAACCGGACGAGGTCGAGCAGGTCGTGGTGGCCGAGGTGGGCGGCTCGGCGCTGTTCGCGGCCCGGTTCCGCGAGTGCGCGGCCCGGTCGCTGCTGCTGCCCAAGCGCGACCCGCGCAGGCGGTCCCCGCTGTGGCAGCAGCGGCAGCGCTCGGCGCAACTGCTGTCGGTCGCGGCGAAGTACGAGCAGTTCCCGGTCGCCCTGGAGGCGATGCGCGAGTGCCTGCAGGACGTGTACGACATCGCGGGCCTGCGCGAGCTGATGGCCGACGTGCGCGGGCGCAAGGTGCGGGTGGTGGAGGTGGAGACCCCGTCCCCGTCGCCGTTCGCCCGCAGCCTGCTCTTCGGCTACGTCGGGATGTTCCTCTACGGCGACGACGTCCCGCTGGCCGAGCGGCGGGCGGCGGCGCTGTCGCTCGACAGCGCGCTGCTGGCGGAGCTGCTCGGCTCGGAGGCGATCCGCGAACTGCTCGACCCGGGCGTCCTCGACGAGGTCGAGCGCTCCCTGCAACGGCTCGACCCGGCGCGGCACGCCCGCCACGCCGAGGACGCCGCCGACCTGCTCCGCTTCCTCGGCGACCTGTCCGAGGCCGAAGCCGCCGAACGCGGGGTGCGCCCGGAGTGGCTGACCGAGCTGACCGACGCGCGCCGCGCCCTGCGGGTCCGGATCGCGGGCGTCGAGCGCTACCTCGCGGTGGAGGACGCGGGCCGGGTCCGCGACGCATTGGGCACCGCGTTGCCGGTGGGCGTGCCGGAGGTGTTCACCGAACCGGTCGCCGACCCGCTGGGCGACCTGCTGTCCCGGTACGCGCGGACCCACGGGCCGTTCCCGGCCGTCGAGGCGGCGACCCGCTTCGGCCTGGGCGTGTCCGTGGTGACCGGTGTCCTGGAACGCCTGGCGGGCAGTGGGCGGCTGGTCCGCGGCGAACTGCGCCCGGGCGGCACCCACACGGAGTACTGCGACGCGGACGTGCTGCGCCGGATTCGGCGCGGGTCGCTGGCCAAGCTGCGGGCCGAGGTCGAACCGGTGGAGCAGGCCGCCCTCGGGTGGTTCCTGCCCGGCTGGCACGGCATCGGCCGCGGCAGGCGCTCCACCCCGTCCGCCGACGACGTGCTGTCCGTCGTGGAACAGTTGGCCGGGGCACCGCTGCCCGCGAGCGCGCTGGAGTCGTTGGTGCTGCCCTCGCGGCTGCCCGGCTACTCCCCCGCGCTGCTCGACGAGCTGACGGCGGCCGGGGAGGTCACCTGGTGCGGCAGCGGAGCGCTCGCGGGCGGGGACGGGTGGGTCGCCTTGGCGCCGACCGACGTGGCGGACCTGCTGCTGCCGGACGTGGAGGAGGCCGTGCCGGACACCCCGCTGCACGCGGCGGTCCTGTCGTCCCTGGACGGTGGAGCCCTGTTCTTCCGCCAGGTCGCGGACCGCACCGGCGCGGTGCTGCTGGATGGCGGCGCGGGAGCACCGTCCGACCCGGACGTGGTCTCGGCCCTGTGGGACCTGGTGTGGGGCGGCCTCATCACGAACGACACGATCGCCCCCCTCAGGGCACTGGTGTCGGGAAGGGGCGCGGCGCACAAGCCCCGCGCCACCGCCCCCCGGGGCCGGTACGCCCGCCTGCGGACGGCGCGACCGGCGATGCCGAGCCGATCCGGCCCACCCACCGCGGGCGGCAGGTGGTCCCTGGTGGTCCCCCGAGAACCGGACGCGACACGCCGGGCCCACGCCAGGGCGGAGGCGTTCCTGGAACGACACGGCGTGCTGACGCGCGGCGCACTGGACACCGAGCGGGTCGTCGGCGGGTTCAGCGGGGTGTACAAGGTGCTGCGGGCCATGGAGGAATCCGGCCAGATCGTGCGCGGGTACGTGGTGGAGGGCCTGGGGGCGGCCCAGTTCGCGGCCCGGGGAGCCGTCGACCGGCTGCGCTCCCTGTCCCGAGTGGACTCCACCGAGGTGGGCGAGGCCGTGGTGCTGGCAGCCGCGGACCCGGCCCAACCATATGGAGCGGCACTGGGCTGGCCCACGGTCCTCGGCGAGGGGAAGCACCGCCCCGGGCGGAAGGCCGGGGCACTGGTGGTCCTGGTGGACGGAGTGCCCGCCCTGTACGTGGAGCGCGGTGGCCGTTCACTGCTGTCGTTCACGGAAGACGCGGCGGTGTTGCGAACAGGCGCCGAGGGGTTGTCACGGGCCGTGCGGGAGGGGTGGCTGGGCGCGCTGTCGGTGCAGAAGGCCGATGGGGAAGTGGCGTTGACGTCCGCACTGGGAGACGTACTGCGGGAGGTGGGATTCCGGGCGACACCGAAGGGGTTGCGGCTGCGGGCTTGAGCCCCTGCGCCGGGGCTGGCGGCCCGCGCCGACGACGTGCCTTGGTTGCGCGCGGCAGAGGCGCATCGCTTCGGTTGGGCTGCTTGGGTTGCGCCGCTTGGGTTGCGCAGCAGGCTCACCCGGCGATCTCGGCTTGCACCAGGTGTGCCACGTTCTCCATGCCCAGGGCGTTGGGGTGGACGGGGGCGGCGTTGACGACGTCGACGATGCCTTCGATCCAGCGGGTGCCGGGGGCGGTGCAGGCCTCGTGGCCCTCGGAAGCGGTGCGGGTGTCGACGAAGGTGGCGTTGTTGGCGGCGGCGGTGGCGGTGGCGGCGAGGATGCGGGCGAAGGAGCGTTCCTTGGCCGCGAGGTAGGGGAAGTCGTTCTCGGCGACGATGGCCTTGTTGGGGTTGGCGGGGTCGCAGGCGGCCTTGGTGGCCGGGAGGATGGCCTGGTAGCCGACGAGGACGACCTCGGCGTTCGGGGAGCGGTGGTGGACGCCCTGGAGGACTGCGGCGATCTTGGGGGCCTTCTCGGCGAAGGTCCGCTCCAGTTGGTCCACACCGCCTGCGGTGTAGTGGTCGGTGCAGGGGTGGCCGGTGGGGTCGGACGCCGCCAGGGTGACGCAGGTCCCGATGATGCCCCCGAAGCCCACGTCGTTGCCACCGATTCCCACTGTCACCAGGGTTGTGTCGGCGGTGAGGGCGTCGAATTGGGGGGCGGCGGAGCCTTGCGGGCCCTCCATGTTCGCGGTGACCGCCCCGCTGCAACTGACGTCGACGAACTCGGCGGGGTGGGTGGCCTGGGCCAGCAGGGAGGGGTAGTTGTGGTCCGAGCGGGCGCAGGCACCGCCGCTCTGGGTGGGGATGCCGGGGCCCGCCGTGAAGGAATCGCCCAGGGCCACGTACCTGGTCGCCGTGTCCTGCGGTTGGGCCGCGCCCGCGAAGGGGGCCGCGACCAGCGCTGTGGCGGCCACGCCCGCCGCGACGGTCAGGGCCGCGCCTGCGCCCAGCAGTGTTCGGGACTTCGCCGTGCCGAACCGCGAGAAAATCACGACTGACCTCCACAACCCGGGAATTGGTGCCGGACCTGTAGGTTTCTTCCCCGCCCGCGCGGAAGTCAACCGGCGCCCGGGGGAAATCGGGGGAATCGGCCCTGGGGCGACAAAGTTCTTCGCCGCTTTGCTCGCGGGGAGACAATGGTGGGTGGGAAGGCCCACGGGGCGGCCTCGACAGGTCTGGTCTGCGAGGTGCCAGGGTTCCTGGGAGCCCGAGTGGCGCCCGGTCAGGCGACGAGCCCCCGGGTCAGCGGGAGGTGAGGACGCAGAACTCGTTGCCCTCCGGGTCAGCCAGCACCACCCACGGCACGTCGCCCTGGCCGATGTCGAGGGGGGTGGCGCCCAGGTCGCGCAGGCGGGCGACCTCGGCGAGCTGGTTCTCCCCCGGGTGCGCGGCGACGTCGATGTGCAGGCGGTTCTTGGTCGACTTCGGCTCGTCGAGGGCGAGGAACTCCAACCACGGGCCCCGGCCGTCGGCGGCGCGGAGGGAGGCCACGGTGCGGTCGTCGCGGACGATGCGGTGGCCGGTGGCGGCGGCCCAGAAGTCGGCCAGGGCGTTGGGATTGGCGCTCTGGACGATGATGGCCGCGACCGAACCGGTGTCGGCGTACTCCGGGCGCGGGTCGAGGACGCAGAACTCGTTGCCCTCCGGGTCCGCCAACACCACCCACGGCACGTCGCCCTGACCGATGTCGGTCGGGGTGGCGCCCAGGGCGACCGCCCGGTCCACCAGGGCCAGTTGGTCGGCGGTGGAGACGCTGGGCAGGTCCAGGTGCCAGCGGTTCACCCCCACCTTGACCCGGGCACCCGGGTCGACCGGGACGAAGACCAGGTCGGCCTGCCAGCCGTCCTCGGCCGGGGCGCGCACGTCGACCTCGTCGGGGGTGGTGGCGGTGATCGACCAGCGCAGCAGTTCGGCCCAGAAGCGGGCGAGCGCGGCCGGGTCGGCGGCGTCGACCACGAGGTTGACCATGCGGGTGGGCATGGGGCGGACGCTAGTGCAGCGCGGGGCCGACCGATAGCCGGTTCCGGTGCGACCACCACCCCGGAACCAGCGCGGGAACGGGCGTGGCTCGGACCCGGCTCAGTCAGGGCCGCAGGCGGTGTTGTCGGCGGCCGCTCAGGTGCGCACCCGGGCGGGCAGCAGGCGGAACTCGTTGCCCTCCGGGTCGACGAAGGCCAGCGCACCGTCCGGGTCCGGGCCGCCGGGCAGCTCGGTGGCGCCCAGTGCGATCAGCCGGGCCGCCTCGGCGTCGCCGTCCGGGCGGTCGGCGAGAACCGCCACGTCGAACCGGATGCGGTTCGGGCCGCGCTTGGTGTCGGGCACCCGCAGGAACTCCAGCCACGGGCCGCTGGTGCCCGCCGAGCGCAGCGCCGCCGCCCCCGCACCGGTGTGCACGCTGGGCCAGCCGGTGGCCGCAGCCCAGAAGCCCGCCATCGCCGCCGGGTCCGCTGAATCCACGACCAGCGCGGCCAGCGGACCGGTGCGCTGGTACAGGTCGCCGGGCTCCAGGATGCAGAACTCGTTGCCCTCGGGGTCGTGGAAGACCGTCCACGGCACCTCCGGGCCCTGCCCGACCCGGCCCTCGCGGGCACCCACGTCGACCGCCAGGGAGGTGAGGACCTGGTACTCGTGCGGGCTCTCGGTCGCCAGGTCCACGTGGATGCGGTTCTTGGCGGACTTGGCCGAGGGGACCCGCCGGAACACCAGATCGATGCCGCTGCCGCCGACGTCGGGGGCGAGGAGGCGGTAGCCGCCGTCGCGCTCCGGGGTCGCGGTCCCGCCGAGCATGATGTACCAGAACTGGGCGACCGCGGCCGGGTCGGTCGCGTCGATCACGAGACTCGCCAACCGGGTGGACATGGCCGACACGGTAGCCGCGTTTCCCGGGGGGCCGCCGGGCAACACCGGTCACCTGCGGTGATGCGCGCGTGCTCCGAGCGGTGCCCGGGGCACCGGGCACCGCTCGGGCACCGGACCGGCGCGGGACCGATCCTGGCGGGTGGCTCGGATTTTCCGGTGGTGTCCGGGTGGGTTTGCTCGGCCGTTCCCCGGTTCAGAGGCTGGTTTTGTCGCTGGGGTGCCTGGGTGGGCGTGTTTGGCCGTGTCTTCGAGCCGCGGGGTTTTGGTGGGTGTGCGCGGGCAGGGGGATGTGCTCGGCCGAGCCCGGGACTTCGTGGGTGGTGCCCGGCTGGGTGGATGTGTTTGGCCGGGGCCCCTATGGCGATCATGTGCTCCAGTGCGTCAGGTGGGGCTGAAAAGATGCCCCACCGCCCAGGCAGGCTGTCACATGATCGCCACCCCCGGCCAAACACATCCACCCACCCGGGCAGTCCGCTCGCCAGGCCGGCGGTTCCCGGGGCGGTCGGCTGGCCGAGCGCATCCATCCACCCGGGCATTCGCTCGCCAGGCCGGCGGTTTTCGGGGTGGCCGGTTGGTGGCTGCGCCAGTGGCATTCGGGTGGCTGGTAGCCGGGCCGACGGTTCCTGGGGTGGTCGGCTGGACAAGCGCATCCACCCAGCCGGGTATTCGCTCGCGCGGCCGCCGGTTTCTTGGCTGGCTGGTTGTTGTTGCGTCAGTGGGGTAACAGATGGCGGGTGGCCGCGCGGGCGGTTTTGGGGTGGGCGACCTGGTCCTAGCGGGTTGCCAGGCGCAGCAGGGCCCAGAGTTGGGCCACCGCGTCCATGTCGCCCTGGCGGTGCAGGCCCTGGTCGAAGACCGCTGAGCGGCCCCAGAGCCACAGGTAGAGCGCGGTGGGTTCGGCGGTGACCACGGCGTCGGCGGGCTTGGCGGCTTCGGGTGGGGCCGGGGCGGCGCAGGTTCGGTCCACGCCCATCTCGGCGAGCCAGGAGCGGCCCGCGGCGCGGACCACCACGGTGGCCGCCCGGGTGCCGACGACCCCCAGTTCGGCCAGGCGGCGGGTGAACCAGACGGTGAGCACCTCGTCGATGCCGTCGAGGGCCACCGGCTCGGGGATCGGGTCGTGGCCGCCGCCGTTGGCCGCGCTCTGCACGTCGACGCGGTGGACGGTGGACTCGTGGGCCATCCGGCGTCTCCAGAACAGGTAGTTGTGCTGGTCCGGGTGCCAGGTGGGGCAGGGTTCGCCGGGGGTGTGGGCGGCGAGTTCGCCGAGCAGCGCCCGCAGGCCGTCGCGCAGCCAGTCCTCGACCGCTTCGCCCTGGGCGGGTTCGCGGTCCCAGTTCACCGGGCGTTCCCCGGTGCGGACCCAGGTCAGGACCATCCGCTGGACGCTGCCCAGGTGGCGGGCGGTTTCGCCGACGGTCAGGCCGGGGCAGGCGGGTACCGGCCGGTCGTGGTCGGCCGCGGCGGCGGATGCCGCCAGCAGCAGGGTTTCGGTCTCCAGCACGTCGAGCAGTCGGTCCGCGTCGATCGGTTCCGTCATCGACCGGTGCCGTGCACGGCGCGGTGGACGAGGGCGACGAACTGCCGGGTCTGGCGGAACAGGTCGTCCGCGGCGCGCGGGCCGACCCGGTTGGTGATGCCCGCCTGGACCTCGGCCCGGGTGGCCGAGCAGGAGGCGAAGAACGCCGCCCACTCGCGGAACTCCGGGGCGACCGAGGAGGTCAGCGTCCACACGCTGGTCGGCTTGGCCCGGCCGCGGTGCGGGCGGCCGCGCACGGCCAGCAGCGCCGCGGCGGCGCGCAGCGCGCACAGGTAGGCGTCGGCGAAGCGGTGCGCCGGGTCGGTCTCGGCGGCCACCGCGAGCAGGCCCTGCTCGGCCTGCTTGAGCAGGGCGATCGCCGAGGGCGGGACGGGGGCGGGTGGGGTGGGCGTGACGGGGAAGTCCAGCGTGCTGGTCATCGTGGCCTCCTCGCGGTCGTGCCGACGGGGCGTGGCGCTGCGCCGAGGGGAGCCGGCGGTGTCCGGTGGTGAGGCGCTTCCCCCGCCCCACCACCGAACCGCCTCGAACACGTGTTCGAGTAAGACCAGGATAGCCCCTGGGTGCCGGTGCTTCAAGCGGATCACGGTGTGACCCGCCCACCGGTTGCCTGGCAGGTCACCCGGGGTGGTGGGATGGAGCGGTGAGCACACTCGAACACCCCGCGGTGGCGCGGGTGGTGGCCGCGCTGCGCGCGGCCGGGATGGACGCCGCCGCCGACGGGGTCCGCGTCCTGGACGACGAGGTCCGCACCGCCGCGCTCGCGGCGGCCGCGCTGGGCGTGCCGGTGGGGGCCATCGCCAACAGCCTGGTCTTCGCCGCCGCGCACGGCGGTGAGCGGCGGCCGCTGCTGGCGCTGACCTCCGGGGCGCACCGGGCCGACACCGCCCTGCTGGCCGGGCTGGTGGGTGCGGACTCCGTCGGCCGGGCCGACCCCGCGTTCGTGCGCGAGCACACCGGGCAGGCCATCGGCGGCGTCGCCCCGGTCGGGCACCCCGCGGCGCTGACCACCGTCGTCGACACCCACCTGCGGCGGTACCCGGTCGTCTGGGCTGCGGCGGGGCACGCCAAGTCGGTCTTCCCGACCACGTACGACGATCTGGTGACACTCACCGGGGGTGTGGCTGCGGATGTGTCCGGCCAGGAGGATGATCCCTCTTCGTGACCGCCGCCCCGTCCCCCCGTGTCGCCCGGTTCGTGGAGCTGTCCGCCGACGAGCTGCGCGGACGGCTGCGCGAGGCACTCGCGCTCTACGTCGCCGCCATGGACTACCCGAAGGGCACCGCCGAGCAGCGGGCGCCGATGTGGCTGGCGCACATGCTGCGCTCGGGCTGGCGCTGCGTGGCCGCCTTCGACGACGGCGGCGCCATGGCGGGCATCGCCTACGGCTACCTCGGCGCCCCCGGTCAGTGGTGGCACGAGCAGGTGCGCCGCGGGGTCACCGAGCGGCGCGGGGCGGAGGTCGCCGACTCCTGGTTGGACGACTACTTCGAACTGACCGAGCTGCACGTGCGGCCGGACAGCCAGGGGCAGGGCACCGGCGCGGAACTGGTGCGGCTGCTGGTGGCGGGGACGGGGAGCGCGCACGTGCTGCTGTCGACGCCGGAGGGGCCGTCGCGGGCGTGGCGGCTCTACCGGCGGCTCGCGTTCACGGACGTGCTGCGCAACTACCAGTTCGCCGGTGATCCGCGGCCGTTCGGGGTGCTGGGCAGGTCGCTCCCGATCGAGTGAACCTGGGCTTACTGGTGGCCGGGATTCCGGTGGTGCCCGGGTGGGTGGTTTCCTGGGTGGTCGGCGGCTGCGCCTACGGCGAGCGGCCCGCCCCCGGTGGGGGCGGGCCGCTCGGGTCACAGGGCGGCGAGGCGTTCGGTGAGGGTGTCCAGGCCCATCGCGCCCATCTCCAGGACTTCCTGGTGGAAGCGCTTGAGGTCGAACTCAGCACCCCGGCGGGCCTTCGCCTCGTCGCGGGCGCGCAGCCAGAGGCGTTCGCCGAGCTTGTAGGTGGGGGCCTGGCCCGGCCAGCCCAGGTAGCGGTCGATCTCGTCGTGGACGTGGGCGGGGTCGGTGATGGTGCGGGTGAGCATGAACTCCAGGCCCAGGTCCGGGGTCCAGCGCTCGCCCTCGTGGAAGCCGGTGCCGCGGGGGATCTCCAGCTTCAGGTGCATGCCGATGTCGACGACCACCCTGGCGGCGCGGAACAGGTGGGCGTCGAGCATCCCCAGCAGGTCGCCGTCATCGTCGAGGTAGCCGAACTCGCGCATGAGGCGTTCGGCGTAGAGGGCCCAGCCCTCGCCGTAGCCGGGGACCCAGGCCAGCAGGCGCTGGAACTTGTTCAGGCTCGCGGCCTGGTTGACCGCGGTGGCGATCTGCAGGTGGTGGCCGGGGGCGCCCTCGTGGTAAACGGTCGTGACCTCGCGCCAGGTGGAGAACTCGGTCCGGTCGGCGGGGACCGACCACCACATCCGGCCCGGCCGCGACCAGTCCTCGGTGGGGCCGTTGTAGTAGGCGCCGACCGGGCCGCCGGGTGGGCTGATCCGGCACTCCAACCGCATCAGCCGGTCCGGGATGTCGAAGTGCACGCCGCGCAGGTCCGACAGCGCCTGGTCGGACAGGCGCTGCATCCACTCCCGCAGCGCGTCCTGGCCGACGACCCGGTAGCGCGGGTCGGCGTCGAGGTGCGCGGCGGCCTCGGCGACCGTGGCACCGGGCTTGATCCGGTTCGCCACCTGTTTCATCTCGGTCTCGATCCGGGTGAACTCCGCCCAGCCCCACTCGTAGGCCTCGGCGAGGTCGATCCGGGCGCCGGTGTAGAGCCGCGACCACAGCCGGTAGCGCTCCTCCCCCACCGCGTCCTCGGTGGGTGCGGCGGCGGCCAGTTCGCCGGTGAGGAAGTCGGCCAGGTCCGCGTACGCCTGCTCGGCGGCGGCCACCCCGGCAGCCAGGTCGGGGCCCGCGTGCTCGCCCGCCCCCTCGGCGAGGGTGCTGAAGTACGACGGTGCGCCGGAACGGCCCGCCCAGCCCCGGCACTGCTCGGCGACCTTGGTGACCTGGCGCAGCGCGGCGACGTCACCGCGGGCGGCGGCGGCGCGCAGCGCGAGCCGGTAGCCCGCGAGGCACTCGGGGACGGCGGCGAGCCGGGTGGCGATGGTGGCCCAGTCCTCGGCGGAGTCGGTGGGCATCAGGTCGAAGACCTCGCGCACGTCCTGGGCCGGGCTGGAGATGACGTTGAGCTGCCAGTCGACGAGGCGGGCCCCGTGCAGTTCGGCGGTGAGGCCGACGCGTTCGGTGAACACCGCCTTCGCGTTGGCCGCGGCCGGGTCGTCGGCGTCGGCGGCCTCCATCTCGGCCAGCGCGGCGGTGGCCAGCGCGCCGAGCGCGGCGACCCCGTCCGGGGAGTAGTCGGGCAGCCGGTGGTCGTGGCCGGGCTGGCCCAGGTAGGTCGCGAGGATCGGGTCCAGCGCGGCCAGCGAGGCGACGTAGGAGTCACTGATCCGGTGCACGTCGTGTGAAGGGGACACCATGCGGCGAACGCTATCCGACCCGCCGCCCGGTGGCCGGGAGGTGGCCGCCGGGGTGGATGCCGGGGCGCGCGGGGGTGGACGGGTACGGCAGGATGGCCCGGTGCCGCACGCCACTTCCCCGTCCCGTGTCCGCCTGCGCAGGTGGGCGGCGCTGATCCCGTTGACCGTGGTGGCGGTGCTGGCGCTGTCGGGGTGCCTGCGGGTGCAGGCGGAGTTCGCGGTGTCGGAGGACGACACGGTCTCCGGTCAGCTCGTGGTGGCCTCGGTGGCGGGCAGGCAGGACGACACGGGCCCGCAGCTCACCGTCGCCCCGGAGCTCAAGGGCAAGGTGCGGACGCAGGTCTACACGCAGGACGGCTACGTCGGGCAGACGGTGCTGTTCCAGGACCTGACCTTCGCCGAGGTGTCCCTGCTGGGCGACACGATCACGGTGGGCAAGCAGTACCGGCTGACGTTCCGCCGGGCCGGGGACCTGGTGACGCTGGCCGGGTCGGTCGACCTGACCGAGGTGCCCGAGGACCGGGCGGACATCCAGCTCAAGATCACCTTCCCGGGCACGGTGGGCCGCACGAACGGCGTCAACGACAACGGCACCGTGAGCTGGAAGCCCAAGCCGGGGGCGGTGTCGGAGTTCAGCGCCACGGCGCAGTACAGCGACTCGTCCGGGGTGTCGTGGACGCAGTGGGTGGTGATGGTGGGCGCGGGCGGCGTGGCGGTGTCGATGATCGTGCTGGGGCTGGCGCTGTTCAGCCACCGCCGCACGCAGCGGCAGCTTGGCACCCCAGCCCAGACCTGAGCGGCCGGGTCAGGCGCGGGTGGGCACCAGTCCCAGTCGGCCGACCACCTCGCGGGTGGCCTTGGACTGGTTGAAGGTGTAGAAGTGCAGGTCGTTCACGCCCTCGGCGAGCAGGCGCTGGCAGGTCTCGGTGATCAGGTCGATGCCCTCGGCGCGGAAGGCCTTGGCGTCCTCGGCGAGCGGTTCCAGCCGGGCCGCGAAGTGCGGGGGCAGCGGCGCGCCGGACAGCTCGACGGTCTTGTAGAGCATCTTCGGCGTGGTCAGCGGCATGATGCCGGGCACGACGATCTTGTCGGTGCCGCGGGCGGCGACCCGGTCGCGCAGCCGCAGGAAGTCCTCCGGCTGGAAGAACAACTGGGCGATGGCGAAGTCCGCGCCCGCGGCGAACTTGCGCATCAGGTTGTCGGTGTCGGCGTCGAGGTCGGTGCAGCCGGGGTGGCCGTAGGGGAAGGCGGCCACGCCGACGCAGAAGTCGCCCAGCTCGCGGACGAGGGCGACCAGCTCGTCGGCGTAGTTGAGGCCGCCGGGGGTGGACACCCAGGGGCCGTTCGGGTCGCCGGGCGGGTCGCCGCGCAGGGCCAGGACGTTGCGGATGCCGTGGGCGGCGTACCAGCCGATGACGTTGCGCAGCTCGGCGACCGTGTGGTCGACGGCGGTCAGGTGCGCCATCGGGACCAGCGTGGTCTCGGTGGCCATCCGGCCGGTGGTGCGGATGGTGCGGTCGCGGCTGGAGCCGCCCGCGCCGTAGGTGACGGAGACGAAGGCGGGGTCCAAGCCCTCCAGTTCGCGGACCGCCTTCCACAGCCGCCGCTCGTCGGCCTCGTCCCTCGGGGGCATGAACTCCACCGAGAAGACCGGCCGGTCGGTGCGCAGCCGCTCCGTCACTGTCGTCATGCGCCAAGGGTAGCGACAGCGCGATCTTCCGGACAGACCTCCTCGGGGGCGCGCGCGCACGAAGCGGACGTCACATCGGGACCCCCCGGTCCGGCGGGACGCGGCCGGGCACCGCACGATAGGGGCGTGCAGGCGGCAGGCAGGACCCCGGTGATCCACGAGCCCATCGACCGGCCCATCGACGAGCCCATCGACGCGGCGGTGGCCGCGCACGTGGAGCGCGCGCTGGCCGACTACCTGGCGGTGCGGCACGCGGGCATGGCAGACCAGGCCCCGTCCTTCGGGTCGGCGGTGGCCTCGCTGGCCGACTTCGTGCTCGGCGGCGGCAAGCGGCTGCGGCCGACCTTCGCCTGGTGGGGGTGGCGCGGGGCGGGCGGCGCGGGCACCGGGGTGGAGGCCGAGGCGGTGCTGCGGGCGGTGAGCGCGCTGGAGCTGATCCAGGCGTGCGCGCTGGTCCACGACGACCTGATGGACGCCTCGGCGGTGCGGCGCGGCAAGCCGACGGTGCACGTGGAGTTCGCCGCCCGGCACCGCGAGCGCGGCTGGGCCGGTGCGCCGGAGCGGTTCGGCGCGGCCGCGGCGATCCTGCTCGGCGACCTGGCGCTGGCCTGGGCCGACGACATGTTCACCGGGGCCGGGCTGCCCGCGCACCGGCAGGTGGCGGCGCTGCCGCCGTGGCAGGCGATGCGCGCGGAGATGCTGGCCGGGCAGTACCTCGACGTGCTGACCCAGGCGACCGGTGACGAGTCCGGGGAGGCCGCGCTGAGCGTGGCGCGGATGAAGACCGCCGCCTACACCGTGGAGCGCCCGCTGCACCTCGGCGCCGCGCTGGCGGGCGCCCCGGAGCACGTGGTGGCCGGGCTGCGCGCCTTCGGCACCGACATCGGCGTGGCCTTCCAGTTGCGCGACGACCTGCTGGGCATGTTCGGCGACACCGAGGTCACCGGCAAGCCCGCCGGGGACGACCTGCGCGAGGGCAAGCGGACGCTGCTGATGTCCGCGGGCCTGCGCCGGGCGGTGGCCGCGGGCCGCGACGCCGACGCCGAGGCCATGCGGGCCGCCCTGGGCGACGACGCGCTCGACGCCGACGGGGTGGAACGCGTCCGCGGGCTGCTGCTGGACGTGGGCGCGGTCACCGAGGTGGAGACCAGGATGGCGGAGCTGACCGAGACCGCGCTGACCGCGTTGGAGGCCGTGGAGTTGGCCGACCCGGCGGGCCGGGTGCTGCGGGAGTTGGCCGTGACGGCGACCAGGAGGACCAGCTAGCCATGCGCGGGCGGCGAACGATCCCGGGGCGGACCGACCACGTGGTGGTGGTCGGGGCGGGCCTGTCCGGCCTGTCGGCCGCGCTGCACCTGGCCTCAGCCGGGCGCTCGGTCACGGTGCTGGAGGCGGCGGACGGCCCCGGCGGGCGGGCCCGCCGCGACCGGCTGGGCGGGTACACCGTCGACACCGGGGCCACCGTGCTGACCATGCCGGAGCTGGTGGACGAGGCGCTGGCCGCGGTGGGCACCTCGCTGGCCGCCGAGGTGGACCTGGTGGAGCTGGACCCGGCCTACCGGGCGCACTTCGCCGACGGCAGCACGATCGCGGTGCACACCGACGGCGCCGCGATGGAGGAGGAGGTCCGCCGGGTCGCCGGGCCCGCCGAGGCCGACGGCTACCGGCGGCTGCGGGCGTGGCTGACCCGGATGCACCAGGTGCAGCGCGACCGGTTCATCGGCGCCAACTTCGACTCCCCGTTCGACCTGGTCGGCCTGGACCTGGTGCGGTTGGCCGCGCTGGGCGGCTTCGGGCGGCTGGGTCCGGCGGTGGGGCGCTTCCTGTCCGACGAGCGGCTGCGCAGGCTGTTCACGTTCCAGTCCCTCTACGCCGGGGTGCCGCCCAGCCGGGCGCTGGCGGCGTACGCGGTGATCGCCTACATGGACACCGTGGCGGGCGTGTACTTCCCGCGCGGCGGGGTCGGCGCGGTGGCCGAGGCGATGGCCGCCGCCGCGGGCCGGGCCGGGGTGGCGTTCCGCTACGGCACCGGCGCGGCCTGGCTGGAGCGCGTCGGCGGCCGGGTGGGCGCGGTCCGCACGACCGCCGGTGAGCGCGTGCCGTGCGACGCGGTGGTGGTCACCACCGACCTGCCGGTGGCCTACCGGCTGCTCGGGGTGGCGCCACGCAGGCCGCTGCCGCTGCGGCACTCGCCGTCGGCGGTGGTCCTGCACACCGGGGTGACCCGGTCGTGGGACATGCTCGACCACCACACGATCCTCTTCGGCGGCGCCTGGGAGCGGACGTTCGAGGAGATCACCCGGCGCGGGGAGCTGATGGGCGACCCGTCGCTGCTGGTGACCCGCCCGACCGCGACCGACCCGGCGATGGCGCCCGAGGGCAGGCAGCAGGTGTCGGTGCTGGCGCCGTGCCCGAACCTGCGGGTGGGCCCGGTCGACTGGGACCGGATCGGCCCGATCTACCGCGACGAGCTGGTGGCCACGCTCCAAGCGCGCGGCCTGACCGGGTTCGGCGACGCGGTGGAGGTGCAGCGGCTGGTGACGCCCGCGGACTGGGCGGCGGCCGGGCTGGCCGAGGGCACGCCGTTCTCGCTGGCGCACACGTTCACCCAGACCGGTCCGTTCCGGCCGCGCAACCTGGTGCCGGGGGTGGAGAACGTGGTGCTGGCGGGCAGCGGCACCACCCCGGGGGTGGGCATCCCGCCGGTGTTGATCTCCGGACGACTGGCCGCGCAGCGGGTGGTGGGTAGGCTCCCGGTCGTCGGGCGCGCGGGCGGTCGAGGTGAATCCGTGAGCGGATTGTGAGGCCCGCGGCGGCCTTCGGTGGATAATCCCCGCAAGGGACGGGCAGCAGCAGGGGGTGACCGGTTGTCGAGGCGTGCAGTCGCGGTCTGGGCGGTCTCGGCGGCGGTCGTCGCCTCGGCGTGCTCTCCCGGGGTGAGCGGGACGCCGGTGGCCGCGACCATCGAGCCGCCGACGGCCACCGAGTCGGTGCGCCAGTCGCTGACCGACCTCGGTGAGGCGGCGGTGCTGCGCTACCAGGGCACCATGCAGGCCGCGGGCAACCACAAGGCCACCTTCGACATCACCGCCGCGGGCAGCGGCGAGATGACCGGCACGCTCGGCCTCGACGGGAAGTCGGCGACCGTGCTGGTGGTCGACCGGTCCACCTTCCTCAGGGCCGCGGCCGACTTCTGGGCCACGCTGCCCGGGATCGCCGACGGGCCGAGCAAGGGCGCGGCGGTGGCCGACCGGTGGGTGAAGGTCCCGGCCGGGCTGATCGGCGTGGAACTGGCCGACGTGTTCACCCCGCAGACCCTCGGGCAGAACCTCGCCGAGGGCGTGGAGACCGCGGGCGACCGGCCGCTGACCGACGGCGCCCGGACCAAGGTCGGCGACGTCGAGGTGGTGCGGTCGAAGACCGGCCGGGGCGCGGTGAGCACCACCGCGAAGGCGCCGTACGGGGTGGTCAAGGTCGAACTGGACAAGGCCGGTGACTCCGACTCCACCAGCGTGCGCGACCTGGTCGCCACGGTGACCGACGGGTCGGCGGGGGTGGCGAAGTTCTACCAGGACTTCGCCGCGGCGGCCCAACAGGTCACCGCCCCGGTGGACGTGCTGACCACGGTCCAGGAGAGTTCGCACAGCTTCGAGGGGTGCGGGGCGCAGAGCTGCTCGATCGTCGTGCGGTTCACCAACAACAGCAAGCTCGCGGTGAAGGTGTCGGTGCGCGGCACCTGGCAGGGCGACGGCGCGGCGCTGGGCGCGTGCGACGCGGTGACCGGCCCGGTGGCCCCCGGCCAGGGCGGCGGGGCGACCTGCACGCTGGCCACCCCGGAGTGGGTGGGCTTCTTCCAGCGGGCGAACTCGGTGCCGGGCAACCACCCGTACAGCGTGCAGTGGTCCACCCTGGTGCTGGCCGACCCGCCGGACCTGAGCAAGGTCGGCGCGCGGGCCGCGGCCGCGCCCGCCGACCCGCGGGTGCGCAAGACCGAGGGCAGCAACTTCGTCTACTCGATCGGCTACGCCGAGGGCGGCCGGGAGGTCGTCTGGAAGTACGGGGCGGTCGCCACGAAGTTCTGGGCCGAGCACGCCGAGCAGCAGCTCCTGGTGTGCCTGGGCACCACGGGCAAGGTGTGCCTGTCGCGGCTGGTCACCGCGACCGACGACGCGGCGGCGGCGCAGGGCCTGGTCCAGCAGCTCGTCGACGGCTACCGGAGCACCGCCAAGGCGTGCCCGGCGGGCCAGTGGGTCGGCTGCGCGGGCTGACGGCGCGGGCCGGGATCAGAAGGCGAGGGCCTGGGCCCGGCGCTTGACCTCCCGGCCGCGGTTGTCCCGCAGCGCCTGGATCGGGCTGCCGGGCAGCGACTCGTCCTCGGTGAACAGCCAGCGCAGCGACTCGTCGGAGTCGTAGCCGGAGTCGTGCAGCACGGTGATGGTGCTGGTCAGGTGCTTGACCACGCCGGTCTCGTCGAGGAAGGCGGCGGGCACCATCAGCACGCCCCTGCGGCGCACCGCGATCAGGTGCCGGTCGCGCAGGGCCTGGTGGACGCGGGTGATCGGCAGGTCGAGGGCTTCGGCGACGTCGGGCAGGGGCAGCAGCTCCACCTCGGCGCCGAGCGCGTCGGCGGAGGCCGCGGGAATCGAACTCACGGGCGCAACGATGCCACACGGCCGCGGCGGCCCGCCGTTGGTCACAGATTCGCGGGCCTGGGCACGCGCCGCCGCGCCCGTCCGTACGATCGGTTCCCGTGGAGGACAAGGGGCCGGGAGTGATCGGTTCGCTGCTGGAGCAGCGCTACCGCGTGGACGCGCTGCTCGCGCGCGGGGGCATGTCCGCGGTCTACCGCGGCCTGGACACCCGGCTGGACCGCCCGGTGGCGATCAAGGTGATGGACCCGCGGTTCGCCGCCGACCCGGCGTTCGTCGAGCGGTTCGAGCGCGAGGCCCGGTCCGCCGCCAAGATCCACCACCCGAACGTGGTGGCCGTGCACGACCAGGGCCTCGACGGCGACAACGTCTACCTGGTGATGGAGCTGGTCACCGGCGCCACCCTGCGCGACCTGCTGGCCGAGCGCGGCGCGCTGCCCGCGCCGCTGGCCGTGGCGATCATGGAGCCGGTGCTGTCCGCGCTGGGCGCGGCGCACCGGGCGGGCCTGATCCACCGGGACGTGAAGCCGGAGAACGTGCTGATCGGCACCGGCGGGGTGGTCAAGGTCGCCGACTTCGGCCTGGTCCGGGCGATCTCCAGCGTGGGCACCACCAAGAGCAGCGTCATCCTCGGCACGGTGTCCTACCTGTCCCCCGAGCAGGTCACGACCGGGGCGGCGACCGCGCGCGGCGACGTGTACTCGGCGGGCATCGTGCTCTACGAGACCCTGACCGGCAACGCCCCGTACCGGGGGGACAACGCGCTGTCGGTGGCCTACCGGCACGTCAACGACGACGTGCCGCCGCCGAGCGCGACCGTGGCGGGCATCCCGCCGATGCTCGACGACCTGGTGGTGCGCTGCACCCGGCGCGAGGCGGGGGCGCGACCGGCGGACGGCGCGGCGTTCCTGATGGAGTTGCAGCACGTGCGCACGGCGCTGAACCTGCCCAGGATGCGGGTGCCGGTCCCGACGCCGATGCCGGACGAGACGATCGCGGTGCCGGACGTGGGCACCACCTCCGGGGTGCTGCCGGTGCCGCCGCGCGGGGCGCCCCCCGAGGTGCACGACGGGCAGGACGTGCTGGAGACGGCCGTGGTGGCGCACGCACCCGGGAGCACAGCGGCGCACGCACCCGGGAGCCCGGTGGCGCCCGTGCCCGGGAGCCCGGTGGCGCCCGTGCCCGGGGGCATGGCGGCACAGGCACCCGGCGGCGCGGTGAACACGCCCGGGCACGGGGTGGCGAGCGCGCCCGGGGGGACCCCGGTCCAGGACCTGGACCCGGAGGCGACGGTGCGGGTGCGGCCGGTGGAGTCACCGGTGGCGAGCGCGCAGGCGATGACCCCGGGGCAGTCGGCGACCGTGGTGCGGCACGTGCCGAACGGGTTCAGCGCGGCGGGCCCGCAGGGGACCCGGGCGATGCTGCGCTCGGACCTGGAGAAGGTCGTCGAGCACGCCCGGCAGTACCCGCCGGTGGAGTACCCGCCGAGCGGGCCGCAGCCGTTGCCGTACGCCACCGGCCACCCGCCGACCGGACCGCAGGCGGTTCCCCGGGCGCCCGTGCGCAAGCGGCCGAGGTGGCTGGTCCCGTCGATCGTCGGCGTGGTCGTGCTGGCGCTGGTGGCGACCGGGATCTGGTGGTTCTCCGACGGCCGCTACTCCGAGGTGCCGTCGCTGGTGGGGCAGCAGACCGCGGCGGCGGAGCAGGCGGTGCGCGACGCCGGGCTGACCCCGAAGATCGTCACCGTCCGGGACAACCGGGTGGCCGCGGGCCAGGTGATCAGCACGGACCCGGGGGCGGGGGCGCAGGCGCTGCGCGGCGACCAGGTGGAGCTGACGGTGTCGGCGGGCCGCCCGGTGGTGCCGGACGTGCCCGCCGGGTCGACCCCGGAGGCGGCCGAGGCGGCGCTGCGCGACGCCGAGCTGCAACCGCAGCGAGACGACGGCAAGAACGTCTACGACGACAAGGCCCCCAAGGGCACCCTGGTGCGCCTGGAACCCGCCTCGGGCACCGAGGTGGACCTCGGCCAGCGGGTGGTGCTGGTGCTGAGCCGGGGTCCGCAGCCCAAGCAGGTCCCGGACGTGCGCGGCAAGACCCGCGACGAGGCCTTCCAGGCGCTGACCTCGGCGGGCTTCCAACCCTTCGACGGCCCCGCCGAGTTCAACGGCGACGTGGACAGCGGCCGGGTGATCCGCACCGACCCGGGCCCCGGCACGCAGGTCGAGGCGGACGGGAACAAGCGGGTGTCGGTGGTGGTGTCGAACGCGGTCACCGTCCCGGACCTGAACCAGAAGACGGTCGACGAGGCCACCGCGCTCCTGCGGCCGCTGGGGTTGACCCTGGCGCTGCGCTTCCCGGCGGGCGGTGGCGGGCGGATCTTCACCCAGGAGCCGAACGCGGGCGCGAAGGTCCAGGCGGGCACGACCATCACGGTCTTCGCCTTCGGCTGACGGATCGCGGCGGTGCCCGGCATGGCGCGACGGTGCTCAGCCGTGCTCTGGGTTCAAGCGCCGGTCGTTTGTGGGTGTGCCCGGCTGGGTGGATGTGTTTGGCCGAGGCCCCTATGGCGATCATGTGCTCCAGTGCGTCAGGTGGGGCTGAAAAGATGCCCCACCGCCCAGGCAGGCTGTCACATGATCGCCACCCCCGGCCAAACACATCCACCCACCCGGGCAGTCCGCTCGCCAGGCCGGCGGTTCCCGGGGCGGTCGGCTGGCCGAGCGCATCCGCCCACCGGGCAGTTGCTCGCCGGGCCGGGGTTCTTGGGGTGGTCGGCCTGCGTTCAGGACATCCACCCGCCGGGCAGTTGCTCGCCGGGCAGGCGGTTCGATGGGGGGGTGATCGGCTTGCGGACGGGGCCTGGGCAGAGTGACAACGGCAGCGGCGCCCTCCCGGGTCCGGGAGGGCGCCGCTGCCGTTGTCGTCGTGCGGGTCCTACGAGCGGAGCATCTCCGCGACCAGGAAGGCCAGTTCCAGCGACTGCTGGGTGTTGAGCCGGGGGTCGCAGGCGGTCTCGTAGCGGCCGGAGAGGTCGGCGTCGGAGATTTCCTGGGCGCCGCCGAGGCACTCGGTGACGTCTTCGCCGGTCAGTTCGACGTGGATGCCGCCGGGGTGGGTGCCCAGGCGGCGGTGGACCTCGAAGAAGCCCTGGACCTCGTCGACGATGCGGTCGAAGTGGCGGGTCTTGTAGCCGGTGGAGGACTCGTGGGTGTTGCCGTGCATCGGGTCGCACTGCCAGATGACCTTGTGCCCGGAGGCCTCGACCTTCTCCACGATGGCCGGGAGGACGTCGCGGACCTTGCCGTTGCCCATCCGGGAAATCAGCGTGAGGCGGCCGTGCTCGTTGCGCGGGTCGAGCCGCTCGACGTACTCGACGGCCATCTCGGGGGTGGTCGTCGGGCCGATCTTGAGGCCGATCGGGTTGGACAGCAGCTCGGCGAAGGCGATGTGCGCGCCGTCGAGCTGGCGGGTGCGCTCGCCGATCCACAGGAAGTGCGAGGACAGGTTGTACAGCCGCGGTTCGGGGCCGTTGGTGTCCAGGCGCAGCAGGGCGCGCTCGTAATCGAGCAGCAGCGCCTCGTGGCTGGCGAAGAACTCCACCGTGTGCAGGGAGCTGTCCTCGACGCCGCAGGCCTGCATGAACCGCAGGCCGCGGTCGATCTCGGTGGCCAGGGCCTCGTAGCGCTCACCGGCGGGCGAGTTCTTGACGAAGTCGCGGTTCCAGTCGTGCACCTTGGTCAGGTCGGCCATGCCCGCGCCGGTGAGGGCGCGGAGCAGGTTCATCGCCGCGCCCGCGTTCGCGTAGGCGCGCAGCATCCGGCCCGGGTCCGGCACGCGGGCCTCGGGGGTGGCGATGAGCGAGTTGACGATGTCGCCGCGGTAGACCGGGAGGCCGAGCGCGTCGGTCTTGGCCGAGCGCGGCTTGGCGTACTGGCCCGCGATCCGGCCGACCTTGACCACCGGCAGGCTCGCGCCGTAGGTGAGCACGACGGCCATCTGCAGCAGGGTGCGGATGTTGCCGCGGATGTGCGGCTCGGTGTTGTCGACGAAGGTCTCGGCGCAGTCGCCGCCCTGCAGCAGGAAGGCCTCGCCCCTGGCGACCTCGGCCAACCGGCCCTGGAGCTTGTCGATCTCGGCGGGGACGGTGATCGGGGGGACGCTCTCGAGCAGGGTGCGCACCTTGCGCACGTGTTCGGCGTCGGGCCACTCCGGCTGCTGGGCCGCCGGGCGGGAGAGGGCGTCGTCGAGTCGGGTACGCAGCTCAGGAGGCAGCGGTGGCAGCTCGGGCAGCGTTTCCACCGGCACATCCACGGTCCAGTTCACCCTCCAAGACTAAGAGGTGCGCGTAACCGGTCCGAAACCGGGACACCTGTTCCACACTGTGAGCTGTTGCACACCGCGAGCCGGGCGTTCGACCGGGAACACCCGACAACCACATGCACATTGCATAGGGCAGGATGCGCCGATGACCGAACTGGACGCCCCGACCGCCGACCGATTGCTGGCCACCGCGGTGGCCAACCTGAGGCGCGATTACCCGGTGCACTGGATTCACCTGGTGCACTCCCCGGCCGACCTGGTGCCGCAGCGCGCCCGCCACCCCGTCTTCGCGGGGTCGTTCGACTGGCACTCCTGCGTGCACCAGACCTGGCTGACCGTCCGCCTGCTGCGCCTGTTCCCCGACTTACCCGGCGCGGCAGCCGCCCGCGCCACCCTCGACGAGCTGATCACCGCCGACGGGGTGCGCACCGAGGCCGAGTTCTTCACCTCCCCCGAGGGCGCCTCCTGGGAGCGGCCGTACGGCTGGGCCTGGCTGCTGGTGCTCGACTCCGAGCTGCGCACCTGGCCCGACGGCGCCCGGTGGGCGCGGCTGCTGCGGCCGCTGGTGTCGGTGGTGCGCGACCGGTGGTCGCGGTGGCTGGCGACGGCCCGGCGCCCGGTGCGGGTGGGCACGCACACCAACACCGCCTTCGCCATGGGCCTGACCCTCGACGCCGCCCGCGCGGTCGGCGACACCGCGCTCGCCTCGGCCTGCACCACCGCCGCGCACCGCTTCCACCTGCTCGACAGCGACTACGGCGGCTTCGAGCCCGACGCCGCCGACTTCCTGTCCCCGTCCCTGGTCGAGGCCGACCTGATGCGCCGGGTGCTGCCCGGCCCGGAGTTCGCCACCTGGCTGGACGACTTCTTCACCGACCTCACCCAGGCCCGCTGGGACGTGCTGCGCAACCCGGTGGAGGTGGACGAACCGGCCGACCCGCACGGCTCGCACCTGGCGGGCCTGGCGCTGTCGCGGGCCTGGTGCTGGGGCGGCATCGCCTCGGCGCTGCCACCCGGACACCGCTACACCGAGCTGGCGCGGGCGGCGGAGAAGGCGCACCGGGACGTGGGGTGGCAGTACGTCTTCGGCCACGGCTACGCCGCCGAGCACTGGCTGGGCACCTTCGCCGCCTACCTCGACGTCGGCGCGCTCACCTGATCAGCCGGGCAGCAGCCCCCGCAGCGGGTTGCCCGGCGCCCGGCGCCGACGCAGGACCGCGAGCACGGCGGCGACCACCGGGACCAGGGCGCAGGCACCGAGCGCGAACCACGGCCCGGCGGCGGCCGCCCCCAGCACCAGCGCACCCGTGAAGGCGGCCAGGTACGCGACCGCGCCGCGCTCCCACGTCCACACCGCCGCCACCTCGACGAGCGAGGCGGCCACCACCGCCCCGAGCAGCGCGTACCCGGCCGGGGTGGTGCGGCCGCCGAGCAGCGCCACCCCGCCCGCGGCCTGCCCGAGGGTCAGCACCGCCATGACCGCCAGCAGCACCCGGTGCGCGGCGCTGCCGCGGAACCGGCGCCGCGGCCGGTCGTCCCGCCCGGGCGGCTCGGCCACGGCGGGCCAGTCCGACTCGGTGACGGGCCGGGGCGCCGCGCGCAGCCTGCGCACCAGGTCGAGCCGCACGGCCCGGTCCAGCCCGAGGTGGACCCGCGTCGGCACCGGCCCCAGCCCGCTCGCACCGCGCTGCACGGCGGCGTCGAAGGCCGCGGCGCCCGGTGCGCGCGCCACGGCCGCGCGGACCTCCTCGCCGAACGGGAAGACCAGCAGGGCCACACCGATCCGGTTGTCGACCCGCCCGTCGGGTACGTCGTCGGCTTCCGCGCACAGCTCCACCACCCGCGCGGCGACGGCGGACCCGCCGAACGGCTCCCAGACCCAGCCGTACGGTCGCGCGGGCGCCGACCCGGTGAGCGCCGCCTCGACCTCGGGGTCGGCCAGCAGACCGGCCAGCCGCCACGCGGCCAGGAACCGGACCGGCCCCTCGGAGTCCAGCAGCGGCACCAGGGCGACCGCCGCGGCCGGGGCGCCGGTGGCGGCGAGGGCGTCGACGACCGGGGTCGGGTCGGGGCGGTCGAGCCGGGCCGCGAGGGCGGGCACGGCCACCTCGCCCATGCTCGCCAGCGCCGCCGCCGCCGGTGCGGCGTCGAGGTGGTTGGCCAGCACCGCCGCGGCCCGCGGCAGGCCGGTGGCGGCGAGGGCGCGGTGCGCGGCGGGCACCCCGGCCTGCACGGCGGAGATGAGGAACGCCAGCACCACCTGCCCGCGCGGCCGGGGGTCGGCGGCGACCAGCCCGAACGCGCGCACGGTCCCGGGGTCGTCGCCGAGCACGGCGCGGGCATGGTCGGTGACCCGGTCGGCCACGGCGGTGTCGAGGACCCTGACCTCGGCCAGGCACTCGAAGGCCAGCAGCGGGTCCACCTCGGACACCGCCGCCACCACCGGCCCGGTCTGGGTGGGGACGAGGCCGCACCACAGCCGCACCACCTCCCGCCAGGTGTCCGGGTCGGCGCGGTAGTGCGCCAGCAGGCCGTCCGGGTCGGTGCGGGCGGACACCGCCACCAGGTACTCCTGCACGCCGACGTGCGGGAAGGCGAACCCGCCCGGCACCCGCGGCAGCAGCCCGTCGCGGTCGGCGAGCTCGTCGAGCACCGCCGCGGGCAGCCCGAGCGCGGTCACCGCGCCGAGCGCCGCGGCGTGGTCGACGGTGCGCCGCTCGGACCGGCCCCCGGCGCGCATGACCTCCAGCGCGAGTCCGGTGAGGACAGTGCGCTTCGCCGTCGCGGCGGACCGGTCGCCCCCGTCGTCGAGCAGGGCGGTGACGGCGCGCTCGTGGCACTCCACGCGCGAGCGCGGCGGGGCGGTCTCCACGTCGCCCTTCGCCGCGTGCAGGTACGCGATCATGCCGAGCAGCAGCGGGTTCCTGGCCAGCCGCAGGGCGCCCGGCTGCTCGCGCAGCGCGGCCAGCAGCCGTCCGGCGGCGGCCGGGTCGTCCTCGGCCAGGTGGTGCCGGACGCGGCGGTCGTCCAGTTCGCCGATGTGGAGGGTCGTGTCGAACTCCGGGGCCAGCGCGCTGTCGTGGACCGCGGTGCGGCAGGTGACCACGACCCGGCAGCTCGGGTGGCGCACGGCGAACGACCGCAGCGCCAGGCAGACGCGCCCGCGCTCGGTCGAGGCGACCTCGTCGAGGCCGTCGAACAGGGCGGTCAGGCCGCCGGTGGCCAGGGCGCGCCGGACGAACCCGCCCGCCCCCGGGAACCCGTCCTCGCCGAACCGGTCGACCAGGTGCTCCTCCAGCGGGCGCGCGTCCCCGGCGACCCGGTGCAGCTCCACCAGGACCGGCACCCGCTCGCGCCGCCACCGCGGGTCGAGCGCCCAGGTCAGCAGGCACTGGCGCAGCAGCGCGGACTTCCCGGTGCCGGGCCCGCCCAGGACCACCGCCCGGTCGAGGTCACCGAGCCGCACCGGGTGCGCGGCCTCGGTCGGGTCGGCGGGTTCGCGGTGCAGCGGGACGCGGATCGTGGCGGTGTCGGGGCCCGGGCGGCGGCCCAGGCCGGGCAGGCGGGCGTGGCGCTCGGCGACCCGGTCGCGGTAGGACCGCAGCGACCGGGTCCACACCGGGCGGGTGCCCGCCAGCGCCGCGCCGACCCGGCGGCCGAGCGCGCCGAGCAGGGCGGGGAGCCACCGCCTGCCGCCCTCCCACAGCACGAGGAGGGCGACGGCGGCCAGCAGGTGCGTCCAGGCGCCGAGGCGGCCCAGGGTCTCGGGGTTCATCGTGCCCCAGTCAAGCGCGCCGGGGCCCGCGCCGCTATGCCCCTGTGGCGTACTCCAGCAGAGCGCCGACCGGCAGCCCGCGGCGCAGTTGCCCGACCGCGACGACCGGGGCCAGCGCCCGCGCCCAGGCGTCGAGGCGCCCGGCGTCGAGGCTGCTCACCGCGGCGAGGGCGGCCACCCTGGCCGGGTGGTCCGGGCCTGCCAGCACGAAGTCGACCGCGTCGAACTCGGGTTCGCCGAGGCAGGCCTTGGGGTCGAGCACGACCGGGCCGCGCGGACCGGCGTCGAGCAGGTTGTCCACGTGCAGGTCGCCGTGCAGCAGGACGGGCGCGCCCTGGGTGGTGACCAGCTCGGCGCAGCGGTCCCGCGCGGTGACCAGGTGCGCGGCGGTGACCGGGCCGGTGGGGGTGAACCGGGGCAGGAACTCGCCGGTCCACCCGCCCAGGTCGCGGCGGGCGATCGCGGCCGGGTCGGCGACGGCGGCGTGCAGGTCGCGCAGCAGGGCGCCGAACGCGGCGGGCTCCGGCCAGGTGTTGGTGCCGCGGACGTGCTCCAGCAGCACCGCGCCCTCGTCCGGGTCGGCGGCCAGCACCGCGGGCACCCGGCCGCTGGGGGCGAACGCCCGCAGCACCTCGACCTGCTCGGCGGCGAAGACCAGGTCCGGCGACACCTTCAGCACCGCGGGTTCACCGGCCCGGGTGACGCGCAGGGTGACCGCGGACGCGCCGTCGGGGAAGACGTCGCCGAGGGTGAGGTCCCAGGCCGCGGCGAGCCGGGCCAGCCGCGCGGGCAGCGCGGCCGTCCAGGACAGGACTCCCTCGCCGAAGCGCTTGCGCATCCGTTCCGCGACGTCCACCGGGCCTCCCCCGTCCGTCCACCGATGCTGACCGGGGCAGTCCACCACACCGCTCCGCTCGGCGCGCGCGCTATTGGGTGTCCTGCTCGAGGCCCCGGTCATTTCGTTGTGGGTGCCCGGCCGGGGCTGCGGTTCTTGGGTGGCTGGTGGCTGCCTAGTTCAGGACGGCCAGCGAGGCGTTGAGCAGCGAGGCGAACAGAATCCAGCCGAGGTAGGGGACCAGCAGCCACGCCGCGACCGGGCGCACGGCCCTGGCCCGGACGATCGTCCAGACGACGGCGGCGTCGAGCGCGAGGATGATCGCGAACGCGGGCCAGAGCAGTTCCAGCCCGAAGAACGCGGGTGTCCAGAGCAGGTTGAGCACGAGCTGCACCGACCAGGCGAGCAGGGCGGGCTTGGCGCGGCGCAGCCAGAGCAGCCAGCCGGAGGCGGCGATCATGCCGTACAGCACCGTCCACACCGGACCGAACAGCCAGTTGGGCGGGTTGAACGGCGGCTTCTCGGCGGTGGCGTACCAGCCGTCGACGTTGCCCAGGGTCGCCAGCGAGCCCAGGCCCGCGACGGCGTAGCAGAGCACGAGGAACCCGAGGAGCACCAGCCAGTCGCGGCCGGTGGTGGTGCGCGGGGAACCGGAGGAGAACGTGGTCATGCCCCCAGTGCACAGCACCGGGGGCCGACCCGCACCTCGAAACTCAGCACGCTGAACAATTCGGCGGCCCGGCACCCGGGCGGCCCACCGGGCTCAGCCGAAGAACACCTCCGCCTCGGCGTAGCGCTCCACCGGGACCGTCTTCAGCTCGGCGGTGGCCTCGGCCAGCTTGACCCGGACGATGTCGGTGCCGCGCAGCGCCACCATCACCCCGAAGTCGCGGTCGGCCACCGCGTCGACCGCGTGCAGGCCGAACCGGGTGGCCAGCACCCGGTCGTAGGCGGTGGGCACGCCGCCGCGCTGGGTGTGCCCGAGGACCACCGCGCGCGACTCCTCGCCGGTCCGCTCGGCGATCTCCTCGGCCAGCCAGGTGCCGATCCCGCCGAGCCGGACGTGCCCGAAGGCGTCCTTCTCCCCGGTCAGCAGCACCTCGTCGCCGCCCTCGGGCAACGCGCCCTCGGCCACCACGATGATCGGGGCGTACTCGCGCTCGAACCGGCGCCGCACCCACTCGATCACCTTGTCCACGCTGAAGTGCCGCTCCGGGACCAGGATGACGTTCGCGCCGCCCGCCAGCCCGGAGTGCAGCGCGATCCAGCCCGCGTGCCTGCCCATCACCTCCACCACCAGCGCCCGGTGGTGCGACTCGGCGGTGGTGCGCAGCCGGTCGATGGCCTCGGTGGCGATGTGCACGGCGGTGTCGAAGCCGAAGGTGTAGTCGGTGGCGTTGAGGTCGTTGTCGATGGTCTTGGGCACGCCGACCACGCCGATGCCGTCGTCGGTGAGCCGCTTGGCCACCCCGAGGGTGTCCTCGCCGCCGATGGCGATGAGCGCGTCCACCCCCTGCTCGGCGAGCACGGCGCGAATCCGGTCGACCCCGCCCTCGACCTGGTAGGGGTTGGTACGCGAGGAGCCGAGGATGGTGCCGCCCCTGGTCAGGATGTCCTCGACGTCGTCGAGGGTGATCGGGCGGGACCGGCCCTCCAGCGGACCCTGCCACCCGTCGCGGAAGCCCACCACCTCCCAGCCCAGGGTCTCCACACCCTTGCGGACCACGGCCCGGATCACCGCGTTGAGCCCGGGGCAGTCGCCACCGCCGGTGAGTACGCCGACTCGCATGGGCAGCCCATCCTTCCGCCGTCGTGGCAGTGATCGGCGTCACCGCCCCTCCCGGTCACCCTGCCAGGGACTGAATCGGTGTAGCAACCGCTGGGCCACCCGCCCGGCGGCCGCTGAGCCGAACGTGTCCGTGCTCGCAGCGTTATGGAACGGCTCGGGCAAATACATCCGCAAGTGCGTGAAATAGTTTTCGGACGCACATTGGTACATGCCGGTACTCGCGGTACTCGTTCGTACCCCACAACAACCTCGCACGGCCGTTTTATCAGCCTGACCAGATCTTTGACGAGTTTCCACCGCCCTCCTTGTGTGACACGGGGATTACTCTGTAATTTTCGAAAAAGTAAGGGTTATTCCGGGGAAAGGAGACTCTGGTGCGCCAGAGAAAATTCGGGCGACGGAAGGGCGCGCTGGCGGTGCTGGCCGCCGTCGCGGTCGGCGCGTCACTCATCGTCGCCTCGGGCAGCGCAGGCGCGGGCCAGGCCGCCCCCGCCGCCGCGCCCAAGGCGTTCACCGCGCTGGGCTCCAACGGCCAGCCGCTGGCCAAGGAGGTCAACTCGCCCACGAAGGTCCTGGGCGTGAAGACCGCGGCGGACGGCACGAAGACCACCACCGTCAAGATCGGTCCGATCAGCCTGGCACCGATGCCCGAGGACGGCGACGACCACGAGCACCCCGGCACCGCCGGTGACGTGGGCACCATGCACGGCCCGGACGACCCGATGGGCCACCACGGGGCGATGACCCGCAGCCTGGCGATCATGCTGCCGCCGTGCAACAACTGCTACATCCGGGGCATCAAGCCGGACATGAAGTTCCCGGACGGCAGCAACGCCAACTACGACTCCGACGTCATGCTGCACCACACGGTGTTCTTCGACCGCTCCCGGTCGGACGTCACCTGCCCCGGCGGCTGGCCGGGCATGGCCGGTCGGCGCATCTTCGCCTCCGGCAACGAGCGCACCGGCGGCACCCTGCCCGAGGGCTACGGCGTGAAGCTCGGCTTCCTGCCGCTGACCTACATGATGATCGAGCTGATGAGCATGTCGCACCAGCAGAAGGACGTCATCATCACGGTCGACCTCGAGACCGTCCCGGACAACACCCCGGGCATGAAGGAGGCCACCCCGGTCTGGCTGGACGCGGACAACTGCGGCCTGTCCGAGCACGCGGTCCCCGAGGGTCCCTCCACCACCACCTGGGACTGGAAGTCGACGATCAAGGGCACCTTCGTCGGCGCGGGCGGCCACCAGCACGACGGCGGTGAAAGCATCACCCTGAGCAACGCCACCACCAACCAGCAGATCTGCACCTCGACCGCGGGCTACGACAACGACCCCTCCTACCTCGGCCACATCGACACGATGAGCAAGTGCCTGGGGGAGAACCTGGGTCGGGTCGAAAAGGGCGAGACGCTGCACCTCGACAGCATCTACCACACCCACATGGCCGACGACCACGCCATGTCGATCATGGTCGCGTTCGTCGACGAGAAGGCCTGATCCCCGGTCCGCGAGCACTGAGCACCACGCACCGAGCACCACCTGACCGTCCCTGACGGTCACCGTCCCACGGCCCGGCGGCCCGCCACACCCGCCGCCGGGCCGTCCTTTCGGCTCATCAGGGCCCTTCGGCTCAACTCTCCACGAGAAAGGGTCCGGCGATGACCCGTGCGCGCTCCACGCGGACCGCGGTCCTCCTGCTCTCCCGCAGAGTGCACTACCTCGCGGGTCTGGCCATCGCCCCCTTCCTGTTCCTCCTGGCGCTCACCGGCCTCTGCTACGCCTGCGCCCCCCAGCTCAGCGACACCCTGTACGCGAACCAACTGTTCGTCCACGACGCCTCCCGCGAACCCGTCCCGGTGAGCACCCAGGTGCGCGCGGCGCTGGCCGCGCACCCGCAGGACTCGGTCCGGCAGGTGACCGTCTTCGAGGACCCCGAGCGCACCACGCAGGTGGTCCTGGCCGACCCCGGCATCCCGGAGCCCCGGGCGCTGGCGGTGCACGTGGACCCGTACACGGCGGTCGTCACCGGCGACTACCCCACCGTCGACGGCCGCGCCCCGGTCCAGGCGTGGCTGGGGCAGTTGCACACCAACCTGCACCTGGGCGAACCCGGCAGGCTGTACGCCGAGTTCGCCGTGAGCTGGCTGCCCGCGGTGATGCTGTTCGGCGTCCTGCTGTGGGCGCTGGGCCCCAAGAAGCGCAGGCAGCGGTTGAAGGCCACCAACCCCAAGATCCGCATCCGCGCCTGGCACGGGCTGCTGGGCGTGGTGGTCGTGGTCGGCCTGCTGGTCATCAACTTCTCCGGCCTGACCCGGACCATGACCGCGGGCGAGCGCGTCCAGACCGCCCTGGGCACCAAGCCGGGAGCGGTGGTCCACCAGGACGTCGTCCCCGGCTCCCCGGGCCCCGTGGACCTCGACACCATCGTGCGCGTCGCCCACGACTCCGGTCTCACCGGCGACCTGACCCTCACCCCGCCGCGCGCCTACGACGAACCGTTCAAAGTGGCCGAATCCTCGCCAGGGCTCCCCATGCGCAAGGGCGTCGTCCTCATCGACCAGTACCGGGGCGTGGCGGTGGGGGTCCAGCACTTCGCGGACTACTCACTCGCCGGTCAGCTTCGGCTCCTGGCGGTGGCCGCCCACCACGGTCTGCTGTTCGGGGTGGCCAACCAGCTGCTGCTGATCTTCCTGGCGCTGGCGATCCTGGCCGTGCTGGCCATGGGCTACCGGATGTGGCGCCAGCGCAAGCCCGCCCCCGCGCCACCGCGGGCGCTGGCGAAGCTGCCCAGGCACGTCCTGGTGCCGCTGGTGCTGGTGTGCGCCCTGCTGGGGTGGCTGCTGCCGGTCTTCGGCGTCACCCTGGTCGCGTTCCTCCTGTGGGACGCGCTGCGGGAAGCGGGGCGCAAGAGCCGCACCCACAAGCCCAAGCGCAGGAGAGCGGCCCACGCGCTGCCGAAGGGGCAGCGGAGCAGCCCCTCCCTGCCCGTGGTCACCGGAACCCGCCGCCGTACCCCGGCAACGCCGCACCCGGAACGCCAGGACAAGAAGCAGGACCGCCGGGTGAGCACACCCGCGTGAGAGGACGCCGGGGGCTTCGGCACGGGAAGAGCGCTCCCGGGAACGCCCGGCGGGAGATCACGCCAGCTTCTTGCGCCAGACCTCGTCGATCACGCGCCACCGCGCCAGGTTGTGCCGGGCGTCGGCCAGCGCGTCGTGCGCGTCGGCCGGGGCGGTGGGCAGCGGGGGCTTGCCCACGTCCTCCCACCGCTGCCGGAGGTCGCGGGTGAACCGCGGCAGCACCCTGGGCAGCGCGGGCATCGCGCCCCACAGTTGCCCCAGCGCCACGTGGTCGTAGGCGGCGAACCAGGCCCACAGCTCGACCTTGTCCCGCGCGTGCGGCGGGGTGAGGAACTCCAGCAGCGTCCGCCGGATCTCCTCCCGGCCCCGCCACGCCTTGTCCGCGGGCGAGGGCAGCTTGTCCAGCACGTTCGCCCGCACCCACGGCCCGGCCTTGGCCGGGTCGAACTCGGTGGACACCGCGTAGTACTCGCGGCCGTCCTCGTCCACGACACCGATCGACACCAGGTCGATGGTCAGCCCGTCCTCGATGAACTCGGTGTCGTAGAAGAAACGCATCCGCCCAGCCTAGTCAGCCCGCCTCGGTCTCCGGCACGCGGTCGACCGTCCGCGCGGACCCCTGCTCGGGGATCTCCACCGCCGCGGGGCGCTCCTTGGCCTTGGCGGCGTAGACGTCCACGTACTCCTGCCCGGACAGCTCCATCAGGGCGTACATGACCTCGTCGGTGATCGAGCGCTCGACGAACCGGTCGCCCTCCAGGCCCTCGTAGCGGGAGAAGTCCAGCGGCTTGCCGACCTTGATCCGGATGGGGGTGGGCTTCCACATCTTCGACCCGATCGGGTTGGCCTTGTCGGTGCCGATCATGATGACCGGGATCACCGGCACGCCCGCCTGCAACGCGATCCGGGCGATGCCGGTCTTGCCCTTGTACAGGCGCCCGTCCGGCGACCGGGTGCCCTCGGGGTAGATCCCCATCAGGTGCCCCTCGCGCAGCAGCCGCACCCCCGTGTCCAGGGCGGCCTGCGCGGCGGAACCGCCGGAGCGGTCGATGGGGATCTGGCCCATGCCGGTGAAGAACCAGCGCTTGAACCGGCCCTTGAGCCCGCCCTCGGTGAAGTACTCCATCTTCGCCGGGAACGTCACCCGCCGGTCCACCATCAGCGGCAGGAAGAACGAATCGGACACGGCGAGGTGGTTGCTGGCCAGCAACGCCCCACCCCGGGCGGGGATGTTCTCCGCCCCCTCGATCCTGGGCCGGAAGAACAGGTGCAGCACCGGTCCCAGAAAGACGTGCTTCATCCACCAGTACAGCACCAGTTCTCCCGTTCTCCGTCAATCCCCGACCGATCGATCCCCCATCACGAGCGTACGAACGCGCCCTGACGCGCACAACGACACGTGCACCACGTAACGCCGAACACCGCCGACGAGATGCCCAGGTCATCGGAGCACACGACAGCGGGGTACCCGACGTGGCCGTGAGCACACCCGCCCGTGTTCGTGCGACGATGGCCACAGCCCATGCTCGCCAGGCTGATCTTAGGAGGCGGGGTGCCCGCGATCGCAGGTGCGGAGAGCTTCACCCACGATGGTTCCACGGACGTCGGCGTGCTGCTCAGCCACGGCTTCACCGGATCACCGTTCAGCATGCGCCCCTGGGCCGACCACCTGGTCGCCGAGGGGTACAGCGTGCGGTTGCCGCTGCTGCCCGGCCACGGCACCGACTGGCGCGAGATGAACCGCACCGGGTGGCCGCAGTGGTACGGGGAGCTGGAGTCCGCGCTGGCGGACCTGCGCGCGCGGTGCGACACCGTGTTCGTGTTCGGCCTGTCCATGGGCGGCGCGCTGGCCCTGCGGCTGGCCCAGGAGCACCCCGACGTCGCAGGCCTGGCCCTGGTGAACCCGTCGGTGATGACGCTGCGCAAGGAGGTGAGGTTCGTCCCGCTGCTGTCGCGGGTCGTGCGGTCCGTGGCGCCCATCAGCGACGACATCGCCAAGCCGGGCGTGAGTGAGCACGCCTACGGGCGGACCCCATTGCGCGCGCTCGCCAGCCTCGCCAAGCTATGGGGGACGGTGCGCCGGGACCTGCCGAAGGTCACCCAACCGGTGCTGGTGCTGCACTCGGCGGTCGACCACGTGGTCGAGCCGGAGAACTCGGCCATCGTGCTCGCCGAGGTCTCCAGCACCGACGTCACCGAGGTCGTGCTGGACAACAGCCACCACGTGGCCACGCTGGACCACGACGCGCCGGTCATCTTCGCCCGGAGCGTCGAGTTCATCCGGCGGGTGCGTGCCGAGCGGGCGGGGGATCGGGTGTGAAGGGACGGCCCGGCGACGGTCCCGAGGACGTGGACGCCGCCTTCGCGGAGATCGTCGCCGACCTGCGGCGCGAGGGCGTGGGCCTGTCCCTGCCCTCCGAGGCCGAGGTCAAGCGCGACCGGTCCGACGCGGGCGACGAACCCGCCGCCGCCCCGCCGCCCGCACCGTCGTCACCACCGGTGGCCTCGACGTGGCGCAACCACGAGACGGACATCGACTGGGCGGACGACAACGCCGACGAGCACTACGAACCCCCCGAACCACCGCCGCTGCCCCGGCCGCACGGACTGACCATCGCGGCGTTCGTGGCGATCGCGGCCGGGGTGGCGCTGCTGGTGCTGGCGGCCACCGTGCTGTCGACGGCGTGGACGCCGGTGGGGTTGGCGTGCGTGGCGCTGGGCGTGGGGACGCTGCTGATGCGGGCGCGGAAGACGCCCCGGGACGACGAGGACAGCGGCGCGCAGGTCTGAGACGCGTCGACCTCGGGTTCAGGCGGTGCCCCGCCTTCCGTGGTCGGATCAGGCGGCGAGCACGGCGGTGTTGATGCGGTGGCGCAGGTCCGCCACGGCCGGGTCGTCCCGGTGGCGGACCGCGAAGGAGGCGAGTTCGCGCAGGTGGTCGGCGACCCGGCGGGACCGGATGGTGCCCGCGGAATCCAGGGCCGCGGTGCCGATGGTGACGGCCTCGGCGGGGTCCCCGGTGACCATGGTCAACGAAGCGAGCTCGGCCAGGCAGAAGACACGAGCGCGGGGAAACTCGGCGGCGTGACCACTGGCCGCTGACGAGAGTCGGGCACCGGCCTCACCGGAGAAACGGCCGTTCACTGCGAGGTCGAACAGGGCGTGCCCAGTGTCCCCATCGTGTTGGAAGGCGTTGTAGTAACCCATCCACGACGGGTCATTCGCCGGGGTCCTCTTGGCGAAGTGGTCGTCGGCAACCCCGACCGTGAGTAGGGTCTCCTGCGTTCGCCCCATCTTGGCCAGCGCACGCGCACGGACAGCGTGCAGCATGGCCTGCTCGGTGGCAGTGAGTCGATCGGCTCGGACCAAGGCGTGTTCAATGAGAGTCAGCCCCTCGTCGGGGTGGCCGGTGTAGATGGCCTGCCTCGCCATCGAGGACAGGACCTCCGCCCGCAGGTGCCAGTCACTCACCTCCTCCGCGCAGGCGAGGGCCAATCGAAACATGCTCCGGGCATCCTCATGGGCGCCGACGTCGAACGCCATGTAGGCGCAGGTGTCGGCGAGATCGCCGATCGCGCTGTGCAGGGGTTTGCGTACCGCGTCCGGGTAGGTGGCGCCCAACAGGCCGGTGCAAACCTTGAGCTGGGCGACAACGGCCTCCCGGACCAGACCACCGCCGTAAGTGGCATCCCACCCGGCGAACACCTGGGAAGCGGCGGTGATCTGCTCGACCTCGGCCATGCCGACCCGGATTGGGACCGGAGTGGGCTCGGCGGTCTCGAACAGCCCCATACCGGGAGCCAGGGCGAGGGAGCCGATCCCCAGGGCGGCGGTGCGCAAGAACTGCTGACGGTCCACGTCCTCCACCTTTACCACCGTGTCCACCGCTGCCAGCACCGCGTTCGGCACCGTGACCGCCGCCCGGCGGACATTGCTGAACCCGAGCGCCGCATCGGTGCGGACCCCGAGAATCGACCGCAGGGCCTCCCGGTACTCAGCCCTCGGCCAGCGGATCTTCCCGCGTTCGAGCTTGCCGACGTAGTTCCCGTCGATCGCCACGACCTTGCCCCTGGCCCGCCAGACATGGGCGTTGACCAGCTCCGCCAGCTCATCGCGGGACAACCCGGCACCGGCGTGCGACGGCGATTCCGTGCGCTCCCGCGCGACCCGGAGCCGGTCGTTGGCAACGGTCACCGTGTCGGCCTCCTGACTGTGTGCGACCAAGGAAAATCGTGACACAGGTCGAGGCGGGTTCACCACCTGCCAGGGATGGGAAGCGTCGTAACCATCCCCCAACCATCCCCTTGACAGACCGACCGGTGGCCCTGCCCGCCGGGTGTCCTTCCCGTGATGGTCGACACCACGCCCACACCGGCGTCCGCACCCACCGGTTACCCGGCCCCGGAGGGTGACGCCCGACCGCACCGACACGCGGCACCCGGCCACCCGCCATGCCCCGACGGGTCACGGACCGCCGCGCCGCCGCGGTAAGTGCGGGCGCGGCCACCCCTCACCCGGTGGCCGCGCCCGCACCACCGCACGCCGTGACCGACACAACCAGAGCAGGTGAGCCGCCATGACCTTCCCGATCGTCGCGCCGCAGCGCCTCGACCGACAGCACCACCGCCCTCGCACCACCCGCGCCTTACTGCTCTCCAGCGAGCTGGACCACCACCGCAGGCGCCGCGGGCACACCACCCGCACGCTGGCCACGGCCATGCACATGTCCGCGGCGATGCTCAACAGGGTGATGACGGGCCGCCGGGTGCCGACCGCCCTGGAGATCGGCGGCCTGTGCGCGCTGCTGGACATCCCCGCCCACCGCCGCCCCATCCTCTACACCCTCGCCCGCGAAGCCGAGCACACCCAGTGGACCGAACACCACCCACCCTGGGACCTCACCCGCTTCACCCTCCTGCACGCCCTGCACAACCTCGCCGCACGGATCACCACCCACAGCCACACCACCATCCCCCACGCCCTGCGCACACCCGCCTACCACCACGCCCTGCTCACCGCCCACCCCGCCATCCCGACCGCCACCATCCCCGCCCTCATGGACGACCTCACCAACCACGCCGCCGCCGCCACCGCCGTCCACCACGTCCACGCCCACGCCCTGAACCACCCCGCGATCCCACCCCCGACCATGCGCGCGCAACTGCGCCACCTCCTCGCCTCCGACACAGTCCGCCTCATCCCCCCTGGCACCCCACCCCAGGTGCCCTGCCCGTTCCAGGCGATCCACCCGCCCCACGCCCACCCCGTCGTGTTCCTCGACCTCGACCTCACCACCGTCATCCTCGAACAGGACGCCGCCACCCCCTACCTCGAACTCTCCGACCACATTCGCACCACAAGCCTGAACTCCGCCGACACCCGCGACCTCATCCGCGCCCACCTCACCGCCACCGGCCACAGCGATCAGCCCACGGACCCCGTCCCATGAGAATCAGGAAAACCGCCACCCCGCCCACGCCACCGCCCATCCCGATCACCCTCGTCGCCGACCTCCAAGCCCTCGTCACCGCCGCGGACCAGATCTACCACTCCCTCACAATGGGCCTGCTCAACCCCACCGAAGTGGAGCGGCTGGAGAAGTTGGAAACCAGCGTCATGCACACCTGCCACCGCCTGCTCACCGAGCAGATCACCGCAGCGGCGGCGCGGACAGGACGACCATGAGCGCCACGACCCCCGCCACACCACCCAGCCAACTGTGGTACGTCCGCGGAAACCTCATTGATGTCCGCGTCCACTCGACGCAAGTCCTCACCGCGCTCAGCCGCGGTGAACTGACCCTCGACCACTTGGCCATGTTCGGCACAGCCCTCAACGACACGACAACCTCCCTGCGCTGGCTGCTCGACCACCCCGACGCACCACAAGCCCACGACCTCGTGGAAGAACTCACCCTGCCCGAGTTCAAATAGGCATCACGCGTGACCGCACAAACCCCACCGCACAAACCCCACCGCACAAACCCCACCGCACAAACCCCACCGCACAAACCCCACCGCACAAACCCCACCGCACCCAGGGGGCCGTGCCCAGGTCCATTCTACCGGCGGAGGGTGTCCGGCGGAGAGAAGTGGATCTTGCCTGTGGACAACCCGGCGGGCTGTGGATGGCTCAGGGGTTCACGAATGGGTGGCAGCCAGGGTCGCCGCGCCGATCAGGCCCGCGTCGTCGGCGTGGTGGGCGGTGCGCAGGCGCAGTGGGGGGCGGTGGCCCGTTCCGGTGATCAGGTGGTGGTAGCGGTCCCGCGCCTCGTCCAGGAAGAGGGGGGCCGATTCGGAGAGGCCGCCGCCCAGGACGACCAGTTCGGGGTCGTAGACGTCGGCGATCAGGGAGAGGCCGGTGGCCAGCCAGCCCGCCAGGTCGGACATGGCGGCGGTGGCGACCGGGTCGCCCTCGCGGGCGGCGGCGGCGACCGCGCGGCCGGTGATGGCGCCGGGGTCGCGGGCGGCTTCCCGCGACAGGATGGGCGAGTGGGTGCCCGCCCTGGCCAGCAGGTCCGTCGCGGTGGCGGCGAGGGCGGTTCCGCTGCAGTAGCGCTCCCAGCAGCCCGACTTGCCGCACTCGCAGGGGCGGCCGCCGGGGACCAGGCACAGGTGGCCCAGTTCGGGGGCCACGCCGTGGGCGCCCCGGTACAGCTCGCCGTCCACCAGCAGGGCCGCGCCGATGCCGGTGCCGAGGGCCAGCAGGAGGCCGACCCCGACGCCGCGCAGGGCGCCGAAGCGGTGCTCGGCCAGGCCCGCCGCGTTGGCGTCGTGTTCGAGGACGACCGGCAGGCCCAGGCGGGCGGCGATGCGGTCGGCGACGGGGGCCGAGCGCCAGGCCAGGTGGGGGGCGAACAGCACGGTGCGGCGGTCGTTGGCGATGAAACCCGCCACCGCCAGGCCCACGGCACCCACCCGGTGCCTGCCCAGCAGTTCCGACACGACCGCGCAGATGGCGTCCTCCAGCGCCGCCTCGCCGGGTGGGGTGCTGCCGCGGGCGGTGTCCAGGACGGTCCCGTGCTCGTCGACCACCCCGGCGCGGACGCTGGTGCCGCCGACGTCGACGCCGATGGTCCTCACCTCGGGGCGGGGGCCTTCCGGCGGACCGGGATGTGCTGGACCCTGGTCGAGGTCGGGCGCGGTGGCGGGTCCGGGCGGAAGCCGGGCATGTGCGGGGCGCCGGGTTCCCAGCGGTCGGCGAGGACCGCCCGGAGCAGGGCGACCACGTCGGCCAGGCGGTCCAGGGTGGCGGCGGCCAGGGTGTTCGGTTCGCCGCGGACCAGGGCAAGGAAGGCGCAGACCGGGCACGACGCGCACGCCCCGGTCGGCGGCTCGTGCTCGTCGTGGGTGCTGGTGGACACCCGGTCGAGCCACGGGCCCGCGCGGTCGGCGACGGCGGCGAGCAGCAGGGTGACCTCGTCGGCCAGTCTGCTGCCGGGGTCCTGGGCGGTGGTCACGGGTGTTCCTCCCCGGACTCGGTGGTCTGGGCGAACCTCAGGACCAGGCCGGTGGCACCCGCCTCGGCGTCGACGACCGAGCGGCGGCGCAGCAGCGGCGGGAGGGCGACGAGCCTGCGGGTACCGTCCACGGTGACGGCGAGGTCGTCGCCGACCCGGGCCAGGTCGAGGGCGGCGTGGTCGGTGAGCGGCAGGGCGATCGTCAGCATCAGGTCGTCGCCGTCCGCGGTGATGTCGAGCAGCGGGGTGCCGGGTGGGGCACCGATCGCGAGCGGGTCACCTTCCCCGTAGAGGTCGTCGGCCAGGGCCAGGAGGGCGGCGGGGCCGACGGGTTCGGCCGCGCGGTGCTCGACCCGGTGCACGGTCAGGGTGCAGGACGCCTCCAGTTCGGCGAGCACGCCGTCCTGCTCGCCGCGGCGCACCCGCAGCCAGGACGCCGCCGGGCCGCGCCAGCGGCTGGCCCTGGGCACCAGGCGGTTGGCGACCAGGGCGTCGACGTGCACGCCGCGCAGGGCCAGGGCGCCGAGGGTGCGCCTGGTCTCGGCCACGACCAGGCGCTCCGGGGTCAGCACCAGGCGCACGGACGTCGTCGTCGGGTCGGTCAGCAGGGCGCGCAGGCCGGACAGGTGCCGGGCCAGGGCGCGGATGGAGTCGGTGGCCGCGCGGGCCTCGCCGCCGAGCAGGCCACCCGCGAGCAGGCCCTTGGCGCCGCCGAAGGCGCGGTCGAGGTACCCGGCGACCGCCTCGGGCAGCGACAGCAGGCGCAGCGTCTCGGCGGTGGGGCCGCAGTCGACGACCACGACCTCCCACGGGCCCGCCCGGGCGAGGCGGGCGACCTCGGTCAGGGCGAGCAGTTCGTCGACCCCGGGCAGGACCGTCAGCTCCTCGGCGTCGAGGGCGTCGAGGCCGGTGCGGTCGAGCAGGGTGCGCAGGGCGACGCGCAGTTCGGGCCAGGAGCGGTCGGCGAGCACCCTGGCGTCGACGTGCGCGGCGAACAGCGCCGCGTCCACTTCGGAGGGTTCCGGGCCCAGCGGGGTGGCGTAGGCGTCCGCCAGCGAGTGCGCCGGGTCGGTGGACACGACCAGGGTCTTGGTGCCGCGGGCGGCGAGCCTGGCCGCGGTGGCGGCGGCGAGGGTCGTCTTGCCGACGCCGCCCTTGCCGGTGAACAGGAGTATCCGCACTGGCCGCCGCTCAGCCCCGCTCGACGCGGCGCTTGAGCTCCTTGAGCGCGGTGTCCATGATCATTTTTTCCGCCTTGCGCCGGAACAGGCCGATCATCGGCACCGCGAGCTGCACCGACAGGGTGTAGACCACCTCGGTGGACCCGCCGTGCGGGCGGAGCACGTAGCTGCCCTTCTGCGCGCGCTGCATCTGCCCCTCGACCAGCGACCAGCTCACGCTCAGGCCGTCGTCGGCCCACTCGTAGCCCAGGGTGTACTCGTCCTTGAACGGGCCCGCGTCGAGGGTGAACGCCACCTCCGCGCCCCGACCCTCGGCGTCGGTGGACCGGACCTCGGCGCTCTTGACCGCGTTGGCCCACCGCGGGTAAGCCGCGAAGTCCGCGATCACCGCCATGATCGCCTCCGCGGGCGCGTCGACGGTGATGGACTGGGTGGACTCATCGGCCATGCTGGGAGGCTACCCGGTCAGCCCGGCCCCGGCCGGGGGCTGTCCACAACACTCACCAGCGCAACACGTACGGGCGACCGGTCCGCTGGAAGTGGCCCACGTTCACACATTCCGTGCGCCCGAACCGCAGCCGCGGCGCCAGCGGCTGGTGCACGTGCCCGAACAGCGCCAGCCGCGGCCGCTGCTCGCGGATCAGCCCCACCAGCGCCGCCGACCCCAGCTCCGCGCGCCGGGCCACCACGTCGTAGGTCAGCTCGGGCAGGTCCGGCGGCACGTGCGTGCACAGCACGTCGACCTCGTCGAGCTTGGCCACCGAGGCGCCGAAGTCCTCCTGGCTGCGCAGGTACGCCCGGAACGCGCTGCCGCGGCGGGGCTCGACGCCCTCGGGCAGCACGGTCCCGCCGACGAAGCCGAACCGCAGCCCGCCCAGCTCGGCCACCTCGCCGTCGAGCATCCGCAGGCCGTCGCGGGCGAACTCCGGCCACAGGTCCGGGGTGTCGACGTTGCCGGGGGTGGCGTAGGTGGGCGCGGTCATCGCCGCGAACAGCTCCGCGTACTGCTCGCGGATCGCCTCGTCGACGCGGGAACCCGGGTCGGCCAGCCCCGCCCACAGCTCCCTGGCGTAGGCGGAGGCGGCGAGGTGCGAGCGCTCGCGGCGCAGGTTCGCGTAGACGCCGACCTTCTCCGCGCCGAAGACGCGGCCCATGATCCCGCCGCCGTGGTCGTGGTAGTCGACGAAGTCGATCAGGTCACCGAGCACGACCAGCGCGTCGGCGCCGTCGCAGGCGCGGGCCAGCGCCTCGGCGTTGCCGTGCACGTCGGACACCACATGAACACGCACGGGCCAACCCTACGCGGGAACCGGGGCGGTCCCCGGCGCGCGACCGTCCTCCAGGGCGGCCTTGAGCCCGAGGGCGACCGACTTGGCGGCCAACTGGCGGGCGTGCCGCTCCTTCTGCTCGGCGCGGGGGGTGGCGGGCTCGGGCAGGTCGGCGCGCAGGAAGTAGTGCACGACGGTGCCGTCGAGGACCGGCTCCAGCCAGACCTCCATGGTGCCGGTCAGCGCCCCGCGCACGGTCCAGCGCAGGCCCTCGGCGCCGCGGTCGGCGTAGGCGGCCAGCACCAGGTCGGGCCAGAACCGGCGCCAGGCGGCCGGGTCGGCGAAGGCGGCGGCCACGGTCCGCGGCGGCGCCACGATGAAGGTCTCGTCCACGACGTCGACTTGGGGCACCCGGCCAGCTTCGCACGGCCCCGGGTGTGCCCCCACCCGGGGCGGGTCTAGGTTTGGGTGCGCAGTTTCCCAGGCCAGGGCTCAGGGGAGGTCCGCGTGCGGGAGTCGGGTGTTCCCGCGACCGAGGTGGTCGCCGAGCAGGAGAGCCTCACCGACATGGTGTGGGCCAACGCGGAGCGCTTCGCCGACGTGATCGGGTTCCGGCGCCGCGTCGACGGTTCCTGGGTCGACGTCACCACCAGGGACTTCGCCGCGCAGGTGCTCGCGCTGGCCAAGGGCCTGGTCGGGGCCGGGCTGGCCCCCGGCGACCGGGTCGCGCTGCTGTCGCGGGTGCGCTACGAGTGGACGCTGGTCGACCTGGCGGTGTGGGCGGCGGGCTGCGTGGCCGTGCCGGTGCCGGAGACCTCCTCGGCCGAGCAGGTGGCCTGGCTGCTGCGCGACAGCGGCGCCAGGGCCGTGGTGGTCGAGGACGACGCGCACCGGCGGGTCGTGGAGGGCGTCGTCGACCGGCTCCCCGAGCTGACCCGGGTGTGGCGGGTCGACCCCGGCCCGGACGAGGTGCCCGCGGAGTCGGCGCCCGCGCTGGACGAGCTGGTCGCGCTCGGGGCCGGGGTGCCGGACGCGGAGGTGCACCGGCGCAGGCTCGCGGTGGGCTCGGCGGACCTGGCGACCGTGGCCTACACGGCGGGCACCACCGGTCGCCCCAAGGGTGTGGAGCTGACCCACCGGGCGCTGCTGACGCAGGTGCGCGCCCTGGTCGGCGCCTTCCCCGCGCTGCTGCGCCCTGGCAACTCGATGCTCCAGTCGCTGTCGCAGGCCGCGGTGCCCGCCCGGGTGGTGACGCTGGCCTGCGTCTACACCCGGACCACGCTCGGGCACCTGCCCGACAGCGGCGACCACGCCTCGGACCTGGCCACCTTCCGGCCGACGTTCGTCGCGGCCACGCCCAGGGTGTTCGAGCGGGTGCGCGCCACGGCCAGGCGGCGGGCGGTGGCGCACGACCGGGCGGGCCTGTTCGACCTGGCCGAGGGTGTCGCCGTGCGGTACTCGGTGGCGCTGGCCACGGGCGGGGCGTCCACGGCGCTGCGGGGGCGGCGGCTGCTGGCGGCGCGGGTGCTGGGCCGGGAGCTGCACGCGGAGCTGGGCGGGCGGTGCGTGGCGGCGCTGTGCCACGGCGGCGCGCTGGACGCCCGGCTGGCCCACTTCTTCCGCGGCGCGGGCATCCCGGTGCACTCCGGCTACGGGCTGACCGAGTCGGCGGGCCTGGTGTGCGTGAACACGGAGTCCCGGTTCCGCGCGGGCACGGTGGGCACGCCGCTGCCCGGGGTCGACGTCCGGATCGAGGAGCCGGTGGACGGGGTGGGCGAGGTGCTGCTGCGCGGCGACGCCCTTTTCCGCGGCTACTGGCGCGACGCGGCCGCCACCGCGGAGGCTCTGGTCGACGGCTGGTTGCACACCGGTGACCTGGGCTCGTTGGACGCGGACGGCTACCTGCGGATCAGCGGCAGGCGCCGGGACACGATCACCACCGCCGACGGCCGCGCGCTGGCCCCGAGCGCCCTGGAGGACCGGGTGCGGCGCGACCCGCTGGTCTCGCACTGCGTGGTGCTCGGCGACCGGCTGCCGCACGTGGTCGCGCTGATCACCGTCGCCGAGGCCGGGCTGGCCGACTGGGCGGCGCGCGCGGGCCGGGCGGAGGTCGACGTGGCGACCGACCCGGACCTGCGGGCGGCGCTGCGGCGCACCGTGGAGGCGGCCAACCGGACCGTGTCCCGGGCGGCGTCCATCACCGCGTTCGCCGTGCTGGCCGGGGACTTCACCGAGGCGGCGGGCGAGCTGACCCCGACGGGCACCCCGCGCCGGGACGTGATCGCCAAGACCCGTGCCGACGACTTGGCGGCGCTGCACCGGCACTGAGGCCGCGGGCCCCCGTCCATCTGTGCAGTGCGTGTGACCGGGCGTGCAACGCCCCTGGTCGCCACCCCGGCGCGGGCGCGATGGTGTGCCCGGGCCCGGAGGGGCCGGAGCGGAGGCGGGGATGGACGAGCGCGAACTGGCCGAGCTGATCAGCCGGGAGCTGGACAAGGGTGACAAGAAGCCCCGGGACGAGGGGGACGGGGGCCGCGACGGCAAGCCCGGCGGCTCCCGCCCGACCGGGGGCTTCGAGGTCGACGCGGTCGCGCTCGACAAGTACGCCCGCGACACCGCCGCCCTGGCCGGGGAGCTGCGCAAGGCCGCCCGCGCGGAGGTGGGCTCCATCCGGGGCATCGCCGACGACAGCTTCGGCCGGATCGGCAGGGACTCCGGGTTCGCCACCGCGCTCACCGGCTTCGCCGCCGCGCTGCGCGCCCAGGTCGACGGCGTGGCCGACAACGCGGCGGAACTGGGCCGGGCGACCGGCAGGACCGCGGACGCCTACCAGCACGAGGACGACGGGATCGCGGCCGACTTCACCAGGCTGCTGGGCTGACCCCACCACCAGGCGCCAGGAGAACACGATGGACACCACCAGGATCGCCCGGCAGTTCGCCGAGCAGATGGTCGAGCACCGCAACCGGCTCGCGGGCAAGGCCGAGGACGCCCAGCGCGCCCACGCCGCCCTCGACGCCACGCACAAGCTGCTGGTCGAGCACCACGGCGGGCACAAGACCGCCGCCGGGACCGCGTCCGCGCAGTGGTCGGGCAAGACCGCCGACGGCTTCGACAAGCGCGCCCACCGGGTCACCAGGTCCCTCGGCGCCACCGGCTCCGCCGCCGCGGCGGGCGCCACGATCGTCGCCTCCACCGCACAGGCCCTCGACGGCGGGCACGGCGCGGTGGTGCGGCTGCTCGACGAGTACACGACCAGGGCAGCGCGCACCCTCGACGCCGGGCTCGCGGTCACCGGCGCCGGGCAGCGCGCGGCGATCATCAAGGCCGTCGGCGAGGTCGCCGACCTGGTCCGCGCCTACACCGGCGAGTCGGCCAAGCAACTCGCCGCCGTGAAGACGCAGATGACCGACGCGGCCAAGAAGCTCAAGGCCCTGGAGAAGTCCGTCGAGCACGACGGCTACGCGGACCCGAAGGCCAAGCACAGGACCACCCCCGCCGCGACCGGGAAGCCCGCGGCGGACAGGAAGCCGGACCGCGACGGCGGGAAGGCCGATCGCGGCTCCACCAAGGCCGGTGGCAAGGGCCAGGAGATCACCGGCATCGCCAGGTCGCAGTTGGGCTACCGCGAGGGCGCGGGCAACGCGAACAAGTACGGCCCCAGCGCGGCCTGGTGCTCCTCCTTCGCCACCTGGGCCTGGCGCAAGGCCGGGGTCGACATCCCCCTGCTGCCCTTCACCGGCGACGTCTACAGGTGGGGTCAGCAACACGGCACCGCCTACGGCAAGGGCTCGCTGGACCAGGCGCGGCCGGGCGACGTGCTGCTGTTCGGCACCGGCCCGCAGAGCCCGTCGACCAGCACCCACATCGGCATCGTGGAGAAGGTCGAGGGCAACACCGTCACCACGATCGAGGGCAACTCCGGCGACCAGGTCGCCCGCCGCACCCACACCCTGTCCTCAGCCACCTTCTACGGCGGGGTGCACCCGAAGTGACCACCACCGGTTCCGCGCACACACACGACGTCGAGGTCACGGTCTTCCCCGGCGGCGCACTGGCAGGCCTGAGGATCGATGCCCCCGCCCTGCGCCGGGGCGGCCCCGCCCTCGCCGAAACCCTCCTCGGACTCGTCCGCCGCGCCACCGCCGAGGCCGACCAACGGGCCCGACACGCGCTCGCCCTGGACCCCACCGCCGCGAACGCCCTCGGCCTCACCGGCGACACCGACCTGACCGAGGCCGCCGAGGCCACCACCCCCGACTCGTGGAGGCTGCGGTGAACGACCTGTCGACCGACGAACTGCTCGCCATGGCCGAAGACCTCGACGCCCGCACCCGCGACCTCCCGGCCCGCCTCGCCGCCGTCACCGGTCGGGCCTGCGGCAGGCACGGCATCGAGGTGACGGTGACCATGTCGGGCATGCTCACCGCCCTGGACCTCGGCGAAGCCTGCCGCCACCTGACGGCACCCGAGCTGACGAGCGAGCTGGAATCCTTGATACACCAGGCAACCGACACCGCCCTGGCAGCGGGCGTGGACCTCGTCTCCCCCATCGCGGGTCCAGAACTGACCGCAGAACTCCAACGGCTGACCGCACCCCCCGACCGAACACCGTCCACATCGAACGAAACACAGCAGAACACTGTGGACAGTCGAACAGCGGAACCGGAAGAGGACTTCTCCGCACAGACTTTCGCCCTGCGCGACTAGACCTGCGCTCAAGTCGACCACCCAACACACCGCTGGCCCGGCTACGGACATGCCCGGGTGGGTGGATGTGCTTGGCCGGGGGAGGCGATCATGTGCAAGCCTGCCCTGGCGGTGGGGCATCCCTTCAGCCCCACCCTGTCACGCTGGGCCACATGATCGCCGCAAGGGCCTCGGCCAAGCACATCCACCCAGCCGGGCACCCCACAAAAATCGCGGGCTTGGAACAGTGCTCAGGCGCCGAAGCGGTAGGTCGTCTCGCCGTCCAGCAGGCGGGTGAGGCGGCGGGTCCTGGTGTCCCAGCTCCACTCCTTCTCCATCCACGCCCGGCCCGCCGCGCCCATGGCGGCGGCGCGCTCCGGGTCGGCGAGCAGCCCGGCGACCCGGTCGGCGAGCCGCTCGACCGCGCGGCCGTCGACGACGTGGCCGGTCTCGCCCTCCAGGACCGCCTCGGGGGCGCCGCCGGAGTCGCCCGCGACGACGGGGAGCCCGGTGGCGGCGGCCTCCAGGAACACGATGCCCAGCGCCTCCACGTCCAGGCCGCGGCCGTGGGTGCGGCAGGGCATCGCGAACACGTCGCCCGCGGTGTAGTGCGCGGGCAGCTCCGCCCAGGACACCGACCCGGTGAACACGACGTGCCCGGACACGCCCACCTGCTCGGCCAGCGCCGCCAGCCGGGCGCGGTACGGGCCGCCGCCGACCAGCAGCAGCACCGCGTCGGGCACCCGGCGGCGGATGGCGGGCAGGGCGCGGATCAGCGAGTCCTGGCCCTTGCGCGGCATCAGCCGGGACACGCACACCACGGTGGGCCGGTCGCCGAGGTCGTGCCGGGCGCGGATCTCGGCGCGGGCGGCGGGGTCGGGGCGGTACAGGTCGGTGTCGACCCCGGAGGGCAGCAGCTCCAGGGCCGCGGCGCGGCCGAACGCGGCGGCGAACCGGTCGCGGGTGTAGCGGCTGACGTAGGTGACCACGTCGGTGGTGGACCCGATGCGGCGCAGCGCCTGCCGCGCGGCGGGCAGCATCGACCAGCCAACTTCGTGGCCGTGGGTGCTGGCCACCACCCGGCGCGCCCCGGCCGCGCGCAGCGCCGGGGCGAGCAGCGCCAGCGGGGCGGCGGCGCCGAACCACACCGTGTCACAGCCCTCCGCGCGCAGCACCTGCCGGGCCCGGCGGGCGACGGCCGGGGTGGGCAGCACCAGGCCGCCGGGGTGCCGGACCACGGTGAACGGCTGGGCGGCGTCGAATTCCTCGTGCCCGCGCCACGCCGGGGCGTAGACCACCAGTTCGCGGCCGGGCAGCCGGGAGGCGAACGAGTGGAGGTAGGTCTGGATGCCGCCCGGCCTGGGCGGGAAGTCATTGGTCACCAGCAGGGTCCTGCGCACCGACCCAATCTAGGGGTTCAGCGCAACGCCTCGCGCAGGTAGTCCTGCCAGGCGCGCAGCAGCCCACCCCGGTCCAGCCCGATCGCCCCGCGCAGCAGTTCGTCGGTCTCGCCCGCCGACACCGGGCCCGCGCCCGCGAGGCTGCGGTAGAGCTGCACCAGCTCGCGCTCGCCGAAGCGGTCGGCGACGAACCGGGCGATCGACCAGGACCGCTGGTAGGCCAGGTCCAGGTCCCGCTCGCGGAAGTCGCGGTCCTGCGGCAGCGCGCGCGGCGGCCCGCCCGCGCGCACCGAGCGGGCCAGGTCGGGGGCGCCCTGGGCGAGGCCGAGGCCGCTCTCCCGGTAGCCGACGTAGTCCGCGAAGCCCTCCAGCAGCCACATCGGCGACCCGTCGACGGTGTCCACCCGGGCCGCGACGTGGGTGATCTCGTGCCGCAGCACCACCCGCAGCGAGGCGATCGACAGCGCCCGCGACCCGGTGGGGCTCAGCACGACCCGCTGCCCGGTGGCGGTGCGGCGCGCGGTGTCGACCCGGTCGGCGACGGCCACCGCCACCACCGATTCCACCGGGAAGTCCGGGCCGACCAGGGCGCGCATCTCCGCGGGGCTGTCCGGCAGCAGCAGCGCCACCCGGCGCGGCCACCGGTCGCCCCAGACCCGGCCGACCGCCTCGACCGCCGGGTCCAGCTCGCGGACGAGCCGGTCGACCATCGCCTGGTTGCCGGGGTGGGCCAGGACCAGCCCGTTGGCCGCCGGGGCGACCACGACCGGGCCGAAGTCCCACGGGCCGCGCCAGGTGCGCCTGCCCAGCTCGCCGAGCGCGGTGTCCGAGCGCAGGAACCACTGCTCGCCGCGGCGGACGAACAGGTAGCCCAGGGACCGGTCGGTCGGGGTGGGGTCGATGCCGCGCAGCGCGTAGTGCAGTTCCACGGCGGGCGCCCACTGCTCGGTCGCGGCGGGGTCGGCGGCGGGCGCGGTCAGGCTGCCCAGGTCCAGGGAGTCCTCGGCGCGCACCGTGTAGGACCAGGCGTCCAGCGGCACGGTGGCCAGGTTGGTGAAGTACTCCTGCTGCGCGGCCAGGAACGCGGGTTCGGCGGCGGGGTCGAGGGTGGCGGTGAAGGCGGCCTGGTCGCGGCGCAGCAGCGCGTCGGCCCGCCTGCCCAGCAGCTCGGCGACGGCGTCGGCGCGGCGGGCGTCGGCGGCGCCCGCGGCGGGCTGCACGGCCCCCATGGGCCTGCCCTGGCCCGCCTGTCCGCGCTGGTCGGCGGGGTGTTCGGGCAGTGCGACGACGGCGACGCCGAACAGGGCGGTCGCGGCCACCGCCGCGGCCAGCCAGCCCCGCACCCGCTCCCTGCGCACGGGGCCGATCGTAGGGGAGAACGGAACCGGGACCGGAGCCAACAGGCTCCGGTCCCGGTCGGTGCTCATCCGGCTGGGTGAAACAGCCGGGGGTCGATCGGCGGTGGGGTCACCCCACGATGCGCTTGGCACCCAGGTAGTCGCGGCCGCCACCGTCGATGCTGTCGGTCTTCACCGGCACCCCGGAGGTGGACGCGTGCACGATCTTGCCGCCGCCGATGTACATCGCGACGTGGTGGATCGAGCCGACGCTGCCGCCGTAGAACAGCAGGTCGCCGGGCTGCAGCTCGCTGCGCGAGACCGACTTGCCGTAGCCGTACTGCGCGCGGCTGGAGTGCGGCAGGCTCACGCCCGCCGCCCGGTAGGCGTAGAGGACCAGGCCGGAGCAGTCGAAGCTGCCCGGGCCCTCGGCACCCCACACGTACGGCTTGCCGCGCTGCGCGAGCGCCACGTCCATGGCCTTGCCCGCCGAGCCGGAGGGCGCCAGGTACACGCCGTCGTCGACCGGGCCGACCAGGTCGGACTTGTCCTTGGCCGAGAGCCTGCTGCGGGCCTGGTCCAGCGTGGTGAGCTGGGCCTTGAGGTCCTGCTGGGTCTTGGTGATGTCCGCGGTGAGCTTCTCCGCGGCGGCCTTGGCCTCCGCGGCGCGGCGCTGGCCGTCCTCGGCGAGCTTGCGCGCGTCGGTGGCGGTGGCGACGGCCCTGGTGTACTTGTCCAGGGCGTCCTGGTTGTCGCTGGCCAGCACGTTGAGCGCGGAGGCCCGCTCCAGGAAGTCGTCGGCCGAGGAGCCGGTGAGCAGCGCGGAGATCTTGTTGAACCGGGCGCCCTGGAAGGAGGCGCTGGCCAGCGCGTCGACCTGGCCGCGGAACTGCTCCTCGAGCGCCTTGGCCTGCTTCTCCGTCTCCGCGGCCATGGCCACGTCGGCGTTGGCCTTGTCGAAGTCGGCGTTGCGGGCCTGCAGGTCCGTCTGGGCCTTGAGCAGGTCCTCGTTCACCTGCTCCGCGCGCTTGGCGACGTCGTTGTACTGCTGCAGCGCCTCCGAGGCCGTGGTCGGCGGGGCGGGGGGCTGCGCGGGTTGGGCCAGAGCGGGGGTCGGGGAGAAGGTCACGACGGCTACGACCGCCGCGACGCTCATGGCGCCACGCACTGCACGTTTGAGTCGATGCGACGACACGGTCGCGCGTACTCCTTCGTCCGTTTTACCGCCGACGGGCCGCCGGTGCCGGGCCTGGAGATCGCACCCAGTCCTGTCGGGGGCGAGCGGGATTGCCGCTCACTTCCGAATCACTCGACGACCCCACCGTGGGGGAATCCGGTCCGGCCCACGAGCGGGTCGGATCGGCGGCGATCTCGCGTGCCACCCTCGGGGTGGGTGGCTTGCCGCCACGAGATCTCGGACAGGTTACGAAAAGTAGGACCGGCCGTCCACCAGCTCGCCGGAAAAACAGGTGTGGGTGGCCCGAAAACACCAACGGAGCAGTGAGGACTGCACGCTGTGACGACGCCTACACCTGCGCCACCCGTAAGCGTGAACCGTTCGGCGACAGAACCGACCACTCGGCGCGCGCGCGTTTCCCGCGCGGCGTCCAAGCCCCGGTCCGAGGTGTGCGCGACCGGTTCAGGCCGATTTCTCGATCGGGATCAGGCGCAGCCTCGGCACCAGGCCCGCCTCCGCCAGGGCATCGATCGCGAGCTGTTCCGCGGCGTCCAACTCCAGCCCGGGCGGCGGCCCCAGCAGCACGCTGACCACACATTCCTTGCACGCGTCGCCGCGGACCTCGCAGCTGTCGCAGTCGATGAGCATCATCGCCCCTTCCGGTGCTTTTGATCTCCTGTCGACGACAGTAGGGAAGGGGTACGACACTTTTCGCTCACCCGTTCGAAAAACTCTTCCGACCTGCGGGCGAACAGGGGGTGACGGCGGCTTTCAGGCCCCGGTGAATTCCCAGTGCCAGGGTTCCTCGCGGCCCCGGCCCGGTTGCGCCCACTGCGGGTTCGACCACCCGAACAGCGGTGCGTTGGCCACCATCCACGCGTACTGCGCCGACCCGAAGGACTGGATGCCGCCGCACAGGTCGACCGCCAGCCCCCAACCGTGGTTGCTGGTGCCCGGGACCGCCGCCAGGGCGGGTTTCACCTGGTAGAGGCGCACCTGGGCGGCGAAGGAGCGGTAGGAGTCGGTGATGCACACCGGGCCGCCGAACCTCGCCGCGTAGGCCGAGGACAGCGCCTGGTAGGCCTGCGCGGCGTCGCAGCGCAGCAGGTGCGACGCGGACCCGATCAGGCACAGCGCGGCGGGCGGGATCAGTCCGTTGGGGTAGCCGCCCCAGGCGCCCGCCGCCTCGCCCGCGCCCCGCGCCGGGACCTGCACGCCACCGCAGCGCCAGGTCAGGCCGCCGTCGGTGGCCTGCGGCACCGGCTGCGCGGGCCGCTGGAGCAGGGTCGGCCTGCCGACGCCGAGCACGGTGTCGCCGCCGGGCAGGTCTTCCACCACCACCCCGGCGAGCCGGGCGTCGGCGGTGAGCACGGTCCGGCCGTCGAGCACGATCCCCACGCCCTGCACCCCGAGCCGGGCGGGTCCGAGGAACACCACGTCACCGGGCTGGGCGTCGGCGGGGGCGACCGGCGCGAGCACGCCCATCTGCTCCCCCGCCGACCCGGGCAGGGTGATCCCGCCCGCGGCGAACGCCGAGCGCACCAGCCCGTCGCAGGAGTACGCCGTGGGCCCCTCCCCGCCCCTGCCGGGCACGTACGGCTTGCCCAGTGCGGCCACCGCGGCGTCCACCGCGCCGACGGCCTCGGCGGGCAGCACGAGCAGCCGCTCCCCCGACGGCAGCACCGCCTGGGCGACCCCGGCCTGCGGCGCGCCGGTCGACCCGGCCAACGGGGTCAGGCCCGCGGGCAGCCGCGCCGGGTCGCGCAGGGCCGCGGCCCCGGGGAGGGTGATCCCGGCGGCGGCGAGCCGGTCGGTGTAGGCCTTCCAATTGGCCGCGGTCTTGTCGTTGCGCTCCTTCTGCGCCTTCTGCTGGGCGACCACGGCGGCGTTGGTGTCGTCGACCTGCCCGCGCAGCTCCGAGGACACCGCGGCGGCCCGGTTCGACGCGTCGTCGCTGCTGCGGTCCAGGTCGGCCTTGCGGTCGGCCGCCGAGCGCTCGGCGCCCACGGCGGACTCCTCCGCGCGCCGCGCCGCCTGCTGCCTGCGGACCGAGGCCGCCAACCGGGAGTCCTGGTCGGCCCGGACGCGGCCGATCAGGTCGTTGCCGCGCAGGTAGTCCTCCGGGGTGGCGGCGGTGAGCAGCAGTTGCACCGCGCTGGGCTGCGCCAGCGCGGCGTAGAGCGCCCTGGAGTACTCGTCGACCTCGCCCTGCTGGGCGGCGACGACCCGGTCGGCCTCGGCGCGCTCGGCGCGGGCCGCGGTCACCCGCTCGGTGGCGGCGGCCAGGTCCCGCTCGGCGCCGTGCAGCCGGTCGGACAGGTCGGCCAGCTCGCGCTGCACGTCGGTGGCGGTGCGCTGCAACTCCGCGACCCGGGGGTCGGCGAACGCCTCGCCGGGCCTGGGGTCGGGCACCGGCGCGCCCGGGCCGACCCCGGCTTCCACCTGCGGCGGGTCCGACGGCACCGGCGGCTGCTCGGCCGCGACCGGGCGCACCAGCACCGCCGCCGCCAACAGCACCCCGAGCCCGACCGCTCCGGGACCCCGGCCGAACACCCTGCTGCGCACTCCCCCGACCCTCCCTGTCCAGCCGCCCGGCTCCCGCGCGCCCGGCGGCGCTGTCAGACCCGGCCGAGCCGCATCAGCAGCACGGCCGAGGGCACCGTGTAGGCGCCCCGGTCGCGCACCGCGTCCGCGACGGCCTTGTCCGAGGTGGCCACGACCAGCGGTCTGCCCCGCGGCTCGTCGGCCACCAGCGACCGGATGACGTCGTCGGCGAGGACCCCCGGGTCGCTGAACATGACCCGGACCCCGCGCGGCTTCGCCACCGGGACGACGACGACCCCCGCCCCGTCGAAAACGAGCGTGACCTCCGCTGAGGTGCGCGCGGCGAGCGCCGAGAGCTGCCGGATGAGCCGTTCGCGCTGGTCGGCGAGGGAGAGGTCGGAGTAACCGGTCTTGGTGACGTTGTAGCCGTCGACGATCAGGTGGACCGCGCGCAGCGCCAGCAGCCGCTCCAGGTGCACCGGGTCGTCGACCCGGCGGGCCCCGCCCGAGGCGGTGGTCGCCCCCGCCACCAGGTCGGCGGGCCGGGGGCCGCGGCCGTCGCCGAGCATCAGCTCGCGGCGCAGCCCGGCGACCGCGTCGTCGACGGTGTCGACCAGCAGCGCCAGCCGCACCTCGTCGGCCTGGCGGGCCTCGCGGGCGGCCTGGCGGGCCAGCGCGGCGCCCGCCTCGGCGCGGGCGGCGCGGGCGCGCTCGGACTCGGCGCGCTCCTGTTCGCGCTGCACCCGCTCGGTGAGCGCGGCGACCTCCGCGGCCACGTCCGCCCCCGCCCGCTCGGCGCTGACCTGGGCGGCGGCGGCGGCGTCCTTGGCTTCGCGCAGCCGCACACCCTGCTCACGCAAGCGCTTGCGCAACCGTTCCAGCTCGGCCTCGCCCTCGGCGCGGGCCCGGTCGGCGGCGCCCTCGGACTCGGCGACCCTGGCCCTGGCCGCGGCCAGCTCGGCCTCCAACCTGCCCACCCTGGCCAGGGCGGCGTCCCGCTCCGCGCGCAGCGCGCTGTCGTCGGCCCGCTTGGCCACCAGTTCCAGGTGCGCAGGCGCGGCGGGCTCCCCGAGGAGCAGCGCGGCGGTCGCCACCGCCACCGGGTCGTCCGGCGGGGGTTCGACCGCCTCGACCCGGTGCTCGCGGGCCCACTGCACCACCGCGGTCCGGAAGCCCACGTGGGCGCGCAGCGCGGCGACGATCGTGGGGCCGCCCAACCGGGCCCGCTTGGCCGGGGCGAACCGGGCCACCTGCCGCAGCGACGCCGGGACGTCCACCGGCGGCAGGGTGCCCACCGCGTCCGCGCCCAGCTCGGCCAGGCGCAGCCGGACCGGGTCGGGCAGGGCCTCCGGCCACACCGGCGGCTCGGCCACCGCGCACTCCGCGCCGGACCCGATCTCCGCGCCCGGCACCGGCTCCACGAGTTCCACAGTGGAACCCCCCTCGGCGGCTCCGGGCGCGACGGGGTCCGGGACGTCCGGTGTGGACGATCCCGGTCCGACCGGTCCGACCGGCTCCGACGAAGGTTGCACTCCCTAAGATTAGTCGCGAGCCCCCTGGGCGACGCGCCGAAGCCCCTCCGGGAGGCCCGCGGGGCACCGGGCAGGCGCGGGGCCCACCCCGCCCCGGCGCGGTGGCGGCCGATCCGCGACCGCCGCGACGCCTCGGCACCCGCCCCGCCGGGGCGGACCGCGCGGGCGGGCGCGGGAACTGTCGGGGGGCTGTTCTAGCGTCAGCGGCGATGAGCAAGTCAGCCGACCCCCGCCCCCAGCTCGCCTTCGACGAGCTGGGCACCCCGCTGCGCGACACGACGTTCGTGGTGTTCGACCTGGAGACCACCGGCGGCAGCCACGAGCAGGACGCGATCACCGAGTTCGGCGCGGTCAAGGTGCGCGGCGGTGAGGTGCTCGGCGAGTTCGCCACCCTGGTCGACCCCGGCCGGGGCATCCCGCCGGAGATCGTGACGCTGACCGGCATCACCGACTTCATGGTCAGCTCCGCCCCGGGCATCGAGGTGGTGCTGCCCGCGTTCCTCGAGTTCGCCGCCGGGGCGGTGCTGGTCGCGCACAACTCCGGCTTCGACGTGGGTTTCCTCAAGGCCGCCTGCCGCGAACTCGGCTACGCCTGGCCCAAGCCCGCCGTGGTCTGCACGGTCCGCCTCGGGCGGCGGGTGCTGAGCCGGGAGGAGGCGCCGAGCTGCAAGCTCTCCGCCCTGGCCGCGTTCTTCCGGGCCGAGACCACCCCGGTCCACCGCGCGCTCGACGACGCGAAGGCCACGGTCGACGTGCTGCACGGGCTGCTGGAGCGGGTCGGCTCGCTGGGCGTGCAGTCGCTGGAGGAACTGCTCGACTACATCCCCGAGGTCACCGCCGAGCAGCGCCGCAAGCGCACGCTCGCCGAGGACCTGCCGCACGAGCCCGGGGTCTACCTGTTCCGCGGCCCGTCCGAGGAGGTCCTCTACGTCGGCACGGCCTCGGACCTGCGCAGGCGCGTCCGGCAGTACTTCACCGCCTCGGAGACCCGCAGCAGGCTGCGCGAGATGGTCGCCCTGGCCATCCGGGTGGACTCGGTGACCTGCTCGCACCCGATGGAGGCGGAGGTGCGCGAGCTGCGGTTGATCTCCGCGCACAAGCCCGCCTACAACCGCCGCTCCAAGAACCCGCGCGACTCCTGGTGGGTCGTGCTCACCGACGAGCCGTTCCCCCGGCTGTCGCTGGTCCGCACCGCCCGCGACGGCGCCTTGGGGCCGTTCCGCGGCCGGGCGCGGGCCGAGGAGGCGATGCTGGCGCTGCAACAGGCCACCGGGGTTCGCCCGTGCACGGTCCGCATCCCGGCGAAGTCGCCGAACGCCAGCCCGTGCGCCCTGGCCGAGCTGGAGCGGTGCGCGGCACCGTGCGCGGGCAACCAGACCGCCGAGGAGTACGCCCCCGCGCTCCAGGCCGTCGACTCGCTGGTGGCGGGCCACGACACCCACCCGCTGCACCGCCTGGCCCTGCGGCTGTCGGAGCTGGCCGAGGCCCGCCGGTTCGAACAGGCCCGCGCCGACCGCGACCGGATGCGCACCCTGGTCCGCGGCCTGGACCGGGGTCAGCGGATGGCCGCGCTGGCCGGGATCGCCGAGCTGGTCGCCGCCCGCCCGGACTCCCTGGGCGGCTGGGAGTTCGCGGTGGTCCGGCACGGCAGGCTCGCCTCGGCCGGGGTGGCCAGGCGCGGGGTGCGGCCGATGCCGGTGGTGGAGGCGCTGGTGGCCTCGGCGGAGACGGTGCTGCCCGGCGCGGGCCCGCTGCGCGGCGCGATGGCCGAGGAGGTGGCGATCGTGCTGCGCTGGCTGGACAAACCGGGCACCAGGATGGTCCGGTGCACCAGCCCGTGGGCCGAACCCGCGCACTCGGCCGCCACCTGGCGCGGCTGGCTAGACCGCGCCGACGCCGCCCGCGACAGCGAGTTCGACCGCGACTGACCGGCCGCCCGCTGGCGCGTCCCGGGCGACACACCGCCCGGTTGCACGGACGGCCACAGAGTCTGCACGCGCGGTCACACCTGCGCCTTCCGGCCACCGCCAGTCTCCGGTAATTCTCAACCGACCTGATCTGTTTCAAGTCGGAAGGAAACATCGATGGCACTCCCGTCCCGCCGCACCCTGCGGACCGCCGCGGCAGCCCTGGTCGCGGCCACCGCGCTCGGCAACCTCGCGGCCACCACCGCCCAGGCCGACACCGTGGGCGCGCTCAGCGGCAGCGGCACGATCAGCGACCCGTGGAACCCCACGCACGCCGCGCACATCACGTGCAACTCGGCGACCCTGTTCGCGAACTACTCCCCGAGCGCGGGCCACCGCGACCCCATCGCGACGCTGTCGCAGGGCAACTACATCGGCGTCCGCTACATCACCTCGAACAACTACTCCGCCGACGTCTTCTGGCACGGCACCAGCCAGTGGGGCTTCCTGCTGCGCAGTTGCTTCTCCCTCAACTGACCCCACCCACCCCACGTCGAGGAGTTCCCGTGTCCTTCCGCCGCACCACCACCGCACTCGTCGCGGGCGCGCTGAGCGTCGCCGCCGCGATCACCACCGCCCCCACCGCCTCCGCGGGCACGGTCCACGAGATCTGCGCCGACTCCCTCTACGTCCGCACCCAACCCGCCGGGGTCATCATCGGCACCCTGTTCCGCGGCGAGCACTTCGAGCTGTCCCGCTACTCCGAGAAGGGCTGGGCCGAGGGCTACGCCATGGGCCACGTCAACCAGCGCGGCTGGGTCCAGGGCGGCTGGTTCTGCTAAATCGGTAACACACCGTCACCTTCCCCGATAGACCTGAGGGATCATTCGGGTCTATCGGGGAGAGGACGCTGGTGAAGTCGCTACACCGAGTTCTCATCTTGGCACCCCCAACCGCCACGATCGGGTCACCCGGGCCGCCCGCCCACACCTGCCCCATCAAGCCCCCACCGCCCGCCGCGTCCGCCGCCCGGTGCCGCCGCCACCACGCCAGGGCCCTCGCCACCCGCGACCCCCACCTCGCCCGCCGCCTCGGCATCGGCCGCCCCGACCTGGGCCTCGACTACGACGACGGCGGCCTGGTCGAACTCGGCGGAGCCCCCGCCGCCACCATCGCCCGCATCTGCGGCCTCACCCGCACCGAGGCCGACCGCATCGTCACCACCCGCGCCACCTCCCGAGACCTGGACGAACTCCTGGTCGCCGCCGACGTGCCGGTCAGCCAGTGGGGCATGGTCCGCGACCGAGCCCTCCTCCACCCCCAGAACCCACCCCCACCCGACGACCGTCCACTGTGAACCCCCGGTGACCACCACCCGGCCCCGACACGACACCCACCGCGAGGCGGGTGGAGATCCCAACACCACCTAGTCCATAAGGGACACTCGGAACCCCTGGGTCTCGAACGGGGAAACGCAACCGACGAACGGCCTGCGCGGCACCGGACAAGCCCCGGGCCACACCGGACACGATCAGGTAACGCGGTAACACCCTCGCCTTCCCCGTCGATCTACCCGGCGCGGGCGAGCCAGGGTCCACACAGGGCTCCCGCCGGACGGAAAGGGCGCATGGGATGGACATCGCGGAGCGCGCGCAGGCACTGGCGCAGCGGATCAAGCAGCACAAGGCGGGCATCGAGACCGAGGAGGCGACCAAGAACGCCTTCGTGATGCCGTTCATCAGCACGGTGCTCGGCTACGACGTGTTCGACCCGGCCGAGGTCATCCCCGAGTTCACCGCCGACGTCGGGACGAAGAAGGGCGAGAAGATCGACTACGCCATCGCCCACGGCGGCCAGGTGCAAATCCTCATCGAGGCGAAGAAGGTCAACGACCCGCTGCGCATCGAGCACGCCTCCCAGCTCTACCGGTACTTCGCCGCCACCAACGCCCGCATCGCGATCCTGACCAACGGCGAGGTCTACCACGTCTACACCGACCTGGACGCGCCGAACCGCATGGACGCGAAACCGTTCCTCGTGCTCGACTTCGCCGACATCGACGCCACCCTGCTGCCGGAGCTGGCGAAGCTCACCAAGGAGACCTTCGACCTCGACTCGGTGCTCAGCGCCGCGGGCGAGCTCAAGTACATCGGGCAGATCAAGCGCATCCTGGCCACCCAGTTCAAGGAGCCGGAGGACGAGTGGGTGCGCTTCCTGACCACCCGCGTCTACGAGGGCGCGTTCACCCAGCGGGTGCGCGAGCAGTTCCTGCCGCTGGTGGAGAAGGCCACCCGGCAGTTCCTCAACGAGCAGGTCAACGACCGGCTCAAGAACGCGCTGGGAAGCCCGGACATCATCCTCCCCGTTCCCACGACCCCGGTCGCGCCGGTGGTCGAGGACGGGCAGGCGAACGAGGTGGGCGGGGACGTCGTCACCACCGAGGAGGAACTGGAGGGCTTCCGGGTGGTGCGGGCCATCGTGTGCAGCGAGGTGCCGAGCGACCGGGTGGTCGCGCGGGACACCAAGACCTACTTCGGGGTGCTGTTCGACGACAACAACCGCAAGCCCATCGCCCGCTTGTGGTTCAACCGCAGTCAGAAGTACCTGGGCGTCTTCGACGAGAACAAGAACGAGACCCGCGTGCCCATCACCACGGTGGAGGACATCTACGGGCACGCCGCGCACCTGCGCGCCACCGCTGCCCGCTACGCCGGTGTGCGCGAGCCGGTCACGCCGGTGGCGTAGGCGGGTCGCGGCGCCTCAGGGCAGCCGGTCGAGCACCCACCGGACCAGCGGTTCGGTCAGCAGGCCGTGCGGCAGGTTCTCCTCCGCGCACCGGAACTCGTGGAACGGCCCGGGGAGCCCGTCGACCGGGGTGTGGGGGTTGTCCAGGGAGAGGGCGGCCGCGCTGGTCGTGGGGACGAAGCAGCCGGAGCGGTGTTCCCGGGGGATCGTCGCGCCCAGGGCGTCCGCGACCTGGCCGAAGAACTCGGCCGTTCCGCCCGGTGCGCCGTCCAGGGCCGGGACGTCGGTCGTGGTCGGGTGGCGGACTTCCAGCAGGGCGCTCATCGTCCCGATCGCCGCGTCGGTTCCCCGGTCGGGTTGGAAGCGGGCGGTCGCGGCGGCCAGGGCGCCGAGGTTCCAGTCGAAGGCGGTGGCGCCCGCCGGCAGGGGTGGGCCCACCCCGGTGCCGGTGCCGCAGGACAACCCGACCATGCGCACCCGCCGGGGGAAGTCCCCGATGCGGCGCAGGTCGTCGAGGAACTGCTTGCGCAGCGGGGATTGCACCGGCCCCGAGTACTTCGCGTCCCGGACCCAGGCCCCGAGCAGTTGTTGCGCGGCCGGGGCGCGGAGGAGTTCCGCCCTGTCCCCCGCGCCGGGGAACCGGCCGAAGAAGTGGGCCAGTTGCTGGAGGATCAGGGGAATCCAGGCGCCGTCGTGCGGGGTGTCGCAGGACAGGTAGACGTCGGTTTCGTGGTCGTGGCCGTCGGTTTCGAGGAGGGCGAGGGCGTAGCGGGCGATGAGGCCGCCGGAGCCGATGCCGCCGACGGTGAGCGGGGCGGTCCCGGTGCGCTCGGCGGCGGCCCGGCGCACGCACTCGGCGAGGGCGCCCGCGTTGGCCTGCAGGTAGGTCTGCCGCTCGGCGAAGCCCACCAGGACCACGTCGTACCCGGAGGCCAGCAGGTCGTCGACGAGCGCGTCGCCGGTCAGGCGGGTCACCGGGTCCGCGCTGGGCCCGTGGCCGTGCGCGTCGGCCAGGATGACGGGTTTGCGCGGGGTCCGGTTGCCCCGGCCGAGGTGCACCAGGGCGCGCCCGCGGGCGTGGACGCCGTTGTAGCCGCGCCCGTCGACCAGTTCCCACACCGCGTCCGGGGTGCGCGGGCGCGGGCGGGCCGCTCCGACGTCGAACCAGGCACCGGGTGCGACCGCCCGGCCGACCACCGCGATGTCGCCCGCGCCGGGCTCGGCCGGGGCGACGAGTTCCACGTCGACCCGGGCACCCGTCATCGCCACCCTGTTCCCCCCACCGGTTCCGGGCGTCGACATTAGCGACGCGGGCAGCCGGGCGCATGGAGGTCTTCGGGTGACAGCGGAACACCAATGGTCGTACCACTCGCAGCGCAGCGTCACCACGGCGAGCGGGTCACCCCACTCGGGCAGTCGACCCCACCACGTGCCGGCACCCCTTGCCGCAACCCCCTCCGATGGCGGGCAAGTCCCACCGGCTCAGCACAACACCTGGAGTTCCAGCAACTCGTCGCCACCACATGTTGTGCTTGCGTCATCTTGTTCCGAAGCGCCGCGCACCCGTGTCATCAATTCCTCATACATCTCGCGCCAAGGTGGACGTGGAGCGGCACCCGGCCGCACCGGGACGGGAGGGACACGATGTCACCGGCACCGATGTCGCAGACCGACGCTACCGCCGCACGGGCGGTGGGCGGGCGCTCGGCGTGGATTCGGCCGGAACCGGCCACGCGGCCCGACCTGGCGCGGGCCGCCGCCACCCCGCTCGGAGGGGCCGCCCCGATGGCCGCCGTCTTCCCCGAGGCGCCGGTGGACCCGGCGCCCCGGTTGACCGCCGTGAGCACCGGGGTGGACGGGCTCCTCGCCTGCGCCGCCCACGAGGTGCTGGTGCTCAGCGACCAGGCCACCGCGGCGGGCCCGTTCGGGCCGGTGCGCCGGATCGACCACTGGAACCTGCGGCGCGGCGTGCGCTACCGGGTCGTGGCCCCGGACAGCGCGCCGGGCCTGGACCCCCGGCTGGGCGCGCTGGTCGCGGCGGGCGCCGACACCCGCACGGTGCCCGAGGTGCCCGCGGTGGCGCTGGTCGTCGACGGGTCGGTGGTGGTCGTGCCCGCCGAGGGCGGCGCGGGTGCGGCCGTGGTCCGGCTGCCGGGTGTGGTCACGGCGCTGACCGCGTTGTTCGAGCGGGTGTGGGCCGGGGCGGCGCCGCTGCCGGGTCCGCCGCTGTCCGGCCCGGCGAAGCCGGGTGCGCGGGAGCGCGAACTGCTGACCATGCTGACCGACGGGTGCACCGACGAGGTGGCCGCGGTCCGGCTGGGCGTGTCGGTGCGGACGGTGCGCCGGATGGTCTCGGACCTCATGCGGCGGCTGGGCGCGCGCAGCCGGTTCCAGGCGGGCGCCAAGGCCGCCGAGCGGGGCTGGCTGCCCGGGGACTGATCCCCCGGTGCCGGGTTCAGCAGTGGACGGCGGCCAGGTCGTCGAAAACGGCGCGGTTGAGCCGGAAAGCCAGGTCCGCCTCGGCGATCAGGGCGTCGCGCTCCCCCGGCCGCCACGGCGTCTCGTCGAGCAGGGCGCGGTAGCGGTCGCGGAACGGCTTGGGCTTGCCGATGCCGTCGAAGAGGCAGTGGCGGACGCCGTCGACCTCCAGGCCGTAGGTGTCGCGCAGCCTGTGCCGGATGATCTGCCCGCCGAAGAGGTCACCGAGGTAGCGGGTGTAGTGGTGCGCCACGAAAGCGGCTCGGTCGGTGGGGCAGACCGCGCGCAACCGATCCACATAGGACGATGTGGCGTCCAGCGGGCGCAGGTGCCCGCGCCAGCCCGGGCCGAGCAGCCAGGCCAGGTCGGCCTCCAGCGCCGGGCTGCGCCGCAGCGGGTCCAGCACGAACCGGCCGACCACCGGGTCGCCGCGCCAGACCTCGCCCGCCTCCTCCAGCGCGGAGTGGAACAGGTGGCTCTGCGCGAGCAGTGCCGCGTACGCCTCGCGCCCCAGGTCGCCGCCGAGCAGCGCCTCGACGAACGGCGACCGCTCGGCCCGCTCGTGCGCGTCCCGGGTCGCCGCCCGCAGCCGCGCCGCGAAGCCGCCGCCCACCACCGTCACCGGACGAGTGCCTCGACCAGCCGGACCGCCGCCGCACCGGCCCGCGCGACGTCGCCGTCGAGCCGGTTCCGGTAGGCCGCCTGGGAGTAGAGGCCGTCGACGAGCAGCCACACCCGCTCGGCCAGTTCGCCGGACGGGTCCACCTCCCCCGCCGCGGCATCGATCGCGGCCCGGCTCGCCCCCAGGTAGTCCCGGGCGACCCGGGTGGGTGCGGCGTCGGCGTCGTCGGGGAACTCGGCGAGGTAGTTGCGGAAGGCGCAGCCGCGGAACCCCGGCTCGGCCACCTTCGCGGCGACCTCGGCCACCAGCGCCACCAGCGTGTCCGCGGGGGTGCGCGCGTCCACCAGGGCCAGCCGGGCGGCGCTGTCGCGCACGTCGCGGGCCACGGCCAGGTAGGCGGCGACCAGGTCCGCCTTCTCCGGGAAGTGCTGGTACAGCAGGTTCTTCCCGGTGCCCGCCTCCTGGATGATCCGGTTCATCCCGACCGCGCGCACACCGTGCTCGTAGAAGAGCCTGGCGGCGGCACCGAGGATGCGGTCCCGGGTGTCCGGCGCGGGGGTGCGAGCCATGCCCCCACCCTAGCGGACCGCCCGGTCCGCTTGCCCCGGCCACCGTCGACCGGCTGTCCTAAGCGGACTTGCGCACCAGGTTCGTGTACCCGGCGAGCGCCAAGGTGGCCAGCCCCCACAGCGCAGCCTGGATGACCCAGATCGCCACTGTGAACGCCTGCCCCCACCGGGTCCCGGTGTCCAGGTCGCACCGGCTGCGCAGCCCGGTCGGCCCCAGCGGCAGCCCCCGGTCGAGCCCCAACCCGACCAGCTCCACCGACGAGCACGCCACCCCCACCGCGGGCGAGGGCGACCCGGGCTGCACGGTCCGCTCGGCGGCGTGGTGCCCCGGCCGGGTGTCGACCTGTCCGGCGGCGTAGCCGAGCAGCCCGGCCGCGGTCACCGCCAGCAGCAGCGCCGCCGCCGTGCGCCGGGTCCGGTACCCGTACCCGGCGAGGGCACCCCAGAGCCGGTGGGAGAACCGGGTCACCGGACCGCCCACGGCCGCGGGCGAGCGCCGCAGCAGGTCGCCCTGCTGGGCGATGAGGATGCGCCGGGCGTTGCCGTCGTGCCCCGCCGCCCGCTCCACCGCCGCCAGCCGCTGGTACGGCGAGGCGTGGTAGGCCGTGGTGTGGCAGCGGACCAGGTGCAGCCACTGCCGCCAGTCGAGGTAGCCGATCGAGCTGAAGCCGAAGTTGTCCAGCTCGACCCGGGCCGGGTGGTCGCAGTCGTCCTCGCGCGAACCGTCCGGGCAGACCACCTCCGCGGGCAGGAAGACCGTCCCGTCCACCGTGCTCTCGTGCAGGTCGAGCACCGGTCCCGTCGGGTTCTCCAGGCGGGCGCCCGCGAACACCACCTGCCCGCCGAACCGCGACCCCACGAACCGCGCCGCCCCGCGCTCCCCCACGCCGCGGATGCGGGCCCGCCGCAGGAAGAAGCCGCCGTCCAACCGCATCCGGGTGGCGTACAGCGCGGTGCCGGAGGTGCTGGTGAACTCCGCGTCGTCGGCGTCGAACTGCCCCCCGACGTGCGCGTCGAGCAGCCGCACCTCCCCTTCGGCGCGGACGCGGCGCAGGAACAGCCCACCGTCGACCCTGGCGCCGTCGGCGACCAGCCCGGCGATCCGGCTGCCGTCGAGGGTCAGGTACGGCAGCACCGCGCGGGTGGCCCGGATGGGCTCCTCGACCACGCAGTCCGCCAGGTGCAGGCCGACGACCGCCCGGACCTGGTCGAGGTCGAGCACCCCGACGACCCGCGCGCCGCGCACCCGCACCCCGCGCGGGTCGAGTTCGCCGTGCCTGCCGAGCAGCAGCTCCCGGATCAGGCCCGCGCGCACCACCACCGGGTCATCGGCCGAACCCTCGAACCACTCACCGTCGGACATGGCCTGCACGAGGTCGTTCTCACCGTGGGTCACACCGACAATTGTCGATCACGCCGCGTACCGGGCATAGCGCGCCACGGACTCGCGCCCGTCGGGGGTGAACGGCCACGCCGGGTCCGCCAACCGCGCCAGCAGCTCCGCCCACGGCACCCACCAGCCCGCGGCCACCTCCGACGCCTGGTGCCGGATCTCCCCGCCGGGGTGATCGGCCTCGTAGACGCACGCCAGGTAGTTCGCGGAGTCGTCGGCGTACCAGTACCGGAAGCACGGGCGGACAACGGTTCGCACGCCCAGTTCCTCCGCCAGCTCCCGCGCGGCGGCCACGTCGGGCGACTCCCCCGCGGTCACCACCCCACCGGCCCACACGTCGTGCATCCCCGGGTACACGTCCTTCGTCAGCGTCCGCCGGTGCACGTACACCCGCCCCGCCCGGTCCCGCAGCAGCACCTGCGTCGCCGCGTGCGGCAGGTTCTCCGCCCGGACGCGGCTGCGCGGCGCCGTCCCGACCACCCGCCCGCCCAGGTCCCCCCGCGCGTACAGGTCCACCAGCTCATCCACCGACGACCTCCAGCGTCCGCCGCGCCAGCGCCAGCAGCGCCCGACCCGCCGGGCTGCCCGGCCCGGTCGCCCGCCACGCGAACGCCAGCCGCCCGCTGAGCGCGGGCGAGGTGATCGCCAGCGGGTGCAGGTCCGGCCGCGACCGGGCCAGCGAGTCCGGCAGGATCGCCACGCCCAGCCCCCGCGCGGCCAGTTGCGCCAGCAGCACCGGGTCGCCCGCCTCGAAGGCCACCGCGGGGGTGAACCCGGCCGCCGCGCACGCCGCGTCGAGGTGCGAGCGGATGCCCGTGCCCGGCGGGAGGCTGATCAGCGGCAGCCCGCCCAACTCGGCCAGCCGCACCGACGACCGCGCCGCCAGCGGGTGCCCGTGGCCCACCGCGGCGGCGATCGCCTCGTCGGCGACGACGAGGGTGTCCAGGTCGGCGGGCGGGTTCGGGCCGAGCGAGACGATCGCCGCGTCCAGGGCGCCCGCCCGCAGCCGCTCGACCAGCACGTCCGAGGAACCCTCCACCAGGGTCATCTCCACGCCGGGGTGCGCGTCGTGGAAGGCGGCGAGCAGCGACGGCAGGTCCACCGCGTGCGAGGTCACCGTGCCCACCGCCACGTGCCCGCGCACCAGCCCGACCAGCTCGTCGACCGCCAGCCGCGCGTCCTCGACCGCGCCCAGGGCGGCCCGCGCGTGCGGCAGCACCGCCTCCCCCGCCTCGGTCAGCCGCACCATGCGGGCCGACCGGTCCAGCAGCGGTTGGCCGAACTCCCGCTCCAGCTTGCGGATCTGCGCGCTGATCCCCGGCTGCGCCACGCGCACGCGCTCGGCGGCCCGGGTGAAACCACCCGCCTCCACCACCGCGACGAAGTACTCAAGCTGCCGAAGCTCCATAAGCACTGATTATAGAACCCAGAAGAACCATCTCTTGGACTTCTGGGCAGATTCGCCGCAGGGTGGAGGCATGACACAGAACAACGCCGAGACCCGCGCCATCGCCACCGAGCCGGAGCAGGTGGCCCGCCTCTTCGTCGAGCGGTTCAACGCCGGTGACGCCGAGGGCCTGGCCGAGTTGTACGAGCCCGACGCGGTGATGGCCTACCCGCCCGGCGCCCGCACCGAGGGCCGCGCCGCGATCCGGGCCGTCTGCGCCGAGATGATGGCCCACATCCCGGAGCTGACCCTGCTCGACGGCTTGCCCGCGGTCCGCAACGGCGACCTCGCGCTCACCTCCACCCGCTCCGCCGAGGACACCCCCGGCCGCGTCCAGCTCGTCCGCCGCCAGCCCGACGGCCGCTGGCTGCGCGTCCTCGACCGCCCCGAGGCGCCGCACGACATCTGACCGCCGGGACGCGCCCCGACACGGAACCACCGCCGCGGACGATGCGTCGGACGGGGGGAGACCGGACGAGGCAGGAGCAGTCGTGGCAGAACCGACCTTCGGGTTCGACGGGGCGCGGACCGAGCAGGAGCTGGAGCGCTGGGCGGCGGGCGTGACCGCCAAGGCCGAGCGCTACCAGGAGATGCAGCGCCAGGTCACCGGCGTCACCGGGACGGCGGTCTCGCGCGACGGCGTGGTCACCGTCGTGGTCGACTCCGGGGGCGCGGTGACCGACATCCGCTTCACCGACGGCATCCGCAACCACACCGGCGACGCGCTCTCCCGGCTGGTGTCGGAGACCATGCGCACCGCCCAGTCCCGCATCACCGACCAGGTCGCGGAGATCATGCGCACCACCGTCGGCGACGACCCGGCGACGGTGGAGGCGGTGGTGTCCAACTACCGCCAGCGCTTCCCCGAACCGGAACCCGAGGACCGCCCGCGCGAGCAGCGCCGCCGCGAGGACTTCGACGACGACGACTTCGGCGACAACCCGTTCCGGCGCTGAGAGGACCCGCGACATGCCAGACGGCTACGACGTCCTGCCGGACGAACTGCGCAACCACGCGGGCAAGCTCGCCGCCCTCGGCGAACGGCTCGGCACCGCGGTGGACGCGGCGAACCAGGTCACCCTGGGCACCCAGGCCTACGGGGTGATCTGCCAGTTCTTCGTGCCCGTCGTGCAGGCGGTCAGCCAACCCGGGGTCGACGCGCTCGCCGAGGCCGCGGGGTCGATGGACAGCACCGCGAACGGCGTCCGCGCCAACGCCGCGTCCTACGACACCACCGAGCAGGCCAACACGCAGCCGTTCACCGGGAGCCGGTGATGACGAACCCGCTGATCGCCGAACGCCAGGACTCCACCACCGCCTACAGCGGCATCGGCCTCGCCGAATCCGCGATGGACATCTACCACGGCGTCGAGGGCGGCTCCTGGGTCGAGGGCGGCCTCGGGGTCGTCGGCACCGGCCTGGAGATGCTGTCGCTGGCGCTGGACCCGGTCGGCACGCTGCTGCAGTACGCGGTGTCCTGGCTGATGGAGCACGTCAAACCGCTCTCGGACGCGCTGGACTGGCTGGCCGGTGACGGCGACCAGATCGCGGCGTACGCGGCCACCTGGAAGAACGTCGGCACCGAGACCGCCGCCATCGCCGCCGACTTCGCCACCGAGGTGGTCAACGGCACCGCGGGCTGGGAGGGCCCGGCCGCCGACGCCTACCGCGCGTTCGCCAAGGACAAGCAGGACAAGATCGCCGCAGCGGGCACCGGCGCAGGCACCATCGGCACCGTCGTCGAGGTCGTCGGGATGCTGGTCGGCGCGGTCCGCGAGATCGTGCGCGACCTGGTCGCCGAGTGCGTGGCCACGCTGATCGCCCGCATCCCGCAGTGGGTGGCCGAGATCGGCGGCACCCTGGGCGTCGCCACCCCGCACGTGGTGGCCTCTGCGGTGGCGCTGATCAGCAAGTGGGTCAACCGGATCAAGGACTTCATCACCAAGTTGACCCGCTCCCTGGACAAGCTGCGCCCCCTCATGGGCAGGCTCGGCGAACTCTGGGACTCCCTGCGCGACGCCCTGCGCAAGACCCCCGGCACCCCCGACACCACCCCGAACACCCCCGACGCGGTCCGCACCCCCACCTCGGTCTCCGACGTCCTCGACGGCGCCCCCGACGCCACCCGCTCCACCCCCGCCATCCCGGACGCCCCGTCGACCACCACCGACGCCCCGGGTTCGAGCGCCCCCACGACCACGACCCCCTCCGGCACGAGCACCCCGTCGAGCACCACGGACCCCACCGGCGGCACCCCCAGGACCCCCTCCCCGACCCCGTCGGGCACCACCACCCCGTCCCACGTCGACACCTCCACCGGCAGCGCCCCACCGACCTCGCACACACCCTCGGGCAGCACGGTCCCCTCCGGCGCCACCACCCCGTCAGCCGCCACCCCGACCGCGCCTCCCAGCGCTCCGGGCACCCACGCCCCCGGCGGCACCACCCCGTCGAACGCCCCCACCACCCAGACCGGTGGCGGCTCCGGCGGCAACAGCGGTGGCGGCGGCCAACCCCCGCCCGGCGCGCCCACCGACCCACCGCCCCCACCCAGGCCCATCCCGCCGAACCGCACCGGCTCGCAGAGCCTCGGCCACCTCCAGGGCGACCTCACCCGCAACTCCGACGGCCTGATCACCCACGTCAACGGCAAGCCCCTCGACGAGCACCTGCGCGACCTGGCGACCCAGCGCACCGACGAGATCCGCCGAATGCGCGACAACGGCGAGATCTCCGCCAAGGAGGCGGGCCCGGTCAACTCCGTCGCCGTCGACACCCGCACCGGCGAGGTCTTCGAGGGCGTCAACGGCCGCCCGCGCGACGTCATCCCCGAGGCGGACCTGCACCCGGTGCTGCGCGAACGGCTGGAGGAGATGCGCCAGAACGGCCCCTACCAGCAGTACGACCGCGACACCGGTCAGCCACTGATGCGCGACGGCCAACCGGTGATGACCGAGTTCCCGCACGGTGACAACCCGCTGCGGCACGCCGAGGTCAAGGCGGTCAACGACATGCTGTGGAAGCGCGGCGAGGACGTCGACGCGAGCGTCATGTCGGAGTTCCGGGTGGACAACCGCTTCCCGTTCGGCAAGGAGGGCCCGGGCACCGCCCCGTGCTGCGCCAACTGCAATAGGATGCTGGCAGGCACACCCAGCAACGCGGGCCGCCTCACCTTCGACCGCGGCCACCCCAACAGCGAGTTCCTCCCGGAGTGACCACCATGCGAGTCGAGTACGACGACGTCGAGACCGAGGACGACCTCCGGGTCACCCACCAGGGCAAGCCCTTCACCGGCGAGGTCGTCGAACGCGCCCCCGGCGGCCAGGTCGTCGCCCTCACCACGTACTTCGAGGGCATGGAGGACGGCCCGGCCGCGGAGTGGTACCCCACCGGCGAGCGCAAGGCGGAGGGCGCGGTCAGCTACGGGACCGCGATCGGCGTCCACCAGACCTGGCACCGCAACGGCACCCTCGCCACCCACGACGAGTTCGACCCCAAGGGCAAACTCCTCGTCCGCCGCCGCTGGGACGAGAACGGGGCCGTGCTCGAGGACAGGACCCACCACGGATAACCGGCTCACCCCCGAGGAAGCGGTGGCCCAGCAGCTCGCGCTGGCCCCCCGCGTGATCGGCCACGCCCCACCCGGCTTCGCCCCCACCACCGCCGCGGGCCTCGACGTCGCCTACGAGGGCGACACCGGCCGCCTCGCCGCCGCCGCGGTCTGCGTCGACATCGCCACCGGCGAGGTGGTCGACCAGGCCGTCATCCTCGACCAGACGGATTTCCCCTACATCCCAGGCCTTTTCGCCTACCGGGAACTGCCCTCGCTCCTCAAGGCCCTGACAGCGCTCACCACCACACCGGACCTCCTCGTCTGCGACGGGCAGGGCCGGGCCCACCCCCGCCGCTTCGGCCTCGCCTCCCACGCGGGCCTGGAAACCGGCATCCCCTCCATCGGCGTGGGCAAGAACGCCCTGGGCGAGTTCACCACCCCCGCCCCCGAACGCGGCTCCTGGACCCCCCTCACCGACGACGGCGAGGTCATCGGCCGCACCCTGCGCACGCAGGACGGCGTGAAGCCCCTCTTCGTCTCCGTCGGCCACAGGATCGACCTGGACACGGCGACGAACCTGGTGCTCACCCTGTGCCGGAAGTACCGCCAGCCGGAAACCACCAGGGCCGCCGACCACCTGTGCCGCGAAGCCCTCAAGGGCGGCTGAGGCTCACAGGTCGCTGCTCGTGGCGAACGGGTCGAAGGACTCGTCCTCCTCCACGGCGGTGGCGATGGCTTCCCGGTTCTCCTCGGCCATCCGCTCCAGGTGCCCCCGCAGCAGAGCCGCGTTGGGCGAGTCACCCGCGAAGACCGCCTGCCAACTGTCCCTCCCGGACTCGATGCGGCGGGCCAACTCGCGCATGTCCTCCCCCAGGTCACCGCGGGCGGCCGCCTCCTGGAGCGCCCGGAGGGCCTCGGGCGAAGGCTCGTTGCGGCGCTGGAACCGGTAGAGGTCCTGCTGGGCGCGGTCGATCACGCTGTCCAGCTCGGCCTTGGCGGCGCGGATGCGGTCCTCGGGGGTGGTCACCGGCCCGCCCCGGCCGGGACGGGCGCGCCCGCGGGGGCGGGCGGCAGGGACTCGGCGGTGAAGGTGGCGGCGCAGAGCTTGATCGAGTCGATGACGAGGGTGAGGAAGTTCCAGAACACGGTGATCACCTTGCGGGCGTTGTTCACCATCGTGATGGCCTCCTTGACCGACTCGATCAGCTTCCACTGCCCGTAGAGGGGGATGGAGGCGTTGCTCAGGCCCGCGGACACCACGGAGATCACGGTCTTGATGATGTCGACGACGCACTGGGCCATCTTCACGGCCTGGTCGACCATGTCGGTGAGGTGGTCCGACATCACCCGCATCTTGGCGGCCTGGTCGGCCAGCGCGGTGCCCCACTCGCCCATCTGCCCCGCGGACGCCGAGGCCGCCGCCCCGGTCCAGGTGGCGGCGATCGCCGCCGCCCCGGAGCGCAGGTTCGCCTCGACGGCCTCCACGCACGCCGCGACGCAATCCCAGGCGGCGGCCTGCATCGAGGCCTTCCGCACGTCACCGGCGATCCACTTGGTGACGTACTCGCGCGGGTCCGGCCCGCCGACCCAGACGATCAGGTCGCACACCTTGTCCAGAACCCACCCGAAGGACACCTCGGGCAGGGTGGCACCCGAAGCGCTGGGCGCGGTCAGCTTCCCCTGCGCCGAACCGACGTCGTCGAACCCGTTCGCCACGCCGTCGTCGGAGGAGTGCAGGACCCCCGTGCCACCGAGTTCGACGAACCGGTCCCGCCCCTGCGCGTCGGCGTCGCGGTAGGCCTCGGCGCAGGAGGTGAGCGCACCCTGCTCCAGGCCGAGCCCGCTGCCGTCCTCACCGAGGATGTCGTGCACCTTCGTCAGCAGGCCCGCGTAGTCGCCGGTGATCAACTCCAGGATGGCACCGAAGTCGGTGTCGGCGATGTTGCCCGTCGCGTACGCCTGAGCGGCCCCGCAGTCGGCCGACGCCCGCCCGGTCTGGGCGGCCCACCCGCCCAGGTCGGCCAGTTCCACGGTCACATCGGTCACGCCGGTTCCCCCGTCATCGTGTTTTCCAGAAGAGCACCAGGTAAGCCGCCTGCGCCACGACCACCCCGAGGATGACCGCCCACTGCGCCCCGAACGACCACTTCCGCCGCACCGCCACACCCACCAGCACCACCCCCACAACCCCGGCCACCACCCCCGCAACCGCCCACCCCACCGCACCGGACGTACCCCCCACAACGGCAACGACCAGCGAGAACAATACGGCGCCGCTCACCAGCCAGTCACGCAAAACCCCCTCGGCCAGCGCAACCGCGAACCGCGGCACCGCCCGCCACCACGCCCGCCGCCGCTCCTCCCCCACGGAATCGTCCACCTCACCGGCCGCCCGGTACGCAGCCTCGAAGAACGGCCCGTCATCCCGCTCAACCACCCCGACTCCTCTCCCCACCGACACCTCCGACGCCCACCGCCACCACCGGGTTCCCCACCACCGGTATTTTCCTCCCGCAACCGGAGGAGGCCCCCATGCGCATCATCGTCGACGACCTGAGCAGCCCGGAAATCGCCCACCTGCTCACCGAACACCTCGACGACATGCGCGCGATCACCCCACTGGAGAGCAAGCACGCCCTGGACCTAGACGGTCTCCGCACCCCCGACATCACCTTCTGGTCAGTCCTCGACGCCAATACCCCGGTCGCCTGCGGCGCGATCAAACGCCTGGACACCACCCACGCCGAACTCAAGTCGATGCGCACCACCGCCTCCCACCGCGGCCGAGGCATAGCCCAACGCCTCTTGAACCACATCCTCACCGAATCCCGAAAAATGGGCTTCACCCGCCTGAGCCTGGAAACGGGCTCGGCCGACTTCTTCGCCCCGGCGAGGACACTCTACGAACGCGCGGGCTTCACCTACTGCGAACCCTTCGCCGACTACCGCCCGGACCCGCACAGCGTCTTCCTGACCAGAATCCTCTAGGAAGTGTCACGTAGGCCGTTGATCAGCCGGTCTGCTGTTTGTGGATCATGGTCGCTCGGGTGAGGTGGCGGACAAGGCATGGGCGGTGATCGAACTGTTGTTGCCGCCTGCGTCCACCGATGGGCGCGAGTCGCGTGATCACCGCCTGTGGTGCGGGCCCATCAGCGTGCGGCGGGGGCTCGGATGAGGGGTCTGTGCTGGACCCGCGGAGACCCTTGCCGTCGACGGCGAAGACCTGGACGGGTCCCGGGGCGGGTTGAGCAGCGAGATCCACCTGGTGGTCGACGGGCGCGGGCTGCCGCTGCGTCGGCGGGGGTGCACGCGGTGGCCGCCCGCCTGTCTTCAACCCGGACCTCCGCAAGCGGCGGAATATGATCGAGCGGTCCTTCAACAGGTTGGGCCGTTCCAGGACCTGGCGACCCGCTACGCGGAGCGATCCGCCCCTACTACGCAAAATTCACCATCGCCACGACCATCCTCTGACTCCGATGGCCTTTACAGCACACTTGCCAGCCGAGTATTGACATCAGGTCAGGATTCGATGTCGATCAGCGCGGGGCAACCGCGTGCCCGCAAGCGAACCGGTGCGGCATAGGTGTCGTCGCGCAGCAGGTCGGGGGTTGTGAACGTCGCCCGCTGGACGGCACCGTCTTTCAGGAAGACCAACACGTGACCGCGTCGGGTGAACTCGTTCTCCATCGGAACGGGAACTCCGACCTGCTTCTCCACGAAGTTCCGGCTGATCGGCTCCGGGAGATGCAGACGGTGTCCCAGTCACCGCCTGCGAGATCACCCAGCAGCACCTCCCCACCGTTCTGCCGCAACTCGCGCAGACGGCCGGGAAGTTGTTCGTCCTCGGTCAACCGATGTCCTCCATTCGAGCACCCCGTCAGCAAGACGGCGAAAACGACAGCCAGGGAAACGAGCCTTCCAGTTGTCATAGGTGCCGTAGCTGTCGCCACCGGGGTTGTATCCACCTGATGTGTCGTCCTCGTACTCGCCCCGCGCTCGGGGTCATCCCCACCGGTCGCCGGATCGTCCTGGGCCCGCCCGGTCTCACCGGTGGCCACTTCGCTGCTCGGCACCAACCTGCCGTCCGAGCCGACAACGACCACCTCACCGTCACGAACCGCCTTGTCGATATACCCCTTCAACTCCCCGGGCCCCGCGTCCGGGTGCTCCGCCGCGATCCGCCGTCCGATTTCGTTGTTGTGCAGGTCCATCGCCTCAGCGGTGGCGCTGTTGGTGTCCACGCGTTCGTGGGCGGTGGTGTACTGCGCCGCCCACTCCGGTCCGAACCGATTCACCACCATCGCGTTCCAGTAGGCGTGGCGGAAGGCATCGGAATGCCCGTCGGCGATCCCCGCACCCCCGAACACGTTCTCGGCGTCGTGAATGGCGGTCTTGTAGGTGTCGTAGGCGTCCTCGGCTCCCGCCAGCCCCGATGTCATCGAGCATCGCGGCCTTTCCCGCCGAAGTGGCGTCAGCGAGCAAGGTGGCGCCCCCGTCGGTGACACCATCCGCAGCCACCCTGTCCAGCACACCGGCCAGGAAGCCGTCGGCCTCGTCAGCCAACCGCATCACCACCCGGACCCGCTCACGGAGATCGGTCACCACCGCTTCCTCATCGGTACTCCCGGCACCCGACCCGGCAGTCCGGACAACCTGTCCACCGTCGTCAACAGCCACGTCCAGCGGAGCAGCCCGCCACTGCCGGACCTCCCCGAAACCGACCATCGCCCCACCCGCCGCGGAACACGGCAGTGGCCTCGGCCTCATTCGCCTCGTACAACTCAGCCGATTCCGTGAGCTTCCACGCATACCCGTGTGTCTCCACCACCCACGCGGCCAACCGCGTCCGCCAGTGGTCCCCCGCGCCAACCGCACTCCGCGCGGCCCGAGAACCCGGCAACGCCCTGCCCACACTCCCGATGGCCGCATCGGGACTGGCCCCATCCGCAACACCGGCCGCCTCCGCCGCAGCCCCGGCAGCATGCCGGATCTCCTCGGTGACGACGTCATACCCGTTCGGTACGCAAGCCGCCTCTCAGCACCGGGACCATTCGAGGGCACGACATCCCCACCTCGAGGCCAGATCAGCACGTATCACCCGAACAGGCCAACCAGCTCAGACCGGGTAGCGTGGCGCCGAAGCCGGGGCAGCGATGCGGGACCTCCCCGCGGTCACCGGATCGCGCACGGCATCCTCTACCAGATCGTCCCCATTTTTTTCTGTCACTCGATGGGATGACGTTTCTTTCTGATGTCTTGCAACAAGCTCTCCAACGAATTCCGATTGCCAAGATCAACATGCTCGACGATCTGGTGATATTCGAGCGAGGCCCGAATCTTCAACCTTTCTGCACTTGACAAAAAGCTGAAAAAAGCGCAACACCCGTTGACGGCTTTGTCAAAGCAGTCCACGGTTGTGCCTGCACGCACCGCTCCGCTGAAAGACGGAACGAGGTAGGCTCCATGACTGCCACCCACACAGGTTGTCTCAACTCCGTGGACAGAGCGATCCACGATCTGCTGTCCACCGCGACATCCCCCCTCATCGATTGCTGGGAAATCGGTGTCGAACTCCCAGAAAGGTTCCTGACCGCGAGCGGACTCGTCGAAGTCCTCCGAGCCCGGTCGACCGACCGGTCCACCACGGCGGCGCTCTGGACCGAGACCGCCCGGCGAGCACAGGTCCAGCCCCAGCCGTGGGTGCTGCTCGCGGTGGCCGGGATGTTGCCGCGACTGCGCGCCTCCGCCTACCGGGTGCGGGAGCAGGCGGGCTGCGAGCGCGACGACATCGAATCCATGGTGATGCTGGGGTTCGTCGAGACCCTTCGGAGCTGCGATCCCGCCATGCGGAACCTGTCCCAGCACCTCGGGCGGTCCGCCGAACAACGCGCGCGCTACTCGGTCACCACCTTCGAGCTGCCGTGGGGCGACATCCCGGAACCGGGTCCGGCGGGCATCCGGCTGCTGCCGCTGTGCGGCCCCGCGGGCCACCCGGACATGGTGCTCGCGCGCCTGGCCGGGGATGGGGTGGTCACCGCCCTGCAGGCGGACATCATCGCCGCCACCCGCCTCGACGGGCTCCCCCTCTCCTTCGTCGCCGACAAGCTCGGGCTGTCGCTGCACGAATGCGGATTGCACCGCACACGCGGGGAAGGGGCGATCGCCCACGCCTTGAGATCGGAGAACTGATCCCCCACCACGACACCACCACCTCGTTGAAGACCATCCCGTGCTCGATCCTCGTTTCCCGAGCGACGGGTGAGAACCGGGCGAAAATGGAGATCTCTGTGACGTCGGAAGACCGTGCGGACCCCTGGCCACTGACCGTCGAGCTGCATCTGCGGGAACAGGGAACCCGGTGGTTGACCACCGGCCCCGACGACAAGTCGGTCGGCGTGGTGCGGCTGGCGAGCTGGCAGGTCCACCCGGTGGGCGGGACCGAGCTGCCCCCGTGGCTGGCGTGCTACCTGGTCAAGATCAATTACAGTCTGCTCGAGGTGGCGGACGGGCTGGGCATCCCGTGGTTCGAGGTGGCGCTCTCGTTCCCGGAGACCGTGAAGGTCCTCGACGCACTCCCGCACACCACCGCTCCGAACCGAGGCCACTCCTACGTCGTCAACCGGTACGCCAACCTCGTTCCCTGCCAGAGCAACACCGCCGACGTCCACCTGCCCGAGCAGGACTCGGCGGTGAGCACCTTCGGAGTGGGCACCTCCGGAGTCCGGTGGCTGCACCACGGCGGCGGGCGGCGACCGGCGGGTGACCGGGTCGCCTGGGTCGTGCTCACCGCACCGTCCGAACTCCCCCACCTCCCGGTGGAGGCGACATCGCGGTTCAACACCTCGGCTGGTGACCTCCACTCCTGGCCGGTGGCACTGCCGGTGGGGTTCACCGTCGACCTCGGCAGGCAATCCGGGATCGAGGCACTGCCCGACTCCCCGTCCCCGTCCGGTGGCAGGCAGGAGACGGCGTGGCCGTGGATTCCCCGGGTCTTCATCTCCTACGCCTACGACTCCGAAGAGCACGTCGCCATGGTGCGCGCGTTCGCGGAGTTCCTGATCGGGCAGGGATTCGACGTCCGAATCGACCATCTCGACTGCACCGTGCGCCGCGACTGGGGACTCTGGGCGCCGCGGGAGATGCGGAACGCGGACTACGTCATCGTCATCGCTTCTCCGATGTGCGCGGCGGTCGGTGACGGCGCGGTGCTGGAATCGGAACACCTGGGCATGCAGTCCGAGATGGCTCTGCTGCGCGAACTCGTGCACCGCCACCGGCAGGAGTGGACGCGCCGGACGCTCCCGGTGGTGTTGCCCGGCATCACACCGGATGACATCCCGGACTTCCTCCAGCCGTACTGCGCCGACCATTACCTCGTCACGGAGCTGACGGCCGAAGGCGCGGCAGACCTGCTGTCCGTGCTGCGGCACGACCCCCGGTCGATGGAGTCATCCCCGAGCGGCAAGTCCGGTGCGGCATGAGTGCGGAACCCGGGTTCGGCGGCCTGTTCATCGGGGTGTCGCAGTTCGCGTCGCCGGAGGCCCAGCCGGTGCGCTACGCCAAGAAGGACGCGATCGCCTTGCACGCGCTGTTCGCCGACACCTTCGGTGACGGGCGAGCGGAGTTGCTCCACGACGCCGCCGCCACCCGGGCGGCGGTCACCGCCGGTTTGCGGCGGCTCGCGGCCACGAGCACGAACAACGACGTCGTCGTCATCACCTACTCCGGCCACGGAACCCCCGACCATGTGCTGGCCACCCACGACACGGACCCGGACAACCCGACGGGTACCGGGCTCGGGTTGGAAGAGCTGGTTCGCCTGCTCAACGCCATCCCCGCCGGGGTGCTGCTGGTCGTACTCGACTGCTGCTTCTCCGGCGAACCGGGTGACCGGGTCCTGCACGCGCCCGCACCGGCATCACGGGTGGACCGCGTGCTCGCCGAGGTCGTCGGCCGCGGACGGGTGGTGCTGACCGCGAGCACCGCTGAGCAGCGGGCCAGGGAGGACCCCGTCCTCCGGCACGGACTGCTCACCCACCACCTCCTGGCCGCCCTGTGCGGAGCCGAGGAGGTCGTGGACGGGGGTCGCATCGACGTGCTCGCCCTGATCAACCACGTCCGGCGCAAGGTGACCGGGGCCCGGTCGGGAGGCGATGCCCGGCGACAGGACCCCACGTTCACCGGCCGACTCGAGGGCAGCACCACCCTGCCGATCCTGCGCCCGGGCCCCCGGTACCTGGCGGTACGTGGTGCCCACGAGCCCGGACAGGTGACAGCGCGGCCGTCGAGCCTGGTGCGAGTGGGCCTGAGCGAACCGATGGCCAGGAGGTGGGCCGAGGAAATCCCGCACTTCAATCCCCTGCAGCTCAAGGCGATCAACACCGGTGGCGCGCTGGCGGGGTTCTCAGTGGTGGTCCAGGCACCCCCGTCCGGGGGCAAGACGGCCATCGGGCGGCTCGTGGCGGACCACGCGGTGTCCCGGGGTGGCCGGGCACTCATCCTGCTGCCGACCCGAGCGCTCGTGGCCGAACTGCACGACCGCCTGCTGCGGGCACACGCGGGCATCGCGACGCGGGTGATCAGGGTGACCGGCGAACACACCGACCAGGTCGGTGCCCTGCTGACCGCGACCTACGACGTCGGCGTCCTCACCTACGAGATGTTCCTGGCCCTGCTGCTGCGGAACCCGGAACTGCTGTCCCAGGTCCGGGTGCTGGTCGTCGACGAGATCCACAACCTGGGCAACCCCTCGCGCGGTCCGGCCCTCGAGCTGACGCTGATGCTGGTCAAGCTGCACCACCTGGACCACCAGGAGCCGCAGATCGTCGGCCTGTCCGCCGCGACGGGCTCGCTGGGCGGTCTGGACACCTGGTTGCCTGCCTCCGAGGTCGTGTCCGAGGACCTGCCGGTTCCCCTGGTGGAAGGGGTGCTCACCCCCGACGGGGCGTTCCGGCACGAGGTGCCCGGCTGCCAGGAGACGACCACCACGCTGTTCTGCCCGGAACCGGGGGTGGACCTCCAGGTGGCGTTGGTGAAATCCCTGCTCGACGAGGGCGAACAGGTGATCGTTTTCCGCAGTACCAAGCACAAGGCGAAGTCCTCCGCCGCCCTGCTGGGGGATCAGCTCGGCCTCCCCGGCGCGAACACGACCCTGTCGGCGATTCCCGACGACGACTTGGGCGCCATCGGCGACCGATTGCGCGACTGCTTGCACCGCGGTGTCGCGTTCCACACGTCTGAACTGTCCACGGTGGAGCGCACCGCCGTCGAGCGGGGCTTCCGCGACCGCGACATCCGGGTGCTGGTGGCCACGACGACCCTCGCCCAGGGCGTCAACCTCCCGGTGGACACAGCGGTCATCGGTGATCTGGTGCACCCCGACGGCACGCCCTACTCCCACGGCGAGTACCGGAACATGGCCGGTCGGGCGGGTCGGACCGGGCTCTCCTCCCGGGGCAGGGCGATCATCCTGGCCCGGGACGCCGTGGACGCGTCGGCGAAGTGGAACCGCTACCCGAAAGGGACGGGTGCGCCGCTGCGCTCGGCGATGCGCGACGGGCACATCGACGCCAAGCGGTGGGTCCTGCACGCCTGCGCGGGCAGGTTGGCGAGTGGGACCAGGCCCAGCGGGACCGACGTGGCGGAGTTCCTGAAGTGGAGCTTCGCGTCCCACCAGTGCCGGACCAGCGGAGAAGCGGACCCATTCCCACCGGACGCCGTGGGACCCGTGCTGGCGGACCTGCTCGAACGGGGCTTGGTGCGCCGGGTGCACACCGGCTACGCGTTGACCCCACTGGGTGAAGTCGCCGTGACCCGGTCCGTCCGCATCGAGTCGGTGGTGGACGTGCGCGCGGCACTGGCGGGTATCCGCCCCTCGGAGATCAACCGGATGACCCTGATCGCACTCGCGCAGACGACCGCGGAGTTGGACGAGGTCCGCTTCCCAGCCGGTTCCGGAGACCCACGCGGAGAGGAAGCGGCTCTCATCGCCGCTGTCGTCAAGCAGCAGATCGCCCCCTCACTGCTGCGGCTGCTCCGGAGCAGGACAGGGTGGGCCGCCAGGGTCAGGCGCGCGATCGCCTGCGTGCTGTGGATGCAGGGCGTGCCGCTGCGCCGCATCGAGGCCGGGTTGGCCCGGCACGGCGAACAGGCCCCGCCTCCCGTGCGGCAGGCGGCGACGCGCACGGCCGAGGTGGTGGCGGCAGTGGTCGACATCGCCCACCAACTGCACCCGAGCCTGGAACTGGAGATCATGGGCACGGGCCTCCCCGCCCAACTGCGGCTGGGCGTGGTGACCGACCTCGTGCCCGTCGCGCACCGCATCGGTCCCGGGTTCCGGCGCGGCACCTTCTGCGCCCTGGCCGGAGCCGGACTGCGGACACCCGCCGCTGTGCTGGCGGCCCCGCCCGATCTGCTGCTGCGGTGCGCGGGTGGTGATCCGCACGAAGCCGACCGCGTGCGCGCAGCCGCCGACCACGTCAAGGCAAGCAGCGATCCCGTCGACTTCACCGCGCTGCTGGACGAACCGCTCAACTGACCACCGCCACGAGATGGAGTTGCGTGAAGATGAACGTATTCGGCGAAACACTGAAGCGCTTGAGGGACGAGCAGAACCTGAGCCAGGAGAGCCTGGGCAGCCTCCTCAAGTGCAGCGGCCCCACCATCAGCAGGCTCGAGAGCGGGCTTCGGGTCCCGAACCTCGAGGAAGTCGAGCGGGCCGAACGCGCGCTCGGTGCCGACGGCCGGCTCATGGCCCTCGTCCCGCACCTGCTGCAGCGGCAGTCCGACTCCGCCACCCCCCTCGGGTACCCGCCGGTGCCCAGGCGCCTGGTCGGCCGCGCGGACCTCAGCGAGCGCCTTGCCGCCAGACTGGCCGAGCCGTGGCCGGGCACGATGGTGCTGAGCGGGTTCGGCGGTATCGGCAAGTCCGCCCTCACCGCGGCGGTGTGCGCGGAAGTGCGGGACATGTACCCCGACGGGTGCGTGCGGATCGACTTCCGCGGGCACGCGACAGACGAACCCGAGCTGACCCCGGACCAGGCCCTGGAACGCTTGCTGTGCCAGATCACCGACCCGCAGGGCATCCCGGCCGATCGCGACAGCCGGACGACTCTGCTGTGGACGCGGTTGGCCAGGCGGCGGATGCTCTTGATTTTCGAGAACGTCCGAACGGCAGCGCAGGTGCGCCACCTGTTGCCGGGCCGGTCGCCGAGCGCTGTCATCATCACCAGCCGCAACCGGTTGGCATCCCTGGACGGCGCGGAGAACGTGCACGTCAAGCCACTGGCCCGGGATGCCGCGCGGGACCTGTTCGGCGTCATATCGCAGGTGACCGCGGACGAGGAGGACTGCCTGGCCGAGATCCTCGACCGGTGCGGTGGGCTGCCGCTGGCCATCCAAGCGGTGGCGGCCCGGCACCGCACGGGCTGCTGGAGCTTGGCCGAACTGCGCACCTTCCTGGAATCGCCGTCGACGCGGTTCCTCACCCTCGACGACGATGAGAACCGAGTGACCAGCGCCCTGTCGGTCTCGGTGGACCTGCTGCGCCCGGCGGAGCGGGAACTCCTCACGCTGCTGAGCCTTCACCCGAGCGGCCGGGTGGACCCGCACAACGCGGCCGCGCTGACCGACCTGCCGCGGGCGGAAGCGGAAACCCTGATTTCCGGGCTGGTCGACTCCCACCTCCTCGACCGCCACCCCGGTGGGGCCGTCGAACTGCACGACCTGCTCCGCACCCTGCTCGTCGACCGCCGCGTCCCGGACTTGGCGGAAGAGACGCGCGACCGCGCGGTCACCCGGCTCATCGAGCACACCGCCTGCACCTTGGCGAGGGCGAACGCTCTGATGGAGCCGAGGCGGTACCTGCCTGCGCTGCCCCCGGTCGCCACCGACTTCACCGATGCGGGGGGCGCGCTGACCTGGCTGAGGTCGAACTGGCCCGCGGCGATGGCCCTGTGCGAGATCGCCGCCGGATCAGGCAAAGACCACCAGTGCGTGAGCCTGGCCAACCTGCTGCGCGGGTTCTTCAGCCGCGACAAGCTGATCGAGCCGTGGATCCGGACGCATCGGTGCGCGCTGGAGGCCGCCCGCCGCACGGGCGACCCGAAGGCCTGCGCGACAACGCTCAACAACCTGGGCATGGCGCTGCTGGAATTCGGTGACCACACCGAGGCGGCGCGCTGCCACCACCAGGCGATCGCGCTGTTCACCGAGGCCGGGGACAACCACGGCGCTACCGACGCGCGGTGCAGCCTCGCCTGGGTCTGGGTCTACCAGGACAGGTCCGAGCGCGCCTTGGAGCAGTTGCGCGTGGCCGCCGCCCAGTACGAGGCAGACCGGCGCCAGCGCAACCACATGATCACCCTGCGCGGCATGGCCTTGGCCGCGGCCCGATTGGACCTGCATGCCGAGGCCACCGCCTACGCCGAGCAGGCCGTGGGGATGGCCGAGACACCGCAGGACGAGATCCTCGGGGTGAACATGCTGGGTTGGGCGCACTTCCGGGCGGGTCACCACCGCGAGGCGGAGGACTGCTACTTCAGGGCTTCGAGCCTGTCCGAACTCGAGCACGAGTACGCCGAACGCAGCCGTGCGCTCGTCGGACTGAGCAACGTGGCCTCGGCGTTGGGCAAGCAGGACGAGGCAGAGCGGTGGTGGAGCGCGGCGAACGACCAGCGGGTGGTCTTGAACGCGTCAGTCGTGCCGGAACTCGCGCACCGGCAGGCGGTCCTCGGCCAGGCCAGGCCCGCTTGGGCCGGGGAGCCAGTCGGATCGTGATGGCACCGGGGTCCGCGAGAGGCGGAACCGGACCGTCAAACCGATGACCTCTGCCAGGATCGCGGATCAGGGCCGGGAGCGGTGGAGTTCAGAGATGCGCTGGACGGCGGCCATGGAACGGCGGGCGCCCTCGGTCGCCTCGTCCAAGGTGCGGCGGAGCCGGTGGCGAGTTCGTTCAGCGTGCGGGTCATCTCGTCGAGGGATGGCGCGGCCGGGGACGACTCGACCACCGCGATGCGGGCGGCGTCGAGCGCGGCGTTGGTGGCGGCCACGACGGCGGCACCGAGGTCGGGGTCGCGCAGGGCCTCCGGTCGATGCGCAGGTCGGTCACCTGCCCACCGGTCACCTCGACCGGGTGGCCCCGTCCAACGCCTCGCCCGCGCCGGTCGGCTGCGCGGCGGGTGCACCCCCGAGGCGGGTGCGCCCGCCGCGCAGCCGACCGGTCGAGCTGGTCCTGCATGGAGTGCACGACGCCCTTGGGACGCGTTCCACGGGCCGGTCATGCCTGCACCTTTCGCACGAACGGGCGGACCAGCGCTCCGGCGTGGCGCAACGCCTCGATCGCGTCCGCCAGGCCTGACGCGTCGGTGACCAGGCTGCCCGCGAGCACGGTGCCGGTGGCGCCCGTGGCGTCCCACCCGCTCACCGGGTCGGCGTCGAAGCCGACCCGGTCGAAGGTGGCGTGGCGCAGCTTCGCGTTGCGCAGGTCGGTCCGGGAGAAGAAGGTCTTCGTCAGGTCGGCGCGGTCGAGGACGGCGTCGGCCAGCACCGCCTCGGTCAGGTCGGTGCGCAACAGCCGGGCACCGGTCAGATCGGCACCGCCCAGGTCGGCGCCCGTGAGGTTCGCCTTGCAGAGGTCAGCGGACCGCAGCGTGGCCCGCCGCAGCGTGGCGCCGATCAGTTCGGCGTGGCTGAGGTCCACCCCGGTCAGGTCGCACCCGGAGAGGTCGGCCCCGTTGAGCACCGCCCCGTCGACCCGGCGCCCCGCCAGCCGGAGCCCCATCAGGACGTGGCCGGTCAGGTCCAGCCGACCGCCCCCCTCACCGTCGTTCCACCGCTGGTGCTCGCGCAGCAGGGCGTCGAACTCGATCTGGCCCAGAGCCATCAGTGGATCACCACCTTGCTCGCCCAAGGCGACCAACCGCTCGAGGTCGTCGCGGTCCGCCGGGGACAGCTTGCTCGTGTCCGGCGCAACGCACTCCCCGGCCGCGATCTCCCCGGCGATCGACTTCTGGACCACGGGTGTCGGTCTTACAACCGTCCCGAGAGGAGTCGGACCTGCCGACCCGAGGCCGTGGTGTCACGCCTTCAGGTAGGCCAGCACGGCCAGCACCCTGCGGTGACCCGCGTCCGTGGTGGGCAGGCCGAGCTTGGTGAAGATGTTGCCGATGTGCTTGTGCACGGCGCCGTCGCTGATCACCAACAGGGCGCCGATCGTGGCGTTGGAGTGACCCTCGGCCATCAGCCCCAGCACCTCGCGCTCGCGCGGCGTCAGGCGCTGCAGGGGGTCATCGGCACGCCTGCGCACCAGGAGCTGGGCCACGACCTCGGGGTCCAGCGCGGTGCCGCCCGCGGCGACCCGCTCCAGGGCGTCCAGGAAGTCGGCCACCTTGCCCACCCGCTCCTTGAGCAGGTAGCCGACACCGCCCACGCCGTCGGCCAGCAACTCGGTCGCGTAGCTCTCCTCGACGTGCGCGGACAGCACGAGCACCGAGAGCCCCGGCCACCGCTCGCGCGCCCGGACCGCCGCGCGCAGGCCCTCGTCGCGGAACGTCGGCGGCATCCGGACGTCCACGACGGCGACGTCCGGCCGGTCGGCGTCGAGCGCGGTCAGCAGGTCGTCGGGGTTGTCGACGGCGGCGGTGACCTCCATCCCCTCGGCGCGCAGCAGGTGCGCCAGGCCTTCCCGGAGCAGGGCGTCGTCCTCGGCGATCACTATGCGCACGGCTCATGGTCCCGCGGGGATGTCCACCCGCACGACAGTGGGTCCACCCGGGGGGCTGTCGATCCTGGTCGTGCCGTCGAACGCGGCCACCCGCCCCCGAATCCCGGTCAGGCCGCTGCCGTGCGCCCGGTCGGCTCCGCCGCGGCCGTCGTCGGTGACCTCGACGACGAGCACGTCGTCCTCGTGGCGCAGGCTCACGGTGATCCGATCGGCCCCGCTGTGCTTGACGGCGTTGGTCAGCGCCTCCGCCGCGACGAAGTACGCCGCCGCCTCCACCGCCGCGGGCAGGCGCGGGATCGGGTGCTCCTCCAGGGCGCACGGGATCGCGCAGTGCGCGACCAGCGACGCCACGGCACCCGTCAGCCCCCGGTCGGCCAGCACGGGCGGGTAGATGGCCCGCACGACCTCGCGCAGTTCGGCCAGCGCGTCGGTGGCCGCCTCCCGGGCGGCGATGACCACCGGCAGCGCCGCGGCCGGGTCACGGGTCAACGCGCGCTCCACCATGCCCAGGTGCATCACCACCGCGACGATCCGGTTCTGCGTGCCGTCGTGCAGGCTGCGCTCGATGCGCCGCAGTTCGGCCCCGTGCGCCTCCAGCGCCGCCGCCCGCGTCGCGGTGACCTCGGCCAAGCGCTCGGTGAGCGTCCGCTTCGACGGCGCGAGCCTCGCCGCGCTGGTCCTCGCCCACCAGCGGGCCAGCGGCGGCACCAGCACCACGCCCAGCAGGCCGTACGCGGCGGCGACCAGCACCGCGACCCCCGCGCCCGCCCAGGACGCCACCGGGCTGTCGAACGTCGTGCTCGCGCCGGGCAGGAACGGCCAGAACGCGGCCACGAACAGGTTCTGCGCGACACCGGCTGGCGAGCCGATGGCCACCAACCCCGCGAACAGGCCGAGCGTGCCCTGCAACGCCAGCCACTGGACGTCCCTGCGGTCGTTCGGGCTGGTCACCGCCTCCGTAACGCCGGTGCCCGGGACCGCGGGCGGCGGTGGGATCGTGGTCGCCAGGTGGCGGCCGACGCGGTCCCGCTCGCCCGCGGCCAAGCGACGGGCGAACCGGACGACGTGCGGGAGCAGCGGCAGCGGGACGACCAGACCCACGCACACGACCATCGCCAGCAGCGCGGCCATGGCCTGGCACCCGACCACGACGGTGGCGGCGAGGAACCCCCACGCCCTGCGCCACTGCCGGTCCGGGGCGGGGACGGTCACGGTGGCTGCTCCTCTCGGGACGACGGGGGTGGGCAATCCTGGCACGAGCCGTGACCGGGCCACGTCAGGCGCCCGCACCGACGGGACGGCCGCGCGGTGCCCACCCGCGGGGCGCTCACGGCCGGCGTGCGGGTCATACGAGGACCTCGCTCTTCGGGGCGGTGGTGCTGGTGGCCGGGACGGGGTAGCCGAGCCTGCCGCGGGTGGCGGCGATGACCACCAGGCAGAGGGCCCCCAAGCCGAGCGCGGGCCCCCAGGCCCAGTCGGGGTTCTCGCCGGGAAAGACGTCCGAGAAGGCGATCGACTGGAAGTTGTTGATCGAGCAGTGCAGCAGCATGACCAGCGGCACGCTCTGGCGCCCCCTGTTGTAGACCAACGTGATCAGGATGCTCATCTCCACCGCCATGATCACGAACCGCCCGATCGTGACCGGCCCGACGTCCGGGCCGCCCCACGGGGTGAGGAACAGCGGGAAGTGCCACAGCGACCACAGGGCACCGAGGATGAGCGTCGCCACGAGGGGGTGGTGGCGCTGCTGCAGGCGGGTCAGCGCGAAGTCGCGCCAGCCGGGTTCCTCGGACAGACCGGTGGTGAAGAACTGGAGCACGAGCATCGGCAGGTAGAGGGCCAGCACCGCCGTCGACGGGAACCGCATGGCCTCCTCGGCGCCGGGCAGCACCGCCGTGCCCGCGACGATGGCGGTCGGCACCGCGAGCAGCGCCACCGCGTACCACCCGATCCCGGCGCGGAACCGGAACAGCCGCCCGCGCCACCGCCGCAGGCCTGCCCGCCCCTCGGTGATCGCCGTGACGGTGAACGCGGCGGTCAGCGGTCCGAGGTACGCGCCGGGCAGGATCGCGGTGAGCTGGTTGCCCATGATGAAGTCGGCGTAGCGGAAGTGCAGTACGCCGAACCCGTCGAGCGACAGGATGTACGGCGTCCACGCGAGCCAGCTGATGCCGTTGGCGAGGGCGAAGAACGTGATCAGCGGGTACCGCCGGACCAAGGCCTGCCAGCGGTCGGACGGGGCTCGGCCGGTGCGGGCGACTGGTGTCGAAGTCATGGTCAAAGGCTAGGAACGGATCTCGGGGAAAGCAGTGCAGGCGAGGGGCGTCCTCGTGGTGGAGCAGACTCCACCATGGCCGGTGCCGTTGCCGCGTGCCGACCACGGCGAAGCGGTCGCGTCGGTGTTAGCCTCACCCCGTTTTCCCTTCCCCTCGCAGGCGGGGCTGTTCCCTGAGTTCGCTCGACAAGCAACACCTCCCCGCGCCTGCGGGGCCGAGCACGCCACGGCCGCACGACCAGGGCCGGGTTCAGCGCGCCCGGGGGGAGGCGAGGCTGAGCAGGCCGCAGCCGTACGCCTTGGCCCGACCGATCCCCGAGGTCAGGGCTCCGGACAGGGCGGCGGGGTCGGTCACGACCAGGTGCCCGTCGTAGCGCACCGCGTAGACGGTGATCCTGCTCCCCTTCTTGCGGCCGGTGATCTGCGGGATCTCCGTGGTGGCGAGGTCGGGTCGACCGTCGGCAGCCGAGGGGATGACGAAGCCGTACCGCTCGGCCTGGCGGATCAGCCACGTCACCTGTGCCTCGGTCGTGCGGTGCGGCAACCGCTTGGGGGACTCGGCGGCGGTGCGGGAGAACTCGGTGGGGTTGGCCAGCAGGCGGAAGGCGAACCGGCGGCCCGGGGTGAGCGCGTCGAGCACCTGCCGCATCGACTGGGTCTCCGGCGCCCGGGCGACGTGGCCCTCGGGGAGGCGGCTCCAGTCCGGGCGGGTGGTGCTCTGCACGAGCTGGGTGATGGCGGTGCGGGCCGGATCGATCCGCCAGAGGACGCCGTGCGCCTGGCGGTAGGCGCTCAGCTCCGGCTGGTCGGGGTAGGCGGACATCAGCGTGCGGTGCATGTCGTGCACGTTGGCGATGCCGCGCTTGACGCTGGGGGCCTGGGGGTTGAGCACCAGTCGGCTCAGGTACACGGTGTTCCTCCCGCTGCGGGGGTGACGGTGTCGACGACAACGGTGCGGGTGCGGTGCTTGCGCTTGCCCTGCGCGAAGCTGACGGGGTGGTCGTGGCGCGCCTCCGCCCGCGGGTGGGTGGGGACGCAGTCGACGACGGTGCGGAACTCGGCGATCACGCCCTGGGGCGTGGTGCCCAGTCGGGGGTGCTCGGCGATCGCCTGCTCGATCGTGCCGGGCCGCGGGCCGGTGCCCGGCGGCAGCAGGGGTCGGGCGGGGACGAACGCCTTGCGCCCGAAGTACACCCGGTAGCGCGGGTCGGCCAAGGCCCCGGCGATGCGCTCCAGTTCGTCGTGCGGCCCCTCGAGGAGGACGAGGAACAGCGCGTCGGCCAGGTAGAACCGCTCGCTGACCACCGTGCGGTGGCCGCCGCCGGAGGTGGTGGGCACGTTCTGGGTGACGTGGTAGTCGCGCTCCAGCACCCCCTCCCGGTCGACCCGCACCCCGAACCGCAGCGCGGCGAGCCGGGCGACCTCCTCGTCCTGGTCGCGTTCGACGCCCAGGGCGGCGGCGAGCAGCCCGACCACCCCGGACTTCGTCGGCTCCAGCGCGGTGTCCCGGTCCACCCCGTGCGACCGGGAGCCCCACGACTGCATCGGGGCGTCGAAGCACAGCGCGAGCACGCTGGTCACTCGGGCACCTCGGCGAGCATGGCGGCCACGAGGTCGTCGACCGTCGACGCCACGGCCACCCCTTTGGTCTCGGGCAGGTTCCCCGACACCGACGCGGCCGTGGCCGAACGGATCTGGCGCGCACCGTAGAACGAGCTGAGCTGGCCGTAGTGCGCGAGCAGCCGCTTGGTGGAGCCGTCCATGACATCGCTGTCGGTGACGGGGGCGTAGAACGCGTTGGCGAGGTTCCAGGCGCCTCGGGTGCGGGTGACGCCGAGAAGGGTCCCGGGCATCGTGCGCGCGGCCATGGAGTTCTGCTTGCCGGACGGCACGGCCTCGATGAACGAGTGCAACCAGGCGGTGGCGCCGCGCCGGGCCAGTTCGGTGTCGCCGCCGAGGTTCCGCGTCAACTGGTCGACGTCGAGGTTGGCGTAGCGGTAGTAGCAGGCGGAGTTGAAGTCGACGGTGCCGATCATGTCCGCGCCGGACTCGTCGTCGGGCTTGATGTCGTCGACCGCGGTGTAGAAGTCGAACTCGTTGACCACCACGTGGGTGGAGAACGCGTGCGCCACCTGCGAGGCGGCGGTGACGTTGAGCTCCTTGTTGTCGGCGATCATCCGGCCGAACAGCGCGACGTCCACCGACCGGCGGGCGTCGAGCAGCTTCCGGACCTCTTCCTGCCCGGCCTTGTCCGCCTTGACCTTCACGGCCTTTGCCTTCGCCGTCTTCCCGGCGGCCGATTCAGCCTTGCCCGCAGTGGCGGGCTTGTCCGCCGCGGCGAGCGCGTGCAGGGCGTCCCAGTTCTCCGCGCAGTAGCGGGCCAGCCGCCCCGGCGCCTCGGCGCTGACGAACAGCAGGTACTCGGTCAGGTTGCGGCTGGTGTCGACGCCGAACCCCAGCCCGCGGAGCCCTGCGGTCACCACGCCGCGGGCCTGCTCGGCGTCCTTGCCGTCACCGACGAGGACGTCCACCGCGGCGGTCAGCAGGCGCTTGGTGCGCACACCCGTCTCCGAGCGGTCCAACCCGAAGTCCTCGAACAGCCCGCGGGCGGCCCGCTTGATGCTCTGGCTGGAGATGCGGCCGCGGGTGTGCCCGCCCATCGTGACGGTCTTGGGCTGGCCGAGGTCGTCCCGGTTGAGGTTGCTGGCGGGGAAGGACTGGAGCAGGTGCAGTTCGAGGATCACGCGGGGGTCTCCGGGAGGTCGGTGGCGGAACGGGGGTCGACGGGAACGGGTTCGGTCTGGCCGGGCTTGTTCTCGCCCGGCGGCGGGCGGTGGTAGTCGCGCGCCCAGGTCAGGCGGACGCGGGCCGCCTCGTCGCCGCGCGGGTCGGGGCCGAGCAGGTGGCGCAGGTCCGACAGCAACTGCCCGTAGTGGACGGCGACGCCGCGGTCGCCGAGCAGGCGGACCACCTGCCGTAGCTGGTGCGGCAGGCTGCCGGGGTCGCGGCCGAGTAGCTGGGTGAAGCGCCGCTCGACGGCGGCGCCGTTGCCCAGGCCGGCGAGCGCGCCCATCGACGCCCCGATGCTGCGGGAATAGCCGTTGTGCCAGGTGCCGTCGGGGTTGAGCGCGAACAGACCGCCGACCAGCACCCACACCCGCTGGTCGGTCTCGGAGGCGGGGAGGTCCTTGGCGAAGACGACCCCGTACGCCTCGGTCTGCCTGCCGTCGAGCAGGCTGTGCCGCAGCCTGGCCAGGTCCTGCCTGGCCCGGGCGGCCACGGACCGGTTGGCGGAGTCGGCGGCCTGCCGCAGGCCCAGCAGGATGCCGATGAACCGGCTCTCCGGCGTGGCGTCCTTCTCCCGCGCCGGGTCCTTCTTCGCCGCGCTGCCGCGGGGCGGGTGGTCAGCCATCGTTCTCCTCGTCGGGACCGGGATAGCGGGTCATCTTGTTCAGGAAAGTGGTCCGCTCGGCGATCAGCCGCCGGTTGAACTCGTTGTGGTGCCTGCCGAGGGCGAGCAGGGCGCGGCCTTCCTGGAGGCTGCCCCGCGACCACTGGTCGACCGAGTCGCGTGCCAGCCGGACGACCGCGTCGGCCCACGCCCGCAGCGGGACGATCTCCGGCGTGCCGCCGGTGCGGGCCGCGCCCAGGTTCCGGAGCAGGTCGTCGAACGGTCGCTGCAGCGAGGGCCAGTACGCCGTGTCCAGGTCACCCGCGGCCTTGGCGCGCATGTCCGTGCGGAAACCGGTCTGCAGTGCGCGCACGGCCGACCCGGCGTTGTCCGCGAGAGCGATCGCCGTGCCCAGCATCGCGCCCAGCCGGACGTCGCGGGCACGCAGCAGGGCCACGGGCGCGGACACGCTCTCCTCGGACCACGCCTCGATCACGCTGGCCTTGCTGTCCAGCCGTTGGCCGAACACCCGCAGGGTGTAGACGGTGCTGGCGGGAACGACCTCGTCGAACCGGTCGATCTGGTCGAGGGCCGGGGGCCGCTGCCTGGACCTGCCCTCCTCACGGGTGTCGACGACGAGCAGCTCGACACTGTGCCGCCACACCCCGCGGCGGCGGTCCAAGCGGACCGCCTGGAGCCCGTCGGAGCGCTTGAGCCTGCCCTTGGCGTCGCGCGGCGTGCGGAACGCGGCCAACTTCTCCTCCAGGGGGAGGTCGACCTTCAGCCGCTCGCCGGGGGTGATCGCCACGCCGGTCACGACCACCGCACCGTCGCGGACGGCGGGGTGCAGCACGACCCGGCGGGAGGGCCACGTCAGCAGCTCGGTCCAGCCGTGCGAGCGGCGAGCGGGGCCCGGCGTGCCTGGCGGGCTCTGCGGGCGCTCCCACGCGGGTGCGTCGTCCGAACCGGGCTCCGGCGCGTACACGAGCAGGTTGAGCAGCAGGGTCTCGCGCAGCGTGCCGCCCTCGACCAGCACCATGCCGAAGTTGTTGCCCAACGCCCGTTCTGAGGACTTGTCCTTGGCGAACGGGGTCTTCATGCCGCCGGGGTCATAGGCGTGCACGGTCACCAACCAGCGGGCGGCATCGGCCGGGGAAAGCTCGATGACGTCGGCGGAGGTGGTGTGGTCGAAGAGCGTGACGTTGTTCCCGACCGCGCGGTAGGGGACGAGCTTCGCCGGGGTCGCGGGGGCGAGCGCCCGCAGCGCCTTGCTCTGCAGGAACGGCCGCTCGGCGTCGAACAGGTCGAACGCCGCGGCGAACTCCGAGCCGTAGCGGTCCAACTCCGCGGTGGGGAACGCCTCGGCGAGCCACAACTCGTGCCAGGCTTCGTCGGTCGGCGGCCCGTAGACGCGGTGCAGCAGCGCGAGGACCAGGCGGTGCAGCGCCGCGGTCATGGTCGGGGACTCCCCCGCGATCCGGCGCAGCCGGTGCGCGGTGGCGACCAGCTCGCGCAGACCCACCGTCGTTGAGGCGCCGTCGGTGCCGACCACCGGGACCCAGGGGCGGGTCCACACGCTGAAGGTCGCCTCGGGGTCGGGTCCCTGGGGTGAGGTCATGTGATGTCCACTCCGAACACGTCGTCGTATCGGATCGTGAAGTCGCCGAGCGGGGCGCAACCGTCGCGCAGGACGACGGCCTTGTGGCCGCGCAGCCACGGCGAGCCGGCGAACAGGGTGGGCGTGGGCTCGGCGAGCAGTCGGCGCGCCGCGCCGGGCGGCAGCTCGCCGAACGAGTCGAGCACCACGGTCGAGTCGCGCAGCGCGTCCCGCTGGGTGTCGGTGAGCGGGGCGGTGCTCCCCAGGTCGATGTTCACCCCGCCGACGAGCGTGGTCGTCATCGTGTCGTGAGCGGTGAGCAGGACGATGTGAACCACCGCCCGTTCACCGTGCCTGCTGTTCAGGTTCGTGCTCATCGTCGAGGTCTGCTGTCCCGGGTTCGGCTGGGGTCCTGTGGCTGGGCGGTGAGGAGTTCCAAACGCGAGCAGGCCAGGGCCACCGGGTGCGGCACGTACCTATTGGCTGCGTCCAGTTCCTGGTTCTTCAGATTGCGTTTGAGCCGGTCGGCGGCGGCGGACCACGCGTCCGCCCAACCGGGCGGGGCGGAGAGGCGTTCGCTGTAGACGTCGTCGACGAGCGTGGGGATGTCGCCGGGGAGCGAGATGACGGCGCGGTCGCGCAACGCCGCCCAGGTGCGCATCATGATCATCGGCTCGTAGACGGTCGACAGGTAGCCGGGGAACCTCGGACCGGCCGGGGTGTCCTGCACCCCGGTGATCGCCAAGGTCAAGGTCTGCCCGTCGGCAGGCGCGCGGTGCCGGTGCAGCCGTCCGGCGCGCTGGATCATCGCGTCCACCGGGGCGACGTCGGTGCACATGGCGTCGAAGTCCAGGTCGAGCCCCAGCTCCAATACCTGGGTGCCGACGACGATCAACCCGCGGTCCGGCCTGGTGCCACCCCGGCCGAGGAGACCACGCAGGTCTTCTTCCAGTTTGCGACGGCTCCCGGCCGCGAGGCGTCCCGTGAGCACCGCCACCCGGGGCCGGTCGGCTTCGGGCACCCCCTGTTCGTCCAGGTGGGCGTGGATGGCCAGAACCGTGTCCGTCACACGTCGGACCAGGTTGTGCACGACGGCCACGGCACGGTTGGCAACGCTCTCCCCCACCGCCCACCGGGCCACCTCATCGGTTGCGATGCGCTTGAGGTGCAACGTCCTGCGCTCGTTGACCGGGGCGGGATCAGCCGGTTCGTGGCGGACGCCTGCCGCGTCCGCCACGGTGATCCGCGGGTACACGTCACCGTCCCGCGGCTCCACCGGAAGGGCGGCGTCCTGGAGCAGACCACCGCGCCACGCCCTGATCAGCCGATCGCGCCTGCCCGACGGGAGGGTGGCCGACATCAGCACGACCGGCACGCCCATCCTGCCCAGCCAGGCCAGGACCCGGTCGAGCAAGGTGGACATGTAGGTCGAGTAACCATGCACCTCGTCGATGACCACGGTCTTGTTGCTCAGCGCCAACAAGCGCACGAACACGTGGCCGGACCGGATGGCGGTCTTGAGCACCTGGTCCACCGTGCCCACCCCGATCGGCGTGAGCAGCGCCTTCTTCCGCGTGAACCACTCCCGCGCGGAGCGGTCGCCCTCCTCCGTTGCGCCGTCGACGTCAACAGAGCTCGGCTGCGCTCCCCGCCCGTCGAGGAAGTCCTTGGCAGCGGAGTGGACCAGGGCAACCGGAGCGCCGACCGCCACCGCCGGATCGATCTCCAGGTATAGCTGGTTGGTCGTGGCCTGCGTCGGATTCCCCAGGTACATCCCCGACATCCCCAGCGCCTCCGAGAACAACGCGCAGGCGTGGATCGCCGCTTTGGACTTCCCGTCCCCCGGCGGGGCTTCGATGATGACCAGCGCGGGCCCCTTCGCGCCCCGCACGCTCTTCTCGACCACTTCTTGCATCGGTCTCGGGTCCTTGCCGAACAACGCCTTGAAGCCGGTGGGCGGAGACCACGGGACCCAGTTGAGCCGGGCGATCGCCTTGGCGGCAGCACGCCGCGCACCGGTGGTGTACGCGGTGAGGTCGTCGGCGGTGCCGTAGGGGAAGTTCTCGGTGTCGGAGGCGATCCAATCGCTGATCGTCGTCAGGGCCGCCAACGCCGTGGCAGCGAGCGGGGTGAACCGCACCCGGTCCCACGCCAACCCCTCGGGCTCCGGCAACCCGACCGCGTTGATCACGGCAGTGACCAGCCGGTCGCGCCACCGCGTCCACGACGGACCACCGACACCCGTCGTCCCCAGTCCAACATGCTTCAGGATCGTGGGGGTCGGGAAGTGGCCGTGGTGTCCGCCGAGCACAACCGCGATCAACTTCGCGGTGGTCCTGTCGGCGCCCCACCGCTCCAACAAACCGACGATGTGGACAGCGGTGAGGCCCCCGTGGAAGGTATCGATCCGCTCCCCGCTCCCGCCGCGCACCTTGAGGCGCGCCAACTCCTTCGGGTCCCACGGCGCGAAGCGCTCCCGCGCGACGTCCTCCCGGAGGAGCTGGAACATGGGGGTGTGCTTGCCGATGTCGTGCAGACCCGCGAAGAGCGCGATCCACAGGTCCGCGTCTCCCAGGGGCTCGAACGCCGCGCGCAACTCGGCCAGCGGCCCAGGCCCCAAGTACCGGCAGAGCGCCAACTCCGCCACCAGAGTGGTGTCGATGCAGTGGCAAACCAAGGGATGAACCTGACCCTTCGCTGCCTTGCCCCACGGCGCAGCAGCGACACAGGCACCAGCCGGGTTGGACAGACCACTCGACATGGACGAGCTCCTGGGGAACATGGATTGATGGCGAAGATCGCGGAGGAAGCCCCGTATCTCAAGCAGACCTCGACGTGGGGGCCGACCGTACACCCTGCGGAGTAACTTGCCAATTGAGTTCGCTCAACTGCTGACCACAGGCTTCAAGGAAGAGGTCAACAGTCCGGCGAGGAGGCAGCAGCGATTCAAGCGCAGCACTGGGAGGCCCCAACACGCGATGCGGAGGGCGTGCTCAACCGCGGTGGACCTGCGGTCTCCGATGCCGGGGACTGCCTGCGGTCGACCTCAGCGGCGTCTTCTGCGGAAAGGCCCAGCGAGCGTAGCGCCATCTCGGCGGCTGAAGCAGAACGCGCACCGGTCGGGTGATGGGTGACAGTCGAGCACGGTGTGCGCGAGGATGCCGTGACAGCGCCGGTCAACGGGTGGATCGGGCAGTTGTTTCACCCGGACAACCTCGATGACACCGTTGCCGCTCTCATGGGTGCCCAGTCCGGCGCTCATGAGGCGCCGAGGACGAGCAACGCCAAGGCGCGCAAGGCGGAAGCGGAACGGCGGCTGCGGAAGCTGCAAGAGGCGATCGCGGTCGGTGTCGACCCCGCTGCGCTGGTTGAGCCGATCAACCAGGCCCAAACTGACCGAGTGGCCGCGCAGGTCGAGATGGACAACCAGCCCGCCACGGGTGACCTGGACCGGGCCGAGGTCTACGCCATGATCGACTCGCTCGGGGACGTCGGCACCACCTTGGCTGATGCCAAGCCTGCCGGGCTGGCCAGACTGTACCGGAACCTCGACCTGAACATGGTCTACCAACCAGAAGAGCAGGCCATCGATGTGACGGCCTGCCCCGGTGTAGATAGCGCGTGTGTCCGAGGGGGGACTTGAACCCCCACGCCCGTTAAGGGCACTAGCACCTCAAGCTAGCGCGTCTGCCATTCCGCCACCCGGACTTGCGAGGGGTTGTCCTCGCGGTGCGGGTGAGAGCATAGCGGACCGCTCCCCTGCCGCTCGCAGGGGTTCACCAGCGTTGGTCTTCGTCCTTGTAGATGCGGGTCGACGTGAAGTCTTCGTCCTCTGCCGGGCGGGAGGCGGGGGCGCGAGGGGCGGGCGTGGTGGGGTCAGGGGTGGGGATGCGCTGGACGATGTCGCTGTCGCCGCCGAGGGGGGTGAAGGCTGTGGCTACCTCTTGGGCGGCTTGTTGGCGGGCGGTGCGGGTGGTGGCCAGGATTTCGGCGGTGAGGGCCTCCGCTGACTTGGTCATGGCCTTGTCCGTCAGGTGGAGGTCCAGGAGGGCTCCGCTGGGGGCCACCGTGACCGTCACCGAGCCGTCGGCGGAGCGTTCGACTGCTCCGGCGGACTCGATGTTCTTCTTGAACTCGGTTGCCTTCTGCTGGAGGTCTGCCACCTTGGACTCGAAGTCGGCGAGCCATTCGTCTGGGGTTTGCATGGGGTGCCTCCTCCTCGGGTGAGGTGAGCGTAGCGTTGGGCTGCTCTAGGGTGGGCTTAGTCGACTGAGGGTAGGGGGCGGGATGATCACCGCGATCGTGTTGGTGCGGGCTGCTACGGACCGCATTCCGGAGGCCGCTCAGGCGATCGCGGACATCCCCGGGGTTGCCGAGGTGTACTCGTGCGCCGGGGACGTGGATCTGGTGGCGGTGGTGCGGGTGGCTGAGCACGAGGAGTTGGCCCGGTTGATCCCGGGGGCGATCAGCAAGGTGCCGGGGGTGCTGGACACGGACACGCACATCGCGTTCCGGTCTTACTCGAAGCAGGACACGGACGTGGCCTTCGACATCGGTGTCGACGAGAGCTGATCACTCGCCCCGGTGGCGGTACGAGATGGGCGTGAGGTTCGTCGGGGTGGCGAGCCAGGGGTGGCACACGCGGAGGGTGCCGCCTGTGGCGGTCGGCGGGGTTGTGCTGCGGTCGAGGGTGATGGGTGCGGCGACGATGAGCATGGTGTGGGTGGACAGCTGTGATGCGTCCACGGTCTTCGCCTAGGCCGAGCTCGCGTGCAACTCCGGGAGGGGGCGGGTGCACGGTCTCGCCCACCCAGATGGTGGTGCCCTGCATGAGGGTCAGGAAGACGGAATCGCCGGGTGCATCGAACAGGTAGACGACGTACCGGCCCTCGGTGGCCTTGGGGGAGCGGCTGAGCGAATGCACCCTCACCCAGGGGACTTCACTGCGACGACTAACCCCGTCGCTGGCGTCCACGGCCAGGTCGGTGAGGGTGGGGGTCCGCAGATCGGAAAGGTGAGTGCGGAGCCAGCCGACCATGTTCTTGCAGATGGGGGTGCCCCGGCGGAGCATGTGGTCTGTTGTATTCGGGCTGTAGTGCTGCTTCAGGTCTAGACTTCATGCAACACTTCTCGCATCACTTCAACATGATTGCACGCCGAGGTGGGTCAGAAGCGGCCTTCGAAGAGGAGGCGGGCTATCTCCGTGTCTGTGGCTCGGCCCTCGTCGTAGGCGCCCTGGTTGGTGAGGTTGTTCATGATGGCCAGGGTGTAGCGCTCGGCGGGGCCTGCGAAGCCGACCGTGTTCATGACCCAGCCGCCGTCTTCTTCTGACCAGCCGTCTTTGTTTCCTGGGGTGGCTGCTTTGCCCGCGCCCCAGACGCCCCACTGTTGGTTTGCTGCCACTGTGCGCATGTTCTTGACGATGTACGCCTTGTCCTCGGCGGGGGTTTTGTCCAGGACGTGGGTCATGAGGCGGTCGAGGTCCGCCGTGGTGCACTTCTGGTAGCCCCAGTAGGGGTAGGTCTGGCTGTAGCCCCTCTGCGGGGTCAGGGTGGTCATGCCGTACATCGGGAAAGCCTTGTTCCACAGGGTGTGGTCGGGGCCGCCGTACTTGGTCCACAGGGTTGTCGCGGCGTCGTCGTCGGAGCTGTGGAGCATGGCGGTGATCTTGGTGTGGTCTGTGGGGGTGAGGGTGATCGTGCCCTCTCGGTTCCTGCGGAGGAGGTCGACCACCATGGCCAGTTTGATGGTGCTGGCGGTCCAGGTGGGGTCTTCGGCGTGTTCGTTGTGCCAGACGGCGCCGGTTTGGCGGTCTCGGAGGACTATGCCGACGGTTCCGGGGCGGTGGGCCACGTAGGTCTTCACGGCGGTGATGCGGTTCTGGAAGTCGCAGTCGAAGCCGGTGGTGGGGCAGGTGGCGGTTGCGGGGGGCGCCTGGGGGGCGGGGAGAACTTGGGGGGTGGGCGGCAGGGGGGCTCCCGACGGGAGGGGGGTGTGGGGTGTCGGGGCGGGGGGCACCGGGGGTGAGGGGGGTTCCGGGGTGGCGCAGGCCGCGGTGGTGAGGATCAGGCAGATGGCCAGTGCACCGGCTTTTCCGCGGAAGTTGGCCCCGATCACCGCGGCAGGCTACCGCAACACCGTGGGCGGGCTGTTGCTCTGTTCGGCGCAACGGGCAGGAACGCGCCAGGGGCGGCACCCGGAATGGGTGCCGCCCCTGGCGGTGGTTCGCTCGCGACTACAGCTTGGCCGACGGGTCGTCCGTGGCCGTGTGCTGGCCGGTCTCGTTGCGGCCCGGTTCGATCTGGGCGTGGGCGTCGTGACCGCCGTGCTGAGCCGCGCGGGCTCGGGCCAGGGCGATGGTCTCCTCCGGGGGGTCCGGGGTGAGCCAGGAGCCCTGGACGGGAGCACCGGCCGAGCCGAGCTTGTTCATCTTCTTCGGCACCGCCGCGCCCTGGTACTCCAGCGGGATGGGGTGGCCGTGGTCGTCCACCGGGCCCAGGGGCTGGTGGACCTCGATGAACTCGCCGTGCGGGAGGCGCTTGATGATGCCGGTCTCGACGCCGTGTTCCAGCACCTCGCGGTCCGAGCGCTGCAGGCCCAGGCAGATCCGGTAGGTGATGTAGTAGGCGATCGGCGGGAGGATCAGCAGGCCGATGCGGCCCATCCAGGTGGTGGCGTTCAGCGAGATGTTGAACTTGTCCGCCAGGACGTCGTTGGCCGCCGACAGCAGGGACACCATGAAGTAGGTGATCGCCATCATGCCCAGGCTGGTGCGGACGGGGACGTCGCGCGGGCGCTGGAGCAGGTTGTGGTGGGCGTAGTCCTTGGTGAACTTGCGCTCGATCCACGGGTACATCATCGCGATGCCGCCCAGCAGCGGCAGGCCGAGGATGAACGGGAAGAAGGCCGCCGCGATCGTGTAGTTGCCCAGGTGGATCTCCCACGCGGGCCACAGGCGGATGAGGCCGTCGGTCCAGCCCATGTACCAGTCGGGGACCGTGCCCGCCGAGATGTGGGAGGCGTTGAACGGGCCGAAGTTCCAGATGGGGTTGATCTGGAACAGGCCGCCCAGCGCGGCGGTGACGCCGACGACGACCGCCATGAAGGCGCCGCCCTTGACCGCGAAGACCGGCATGATGCGGACGCCGACGACGTTGGTCTCCTTGCGGCGCACGCCGGGGAACTGGGTGTGCTTCTGGTACCAGACCAGGGCCAGGTGCAGGCCGATCAGCGCCAGCAGGATGGCCGGGATCAGCAGGATGTGCGCGGAGTAGAGCCGCGGCACGATGTCCTCGCCGGGGAACTCGCTGCCGAACAGCAGCCAGTGCACCCAGGTGCCCAGGACCGGGATCGACAGGATCAGGCCCGACATGATCCGCAGGCCCGCGCCGGAGAGCAGGTCGTCCGGCAGCGAGTAGCCCGCGAAGCCCTCGAGGGCGCCGATCAGGAACAGGTTGACGCCGATGACCCAGTTGACCTCGCGCGGGCGGCGGAAGGCGCCGGTGAAGAACACCCGGAACATGTGGGTGACCATCGCCGCCATGAACAGCAGGGCCGCCCAGTGGTGCATCTGCCGGGCGAAGAGGCCGCCGCGCACGTCGAAGGAGATGTTCAGCGCGGACTCGTAGGCCCGCGACATCTCCAGGCCGCGCAGGTTGGTGAAGGACCCCTGGTAGACGACCTCCTGCATGGAGGGGTCGAAGAACAGCGCCAGGTAGGTGCCCGTCAGCAGCAGCACGATGAAGCTGTAGAGGGCGATCTCACCGAGCAGGAAGGACCAGTGCGTCGGGAAGACCTTGTTCAACTGCTTCCGCAGACCGGCCGCCGGGTGGTAGCGGTCGTCCGCCCACTTCGCCGCACCGCCCGCTGCGCGCAGCGCGGCGTTGTTGGGCTTGGTGGGAGATGTGATGGCGCTCATGACTTCCTCTCCCAAAAGGCAGGTCCCACGGGCTCGATGAAGTCCCTCAGTGCATAAAGGTAACCCGTCTTCTCATCGACTGCGATCGGGAGCTGGGCCAGCTTGCGCGTGGCCGGACCGAAGATGGGTTTCGCGTGGTTGAGCGCGTCGAACTGCGACTGGTGGCACGGGCACAGAATCCTGTTCGTGCGCTGCTCGTACAGGGAGGTCGGGCAGCCGAGGTGGCTGCAGATCTTCGTGTACGCGTAGTAGTCGCCGTAGTTGAAGTCCTCCTGGCCCTCGGCCTTGACCACGCGGGCCGCGTCCTGCGGGCGCAGGCGGATCAGCATGACCGGGTTGTCCGAGCGCTTGAGCGCCTTGGACAGGGCCTCGTGGTCGCCGCGCTCGGACTCGCGGAACGGGAACACCGTTTCCATGGCGCCCGCGTCCAGGTCGCCCGGCTTGACCAGGTCGACGACCTCGGGGTTGCCGGTGGCGCGGCGCAGGAAGACGCGCTCGCCGTCGTCGGACTTCCAGCCGGTGTGCCACAGCGAGTTCGGGGTGTCGGTCTGCGCCCACGGGTCGCGGACCAGGCCACCGAGGGCGAACACGCCCACGCCCAGGCCCATGGCGCCCGCGCCGAGGCCCGCGGTGCGCTTGATCAGCGAGCGGCGGCCGATGGTGGAGCGGACACCGGCGTCGGCCAGGTGGGCGGCGAAGGTGGCCTTGTCGACCTCCGTCGAGCCGCCCTCGTGGCGCTGCTGGACCGCGACCTCGTGCGGGATGAACTTCTTGGTGTAGAGCAGGGCGGCCACGCCGATGGCGGCGACCGACAGGCCCAGGGTGGCGCCCAGCAGCGGGGTGTAGAGCGAGTACGCGAAGTACCCCTCCTGGTCGGGCGCCACGTAGGCCGAGGGCCAGGCGACGAAGACGACCACGAACGCCAGGCCCGCCAGGGCGGCGATCAGGAACCAGGCGGCGACCAGGCGCTCGGCGCGCTTCTCGGCGCGGGTGCCCTTGACCGGCCAGGGGTCCGGGTACTCGACGAGCTCGACGTCGTCGAGCTTCCCGCCGAGCCGGACGAGGTCTTCCCGCGACAGCTCCGCCAGCTCCGCTTCGCTCGGCAGCTTCTGCTCCGGGTCGGTCGAACTCATGACTTAGCCCCAATCCAGAGGGTCACGCCGACCAGCGCGGCGATCCCCACGATGAATGCGATCAGGCCCTCGGACTGCGGGCCGAGCCCGCCGAGCGCACTACCGCCGGGGTTGTTGTTCCCGTCGGTCACCGACTTGACGTAGGCGATGATGTCCTTCTTCTCCTCCGGCGTGAGCTGCCGGTCGGAGAACTTGGGCATGTTCTGCGGACCGGTCAGCATGGCCGCGTAGATCTCGGTCTCGGTGACCCCGTCCAGCGCGGGCGCGTACTTGCCCGAGGACAGCGCGCCGCCGCGGCCGGTGAAGTTGTGGCAGGAGGCGCAGTTGAGCCGGAACAGCTCGCCGCCGCGCGCCGGGTTCTCGCCGATGAGCTGCTCGCCGGGCACGTTGGGCAACTGGGTGCCGCCGCCGTGCGACTGGACGAACGCGCCGATCGCGTCGATCTCCTCGGGGGTCAGCTTCGCGGGCTTGCGCGGGACCTGGGCCTCCTGGCGGACCGCGGGCATCCGCCCGGTCGCCGTCTGGAAGTACACCGAGGCCTGCCCGATGCCGACCAGGCTGGGCCCGCGGTCCTGCACGCCCTCGAGGTTGGCGCCGTGGCAGGAGATGCAGGTGGTGTTGTAGATCTGCTCGCCCTTGCGCACCAGGGCGGCGTCGTCCTGGGCCTGGGCCACCGGCGGCGACGGGGCCAGCGCGGAGTAGGCGAGGCCGACCGACAGCAGGCCGAAGCCGAGGGCCAGGAGTCCGGCCAGGCGCCTGCGGAACTTGCCACGACTGCGTGGTTTCTTGGTCATTGAACGGCAACCCTTGCTGTCAGTGCGGGCTCGGCGGAGCTGTGGTGGTGAGCGGGGTCCGTCATGGCACGAGGTAGATGACGGCGAACAGGCCGATCCACACGACGTCGACGAAGTGCCAGTAGTACGAGACCACGATCGCCGAGGTGGCCTGGGCGGGGGTGAACTTGCTCAGCCTGGTCCGGACGAGCAGGTAGACGAAGGCGATGAGGCCGCCGATGACGTGCAGTCCGTGGAAGCCGGTGGTCAGGAAGAACACCGTGCCGAACGGTCCGGACGGGATCGTCAGGCCCTCGTGGACGAGGTTGTAGTACTCGTAGGCCTGGCCCGCGACGAAGATCGCCCCCATGACCAGGGTGGCCACGTACCACCGGCGCAGGCCGAACACGTCACCGCGCTCGGCGGCGAACACGCCGAGCTGGCAGGTGAACGACGAGAGCACCAGGATGATGGTGAACGGCAGCGCGTAGGGGACGTTCAGGTGGAACTCCTCCCCACCGGCCAGCGGCGGCGGCCACGCTTGGTCGCCGTTCTGCGCCTTGACGGTGAAGAACATGGCGAAGAGTCCGGCGAAGAACATCAGCTCGCTGGACAGCCACACGATGGTGCCGACGCTGACCATGTTCGGCCGGTTCAGCGAGTGCACACGCTGGCCAATGGAGGGCGCTGCTGCAGTCACGCGTCGCATTATGTCCTGCGACGACACGCCACGCCCGGGCGGGGCGCGAGTAGACCGCGTCACACCGCCGTCATCGCCGCGATATGAGCGCGGATGCGCAATTCGGGAGCCGAGATGTCTTTTCTGGACCGCGTCCGCGGCCTGTTCGGGCGCGCGGAGCCGCCGCCGCTGCCGGTCGACGACCCGGACCTGGTGGTCGTCGCCGGGAGCTTCGACCCGGCGGAGGCCGCCTCGTCGGTGCTGGCCGCCGCCGCGGGCTGGCGCGAGGGCGAGCAGGCGGTGCTGCGCCACCACCTGGAGCTGCCGCCGGAGCGGGCGGGCGAGGCGGCGGGGTTGATCGGTCAAGACGGCTACGAGCTGCGCGGTCCGGTCCCCGGGCCGGACGGGTCGACCCGGTTCCACGCCGTGCGGGCGCAGGTGGTGACGGCGCTGGAGTGCGCGCGGGAGCGGTCGCGGATGGCGAGCCTGGCGCAGCGGCTGGGCGGGGACGCCCCGGGCTGGGACGTGTTGCAGCCCCGGCGGGGTGAGACCGATAACATCGCGGGGTCCGATCTGACCTGAGCCTGAGGACGTCGAGCATGAGCACTCAGCCCCTGAAGATCCTGGTGTTCAGCCACCGGCCCGAGGTGCGGGAGAGCATCGTCACAGCCGTGGGCAGGCGACCGGCCGCGGACGTGGGCCGGGTGGTCTTCGTCGAGGTGGGCACCGTGTCCGACGTGCTGATGGAGATGGACGGCGGCGGCATCGACCTGGCGATCCTCGACGGCGAGGCGCAGCCGACCGGCGGCATCGGCCTGTGCAGGCAGCTCAAGGACGAGATCACCGACTGTCCCCCGATCGTGATCGCGGTGCGCCGCAAGGACGACCGCTGGCTGGCGACCTGGTCGCGCGCCGAGGCGGTGCTGGTGCACCCGCTCGACCCGCTGACCGCCGCCGAGACCGTGGCCGATGTGCTGCGCTCGCAGCGCCTGCCCGTCGTCCGCGGCTGAGCGGGTCGGTCCCCGTGGTCATCCCGGTCCCCACCGGCCAGCCGCCCTCGTGGCCGGGCCTGCTCAACCGCCTGATCGAACGCGCCGACCTCACCGAGGCGGACACCACGTGGGCGATGGGCCAGATCATGTCCGGCAGCGCCACCCCGGCGCAGATCGCCGGGTTCGCCGTCGCGCTGCGGGCCAAGGGCGAGACGCCGCAGGAGATCGCGGGCATGGCCGCGGGCATGCTGGCGCACGCCCGGCTGGTGCACGTCGACGGGCACGCGGTGGACGTCGTCGGCACCGGCGGCGACCAGGCGCACACCGTGAACATCTCCACCATGGCCGCGATCACCGCCGCCGCCGCCGGGGTGCCGGTGGTCAAGCACGGCAACCGGGCCGCGTCCTCGCAGTGCGGCACGGCCGACGTGCTGGAGGAGCTGGGGGTGGCGATCGAGCTGTCGCCGGACGCGGTGGCCACCTGCGTGCGCGAGGTGGGCATCGGCTTCTGCTTCGCCGCGGTGTTCCACCCGGCGTTCCGGGTCACCGGCCCGCCGCGCCGCGAGCTGGGCATCCCCACGGTGTTCAACGTGCTGGGCCCGCTGACGAACCCGGCGAAGCCGACCGCGGGCCTGGTGGGCTGCGCGAACCTGCGAATGGCGCCGCTGGTGGCGGAGGTGTTCGCCGGGCGCGGCGCGAGCGTGCTGGTGGTGCGCGGTGAGGACAACCTGGACGAGATCACCACGACGACCACGACGCGGGCCTGGGTGGTCTCCGGCGGGGTCGTGCGCGAGGAGCGGATCGACCCGGCGCGGTTGGGCGTCTCCCCCGCCACCCCGGCCGACCTGCGCGGTGGTGACGCGGCGTTCAACGCCGCGGTGGTGCGGGACCTGGTGGCGGGCAAGCCGGGGCCGGTGCGCGACGCGGTGCTGCTGAACGCGGCCGGGGCGATCGCGGCGTTCCGCGGCTTCACCGGCGACCTGCACGCGGACCTGGAGGCGGGTCTGGGGCAGGCCGCGCACGCGCTGGACTCCGGTGCGGGGGCGACGCTGCTGGACCGCTGGACGGCGACGTCGCGCAGGCTGGCCGCCAAGGAAGCCTGAGACCACGAACGAGAAGAGGCTCCACCCGATCGGATCGGGTGGAGCCTCTTGTCGTGTCTGCTGTGGTTACTCGGCGTCGGGCCGGGTGTGGTACTCGAACACCAGGCCACCGACGGTGAAGAGCACCAGGACGACGGCGATCACCAGGAGCCACACCTGCCAGAACGCCATGGCGAAGCCCGCGAGCGCGGCGGAGGCGGCCACCGCCACCGGCCAGTAGCTGCCAGGGGAGAAGAAGCCCAGCTCACCGGCGCCGTCGCTGACCTCGGCGTCCGGGTTGTCCTCCGGGCGCTGCTCCAGCCGCCGGGCGATGAAGTGGAAGTAGGAACCCACGATCAGCGACAGCCCGCCGGTCAGGATGAGGGCCACCGTTCCCACCGCCTCGCCCGCCCACAGGCCGTAGACGATCGCGGAGAGAAAGAAGAAGCCGGTCGTGACGTCGAAGAGCCTGGCTTCGACCTTCATGGTGTCCTCGCATTCACCTGTCGTACCGCCGTCGTGTCCATCGGGGCCCGCGTCCTAGTTGGACGCGGTGCGCACGGTGCGGTCGGTGTTGAACGGCTTGGTGGTCACCGCGGTCGGGGTGCACAGCTCGCCGCAGTTCATCTGCGCCAGCGCCTCACCCGCGGTGTAGTTCTTGTTCGTCTTCGGGTTGGTCTGCCCGCGCAGCCGCATGTACTGGTCGAACAGGTCGGGGGTGATCGCCCGGACCTCGAAGTTCATGACCGCGTGGTAGGTGCCGCACAGCTCGGCGCAGCGGCCCACGAAGGACCCGGTCTGGTCGATCGAGTTCTGGAAGGTGTAGTCCTGCTCGTTCTTCTCCGGCATGGGGAAGACGTCCCGCTTGAACAGGAACTCCGGGACGAAGAACGAGTGGATGACGTCGCGGGAGCGCAGGTTGTACTGGATGGTGCGGTCGGTGGGCAGCACCAGCAGCGGGATCTCGGCGCTGCTGCCGACGGTGCGCACCTTGTCGTCCTCGCTCGGCTGCACCAACTGACCGGACTCGGTCTTGTAGGAGTTGTAGCCGAACTCCCAGTTCCACTGGAAGGCGAGCACGTCGACGGTGACGTCGGGCTCCTTCTCCGCCTGCACGTAGTTCTGCGTCGTGGCGGTGAAGTAGAAGAGCACGACCACGATGACGACCGGGATGCCGGTGTAGATCAGCTCCAGGAAGTGGTTGTACTGGAACTGCTTGGGCAGCTTGTCGCCGCGCTTGCGGTGCGCGACCACCGGCCACATGATCAGCGCCCAGGTGATGAGGCCGATGACCAGGGCGGCGACGACCGACCAGGTCCAGAACTCGCGCATCCGGTCGGCCTGCGGCGTGACGCCCTCGGGCCAGCCGAAGCGCAGGACCTGCTCGGTGGAGCACCCGGAGGCGCCGAGCACGACCAGCAGCATGAGGCAGGCGAGCTTGGCCGGCCGGCCGAGCGGCGTGCGGTTCCCGTGCCCTGCGGCACCGGAGGCAGGTGTGCCCACTGCGCGACTCCTCCTCGAGGCGATCTTCCCGTGACCCCCGCGACGGGCGGGTGCTCACCGCTGGGGCAGCGGCGATCCACGCTCGTCTGGAGCCATGCGGAGCCTAGCCCAGCGACCCCGGCCACACCCTGCGAGGGGTGAGCGGACGTCGGTCACACTTCGGGGCGAGCACGACCTTGTCATCCCCGCGCAACCCCGCCCGGCATACTGGCGTCTCCGCTGAGGAGCCGCCGCCGCGACGAAGCTGTCCCGGCGACGCGGCCTGACCGCCCGGCTCCCCACCGGGCGGCTTCCCCCGGCTCGACACGAGAGGTGCGCGAGAAGCGTGTGCGGTCTGCTTGGCCTGGTCTGCCCTTCGGAGATGGACGCCGCCGCGGCCCGCGGGGCCGTCGGTGCCGCGATGCGCTGCCAGCGGCACCGCGGCCCGGACGAGAGCGGGACCTGGACCGGCGGTGAGGCCGTCTTCGGCTTCAACCGCCTGGCGATGATCGACCTGGAGCACTCCCACCAGCCGCTGGTGTGGGGTCCGCCGGAGGCTCCGGGCCGCTACACCCTGCTGTTCAACGGCGAGATCTACAACTACCTGGAGCTGCGCGCGGAGCTGGCGGAGCGGCACGGTGCGCGGTTCAGCACCGACGGCGACTCGGAGACGATCGTCGCCGCCTACCACTACCTCGGCGACGCCGCGGTCCCCCGGCTGCGCGGCATGTTCGCGTTCCTGATCTGGGATTCCCAGCGCCAGGTCCTCTTCGGTGCGCGCGACCCGTTCGGCATCAAGCCGCTGTTCTACGCGGTGGGCCCCGGCGGGGTGGCGTTCTCCAGCGAGAAGAAGTCGATCCTGGAGCTGGCGCCGGTCATCGGCGTGCGGCAGGAACTGGACCGCCGGGCGTTGCAGCACTACCTGACGCTCCAGTACGTGCCCGAGCCCGCCACGATGCACACCCAGGTGCACCGGGTGGAGTCCGGGCACTCGTTCACGCTGGTCCCCGGTGAGGAGCCGGTGATCCGGCGGTACTGGACGCCCCGGTTCGCCCCGACCCCGGTGCACGGCCAGGCCGAGGCGGATGCGCTGCACGACCGCATCGCCGACGTGCTCAGCGACTCGGTCCGGGTGCACATGCGCGCGGACGTGACCGTGGGGTCGTTCCTGTCCGGTGGCATCGACTCCACCGCGATCGCCGCGCTGGCCCGCAGGCACAACCCGGACCTGGTGACCTTCACCACCGGCTTCGAGCGGCAGGGGTACTCCGAGATCGACGTGGCCGCCGAGTCGGCCGCCGCGATCGGGGTCAAGCACGTGGTCCGCACGGTGTCGGCGGACGACATGATGTCCGCGCTGCCGCTGATCGTGTGGTACCTGGACGACCCGGTGGCCGACCCGGCGCTGGTGCCGCTGTGGTTCATCGCCCGCGAGGCCCGCAAGCACGTGAAGGTGGTGCTGTCCGGCGAGGGCGCGGACGAGCTGTTCGGCGGGTACACGATCTACCGGGAGCCGCTGTCGCTGGCGCCGTTCGAGCGGGTGCCGGGGGCGCTGCGCAAGATCATGGGCAAGGTGTCGACGAAGATCCCGGAGGGCACCCGCGGCAAGGACCTGCTGCGGCGGGGGGCGCTGTCGCTGGAGGACCGCTACTACGGCAACGCCCGGATCTTCCGGGAGGACCAGTTGCAGCAGGTGCTGCGGACCTACGACCCCCGGGTGGGTCACCGGGACGTGACCGCCGCCGCGTACCGGGAGTCGGCGGCGCTGGACCCGGTGACCCGGATGCAGCACGTGGACCTCTACACCTGGTTGCGCGGGGACATCCTGGTCAAGGCCGACAAGGTGACCATGGCGAACTCGCTGGAGCTGCGGGTGCCGTTCCTGGACCCCGAGGTGTTCAAGGTGGCGGCGACCGTGCCGCTGGAGCAGAAGATCACCAAGGAGACCACGAAGTACGCGCTGCGGCAGGCGATGCGCCGGATCGTCCCGGAGCACGTGCTCAACCGGCGCAAGCTGGGGTTCCCGGTGCCGATCCGGATCTGGCTGCGGTCGGAGATGTACGACTGGGCCCGCGACATCGTGCTGCAGTCGCAGACCGACGCGCTGATCGACAAGAACGCGGTGCTGCGGCTGCTGGAGGAGCACCGGGCCGGGACGCTGGACCACTCGCGGCGGATCTGGGCGCTGCTGGTGTTCATGCTGTGGCACGGGATCTTCATCGAGCGCCGGATCGCGCCGGTGGTGCCCGAGCCGCGCTACCCGGTCAAGCTCTGAGCGTCTTCTCGCGCTGACGGCCGCCCCTGTCCGGGGCGGCCGTCGGCGTTGTGCGGTCTTCCCGGGACGGTCCACCCCGGACAGCCGCGAGCCCCGGCCGGGTGGTGCCGGGCCGGGGCTCGCGGTCGTGGTCGCGGTCAGGGCAGGATCGGGGCGATCTCCGCCGCGGCCTCGGGGCCGAAGGCGTCGCTGAGGCGGGCGAGGGCCGCCTCCTTGCCGAAGGTCCACTCCTGGGTGCCGACGGTCTCCAGCACCAGGGTGGCGATGAGCGAGCCGAGCTGCGCGGCGCGCTCCAGGCCCAGGCCCTGGGTGATGGCGGCGACGAAGCCCGCGCGGAAGCCGTCGCCGACGCCGGTGGGGTCGACCTTGGCGGTCTCCGGGACGGCGCTGACGGTGAGGCTGGTGCCGTCCTTGCGGACGATCTCCACGCCCTTGGCGCCGAGGGTGGTGACGCGCAGGCCGACCTTCTCCATGACCTCCTGGTCGGACCAGCCGGTCTTCTGCCGCAGCAGCTCCCACTCGTAGTCGTTGGTGAACAGGTAGTCCGCGCCGGTGACGAAGTCGCGGATCTGCGCGCCGTCCATGCGGGCCATCTGCTGGGAGGGGTCGACGGCGAAGGCGTAGCCGCGCTGGCGGCACTCCTGGGCGTGGCGGAGCATGCCCTCCGGGTCGTCCGGGCCGATCAGGACCAGGTCGAGCTTGCCCGCCTTGGCCTCGATCGGGTGCAGCTCGATCTGCCGGGACTCCGACATGGCGCCCGCGTAGAACGAGGCGATCTGGTTCATCTCGTCGTCGGTGGTGCAGACGAAGCGGGCGGTGTGGGCGACCTCGGAGACGTGCACGCCCGCGCAGTCGACCCCGTGCCGCTCCAGCCAGGAGCGGTAGTCGGCGAAGTCCGCCCCGACCGCACCCACCAGGACCGGCGAGCAGCCCAGGACGCCCAGGCCGAAGGCGATGTTGGCGCCGATGCCGCCGCGGCGGACCACCAGGTCGTCGACGAGGAAGCTCAGCGACACCTTGTGGAGCTGCTCGGCGACGAGCTGCTCGGAGAACTTCCCCGGGAAGTGCATCAGGTTGTCGGTGGCGATACTTCCGGAGACTGCGACGGGCACGAGGCCTCTCCCTGTGTGGGTGGTCGACGCCCGAGGGGTCGACGGGGCGTGGGGTCTGATTCGATCAACCGGCGATCGAGATTCGATCAGCCCGCGCTCGTGCGGGCAACCACCGGTCGGGGTAGTCGTCGACCATTCGGCCCAACACTACTGGTCGGTACCCCTGGGAAGTGACGTTGATTACGTTTACCGTGCAGGGCATGAGCACTCCAGAAGCGGACACCATGGCCGAGCTGATCGCGGACTGCGCGGACCTGCCGACCGGCCTCACCGTCGACCCGGAGCTCGTCTCCGCGGGCATCCCGGCCGCCAGGGCGGCGGCGTTGTGGTGGGTCTCCGAGGCCAACGCGGCCCAGGTCATCGACCTCGACGAGTACGTGTAACCGCCGACCGGCACGCCAAGAGGGCCACGATCCGACGATCGTGGCCCTCTTGGCGCGTGGGTGCTCCCGGACTCAGTGGAACGAGTCGCCGCAGGCGCAGCTGCCGCCCGCGTTCGGGTTGTCGATGGTGAAGCCCTGCTTCTCGATGGTGTCGACGAAGTCGATCACGGCGCCGTCGACGTACGGGGCGCTCATCCGGTCCACGGCGACCTTGAGGCCGTCGTAGTCGCGGAACAGGTCGCCGTCGAGGGTGCGCTCGTCGAAGAAGAGCTGGTAGCGCAGGCCAGCGCAGCCGCCGGGCTGCACGGCGATGCGCAGGTGCATGTCGTCGCGGCCCTCCTGGTCGAGCAGCGCCTTGGCCTTGGTGGCGGCCTCGGCGGACAGCTTGACACCGTGGGTCGCCGCTTCGGTGCCGTTCTCCTGGGCGGTCGTCATGGTTCTCCCTTGGCTGGTCCTACGCCGGTGGCGGACCCAGTGGGGCCCTCGATCGGGACAACAGACGCAGGCACGGATTTTGTTCCCGCCCCATGGTGACACAGCCGGGCGCGGAGCGGACGCGCACCGCGTCACGCCCCGGTCCGCCCGCACCGCGCGTCGCGGCCCGCCCACCAGCGGTCACCGCCACTGCCGGGCCACGTGCTCGGCCAGGTCGGCGAGGGTGCCCGCCGGATCGGCCAGGGCCGCGGCCACCGACCCGGCGTGCTCGGCGGCGGAGTGCGCCTCGGCCACCCCCGCCGACGCCGCCTGCCTGCGCCCGACCGACACCTGACCGGCCAGCACCAGGCACGGCACGCCGCGCTCGGCCGCGGCCCCGGCCACCGCGGTGACCAGCTTGCCGCGCAGCGACTGCCAGTCGAAGCTGCCCTCGCCGGTGACCGCGAGCCCGGCGCGGGCCACGGCGGCGGCCAGGCCGGTGGCCCCGGCGACCAGACCCGCCCCGGAGGTCACCTCGGCGCCCAGGGCCAGCAGCGCGAAGCCCAGGCCGCCCGCCGCCCCGGCGCCGGGGTGCCCGCGCGGGTCGCGGCCGGTGCGGGCGGCCAGCTCGTCGGCCCACCCGGCCAGCCGGGCCTCCAGGCGGGCCACCGCGGCCGGGTCAGCGCCCTTCTGCGGGCCGAACACCACCGCCGCGCCGTGCGGGCCGAGCAGGGGGTTCTCCACGTCCGCCGCGGCCACCAGGCGCACCCCGGACAGGTCGAGCGCGCCGAGTCCGTCGATGAGCCCCGCTCCCCCGTCCGTGGTCGCCGAACCGCCGAGGCCGACCACGACCCGTCGCGCACCCGCCGTGACGGCGGCGGCCACCAGCTCGCCGACCCCGCGGGTGGTGGTCGTCTCGCACACCCCGGCGCGGCGGTCGGCGGGCACCAGGTGCAGGCCCGCGGCCTCGGCGGACTCCAGGTAGGCGGTCTCCCCCACCAGCAGCCAGGAAGCGTCGACCAGGTCGCCCAGGGGGCCGCTGACCTGCACTTGGTGGACCTCGCCGCCCAGGGCGCCGTGCAGCACGGGGACGAAACCGGGGCCGCCGTCGGCCAGCGGGCGCAGCAGCAGTTCGTGCGCCGGAGCACCCCGGCGCCAGCCCGCGGCGATCGCCTCGGCGGCGGCCCGGGAGGTCAGGGTGCCCCCGAAACCGTCGGGCGCGATGACGACCAGCACGGGCGCAGCGTATCCACCGAGCGGGTTGTCATACCCTGTACAGGTGAGGTTCCTCCGTCGCACCAGCGCAGACAGCCCCGAAGCCGAACAGGTGGAGGAGGCTGCCGTGACCGTGGGCGACACCACCAAGGCCCGCACCCCCGGCAAGGGCAGGCCGACCCCCAAGCGGCGCGAGGCCGAGGGCCGCAGGCGCGGCCCGGTGGCGCCGCCGCCGAAGACCACCCGCGAGGCCATGCGCCGCGCCCGCGGCAGCAAGGAGGAGCGCGCCGAGCTGGCCGCCCAGCGCAAGCTCCAGCGCATCGAGCAGCGCAAGCGGATGAACGAGGGCGACGACCGCTACCTGATGCCGCGCGACCGCGGCCCGGTCAAGGCCTACATCCGCGACCTGGTGGACTCCCGGCGCAACCTGCTGGGGCTGTTCATGCCGCTGGCGGTGGTGGTGTTCCTGTCGCTGCTGGTGCCCTCGCTGGCGATCCAGCAGTACGCGACGCTGGCCTGCCTGCTGATGCTGGTCGCCATGGTCGTCGAGGGCGTGCTCAACGGCCGCCGGATCGCCAAGCGGGTGCGGGCGAAGTTCCCGAAGGACACCAGCCGCGGCTTCTCCATCGGCTGGTACGGGTTCGTGCGCGCCACCCAGCTCCGCAAGCTGCGCGTGCCCAAGCCCCGGGTGCGCGCGGGCGACGCCGTCGCCTGACCGCCCCGGCTGCTCTGTCCACTCTCAACAGTTAGCACAACGAAGCACCTCGGATTAGGCTCGTTCCTATGGAACACCGCCGCCTGGGCCGCAGTGGCCTCAACGTCTCCGAGATCTCCTACGGCAACTGGCTGACCCACGGCTCGCAGGTCGAGGAGGACGCCGCGCAGGCCTGCGTGCGCGCCGCCCTCGACGCGGGCATCACCACCTTCGACACCGCCGACGTCTACGCCAACACCAAGGCCGAGTCGGTCCTCGGCCGCGCCCTCAAGGGGCAGCGGCGCGAGGGCCTGGAGATCTTCACCAAGGTCTTCTGGCCGACCGGTCCCGGCGGCCCCAACGACAAGGGCCTGGGCCGCAAGCACGTCATGGAGTCCGCGCACGCCTCCCTGCAGCGGCTCGGCACCGACTACCTCGACCTCTACCAGGCGCACCGGTTCGACCGGACCACGCCGCTGGAGGAGACCATGCTCGCCTTCGCCGACCTGGTGCGGCAGGGCAAGGTCCTCTACATCGGCGTCTCGGAGTGGACCGCGGACCAGATCACCCGGGGCGCGGCGCTGGCCCGGGAGCTGAACGTGCCGTTCATCTCCAACCAGCCGCAGTACTCGATGCTGTGGCGGGTCATCGAGAAGCAGGTCGTGCCCACCTCCGAGCGGGAGGGCCTGGGCCAGGTCGTGTGGTCGCCGATCGCGCAGGGCGTGCTGACCGGCAAGTACGCGCCGGGGGCCGAGCCGCCCGCCGGGTCCCGGGCGACCGACGAGACCGGCGGCAAGAACATGATCTCCCGCTGGCTGCGCGACGACGTGCTCACCGCCGTGCAGCAGCTCAAGCCGCTGGCCGAGCAGGCCGGGCTGAGCATGGCGCAGCTCGCGGTGGCGTGGGTCTTGCAGAACCAGAACGTCGCCTCGGCCATCATCGGCGCGTCCCGCCCGGAGCAGGTCGTCGACAACGCCGCCGCGGCGGGCAGGAAGCTCGACGCCGACCTGCTCAAGGCGATCGACGACGTGCTCGCCGACGTGGTCGTCACGGACCCGTCGCTGACCGTCAGCCCCTGAGCCGCACCCGCGGTCAGGGGGTGCGCAGGCCCATCGGGCCGTAGACCTCGGTCTCCCCGTCGAGCAGGGTCACCTGCTTGACGCCGGATTCCAGCAGGTCCGGCCAGGTGGTGCTGAACCAGTCCTCGGCCTCGGCCTGGTCGTCGAAGGTGACGGCCGGGCCGGGGACGGGGCCGCCGGTGGTGTCCTCGTAGCGCCAACTGAAGCTCATGCCCGGGACGGTAGCGTGCCCGGACGTGAAGACGCTGGTGCTGGGCGGGGCCCGGTCGGGCAAGTCCGCGCACGCCGAGGGCCTGCTCCCGGCCGACGGCCCGGCCACCTACCTGGCCACCGCCCGCCGGGTGCCGGGCGACGCGGAGTGGGACGCGCGGATCGCCACCCACGTCGACCGCAGGCCCGCCACCTGGCGCACGGTGGAGGTCCCGGACACCGGGTCCCTCGTCGCCGCCCTGTCCGCGGCCCGCGCGGGCGACCCGCCGCTGCTGCTCGACGACGTGGCGACCTGGCTCACCGGTGCCCTCGACGACGCCGCGGCCTGGACCACCCCGGGGATCACGGTGGCGGCCGAGCGGGCGCGGCTGGTCGACGCGGTCGCCGCGTGCGCGGCGCCGCTGGTGGTGGTGTCGGCCGAGGTCGGGCTGGGTGTGGTTCCCGCGACCCGTTCTGGCAGGCTCTTCCGCGACGAACTCGGCGCGGTCAACGCGTCCCTGGCCGAGGTGAGCACCGAGGTGCTGCTGCTGGTCGCGGGCCTGCCGCTGCGGCTGCGCTGACGCTGAACCCCCTCGGAGGCACCCCGGTGAGCACCGACTTCCCGCACGTGACCGCGCCGGACGCGACCGCCCGCCGCGAGGCCGTCGCCCGGCACGAGCGGCTGACCAAGCCGCAGGGCTCGCTGGGGCGGCTGGAGGAGCTCGGGGTGTGGGTGGCGGCCTGCCAGGGCCAGTGCCCGCCGAAGCCGTTCGCCCGGCCCAGGGTGGTCGTGTTCGCCGGTGACCACGGGGTCGCCGCGCACGGGGTCTCGGCGTTCCCGAGCGAGGTCACCGGCCAGATGGTGGCGAACTTCCTCACCGGGGGCGCGGCGGTCAACGTGCTGGCCTCGGTCGCCGGGGCGACCGTGCGGGTGGTGGACCTGTCGGTCGACACCGACGGCGCGGGGCTGCCCGAGCAGGTCACCGCGCACAAGGTCCGCCGCTCGTCCGGGTCGGTCGACCGCGAGGACGCCCTGTCCGACGCCGAGGTGCGCGCGGCGATCACCGCCGGTCGCGCGATCGCCGACGAGGAGGTCGACAGCGGGGCGGACCTGCTGGTCGCCGGTGACATGGGCATCGGCAACACCACCCCCGCCTCGGTGCTGATCGCCGCGCTGACCGGCGCGGAGCCGGTGGCCGTGGTCGGCCGCGGCACCGGCATCGACGACCGGGGGTGGATGCGCAAGGCGGTGGCCGTCCGCGACGGCCTGCGCCGGGCCCGCCGGGTGTCGGGCGACCCGGTGGCGCTGCTGCGCGCCGCCTCGGGCGCGGACATCGCGGCCATGGCGGCGTTCCTGGCGCAGGCGGCCGTGCGCCGGACACCGGTGATCCTCGACGGGTTGATCAGCGCGGCGGCGGCGCTGGTCGCCGAGGAACTGGCGCCGGGCGCGTCGGCGTGGTGGGTCGCCGGGCACCGGTCGGTGGAACCCGCGCACACCCTCGCCCTGGAACAGCTCGACCTCACGCCGCTGCTGGAACTGGACCTGCGGCTGGGCGAGGGGTCCGGCGCGCTCGCCGCGCTGCCCCTGGTCTCCATGGCGACCCGCGTCCTGGCCGAGATGGCGACCTTCGAGGACGCGGGGGTCAGCGGGCGCGACACCCCGCTGCCGACCGACGCCGGATGACCGGTCTGCGGCTGGCCCTGTCCTGGCTGACCGTGCTGCCGCTGCACGTCGACTCGGTGGACACCCGGGCGGCCCGCTCGGCGATCGCGGTGGCACCCGTGGTCGGCGCCCTGCTCGGGCTGTTGGCCGCCGGGGTGCTGTGGCTGCCGTTCCCGCCGCTGCTCGCGGGGGTGCTGGCGGTGGGCGTGCTGGCGCTGGTGACCCGGGGGATGCACCTGGACGGGCTGGCGGACACCGCGGACGGGCTCGGCTGCTACGGGCCGCCGGAGCGGGCGCTGGCGGTCATGAAGGGCGGCGACGTCGGGCCGTTCGGGGTGGTGGCGCTGATCGTCGTGCTGGGGGTCGAGGCGGTGGCGCTGCCGTCGGTGCCGTGGGCGGGGGTCGTGCTCGCGCTGGCGGCCGGGCGGACGGCGTTCGGGGCGTGCTGCGTGCGCGGGGTCCCGGCGGCGCGGTTGGACGGGTTGGGCGCGCTGGTCGCCGGGACGCAGCCGTGGTGGGTGCCCGCGGGGTGGGCGGTGCTGCTGGCCGCCGCGGGGCTGGTGGCGGTGGGGCCGAGGGCGGCGGTGGGGGTGGTGGTCGCGGCGGCGGTGGTGGCGCTGCTGGTGGCGCACACGCGGCGCCGCTTCGGCGGGGTCACCGGGGACGTGCTGGGCGCGGCCTGCGAACTCACCACGGCGGTCGTGCTGGCCGCGTGCACGCTGAGCTGAGCGGGGCGGGCCGGAGCCCGCCCCGCTGTGCCGTCAGAGGGTGCTCATCCAGCCCTGGGGGTCCTCGATCCGGCCGTACTGCAGGTCGGTGAGGGTCTGGCGGAGCCTGGTGGTGACCGGGCCGGTGGCGCCGCCGGAGACGTCGAAGGACCCGGTGGCGTGCTTGACGTGGCCCACCGGGGTGATCACGGCGGCGGTGCCGCAGGCGAAGACCTCGGTCAGCTCACCGGAGGCGGCCTTCTTCTCCCACTCCTCGGTGGAGATCGGGCGCTCCTCGGTGGTGTAGCCCAGGTCCCGGGCCAGCGACAGCAGGGAGTCGCGGGTGATGCCGGGGAGCAGGGAACCCGACAGCGCCGGGGTGACGACCTTGTCGCCCAGCACGAAGAACAGGTTCATGCCGCCCATCTCCTCCACCCAGCGGCGCTCCACGGCGTCGAGCCAGACGACCTGGTCGCAGCCCTGCTCGGCGGCCTGGGCCTGGGCGACCAGCGACGCGGCGTAGTTGCCCGCGAACTTGGCCGCGCCGGTGCCGCCGGGGGCCGCGCGGACGTACTCGGTGGACAGCCAGACCGTCACCGGCTTGATGCCACCGGCGAAGTACGCGCCCGCGGGCGAGGCGATGACCAGGTACAGGTATTCCGAGGCCGGGCGGACGCCGAGGGCCGCCTCGGTGGAGATCATGAACGGCCGCAGGTACAGCGACTCCTCGGGCTTGGTGGACACCCAGCGGCGGTCGGCCTCGACCAGCAGGCGCAGGGACTCCAGGAACAGCTCGTCCGGCAGCTCCGGCATCGCCATGCGGCGGGCGGAGGCGCGGAAGCGGGCGGCGTTGGCCTCCGGGCGGAAGGTGGCGATCGAACCGTCCGGCTGCGCGTAGGCCTTGAGGCCCTCGAAGATCGCCTGGCCGTAGTGCAGGACCGAGGCCGAGGGGTCCAGGGTCAGCGGCTGGTACGGCCCGACCCTGGCGTCGTGCCAGCCCTGCTCGCGGGTGTGGCGGACAGTCACCATGTGGTCGGTGAAGTAGCGTCCGAAACCGGGGGACGCGAGTACCTCCGCGACCCGCTCCGGGGTGGCCGGGTGGGGGTTCGGAGTGCTCGTGAACGACAACGTCGACGTCATGGGGGCACCGTATCCGGTGATCGGCCCGGCAGAGAATCGGTATCCCGACATTCGGGCGTCCGACCACCTCAGGTGACCGCCCGCGTTCGGTGCGCCCACAGCGCGCCGCCGCCGAGGAGCAGGACCCCGGCCGCGGTGGCGAGGGCGGGGATGGAGATGTTGACGCCGACGACGACGCTGAGCACGAGGCCGCAGCAGCCGGTGCGGACCCAGCTCGAGCGGTCGTGGCGCGGCAGCGAGCGGGCGGCGGAGTTGACGAACGCGGCGTGCCCGAGCAGCAGGCACGCGGCCACCTCGGCCAGCAGCGCGGGGGCCAGTGCGACCGAGGCGCCGACGGCGAGCACCGCGACCGCGAGCGCGTGGTGGCGGGCCGCGCCGGGCAGCTCGCCGTGCTCGGCCAGGTCGCGGGCGGCGCAGAGGGCACCGTCGAGCAGCGCGCGCACGACCAGCACCGCGCCCAAGGCGAGGCCGAGGGTCAGCAGCGGGTCGAGGACCGCCCCGTCGGCGGCGGCCAGGGCGTCGCGCAGCGGGGTCGGCGACAGCGCCGCGCGCGGACCGCCGAGCTGGCGCAGCACGACGACCGCCACCCCCAGCGAGACCAGCAGCGCGGCGAGCACCACCGGCACGGCCGTGCGGGCCGTGCCCGCCCGTTCGAAGCCGAGGAAGCCCAGCGTGAGCAGACCCGCGGCGGACAGCACCCCCGTCGGGTCGTCGGTGCCCGGGGCGCCCGCGCCCGCGGCGACGGTGACCGCGGCGTCGGCCGGGGCGATGGCCAGCCCGACCACCGCGAACCCGACGACGGTGAGCAGCACCACGGCCCAGGCGATCCTGGTCACCGCGGGTGGCACCGCGGGCGGCGCGACCACCAGCGCGGTGACCGCCACCAGCAGCGCGACCGCCGCGTACGCCGGGCGGGCGGGCCACAGGTAGGTGCCCGCGGCACCGGCGACAGCCGCAGCGGCGACCACCCGGCCCACGACCGAGAGCAGCCCGGAGAGCCGCGCGGGGACGAGCCCGAGGCGTTCGCGGACGTGGGCGTCGCGGTCGCCGGTGGGCGACTGGGCCAGCAGGTCGGCGTGCGACACCGCGGTCAGCACGCTCACCACCCCGGCCAGGCCCAGCGCGGCGAGCGACCACCAGCCCGCGACCGCCGCGGCCGGTCCGACCGCGACCAGCGCCGCGGTGACCACCGCACCCGCCAGGAGCGGGAGCACCCCGATCCGGGTGCCCACCGGAACGTGTCCGATCGCTGTCACGGGCGCAACCGTGTCAGATTCGTGGCCGACGCACCATCCGGCCACCGGTTGAAAGCCATGCCCAACTGGTTAGCATACGTCACCACCCGGGCCGCAGGACCCGGTCCGACCAGGCTCGGGCGACCCACGAGGCCGTCCGCCGGGTCAATCCGAAGCCAACCCCCGAGGAGCACCTGACGTGACCGCCCCCAAGCTGGCACTGGCCACCGCACCGGTGACCGAGGCCCCCGTCGACGCGATCGTGATCGGCACCGTGCAGCACGGCTCCGGCCTCGCGCTGGCGCCCGGCGCGGAGCAGGTGGACGCGGCGTTCGACGGCGCGCTCACCGAGGTGCTCGGCGCGCTGGGCGCCACCGGCAAGGCCGACGAGGTCGTCAAGCTGCCCACGCTGGGCAGGCTGCCCGCCACCGTGGTGGTCGCCGCGGGCCTGGGCAAGGCCGCCGCGGACGGCTCGGTGACCGCCGAGCAGGTGCGCCGGGCCGCCGGTGCCGCCGCCCGCGCCACCGGGTCGAGCAAGCGGGCCGCCACCACGCTGTCCGCCGTCGACCTCCAGGCCGCGGTGGAGGGCTTCCTGCTGGGCTCCTACACCTTCTCCGCGTACAAGTCCGACGCCACCGAGCGCGAACTGGCGCGGGTGGAGCTGGCCGCCCCGGCCGGGGGCACCGCCAAGGAGCACCGGGCCACCCTCAAGGCCGCCACCGCGATCGCCGAGGCCGTCACCACCGCCCGCGACTTCATCAACACCCCGCCCAACGACCTGTACCCGGCGTCGTTCGCCGAGCGCGCGGTCGCGCTGGCCAAGGACGCGGGCCTGGAGGTGGAGGTCCTCGACGAGAAGGCGCTGCGCAAGGGCGGCTTCGGCGGCATCCTCGGCGTCGGCGTGGGCTCCGCCCGCCAGCCCCGGCTGGTGCGGCTGACCTACCGGGGTCCGCGGGCGCGCAAGAAGGTCGCGCTGGTCGGCAAGGGCATCACCTTCGACACCGGCGGCATCTCGATCAAGCCCGCGGGCGGCATGGAGGCGATGACCTCGGACATGTCCGGCGCGGCGGCGGTCGTGGCGAGCGTGGTGCTGGCGGCGAAGCTCAAGTACCCGCTGGAGGTCGTGGCCACGGTGCCGATGGCGGAGAACATGCCCTCCGGGGCCGCCTACCGCCCCGGCGACGTGCTGACCATGTACGGCGGCAAGACCGTCGAGGTCCTCAACACCGACGCCGAGGGCCGCCTGATCCTGGCCGACGCCATGGTGCGCGCCGCCGAGGACGACCCGGACTACCTGATCGAGACCTCCACGCTGACCGGGGCGCAGGTCGTGGCCCTGGGCAACCGCACCGCGGGCATCATGGGCTCCGACGAGTTCCGCGACCGCGTCGCCGGGATCGCCCGCGGCACCGGCGAGGGCGGCTGGGCCATGCCGCTGCCCGAGGAGCTGCGCGCCGACCTGGACTCCCGGCTGGCCGACCTGACCAACGTCACCGGGCAGCGCTGGGGCGGGATGCTCGCCGCGGGCGTGTTCCTCCGCGAGTTCGTCCCCGAGGACCTGCCGTGGGCGCACCTCGACGTCGCGGGCCCGGCCTACAACGGCGGCGCCCCCTGGGGCTACACCACCAAGGGCGGCACCGGCCTCCCGGTCCGCACGATCGCGGCCGTCCTGGCCGACATCGCCGCGAACGGCTGACCGCACCCCCGACAGCGGCGGCGGATTCCCCGGGAACCGCCGCCGCTGTCGTCGGCCCGACCGCCGCGACCGGGTCGGGGCGTGATCAGCGCGGGCCAGGCGGGTGCTAGGCCCTGCCCTCGCGCTTCTGCCTGGCGATGTAGTCGCGCATCCGCTGGGGCAGCCCGACCCGGTTCACCTCGTACACTGGGATGGACCGCTTCTTGCCGAAGGCGAAGGCCGCGTCCAGGTCGGCGATGCGCCGCCGGGTCCACTCGCCGTCGTGCGCGACGAGGACCACGGTCGTGTCCGTCACGTTCGTCTTCGGCTCCACGTACGCCTCGACGCCGGTGCGCGCCGCCGCCCACTCGTCCAGGTGCGAGGTGTCCTGCTTGCTGGCCGCGCGCAGCACGCCGGGCTTGCCGCGCTTGCGCCGCAGCGAGTCGAAAACCCCCATCTGCCCCTCCTCTTCCCGGCCCCGCCCACGGGGCCGCGTTCCCAGTGTCCCCCGGTACCGGTCGGTAACCACGGAAGGGACGCGACGGACACCCCGACCACCTCGCAAGCCTGCCTCACGAAGTGACAAGATGGCGTGTGGTGGCTGCGCCGAACGTGTGATCGCGCACCGCCCGCCGCACTGGACGCAACATTGACAGAACGCTGTCGCACGTCGAGGAGATCCCGTGACTGACACCTCCGCTGACCTCGTGATCCTGGGTGGCGGGTCCGGCGGCTACGCCTGCGCGTTCCGCGCGGCCGAGCTAGGACTCTCGGTGATCCTGGTGGAGAAGGACAAGGTCGGTGGCACCTGCCTGCACCGGGGCTGCATCCCGACCAAGGCGCTGCTGCACGCCGCCGAGGTCGCGGACAACGCCCGCGAGGGCGACCAGTTCGGGGTGAAGTCCTCGCTCGAGGGCATCGACATGAACGGTGTGAACTCCTACAAGGACTCCATCGTCACCAACCTGCACAAGGGCCTGCAGGGCCTGTTCAAGGCCAACAAGGTCACCGTGGTCGAGGGCGCGGGCACCTTCGTCGGCCCGAACAAGGTCACCGTCGATGGGCAGACCTACACCGGCAAGAACGTGGTGCTCGCCACCGGTTCCTACGCCAAGACCCTGCCCGGCCTGGAGATCGGCCGCCGGATCATCACCAGCGACCAGGCCCTGAACCTCGACCACGTGCCGGAGAAGGTCGTCGTCCTCGGCGGCGGCGTGATCGGCGTGGAGTTCGCCAGCGTGTGGCGCTCCTTCGGCGCCGAGGTCACCATCGTCGAGGCGCTGCCCCGGCTGGTGCCGCTGGAGGACGAGTGGGCCTCCAAGCAGCTCGAGCGGGCCTTCCGCAAGCGCGGCATCAAGTTCAAGACCGGGGTGCGGTTCACCGGCGCCACCCAGAGCGACACCGGCGTCTCGGTGTCGCTGGAGTCCGGTGAGTCGATCGACGCCGACCTGCTGCTGGTCGCGGTCGGCCGCGGCCCCAACAGCGCGGGCCACGGCTACGAGGAGGCCGGGGTCACCATGGACCGCGGTTTCGTGATCACCGACGAGCGGCTGCGCACGAACCTGCCCGGCGTCTACGCCGTGGGCGACCTGGTGCCCGGCCTGCAACTGGCGCACCGCGGCTTCCAGCAGGGCATCTTCATCGCCGAGGACATCGCCGGGCAGAACCCGAAGGTGATCGACGAGGCGGGCATCCCGAAGGTGACCTACTGCAAGCCGGAGGTCGCCTCGGTCGGCCTGTCCGAGGCGCAGGCCAAGGAGAAGTACGGCTCGGCGGAGACCCTGGTCTACGCCCTGTCGGGCAACGGCAAGAGCCAGATCCTCAAGACCTCCGGCGGCGTGAAGCTGGTCAAGGCGCCCGACGGCCCGGTCGTCGGCATCACCCTCGTGGGTGAGCGCGTGGGCGAGCTGATCGGCGAGGCCCAGCTCATCTACAGCTGGGAGGCCTACCCCGAGGACGTGGCACCGCTGATCCACGCCCACCCCACCCAGACGGAGGCCCTCGGCGAGGCGTTCCTCGCCCTCGCGGGCAAGCCGCTACACGTGCACGGCTGACCGGAAGCTCAGCCCACGTCCCGCCAGCCATGCCAGAAAGCACGAGGAGTCCAGGAAACCATGGCGTTCTCCGTTGAGATGCCGGCGCTCGGAGAGAGCGTCACCGAAGGAACAGTCACCCGCTGGCTCAAGCAGGAGGGCGACACGGTCGAGGTCGACGAGCCGTTGCTCGAGGTCTCGACCGACAAGGTCGACACCGAGATCCCGTCGCCCGCCGCGGGCGTGCTGACGAAGATCCTCGCCCAGGAGGACGAGACGGTCGAGGTCGGCGCCGCGCTCGCCGAGATCGGGGACGCCTCCGAGTCGGGGGGCTCCGACTCCGGCGGTTCCGCCGAGCAGGCGGCCGAGCCGGAACCCGAGCCCGAGCCCGCGCAGGAGGCGGAGCCCGAGCAGGAGGAGGCCCCCTCGTCTGGCCCGCAGCCGTCGTCGGACGCGTCGTCCGGGGGCAGCGGCAAGGGCACCCCGGTGACCATGCCCGCGCTGGGCGAGAGTGTCACCGAGGGCACCGTCACCCGCTGGCTCAAGCAGGTCGGCGACGCGGTCGAGGTCGACGAGCCGCTGCTGGAGGTGTCCACCGACAAGGTCGACACCGAGATCCCGTCGCCGGTGGCGGGCACGCTGCTGGAGATCAGCGCGGGCGAGGACGCCACCGTCGAGGTCGGCGGCAGGCTCGCCGTCATCGGCGACGCGGGTGCCGCGCCGCGGTCGGGCGGGGACATCGAGTCGAAGCCCGCGTCCGGCGGGGACGTGGAGGCCGCTCCCGAGCAGCCGGAGCAGGAGGCCCCGAAGGCCGAGCCGAAGCAGGAGGCTCCCCAGAAGGAAGCCCCCAAGCAGGAGGCGCCGAAGCAGGACGAGGCCCCCGAGCCCGCGCAGGCCGAGACCAACGGCAGCGCCCCGTACGTGACCCCGCTGGTGCGCAAGCTGGCCGGTGAGCACGGCGTGGACCTGTCCTCGCTCAAGGGCACCGGCGTCGGCGGTCGCATCCGCAAGCAGGACGTGCTGGCCGCCGCCGAGGCGAAGAAGGCAGAGAAGGCCAAGCCCGCCGAGCCCGCTCAGCCGCAGCGCCGCCCGGACCTGACCGCCGCCGCCTCGACGGCCTCGACGCCGTTGGCGCCGAGCAAGCCGGGGTCGGTCGACACCTCGCTGCGCGGCACGACGCAGAAGATGACCCGCCTGCGCCAGACGGTGTCGCGCCGGATGGTGGAGTCGCTGCAGACGGCAGCGCAGCTCACCCAGGTCGTCGAGGTCGACGTGACCCGGATCGCCAAGCTGCGCTCGCGGGCCAAGGCGGCGTTCGAGGCGCGCGAGGGCGTCAAGCTGACGTTCCTGCCGTTCTTCGCCAAGGCCACCGTCGAGGCGCTCAAGCAGCACCCGAAGCTCAACGCCTCCATCGACGAGGAGGCCAAGGAGGTGACCTACCACGGCGCCGAGCACTTGGGCATCGCGGTGGACACCGAGCGCGGCCTGCTCACCCCGGCGATCCACGACGCGGGCGAGCTGAACCTGGCCGGGCTGGCGCACAAGATCACCGACCTCGCGGACCGGACCAGGGCCAACAAGGTCACCCCGGACGAGCTGTTCGGCGCGACGTTCAACCTGACCAACCTGGGCAGCCAGGGCGCGCTGTTCGACACCCCGATCATCCAGTTGCCGCAGGTCGGCATCCTGGGGGTCGGCCTGGTCGTCAAGCGCCCGGTCGTGATCACCGACGAGAACGGCGACGACACCATCGCCGTTCGCTCGATGGTGTACCTGGCGCTGACCTACGACCACCGCCTGGTCGACGGCGCGGACGCGGGCCGGTTCCTCTCCACGGTGAAGAACCGCCTGGAAGAGGGCGCCTTCGAGGCCGACCTGGGTCTCTGACCGGTTCCTCCGGCCAGAGTGGACACGAGGAGGGCCGCCCCGCCGGGGCGGCCCTCCTCCGTCATCGCCCTCGGGTAACCGCCGTCACCCGGGCGTGCGCGCCGACCGGATGTTCGGGACGATCACCCCATGCGCGTAGTCGTCGCCGGGTCGTCCGGCCTCATCGGGACCGCTCTCGTGGCCAAGCTCCGACACGACGGCGACGAGGTGCTGCGACTGGTCCGCCGCGAGCCGCAGGCCCCGGACGAACGCCGCTGGGACCCGCCGTCGGGCACGCTGCAGGAGGGCACCCTCGACGGCGTCGACGCGGTGGTCAACCTGTGCGGTGCCGGGGTCGCCGACCGCCGCTGGACGCAGGCGCGCAAGCAGATGCTCCTCGACAGCCGCGTCGAACCGACCGAGGTGCTCGCCGCCGCGGTGGCCGAGGCGGGGGTTCCGGTGCTGCTCAACGGCTCCGCCGTCGGCTACTACGGCACCATCCCGGCGGGCCCGGCCGACGAGGACGAGCCCGCGGGCCGCGGTTTCCTGGCGGAGCTGTGCGTGCGCTGGGAGGCGGCGACCGCGGCAGCCGCGGCGGCGGGCGCCCGGGTCGTGCTGGCCCGCACCGCGCAGGTCCTGTCCCCCAGCGGCGGCCTGCTCGGCCCGCTGCGCCCGCTGTTCTCCCTCGGCCTGGGCGGCAAGCTGGGCAGCGGCAGGCAGTACCTGCCCTGGATTCACCTGGACGACGAGGTCGACGCGCTGGTGTTCCTGCTGCGCGAGGACATCTCCGGCCCGGTCAACCTGGTGGGCCCGAGCCCGGCGACGAACGCCGAGTTCACCCGCGCGTTCGGCCGCGCCCGCAACCGCCCGGCCCTGTTCCGGGTGCCGAAGGTGGCGCTGCAGGTCGCGCTGGGCGAGTTCGCCGAGGAGATCCTGCGCAGCCAGCACGTGGTCCCGAGGGTGTTGCAGGACCACGGTTTCGCGTTCCGCCACGACACCGTCGACGACGCCCTGGCCGCGCTCGAACAGCGGTGAGGCGGCTGCTCGGCGTCGGCCTGCTGCTGGTCGTCGCCTTCGTCGCGCTGGGCCTGACCGTGTCCGGCGTCACCCCGGGGGTCGACCGGTTCGTGGCCGAGTCCCTGGGCGGCGGCTTCGCCGGGGACGTCGGCGCGGTCGCCTCGGTGGTCAGCGACGTGTTCGGCCCGGTCCTGCCGATCGTCCTGGGCGCGGGGCTGCTGGTGCGGGCCGCGGTCGTGCGGACCGCCGACCGCGACCGGTCCCGCCTGCTGCTCAAGGCGGTGGTGGTATTGGTGCTGTGCAGGCTGGTGTCGTTCGTGAAGCCGCTGTTCGCCAGGGCCAGGCCGCGCGAGTACCCGGACTTCAGCTTCCCGAGTGGACACGTGACGTCGGTGGCGGCGGTGGCGTTCACCGCCGCCGTGCTGTGCGCCTGGCTGGCCCGGTCCCGGCTGCGCGCCTGCGTCTTCTGGGGCGGGTTGGCGGTGCTGGTGGCCGCGCTCTGCCGCATCCTGCTGGACGTCCACTGGCTCACCGACACCGTCGGCGCCGTGGTGGGCGTGCTCGGCGTGGGCCTGCTCGCCTCGGCCGCCCTGGGCCTGCTCCCGCCCCCGGCCGGGGAAGCGGGGTCCCGACCGGGACCGTGATCGGGTACGGGCCCGTTCTTCGCACCCCGCGCGACTCTGGGATCGGAGCACGCCCGCTCGTCCGGGACGGCCGGCCGGACGAGGCGTAGTGTCGTCGCGTGAGCGCTGTTGAGGTCTCCTGCCGGGCGAGCGCGGACCCGGTCGACGTTCGTCCGATCGGGACGGTGGACTACCTGCGCACCTGGCGGTGGCAGCGGGAACTGGCCACTGCCCGCGCCGACGACGCGGGCCCGGACACCCTGCTGCTGCTGGAGCACGACCCGGTCTACACCGCGGGCAAGCGGACCACCCCGGAGGAGCGGCCGGACGACGGCACCCCGGTGATCGACGTCGACCGCGGCGGCAAGATCACCTGGCACGGGCCGGGGCAACTGGTGGGCTACCCGATCGTCAAGCTGGCCGACCCGGTCGACGTGGTGCGGTACGTGCGCCGGGTCGAGGAGGCCATGATCGCCGTGTGCGCCCACTTCGGCCTGGCCACCGGCCGCGTCGAGGGCCGCAGCGGCGTGTGGCTGGCCGCCGACGGCGTGCGCCCGGAGCGCAAGATCTCCGCGGTGGGCATCCGGGTCCAGCGCGGGGTCACCATGCACGGCTTCCAGCTCAACTGCGACGCCGACCTGACCCCGTTCGACCACATCGTCCCCTGCGGCATCCGCGACGCCGGGGTGACCTCCCTGACCCTGGAACTGGGCCGCCCGGTCACGGTCTCCGAAGTCCTCCCCCTGGCCCGCGACGCCGTCCTGGCCGCCCTGGAGGGCACGCTGCCCGTCCGCGACCACTGGCTCGCCCAGGAGCAGCCCGCACTGCCCGGCGTCACCTTCGCCCTGCGCTGACCCGCCCTAGGCGACCCGGGCGACAGACACCGGCGGGTACCCGGGGTGTCCCACGGCCAGCGTCGTCCCGGGGTCGGGAGCGGCGCTGAGCCAGGCCGCGCCGGTGTCCCAGATGGTGCCCAGCAGCTCCACCGAGGCACCGGGGAGCAGCAGCGTGCGAGTGCTGCCGTCGGACAGCCGCACGGTCGCGCTGGCCTTCGCGGTGCCGTCGCGACGGGCCTTCCACGGCGCGAGGCTGAGTTCGACCCGGGTCCACTCGGCGGCCCCGACCAGCGCGGGCAACCGCAGGTTGACCCGGGCGTGCCACACGGTGAGCCCCAGGGCCAGCCCCACGCACAGCAACCAGGACGCCAAGCTCACCAGCATCGTGGTCGGCCGCATGCCGACCACCAGCCAGGCGCCCACCGTGATCGCGAGCCCGAGGAGGAACAGGGCGACCATGGAGACCGTGTTCACCGACAGGGTGCGCGCGGTCAGCACGGCGGGATCGGCCGCGGGTGCCTTGGCGGTGCCTGGCGGAACGGCGGCCAGTGCCCACGCGGGCAGGGCCTCGTGCGTGCCGTCGACGCGCAGCGCGGCCCACCCGGTCTCGTCCGGGCCGACGACCCAGGCCCGGCCGGTGCGGGCGATCACGGCGTGGTGCGCCTCGGTCAGGGCGGTGACCCGCACGGCGGTGCTCGCCGCGCCCTCCCCCAGCGCGACGACCGAAGCCCAACCCGACGACCGGCGCCGCACCACCCTGGCAGGCACGGGCCGCCACGGCGCCGCGTGCAGCAGCCGGGGTCCGCGCGCCGACCGCAGCCACCGGCCCCACAGGTACTGCCGCGAGGCGACCAGGCCGAGCACGCCCAGCATCACCGCGAGGTGCAGCGCGAACAGGACCGACGCCCCGCTCCAGGCGAGGACGAAGGCGCTGCTGAAGACGAAGGCGAGCAGCACGACCACCATGGCCAGGCCGAAGCTCTGGTCCTGGCGCACCCGCAGCAGGATGGCGGTGGTCGGGTCGGTGATCGCCGGGCGGTCGAGGGCGGGATCGCGGACGACCGGCGCGGTCGACTCCATCAGCAGCTCCCCCAGGGTCAGGCCCGGGAACCCGGGTCTCGCTGGGGGCATCGTCCCAGGCGCGGGAGCCGTTATCGCAGCCTGGTCACCCGCATTCCCTCCAGCACGCGGGTGATCGTCAGCGAGACCTCCGCGCCCGCCCGCTCGGGGTCCTCGGCGGTGGCGATGATGGTGGCCCCGGTGGACAGCGCGCCGAACAGCACCCTGGCGGTGACCTCGACCGGCAGCGCCTCGATCTCCCCCGCCGCGATCAGCGCCTCCAGCGCGGCCTTCACCAGGCCGTAGCTGAAGTGCTCCTCGGCCGCGCGCCAGCGCTCCCAGCCCATCACCACCGGGCCCTCGTGGATCACGATGCGCTGGTAGTCCGGCTCCAGGCAGACGCCGACGTAGCCGCGCAGGGCGCTCATCGCCCGGTCCCAGGCGTCGCCGGGGCCCGTCACGACCTGGCCGAGGCGGGCGATGACACCGGACTCGACCGCGTCGAAGGCGGCCTCGAACAGCGCTTGCTTGCCGCTGAAGTGGTGGTAGAGCGCGCCCTTGGTGACCCTGGTGCGGCGGGCGATGGCGTCCAGCGAGGTGGCGGCGTACCCGTGCTCGGTGAACAGCGCGACGGCCGAGTCGACCAGGGCGTTCCTGGTCGACTCGCTGTAGTCCACCCGCCTGGACTGCGCTGTCGTCATCACCACACCGTAACTTAATCGGACGGACATACCGGAGGTATGGCCAGTGCTAGATTGTTGACCATACTGACGGTATGCCGCAAACCCACGGTATGGCGAAGGTCACGGGGAGGAGTCCATCACCATGAGCTGGAACGACTACTACCGCAGACAGGCGGCGCTGGACGCGGTCTTGGCGCACGTCCGGCACAACCCGGAAGGACCGCTGTCGGTGGCCGACGTGCCACTGGCGGCGGAGGTGTTCACCGACACCGACGAACTGCTGCTCGCCCTGCACCACCGGTGGATGCTGCGGCTGACCGGCCGCCTCGAGGTGGCGGCCGCCGAGGCCGACCGCGCTCCGGCACCGGACCGGGTGGGCGCCGCGTCGGCCGCCTGGCGCGCGGCCGCCGAGGAGTCCCCGGTGCTGCACCGGCTGCTGGAGGCGCACGACACCGAGGTGCTGCGCCCGGTGCGCGAGGCCGAACAGCGCCTGCTCGCCCTGTCGTCCGGCCTGGCCGACGACGACGAGTCCCCCGAAGAGGCCACCCGCATCGGTGCCGCCCACCTGGCACTGCTGCGCAGCACACCGGCGGAGGTGGCCGCGCCGCCGCGCAGGCCGTCCGCGGTCGGGCTGCTGCGCAGGCTGGTCGCCAGCGCCTGACACCCCCTGCTCGAGGAGCGCAGCGCCGCGCCCCCGAGAAGGCGTCCCCGCGGTCTGTGGCGGCAAACCGGACACCGCCCGGACATTTCGGGGGCGAACAGTGGCGTTGACCGGCGTTTCGCCGGACCCCGCGCGTTTCCACCCCTCGCCGGGGAGGCGTAGCCTGAGCGGGTGACGGTAGCGCCTGAGGGTCGGAAGATGCTGCGCCTCGAAGTGCGCAACAGCGAGACCCCGATCGAGAGAAAACCCTCCTGGATCAAGACCCGCGCCAAGATGGGCCCCGAGTACCGCGAACTCAAGGGCCTGGTCAAGCGCGAGGGCCTGCACACGGTGTGCGAGGAAGCGGGCTGTCCCAACATCTTCGAGTGCTGGGAAGACCGCGAGGCCACCTTCCTCATCGGCGGCGAGCAGTGCACCCGCCGCTGCGACTTCTGCCAGATCGACACCGGCCGCCCCGCCGACCTCGACCGCGACGAGCCCCGCCGGGTCGCCGAGTCGGTCCAGGCGATGGGCCTGCGCTACTCCACCGTCACCGGCGTCGCCCGCGACGACCTGGCCGACGGCGGCGCGTGGCTCTACGCCGAGACGGTCCGCCAGATCCACGCCCTGAACCCGGGCACCGGCGTCGAACTGCTGATCCCCGACTTCAACGCCGAACCCGACCAGCTCGCCGAGGTGTTCGGCTCCCGCCCGCAGGTGCTCGCGCACAACCTGGAGACGGTCCCGCGCATCTTCAAGCGCATCCGCCCCGCGTTCCGCTACGAGCGCTCGCTGAAGGTGATCACCGAGGCCCGCGGGCACGGCCTGGTGACCAAGTCCAACCTGATCCTCGGCATGGGCGAGACCCCCGACGAGGTCACCGCCGCCCTCCAGGACCTGCACGACGCGGGCTGCGACATCATCACCATCACCCAGTACCTGCGCCCCAGCCTCCGCCACCACCCGATCGACCGGTGGGTCAAGCCGGAGGAGTTCCTGGAGCACAAGGAGGCCGCCGAGGCGATGGGCTTCGCCGGGGTGATGGCCGGGCCGCTGGTGCGCTCGTCCTACCGCGCCGGGCGGCTCTACACCCAGGCGGTCGAACACCGGGGCGAGGTCGTCCCGGAGAACCTGCGCCACCTGGCCGAGGCGGGCGCCGCCAGCCAGGAGATCAGCGCGCTGCTGCAGCGGTAGCCACCCCGGGCGTTACGCCCTTCGAGTGGCGGCGATATACACATCCGGGGGGAACCGGGAGGAAACGGGCTCCCTCTGATGGGAAGTCGCCGCCACCCGAAGGAGTACCCCCGTGGGCCTGATGACCGATGTCCTGGACTGGCTCCAGGCACTGCCGCAGCCCGGCCTGGTCGCCGCGACCGGGGGCCTGGTCCTGGCGGAGTGCACCATCGGCCTGGGCTTCATCGCCCCCGGCGAAGCGGGCCTGCTGGTCGCCGCCACCACCGCGATCACCCCCACCCGCTTCCTGGTCCTGTGGGGCGTGGTGACCCTCTGCGCGGCCACCGGCGACTCGCTCGGCTACCTGATCGGCCGCCGCTACGGCCCCCGGCTGCGGGAAACCCGGCTGATCCAGAAGTACGGCGTCGGCGGCTGGGACAAGGCCACCGGCATCCTCCGCCGCCGCGGCGCCTGGGCGGTCTTCTTCGCCCGGTTCCTGCCCGTCGTGCGCACCCTGACCCCGGCCGCCGCCGGGACCTCGGGGCTGCCGTACCGCAAGTTCCTCCCGGCCGCCGCGGCCGGGGCCGCCTGCTGGTCGGCCCTGCACATCGGCATCGGCGCGGCCCTGGGCGAGGCCGCGAAGCGGCTGGAGAGCGCCATGAGCACCGGCGCGCTCGCCGTCGTCGCCGCGGTGGTCGCGGCCGTCGTGATCGCCCACGTCGTCAAGAAGCGCCGCGCGAAGGCCACCCCCGCGACAGCGGTCGAGGACGACCTCGAACCCGTCGCCTGACGGGGCGGTGGAGCGACCACGTCCCGCCGACGGGGGCGGGACGTGGTGCGGGTGGGACCTGGTGGGCGCAGCAGGATTCGAACCTGCGACCGCTCGGGTGTAAACCGAGTGCTCTTCCGCTGAGCTATGCGCCCCGGGAGCGCGCCGGGACCCGGCACGCCCGCCGAACGGCCTACAGGGCCGCGACGGCCTTCTTCCAGGCGGCCTGGTCGCGGGCCTCGCCGGGCTGGTTGACCTGGGCGTAGCGGACGACGCCCTCGGTGTCGATGAGGAACGTGCCGCGGTTGGCCAGGCCCGCGGCCTCGTTGAACACGCCGTAGGTCTTGGCGACCTCGCCGTGCGGCCAGAAGTCCGACAGCAGCGGGAAGGTGTAGCCCTGCTGCTCGGCCCACGCCTTGAGGCTGAACGGGGTGTCGACCGAGACGCCGACGACCTGGACGTCGTTGTCGGTGTACTCGGCGAGTTCGTCGCGGACCTGGCAGAGCTCGCCCTGGCAGATGCCGCTGAAGGCGAACGGGTAGAACACGAGGAGGACGTTCTTGCCGCCCCGGAAGTCCGACAGCTTCACCGGCTGCTTGTTGTAGTCGTTGAGCGTGAAGTCCGGAGCCTGGGAACCGACCTCGACAGCCATGCCCGACATCCTCCTGATCAGTGGTGACCCGTGCGCGGACAGCCTAGGGCACCCGGGCGGCCCGCCACCCGGGTGATCGGCCCGGCGGCGTCAGCGCCTGGTCTTGGCGGACTTCGGGGACACCAGCCTGGTGCCCGCCCAGTCCTTGCCCACGCTGACGCTGGAGGTCTGGGCCAGTCCGGCGGTGGGCACCGCCTCGGCGATGTCCGACGGCTCGACGTGCCCGTCGCGCCCCGGCTTCGGCGTCAGGACCCAGATCACGCCGTTGTCGGCGAGCGGGCCGATCGCGTCCACCAGCGCGTCGACGAGGTCGCCGTCGCCGTCGCGCCACCACAGCAGGACGACCTCGACCACCTCCTCGGCGTCCTCGTCGAGCAGGTCGGCGCCGATGCGGTCCTCGATCGCGGCACGCAGGTCGTCGTCGACGTCCTCGTCCCAGCCGATCTCCTGGACGACTGCGCCCCCAACGATCCCCAGCTTGTCGGCGATGCCGATGCTCCCGGCATCTCCCGCGGCCACCACGGTGTCACTCCTCCATCTGCGCTGTCACGGGGGCGCGGGTCGCTGACCGGCCCGTCCACCGCGTCCTGCCTGTTCGGTTAGGCGACAGCGAACACTGACAGTGGCCACCTGCGCAACCGTCCTGTCCCCGACACGCCGGGAACCGTGACCCCCTCGACGCCCGGCCGTGGCCACGCACACCCCTACTGACCAGTAAGGATGACGCGGGCTTCGATTCAGACGAACATGGCAGAGTGAGTCTCGCGCGCGTGTCACCCGCGCGCGCGATGCAACCCGACCTCGACCCAGGCTGGAGCTCCACCGTGGCCACCCACAACGACAGGTCCGGCGCACCCGAACGGGTACGCGTCATCCGCGACGGCCTCGCCGCGCACCTCCCCGACATCGACCCGGAGGAGACCTCGGAGTGGCTGGAGTCGTTCGACGCCGCCCTCGCCGAGGGCGGCCAGCAGCGGGCCCGCTACCTGATGCTCCGGCTGCTCGAGCGGGCCAGGGAGAGCCACGTCGGCGTCCCGTCGCTGACCAGCACCGACTACGTCAACACCATCGCCACCGACCGGGAGCCGTGGTTCCCCGGCGACGAGGAGGTGGAGCGCCGGTACCGGGCGTGGATTCGGTGGAACGCGGCGATGACCGTGCACCGCGCCCAGCGCCCCGGCGTGGGCGTCGGCGGGCACATCTCCACCTACGCCTCCTCCGCGGCCCTCTACGAGGTGGGCTTCAACCACTTCTTCCGCGGCAAGAACCACCCCGGCGGCGGTGACCACATCTACGTGCAGGGCCACGCCTCCCCCGGCATCTACGCCCGCGCGTTCCTCGAGGGCCGCCTGTCCACCGACCAGCTCGACGGGTTCCGCCAGGAGCTGTCGCACGCGGGCCCCGGCGGCGGGCTGCCGTCGTACCCGCACCCGCGGCTGATGCCGGACTTCTGGGAGTTCCCGACCGTCTCCATGGGCCTGGGCCCGATGAACGCCATCTACCAGGCCCGGTTCAACCGGTACCTGCGCGACCGCGGCATCAAGGACACCTCCGACCAGCGGGTGTGGGCGTTCCTCGGCGACGGCGAGATGGACGAGCCGGAGTCGCGCGGGCTGATCCACGTCGCGGCCAACGAGCAGCTCGACAACCTCACCTTCGTGATCAACTGCAACCTGCAGCGCCTGGACGGCCCGGTGCGCGGCAACGGCAAGATCATCCAGGAGCTGGAGTCCTACTTCCGCGGCGCGGGCTGGAACGTCATCAAGGTCATCTGGGGCCGGGAGTGGGACGCGCTGCTGCACGCCGACCGCGACGGCGCCCTGGTCAACCTGATGAACACCACCCCCGACGGCGACTACCAGACCTACAAGGCCAACGACGGCGCGTTCGTCCGCGAGCACTTCTTCGGCCGCGACCCGCGCACCAAGGCCCTGGTCAACCCGATGAGCGACCAGGAGATCTGGAACCTCAAGCGCGGCGGCCACGACTACCGCAAGGTCTACGCGGCCTACCAGGCGGCCACCGAGCACCACGGCCAGCCGACGGTGATCCTGGCCAAGACGATCAAGGGCTACAACCTCGGCCCGCACTTCGAGGCGCGCAACGCCACCCACCAGATGAAGAAGATGACCCTGGACGACCTCAAGGCGTTCCGGGACACGCTGCGCATCCCGATCGAGGACGCGGAGCTGGAGAAGGACCCGTACCTGCCGCCGTACTTCCACCCGGGGCAGGACGACGAGGCGATCCAGTACCTGCAGGAGCGGCGCCGCCAGCTCGGCGGGTACCTGCCCGAGCGCCGCACCAAGGGCAAGGCGCTGGTGCTGCCCGGCGACAAGCTCTACGACGTGCTCAAGCGCGGGTCGGGCAAGCAGGAGGTCGCCACCACCATGGCGTTCGTCCGGCTGGTGCGCGACCTGGCCAAGGACCCGGAGATCGGGCCGCGGCTGGTGCCGATCATCCCGGACGAGGCGCGCACGTTCGGCATGGACTCGATGTTCCCCACGCAGAAGATCTACAACCCCAACGGGCAGCTCTACACCTCGGTCGACGCGTCGCTGATGCTCAGCTACAAGGAGTCCGAGCAGGGCCAGATCCTGCACGAGGGCATCAACGAGGCCGGGTCGACCGCGTCGTTCACCGCGGCGGGCAGCTCCTACGCCACGCACGGCGAGCCGATGATCCCGATCTACATCTTCTACTCGATGTTCGGCTTCCAGCGCACCGGCGACGGCCTGTGGGCCGCGGCCGACCAGATGGCGCGCGGGTTCGTCCTGGGCGCCACCGCGGGCCGCACCACGCTGACCGGTGAGGGGTTGCAGCACAACGACGGGCACTCGCTGCTGCTGGCGGCGACCAACCCGGCCGTGGTGTCCTACGACGCGGCGTGGTCGTTCGAGATCGCGCACATCGTCAAGGACGGGCTGCGCCGCATGTACGGGGAGCAGGCCGAGGACGTCTTCTACTACCTGACGGTCTACAACGACCCGTACCAGCAGCCCGCCGAGCCCGAGGACCTCGACGTCGAGGGCCTGCTGCGCGGCCTCTACCGCTACCGGCAGGCGGAGTCCTCCACCGGGCTCAAGGCGCAGATCCTGGTCTCCGGCGTGGCCATGCCGTGGGCGATCAAGGCGCAGGAGATGCTGGCGGCGGACTGGAACGTCAACGCGGACGTGTGGTCGGCGACGTCCTGGTCGGAGCTGCGCCGCGAGGCGGTCGAGATCGACCGGCACAACCTGCTGCACCCGCAGGCCGAACCGCGCGTGCCGTACGTGACCACCGCGCTCAGGGGCAAGCAGGGCCCGGTCGTGGCGGTGTCGGACTGGATGAGCGCGGTGCCGGACCTGATCCGCCCGTGGGTGCCCACCGACATGACCACGCTCGGCACCGACGGGTTCGGCTTCTCCGACACCCGCCCGGCCGCCCGCAGGCACTTCCTGGTCGACGCCGAGTCGATCACCGTGGGCGTGCTGGCGGCGCTGGCCCGGCGCGGCGAGGTCGACCGGTCGCTGGTCGTCGAGGCGGCGCGCCGCTACAAGATCGACGACGTGACGGCGGCGGGCCCCCAGGTGGGTGACCCCGGCGTCGCCTGAGGCCCGGCCGTGGCCGTGTGGGCACCGCTCACACGGCCACGGTGGCCTGCTGCCGCGCCGACCGGAACCAACTGACCCAGCCGTAGACCACCAGCCCGGCGAACACGATGTACACCGAGGCGCTGAACACCAGCCCCGACGACAACTGCAACGGCACGCCGATCGCGTCCACCACCAACCAGACGACCCAGAACTCGACCAGCCCGTAGGCCTGCAACGCGAACGCCAGCACGGTCCCGATGAAGATCGCCGAATCCGGCCACGGCGCCCACGAGGCGTCCAGCGCGTCGAGCACCAGCGCGAACACCACGGTCCCGACCACGAACGCCGCCGCCGTCGCCACCAGCTCCCACCGGCTCGCCCGCCGCACCGCGACCCCGAACACCGGGTCCCGCCTGCGCGCCCACGCCCACCAGCCGTAGACCGCGATCAGGCCCACGGCCACCTGCCGCACCGCCAACCCGCCCAGGTGCGCCGACAGGTACACGGTGAACAGCAGCACCACCGAGACCAACTGCACCGGCCAGGTCCACAGCGTGCGCCGCTGCGCCAGGAACACCACGGCCAGCGCGAACACCTGCCCGATCAACTCCGCCCAGGCGATGCGCTGCCCGAACACGGTCACCCCGTAGTCCACCAGGACGTGCATGGCGTCCCCCTTCCCATGGTCGATCCAACCCCCCACCACAAGTCGTTTGTTCCACACCCGGTGTGACCGGCCGAACGGGTGGTGCACGGCCACCGCGTCGCACGAACGAGGGAACTGGACCGTTTCACCTAGCCGCGATACGGCCGGGCAGTCCATAGTGGAACTACCGGTGGGGACCGGGGAGAAGGGCCGCCCAGCATCGAGCGCACCGAACATGCTGGGCGGCCCGCCCCATTCCGAGTCCTGTTCGCACTCGTGCTTCCCAGGCGGATGGGGCGTCATTGAACCTGGGGGGCGACCCCCCAGACCCCCACGGTGCGGTGGGTTCCTGAACCAGCGTGGGCCGCCTTCGGCGAGCAGGACCGTTTGGGCGCGGTGGGTGCGGTGGGCTCAGTGGGTGCGGTGGGTGCTTGGGCGCGGCTTGGGCTGGGTCGGCGGGGGGCGTGGGATTCTTTGGGGTATGAGTGGTCGGGGATCGGTGGGGTTGTCGGCGGGGACTTTGGATTCTGTGGGGCGGGCTTCGGGGAAACTTGCGGCTGCTGCGGTGGCTGCGATGGATGAGCAGTTTGCTTGGTTTGGGCGGATGCCTGCTGATCAGCGGGCCAGTGTGTTGTTGGTGGCGCAGAACGGGGTGGCGGGGTTCACCGCTTGGTTGCGGGACCCTCGGGAGGCGCTGCGGATGACGACCGACACGTTCCGGGGGGCGCCCCGGGACCTGTCGCGGTGGATCAGCCTGCGGCAGACGGTGGAGATGGTGCGGGTGTCGTTGCAGGTGTTCGAGGACATGGTGCCGGACCTGGCCGCCGACGAGGCCGAACGGGCGGTGCTGTCGGAGGCCGTGCTGCGGTACGGGCGGGAGGTGGCGTTCGCCTCGGCCATGTCCTACGCGTCCGCCGCCGAGGCGCGGGGGGCGTGGGACGCGCGGCTGGAAGCGCTGGTCGTGGACGGGATCGTGCGCGGCGACGCCGAGGAGTCGCTGCTGTCGCGGGCGGCGGCGCTGGGGTGGGACCCGGCGGCCGAGGCCACCGTGCTGGTCGGGAACCCACCCTCGGACGACCAGCCGACCGTGGTCTACGAGGTGCGCAGCCGGGCCGCGCGGGCGAGCAGGCCGGTGCTGCTCGGCGTGCAGGGCTCCCGGCTGGTGGTGGTGCTGGCCGGGCCGACCACCGACCCCGTCGACCGGGAGGCCCTGGTGCGGATGGCCTCGGCGTTCGGGGCGGGGCCGGTGGTCGCCGGGCCCACCATGACCAGCATCGCCGAGGCGCACCGCAGCTCCTCCGACGCGCTGTCCGGGCTGCGCGCGGTGGTCGCGTGGCCGGACGCGCCGCGGCCGGTGCGCTCGGCCGACCTGCTGCCGGAACGGGCGCTGGCGGGCGACCCGGAAGCCGAGTGGCAGCTCATCGACCGGGTGGCCCGACCGCTGGAGGAGGCAGGAGGAGCCTTACAAGAGACCGTGGAGGCGTACCTCGCCGCGGGCGGGGTGCTGGAGTCGTGCGCGCGGCAGCTTTTCGTGCACCCGAACACGGTGCGCTACCGGCTGCGGAAGGCGACCGACGTCACCGGGCACAACGCCAACGACCCCCGGGACGCGCTGGTCCTGCGGGTGGCGCTGGCGGTCGGGCGGTTGTCCCGGGCCCGGGGACTCTGGTAGACCGTCAATTCCAGGCAACGCTTCGGTGTCCCACACCACAACGCACAAGGAACTGCCGCGGTGGCGGTTCATAACGGCTTAACCTTTGTAGGGTCTCCACAACAGGTGTGCCGGAGCTTGGTGAGCTGGCGGCATGCTCACCGGGCGGGCGGACGGTGTCTAGTTAGCACTGTGATCGCATTGCTCGCACCCGGACAGGGTTCCCAGGCACCGGGGATGCTCCTCCCCTGGCTCGAACTGCCCGACACCGCCGAGCGGCTCGCGGGCTGGTCCGAGGTGGCCGGGCTCGACCTCGCCCGGCTCGGCACCACCGCCGACGCCGACGAGATCAAGGACACCGCGATCACGCAGCCGCTGATCGTGGCCTCAACCCTGCTGGCCTACGAGGAGCTGGCCCGCCGGGTGGAGATCCCCGCCGACGTGCTGGTGGCGGGCCACTCGATCGGCGAGTTCGCCGCCGCCGCGATCGCCGGGGTGCTGGCGCCGGAGGACGCGGTGGCGCTCGCCGCGGTCCGCGGCCGGGAGATGGCCGCCGCCTGCGAGCTGGAGCCCACCGGCATGTCCGCCCTGGTCCGCGGCACCGAGGAGGGCATCCTGGCCCGCCTGGCCGAACTGGGCCTGGTGCCCGCCAACCGCAACGGGGCGGGCCAGATCGTCGCCGCCGGTTCGACCGCCGCGCTGGAGAAGCTCGCCGCCGAGCCGCCGGAGGGCGCCAAGGCGATCACCCTCAAGGTCGCGGGCGCCTTCCACACCCGCTACATGGCCCCGGCCCAGGACGCGCTGCGCGCGCACGCCGCCACCCTGGCCACCCCCGCGGACCCCACCCGCACCCTGCTGTCGAACCGCGACGGCGCGGTGGTCACCGACGGCGCGGACGTGCTGGAGCGGCTCATCGACCAGGTCACCAACCCGGTCCGGTGGGACCTGTGCATGGCCACCATGGCCGAGCGCGGCGTCACCGCGGTCGTCGAGTTCCCGCCCGCGGGCGCGCTCGTCGGCCTGGCGAAGCGCGAGCTGAAGGGAACCCCCTTCTTCGCGCTCAAGACACCGGACACCCTCGACGCCGTCGTCGAGCTGATCGGGAGCACGTCATGACCACGCTGAACCAGACCACCGGCCCCACCGCCACCCGCATCCTGGGCGTGGGCAGCCACCAGCCCGAGCGGATCGTCACCAACGACGAGCTGTCGCTGCACATGGACACCACCGACCAGTGGATTCGCGAGCGCGTGGGCATCGCCGAGCGGCGGTTCTCCGCCCCGGACGAGAAGCTGGTCGACATGGCGGTCATCGCCGGGTCCAAGGCGCTCGCCGACTCCGGGCTGAGCCCGTCCGACGTCGACACCGTGATCCTGGCGAACTGCACCATGCCGCACCCCATCCCCAACGGCGCCGCGCAGGTGGCCGACCGGATCGGGGTCAAGGCGGCGGGCGCGTTCGACCTCAACGCCGCCTGCGCCGGCTTCTGCTACAGCCTGGGCACCGCCTCGGACCTGGTCCGCGCGGGCTCGGCGAAGCGGGTGCTGGTGATCGGCGCGGAGAAGCTGACCGACTGGGTGGACCCGACCGACCGGTCCAACGCGATCATCTTCGCCGACGGCGCGGGCGCCGCGGTGGTCGGCCCGTCGGACACCCCCGGCATCGGCCCGGTGGTCTGGGGCAGCGCCGGTGACCTGGTCGACACGATCGGGATGAACCCGAACCCGGCGGGCGGCAACAAGGTGCTCTACCAGGAGGGCCAGTCGGTCTTCCGGTGGGCGACGACGAAGATCGCGCCGATCGCGCTGCGCGCGCTGGAGGCCGCGGGCATCACCCCGGCCGAGGTGGACGTGCTCATCCCGCACCAGGCGAACCTGCGCATCGTCGAGTCGATCGCCAAGAAGCTGCGGGCCAACGGCGCCCGGGAGGACATGGTCGTCGCCGACGACATCGTGCACTCCGGCAACACCTCCTCGGCATCGATCCCGATGGCGATGGACCACATGCGCGCCGCGGGCCGGATCAAGCCCGGTGACGTGGCGCTGCTCGTGGGCTTCGGAGCGGGCCTGTCCTACGCGGGACAGGTCGTGATCTGCCCCTGACCCAGGGGCCGCAACAACGCCGGTCGGGCGCGGTGCCCGGCCGGTGGCAACGCACACCACGGAAGGACACCAAGCACATGGCGGACAAGCCCAGCGACGCAGAGATCCTCGAGGGCCTCTCGGAGATCGTGGAAGAGGTCGCGGGTGTCTCCCCCGACGACGTGACCGCGGACAAGTCCTTCGTGGACGACCTCGACATCGACTCGCTGTCCATGGTCGAGATCGCCGTGCAGGCCGAGGACCGGTTCGGCGTCAAGATCCCCGACGACGAGCTGGCGAACCTCAAGACCGTGGGTGACGCCGTCACCTACGTGTCCAGCCACGCCTGATCGCGGCACCGACCGCTCCACCCGCACGAAACCCCGGGTCCCCGTGCCGCCCGGCACCCGGTCAGGCACACCACCCGCTGTGAAGGAACCGCCATGAGCAACGTCGATGTCGTCGTCACCGGGCTGGGCGCCACCACGCCGCTCGGCGGGGACGTCACGTCCACCTGGGATGCCCTGCTCGCGGGCGAGAACGGCATCCGGCGCAACGACAACGAGTGGGTCGAGAAGTACGACCTGCCCGCGCGCTTGGCCGCTCCCCTCGCCGTCGAGCCGACGGACGTGCTGCCGCGCGTGCAGGCCCGCCGCCTGGACCGCTGCGAGCAGGTGGCCCTGATCGCCGCGCGGGAGGCCTGGGCGGACGCCGGGTTCGACCTGCCCTCCGACGGCAGCGAACCGGTGGACCCGGACCGGCTCGGGGTCAGCATCGGCACCGGGGTCGGCGGACCGCTGACCCTGCTGGGCCAGGACGACCTCCTGGAGCAGCAGGGCCTGCGCAAGGTCTCGCCGCTGACGGTGCCGATGCTGATGCCCAACGGCCCGGCCGCGCACGTCGGGATCGAGCTGCGCGCCAGGGCGGGCGTGCACTCCCCGGCCTCGGCCTGCGCCTCCGGCGCCGAGGGCATCGCCACCGCCTGGCAGATGATCCAGAACGGCCGCGCCGACGTCGTCGTGGCCGGTGGCGCCGAGGCGTGCATCCACCCGATCACCGTGGCGGGCTTCTGCCAGTCGCGGACGCTGAGCACCCGCAACGACGCCCCGGACCGGGCCTCGCGGCCGTTCGACACCGACCGGGACGGGTTCGTCCTCGGTGAGGGGGCGGGCGTGCTGGTGCTCGAGCGCGCCGACCACGCCATCGCCCGCGGCGCGCGGATCTACGGCCGGGTCGCCGGGTACGGCATGACCTCCGACGCCTACCACATCACCGGCAACCACCCCGAGGGCCTGGGGCAGGTCAAGGCCATCGAGAACGCGGTGCGCGTGGCCGGGCTGACCGCGGCCGACATCGGCCACGTCAACGCGCACGCCACCTCCACGGTGGTCGGCGACGTCGGCGAGGCCGCCGCGATCCGCAAGGCCATCGGCGACCACCCGGTGCTCACCGCGCCGAAGTCCGCCATCGGCCACCTGGTCGGCGGTGCGGGCGCGGTGGAGAGCATCTTCACCCTGCTGTCGCTGTACTACGGGGTCATCCCCGCCACCCGCAACCTGGAGAACCTGGACCCGCGGGTCGAGCTGGACGTGGTCACCGGGCAGCCGCGCAAGGTGGAGATCACCGCCGCGGTGAACGACTCGTTCGGCTTCGGCGGGCACAACGTCGCCCTGGTCTTCACGACCGCCTGACCGGCGCCCGCCGCGGCGAGGAGGACCCGTCCCGGGTGGGGCGGGTCCTCCTGTCGTTCCACTGAGGACTGATCAGCAGGAGTCGTGCTGGGGGCTGGCGCCGGTGGCGGTCATGTCGAGGCGCCACTGCCCCCCGGTGAGGATCAGCGGGTAGACCACGCTCCAGCGGATGCAGTCGACCGGCAGCTCCGGCGGGGCGTCGGCCGGGTCCTGCTTGCTGACGAAGGTGAGCAGGACCCTGGCGGTGTTCGGCGGACCCGTCTCGATGCGGTAGACGACGATGGTGCCGTCGGTCGTCGTGGCGTAGTTGCGCTGCCAGTCGGGTTCCGGCATGGCCTTGACGCGGTCGTCGGTGACCGTGGTCTTCCAGCGGTCGTAGTTCTTGCCGTTGATCGCGTCGAAGTGGGTCTGCAGGAGTTGGCGGGTGGTCTCGTAGAGGGGGTGGCCGACGGCGTCGGCGGTGCCCCGGACGTCGCGGGGACCGGGTTGGGCGGCGGCGGGGACGGCGGACTCGGTCGGCACGACCGCCGACGCGGGCGGGGAGGTCCTGGTGACCGGGTCGAGGTAGAACTCGCGGGCCAGCAGCCCCGCCACCGCGGTCAGCACGACCGCGACCAGCACCACCGGCAGCACCCACCGCTGCCCACCACCCGACTCGCGCACGGGTGCCAGCGTGCCACAGCGGGCCCGCTGCCCGGGCGCGGCCGAGCGGGGCCGCGGCGGGCTAGCCGACGCGGTGCAGCCAGGTGATGGGGGCGCCGTCGCCCGCGCGGCGGTAGGGTTCCAGGGCTTCGTCCCAGGAGGCGCCGAGCAGTTCGTCGACCTTGAAGGCGAAGGACTCGCCGCCCCGGGCGGTGGCGGCGACGGCGCGCAGTTGGTCCTCACCGACGACGATGTCGCCGTTGGCGCCGGTGCGGGCGTGCCACAGGCCCAGGGCCGGGGCGTAGCAGAACCGCTCGCCGTCGACACCCGCGCTGGGTTCCTCGGTGACCTCGAAGCGGATCATCGGCCAGGCCCGCAGCCCGGCCGCCAGCTTGGCACCGGTGCCCGCGTCGCCGGTCCACGCGCACTCGGCGCGCAACTGGCCGGGGGCGGCGGGCTGCGCGGTCCAGCGCAACTCCGCGCGGACCCCGAGGGTGCCCGAAATCGACCACTCGACGTGCGGACACACCGCAGACGGCGACGAGTGGACGTACACCACACCTTGGGTGTTTCCACGGGTGCTCACTGCTGACCTCCGCTGCTCGACGAGGATCGTCTTCCCCTACGTCCATCGCGCTCAACGGTTGACCGGCGGTGATCGCCCGCGATCATTGTGCCCTGCCGCCGGACTCCTTGGCCACACGAACGGCGAAAGACACCGCCCGGTGCGCGGATTCCGTCGGCCGGTGACGAACAACGGGTGTCCACCGCGAACTCCCCGCACCCGATCACTCACGAAGCGGCGTCACCAGGGGGCGGAGCACCGATGGCGAGGCACCACCGCGTTCGACCAAGATCCGCGAATCGAGGTCGCCGGTCCGCGGAATGGCCACCGGGGATACCGTGTCGCACACTGGCCGTGGGGGGTTCCACGTGATCAGGCCGCGACTGGTGGAGGTGCCGCGTTGCGCACACTGCGACTCGGTGACACGGCGTCGTCCGTCGGCAACGACCTGCGGGCCGCGTTGGCCTCCTGGGGGCGCGGCGACGGCGTCGCGGGTGGGGTGGCGCTGATCGGGTACCGGCCGCCGGACCACCCCGAACCGCTCGAAGCGGTCATCCTGCTGCCCCGCGCGGTCCTGGTGGTGGTCGGCGTCGACCTGCCCGACCCGGCGATGCGGCTGGAGGCACCGCTGTCGGGGGTGTGGAAGACCGACGGCTGGCCGCTGACCCGCCAGGACGGACCGGTGAACCCGGCGGTCGACGCGCTCGGAGCGACCTCGGCGGTGTCCGACGCCCTGGAGTCCGCCAGGGCCGAACCGCTGCCGACCGGCACCGTGGTCGCGGTCGGCCCGTACGTCGGGCAGGTCTCGCAGCCCAGCGCCGACCTGGTGCGCGGCGTGCGCATCCTGCACCCGGAACCCAAGTCGCTGCTGACCGCCGCGCGCGAGCTGTCCACGCACACCCGCGTCTGCCCGGCCACCGACGCCCGCCGGATGCTGACCGCGCTCGGCGTGGAACTCGACCACGCCGACCTGGTCGCCGAGGGCTTCGGCGACGTGGTGGCCCCCGCGGTCGCCGCGGCGAGCACCACGTTCATCCCCAAGATCGCCCTGGAGGCGAACCGGCCCGAGCCCGCCCAGGCGCGGCAGCGGTCGCTGCGGTGGCTGCCGATCGCCGCCGTGCTCCTGGTGGCGGTGCTGCTGATCACCGGCATCGCGGTGGCCATCAGCTCCGCCGACGAGGACCCCGGCGGCGGGCAGGCCCCCCACTCCTCCGGCTCGGCGGTCCCGGTCGAGGGCATCGGCTACACCGCCCGCGGCACCGCGGAGGCCACCGACTGCGCCGCACACGCGTTCGGCGACGTGCAGGCGTGGTTGCAGGCCAACCGGTGCGCCCGGCTGATCCGGGCCCGCTTCGAGGCCGCGGACCGCGACGGCAGGCAGGCCGCGGTCCTGGTGTCGGTGCTGCGCTTCGCGGGCAGCACCTCCGGGGCGGAGCTGCGCGCGGTCGCCGACCGACCGGGTGCGGGCGGCGTGCGCGACCAGGCCGCCGAGGGCGTGCCATGGCCGGGCGATCGCCAGCCCGCGTTCACCTCCGCCGCCTACGCCAGCGGCCGCGAGGGCAACAGCGTCAAGCTGGTGCAGGCGGTGTGGCTCGACCAGGCCTCGACACCGGAGGACCCGGCACTGCGCGAGATCGCGACCAGAGCGCTGCGGTTGGGCACCGGCACCTGAGGGCCAGGTCCTGCCCGCACAGCAAGCCGCCCACCCCCACAACCACCGACCCGGCAAGCGAATGCCCGCATGAGTGGATGTGCTGCTTGGTCAGCCGACCGCCCCGAGAACCGGCGGCCCGGCCAAGCAGAGGCCGGGTGGGCGGATGCCCTGAACGCAGGCCGACCACCCCGAAACCGCCGGCCCGACCAAGCAACTGCCCGGGTGGGTGGATGTGTTTGGCCGGGGGTGGCGATCATGTGACAGCCTGCCTGGGCGGTGGGGCATCTTTTCAGCCCCACCTGACGCACTGGAGCACATGATCGCCATAGGGGCCCCGGCCAAACACATCCACCCAGCCGGGCACCACCAACCAAAGACCGGGCTTTGAACCGACAGCACACGGCCCGGGTTCAGCGAAGCGGACCCACCCACGCCCACAAAGCCCGGGCCTAGGAACCCGCGCGGGCCAGCAGGTCCGGCGCGTAGGCGAACAACCCGGGCAACCCGCCGGTGTGCAAGAACACCACCGTCTCCCCCGGCGCGATCTCACCGGTGCGGACCCGGTCGACCAGGCAGGCCGCGGCCTTGCCGGTGTAGACGGGGTCCAGGGTCACGCCCTCGGTGCGCGCGAACAGCTCCAGCGCCCGCCACATCTCCTCGGTGGGCACCCCGTAGGCCGGTCCGACCGCCCGGTCGTCGACCACCAGCTCCGGCAGGGCGGGCTCGGCCGCGCCCAGCAGCCCGGCCGCGGCCCCGGCGAGGCGGGTGATGTCGGCGCGGGACTCCTCGGCGGTGTGGGAGACGCAGGCGGCCTCGACCCGCGTGGTGCGGCAGAGCAGTTCGGCGCCCAGGGCGACCCCGGCCGCGGTGCCCGCGCTGCCGACGGGCACCACCAGGGTGCCCACGTCCAAGCCGAGCGAGTCGACCTGCTGGAACAGCTCCACGGTGGCCGCCACGTAGCCCAGCACGCCGACCTCGTCGGAACCGCCGACCGGGAAGGTGGCGACGGTGCGGCCCTGCGCCTCGGCCTCGGCGAGCAGCCGGTTGTAGACGGCGGCGGTCTCCTCCGCGTCCGCGCAGAGGTGCACGTTCGCGCCGTAGAGGTGGTCGAGGACGATGTTGCCGGATTCTTCGTAGGCCTGGCCGGTGCGCGCGACGCTGCGGGTCAGCACCAGTTCGCAGCGCAGGCCCAGGCGGGCGCAGGCGGCGGCGGTCTGGCGGCCGTGGTTGGTCTGCACGGCGCCGAAGGTGATGACCGTGTCGGCGCCCCGGTCGAGCGCGGCGCCGAGCAGGAACTCCAGTTTCCGCAATTTGTTCCCGCCCGCGCCGACACCGCCGACGTCGTCGCGCTTGAGCAGGAGCTGAATGCCGAGCTCGGCACCCAGCCGGGGGCACTCGTCCAACGGGGTGGGCCAATGGCCGAGCGCGACGCGCGGGAAGGCGCTCAGGTCGATGGTCATGGTCGCACCCTATCCGGGTGGCGGGCGCATTCCCACGCGCCACCCGAGGTCGCGGCGGAGTGCCGAATACCAGCACCGCGCACCCGACAGCGGTGCACTTCGGGTAAGAACACCCCGAAATTCACCCACGACCGCCCCGGGCCGCAATAGGCGCACCGGCTGACCAGTGCCGATGGGCCTCATACGATCGCGTGACCGCGCGCGGGGCACCGGCCGGCGGCGCGAATCGGGCAGGTCGTTTTCCCGCCGACCGCCGCCGGGGGCGGCGCATGCGGCAATATGACTCGTACGACACACGGCACCGCCTGACGTCGACCCGACGGCGATACCGATACCCTTCTGGACGACCGGGCCGCATTAGTGGGCCCACGCCGGGAGAGCACCGGGGAATTCACCGGGTTCCCGTGCCGTAAACGACTCACATCACGCGGAGGAAACCGTGGCCCAGAAGACCGTTGTCGAACTCGTCGACGACCTAGACGGCGGAACGGCCGACGAGACCGTCACCTTCGCCCTCGACGGTGTGGACTTCATGATCGACCTTTCCCGGGACAACGCCGCCCGGCTGCGCGACTCGCTGGCCGAGTTCGTCGGGCACGCCCGGCGCACCGGTGGCCGCAAGGGCACCAGGGCCGTCGCGGTGAACGGCGCCCGCAAGTCCGCCACCGCGGGCGAGAAGGCCGACAACCAGGCGATCCGCGAGTGGGCGCGCAGCCAGGGCGAGAACATCGCCGAGCGCGGCCGCATCCCGCAGGCGCTGGTGATCAAGTTCCAGGAGGCGCACGGGGAGTGATCCCCTGACCGGCCGGGCCCGCGGGCGCGGGTCCGGCACCGCGGTCGGCGGCTCCGGCAGTTCCGGCGACCCCGGCGTCAGCAGGCAGGCAGGCGGTCGAGCGAGGGCGCGGCCCAGTCGCCGAGCCTGCGCACGGCGTCGACGAAGGCGGGCTGGGCCGAGCTGTCCTCGCGGCGCAACCGGGGCAGCACCACCTGGGCGGTCGCGCGCAGCCCGCGGGCGGCGGCGGTGGTCAGCGCGGGCGGGTAGCCGCGGCGGCCGTGCAGCCTGCGGGCCCAGCCGGGCAGCAGCGAGTAGGCCAGGTGCGAGACGGTCGGCTCGTAGACGCGCACGCCCAGCGCCAGCCAGCCCCGCACCGGGGGCCGGTGCAGGAAGTCGTAGATCACGTCACTGCCCGCCGTCCGCCGCAGCACCGGGTACACGCCGCGCAGGTAGGCCGACATCTCCGCGAGCGACCCGGGCACCTCGGCGGGGTCCAGGCCGACGAGCGCGGCCACCTGGCGCTGCTCGTGCAGGTAGCGGTCGGCCTGGGCGCGCGTCAGCGGGCAGCCCGCGCGGCCCAGTGCGGTCAGGAACGACGACACCTCCGCGCAGTGCACCCACAGCAGCAGTTCCGGGTCGTCGACCCGGAACACCTCCCCCGTGTCCGGGTCGGTGGCCCGCAGCGCCCGGTGGACCCGGCGCACCGCGGCCCCGGCGGCGCGGGCCTGGGTGAGCGTGCCGTAGGTGCTGGTGCCGACGAACTCCGCCGTGCGGATGAGCCTGCCCAGCGGGTCGGTCCGGAAGTCGGAGTTCTGCACGACCCCGGCGACCGCGCGCGGGTGCAGCGCCTGCAGGTACAGGCTGCGGACGCCGCCGAGCCACAGCGCGGGGTCGGCGTGCACCTGCCAGGTCACCGAGTCGGGGCCGAACAGCCCCAGCTCCTCGGCGTCGATCGCGACCGGCCTGCTCATGGCCCCAGTCTCCCCCGCCGCGCCCGGGTCCGCTGGTGCGGCGGTCGCTAGGAGGTGGACTGCTCCTGCCGGGGCCGCCCGCCGCGCGACCCGTCGGCGTCCGCGGGCTCCCGGTCGGACTCGCCCGGCTCGTCCGCGACCCGGTCGTCCTCGTCGAGGTCGTCCTGGTCGTCCTGGTCGTCCTGGTGGTCGCCGTTGTCGGATTCGTCGTGATCGTCGTGGTCGCTGTCGTCGTGGTCGACCGATTCCTCATCGTCCACTTCGTCGTCCGCTTCGTCGTGGTCGTCGTCGTCGAGGTCGGTGTCCTCGATGTTCTCGGCGTCCTCGTCGTCGAGGTCGGTGAAGTCGTCGAAGTCCTCGGCGTCCTCGTAGTACTCGTCGGCGCCGTCGTAGGCCATCTCCTCGACCGTGTGCCGCAACCTGCCGATCCGGGAGGGCGCGCGCTCGCGGCCCAGGCTCAGGAAGGCCAGCGAGTACAGCGAGAGCCGGTCGCCGTCGCGGGTGAGCAGGACCGGCCTGCGCACGACCCGCCCGGCGGGCACCTCCATGCCGACGACCTCGTCCCACTCCACCATCCAGGAGCGCACCAGGATCGACCGCTCCTCCACGGCCTCGGTGGTGACCCGCACGCCGGAGTTGTAGAAGGTGTCGATCAGCACGAAGCCGAGCACGATGAACACCGCGGCCAGCACGAACCCGAGCACGTCGTCGAGGCCGAGCACCGCCAGGGAGACCAGCAGGATCAGCGAGCCGAGCACCACGCCGATCCACCGCCAGCGCGCGTGCAACTGGTACGGCAGGTCGGCGGCCGTGTTCGCGGCTGTCCTCGCGCCCATGTCCGCCACGCCCTCTCGCTCGGCCGCCCGCTGCGCCACACCGCTAGGCAACATAGTCCGCGCGGGCGCCCGGCGACACCGTCGGTGCGGCACAGTCTGGGAACGACCCGAAATTGCTCACCTCGTGCGATGTTTTGCCGCGCGCAATGAACAGCCTTGATGACAATGGCCAAAATAGTCGCGGAAATCCGGATGAACCGTCCACACCGTGTTGGCTATCACAGCATTTGTGTACTATTCAGTCCGACCGCGGCGCAGTGGAGCGCCGAGCAACCGGTGCAATTCAGGGACGGCGCCAGTGGGCCATGCCGAGCGCGATCAGCCGCAGTTGCTGCTCGGCGACCGAGACCACCTCGGCCTCCGCCCTCGGGTCGCCGGACACGTCGAGCAGCGCCGTGACCACGGACAACATGGCTCCGACCATCAGGTCGGCGACCATCCGCAGGTCGTCGGCGTCCCAGTCGGCCATGCCGGGGTAGCGGGCCAGGTCGGTGGCCAGCTCGCTGCCGAGCAGCCGCAGCTCCCCCGCGATGGACTTGCGCACCTCGGCCACACCGCCATATCGCTCGCGGATGAGAAAGCGGAAATGCGAAGGAGACCGACCGACTTGCTGGACCAGAATGGCCACCGAGCCGCGAATGGCGTCGTCGGCCGGTTTGCGCCGCGCCGAGCGCAGCATGGCGCGCAGGGTCCGCATGCTCTCCTCGACCAGCGCCACGCCCAGCTCGCCGATCGACGGGAAGTGCCGGTAGAAGGCGGTGGGCACGATGCCCGCCTCGCGGGTGACCTCGCGCAGGCTCAGGCCTGCGAGGCTGGTGTCGGCGAGGAGCCGCAGCGCGGAGTCGAGCAGGGCCTGCCGCGTGCGGCGCTTGCGCTCCTGCCGGGTTCCGACCGCACCGGACACGTCCTCAGCCACGGCACCGACCCTATCGCCCCGCCGCGTCCCGGCCTCCCGCATCGGTCCTCCCACACGCACTGTTCGTCACATCACACGGCCATCCGGTTGACAGCGACCAAGATCCGCGTTGCACTTTTCAGTGTACGCACGTTCACTGAAATTGGAGGCACGCGGTGACGGCCCAGCTGGAACGCAAGCGCCGATTCCGTGGGTTGCACCTGTTAGAGGCCCTGGCGACGCCACACAGCATCGACCGGTACCTCGAACTCCTGCATCCGATGCTGGTTCTCCGCGAAATTCGTGGTGAGGTGACAAGTGTGCACCGAACGACCCGCGACTCGGTGACCCTCACGATCCGCCCGAACAGGCGCTGGCGCGGTTTCACCGCCGGTCAGCACGTGCGGGTGGGCGTCGAGATCAACGGTGTGCGCCACACCCGCTACTACTCCCCCGCCACCTCCGAGCGCAGCCGCGACGGCCGGTTCGAGCTGACCGTCAAGGCGCACGACAGCGGCCGGGTGTCGCGGTGGCTGCACGCCAACGCCCGCCGGGGCCTGGTGCTGCACCTCTCGCCCGCCGAGGGTGAGTTCACCCTCCCCACCACCCGCCCGGACCGGGTGCTGCTGGTCAGCGGCGGCAGCGGCATCACGCCGGTGATGTCGATGCTGCGCACGCTGACCGACGAGGGCCACCGCGGCGAGATCGTCTTCCTGCACTACGCCTACACCGAGGCGGACGTGCCCTACCTGAACGCGCTGCGCGAACTGGCCGCCCGCCACGACAACGTGCGGCTGCTGCTGGCCTACACCGACGTCGAGGGCGGTGACCTGCACGGGTTCTTCACCGAGGAGCACCTGCGCGCGGCGGCGCCGTGGTTCGCCGAGACCGACACCTACCTGTGCGGCCCGCCCGGGCTGATGGCCGGGGCCCGGCAGGTGTTCGACCGGCTCGGGGTCGCCCACCGGCTGCGCACCGAGGACTTCGCCCCGCCGCCGATCACCGTCGACGCCGAGGACGCGACCGGGGAGGTCACCTTCGGCCGCAGCGCCACCACCGCGCCCAACTCCGGGCGGACGCTGCTGGAGCAGGCCGAGGCCGCCGGGCTGAAGCCGGAGTTCGGCTGCCGGATGGGCATCTGCTTCACCTGCACCAGCGTCAAGACCAGCGGGTGCACCCGCGACGTGCGCAACGGCGAGCTGTCCACCGACCCGGAGGAGGAGATCCAGATCTGCGTCTCCGTACCGGTCGGCGACGTCGCCATCGACATCTGACCCCTCCTGGAGCATCGGACATGACCACCAAGACCCCCCGACTGACCCCGCAGCAGTTCGAGGAGCTGGGCAAGGACCTCGACGCGCTGCGCCAGCGCCTGCTCGACGACCTGGGCGAGGAGGACCGCAAGTACATCTACGACGTGGTCAAGGTGCAGCGCGCCCTCGAGGTCGCGGGCCGCGGCCTGCTGATGGCCAGCTCCTTCCCGCCCGCCTGGATCGCCGGGACCGCGGCGCTCTCCCTGTCGAAGATCATCGACAACATGGAGATCGGCCACAACGTCATGCACGGCCAGTACGACTGGATGCGCGACCCGGCCATGAACTCGAAGATGTTCGAGTGGGACAACGTGGCGCCCGGGGAGAACTGGAAGCACTCCCACAACTACATCCACCACACCTACACCAACATCCTCGGCAAGGACCGCGACATCGGCTACGGCGTGCTGCGGATGGACGAGGGCCAGCGGTGGAACCCGTACTACCTGGGCAACCCGGCGTACGCGTTCGCGCTGATGGTGTTCTTCGAGTGGGGCGTGATGCTGCACGACCTGGAGGTCGACAACCTGCGCACCGGCCGCAAGAAGTGGTCGGAGACCGCGGGTGTGCGCCGCCGCATGTGGCACAAGGGCCTCAAGCAGGTCCTCAAGGACTACGTGCTGTTCCCGGCGCTGACCGGCCCCCAGTTCGTGGCCACCGCGACGGCCAACGCCACGGCGAACCTGGTCCGCAACATCTGGGCGTTCTCGATCATCTTCTGCGGCCACTTCCCCACCGGGGTGGAGAGCTTCACCGAGGACGAGACCAAGGACGAGACCCGCGGCGAGTGGTACTTCCGGCAGATGCTGGGCTCGGCGAACATCTCCGGCAGCCCGCTGTTCCACATCATGACCGGCAACCTGTCGCACCAGATCGAGCACCACCTGTTCCCGGACATCCCGGCCCGCCGCTACCCGCAGATCGCGGGCGAGGTCCGGGCGATCTGCGAGAAGTACGGCCTGCCCTACAACACCGGCGGCCTGACCAAGCAGCTCAGCTCGGTCGCGGCGAAGATCGTCAAGCTGGCGCTGCCGGACCGGTTCTGGCGCAAGCCGTCGAACCCGGGTACCCGTAACGTCAAGGAGGGCCGCGCGCTCCGCGTGGCATGACCGGGATGGGGACTGCACATGGTCAGTGAGTTCGAGAGCACCAAGGACACCGTCCAGGAGATCACCGAGTCGGCCGCCGTGCACGTCGGCCGCATCGCCCAGATCGTCACCGGGGCGATCGTCGACATCGCCCGCGAAATCGGCGACCTGGCAACCGACGTGTTCGAGATGCGGGAGGCCAAGGAGCGGGCAGCAGCAGACCGCGAGCCCCTCCCGACGGTGGTCGACCCGACCCCCTGACAGGAAAGAACCACAACGGTGGCGCACCGCGACTTGGTCGCGGTGCGCCACCGCCGTTTCCGGGCCGCCCCGGTGGACCACAACGGCCACCAGCCGACCCCCACCGGCGCAGCCACAAACCAGCCACCCCATCCACCACCAACCCGGCGGCCAGCCACACCCCGACCCCCATCGGCGCGGTCACCGACCACCCCACCCACCGCCGACCGGGCAGCCAGCCACACCCAACCCCACCAGCACAGCCGCCAACCGCCCCGCCAACCGCCAGCCAAGCGCCAGCCACACCCACCCCCCCCCACCACCAGCACAGCCGCCAACCACTCCGCCAACCGCAGCCCAAGCGGCCAGCCACACCGGCCCCACTGTGCGCAGCCGCCGACCACCCAACGAACCGGCGGCCCGGCTACGGACATGCCCGGGTGGGTGGATGTGCTTGGGTGGGGGAGACGATCATGTGCAAGCCTGCCTGGGCTGTGGGGCATCTCTTCAGCCCCACTCGGTCACACTGGGCGCATGATCGGCGTAGGGGCCCCGCCCAAGCAGATCCACCCACCCGGGCACGCCCCCAAAAATCCCGGGCCCTTAAACCACAGCCACGGCCGAACACCCGGCACCCAAGCCCAAGCCCCAACCTCCAAGCCCACCGCGCGTCACCGCTGTCCCCCGGTGCACCGCACCGGGGGACAGCGGTGACGCGAACACGCCCGCCGACCCTGACCCCTCGAACCGGAACCGGCGCCACCTCCGCGCCCGGAAAAACGACCCGTCGCCCCCGACGGGTCTAGGCGGCTTCCCGGTTCCCCTCCGGCAGGTGCTCCCCCACCTGCCCCAGGGTCGACGTGCGTGGGCGGGGGCGGCCGGGCGGGTCGGTTCCCCGCGCCGGTGCCACCCCGAGGACGACCACGGCGACGGGGCCGCCGAGGCCGGAGAACGCGGCGCGCCAAGCGCCGTGCAGCAGGGCGGGGATGAGCAGCACCGCCGCCCGCAACCGCCGCGCCAGCCGGGCCACCCCGTCGGAGACGGCCGGGCCCGCGCCGCCCGGGCGGGTGGCGGGGTCGACCGCGGCCAGCAGGGCGGTGGTGATCCGGTCGGAGTCGCGCCGGGTGGGCGACAGCGTCCAGGGCGCGGGGTCCCCGGGCCGGACGCGGCCCGCGGGCGGTTCCTGGCCGCGGGTGCGGTGCGCTGTGCTGTGCATGTCGGTGCCCAGTCCCTCGGTTCGGCTTTCCCGGTGGCGGCGGAGCCGGTGCCCGGTGTCGGTCGAATCGCTCCGCGGTGGGTGTTGCCACAATCTCCACTGAAGAGTGAAATGGAGCCGAAACCGCACGTCGAGCGCCGGGTGGTCCGCCGTCTACGGCGAACGGTAGTCGATCCTCCGGGCGAACCGAAATCCGGACCGGGTCCGGATTATTCCCTTGTTCAAACAAATGATCATCATCCGGAAAAGCGATTAATCCACCCTTGTCGCGCGGACTCCCGACTGACCCGGGGAAGACAGGGGATGATCTGAGGATCGGGTAATCGTCGTCACTCTCAGCGCGGATCGCATCACGGTGTGTTGCACTTCGATTATTCCGCTGGCAGGATTAATCCCATCGGACCTCACCCGAACGAGTGGAGACACACCATGAGCGAGAACGGGTTCAGTCACGGGGGACGCCCGGCGAGCGCGGGCGACTGGCGCACCTCGAGCCGGTGCGAGCCGAACGGCGACTGCGTCGAGGTCCGCTTCACCGCGTTGACCGGCGCCGATGTCCGCGATTCCAAAAACCGCGGACTCGGCGGACTGTCCTTCCGGCAGACCGCGTGGACTCGTTTCCTGGGTACCGTCGGCGACAGGTGACCTGACGGCCCGCGGGTGTCCACCGGTTCGAGCCGGTGGCGGACCTGACCCAGGGTGGTTTCGGATTAATCCGAAACCACCGCGGCGGTTCCGGGCTCGCCCAACCGAGCAGGGTGCGGACACGCACGGTCGGATACGCTGATTCGGCTTCCCACAGCCGGACCGAAGAGGTGGAAACCGGGTGCAGGACAACGCCGCACGCCGTGCGCTGGCCCGGCGCATCCAGTCCGCCCGCCAGAGCGCCGGGCGGACCCAGGCCGAAGTGGCCGATCACCTCGGCTGCACGCAGAGCAAGATCCAGAAGATCGAGGCGGCCAAGGTCGGGGTCAAGGCCGACGAACTGCGCCGGATGCTCCAGGTCCTGGCCACCCCGGACGACGAGGCCAAGGAGATGGTGCTGCTCGCGGAGCGGCTGACCGAGCGCCGGATTCGCTCCGGCCTGCAGGAGACCGACGAGTTCGCCCTGCTGGTCGACCTGGAGTCGGAGGCGGAGACCATCCTGGGCTGGCACACCGAGCGGATTCCGGGCCCGTTGCAGTCCGAGCGGTACATGCTCAAGCAGTTCCAGTTGGCCTGGCTCCCCGGCGTGGTGGCGCAGACCGAGATCACCGAGCGCTTCCGCAGGCGCAGGGCGCGCACCGAGATCTTCACCGTGGCCGACCCGCCCGCCTACCGCGCGGTGCTCAGCCCGTCCTGCCTGGAGCGGCTGCCGGGCGGCCGCACGCGCGACCTGGTGGTCGACCAGGTGGAGCACCTGCTGACCATGATCGGCACCCACGACAACCTGGACCTGCGGTTCCTGCCCTACGAGGCCCCGCTGTCGCACGTGCACTCCGGCTTCACCGTGCTCGACTTCGCCGACGACCTGCGCGAGAGCTTCGCCTACATCGAACTGCCCGGCGACGCCCGCACGGTCACCAGCGCGGCCAAGCTCACCGCCTACCGGGCCGAGTGGGCCCGGATCTCCGAGGCGGCGCTGGACCGGGACGGCACGGTCGAGTACCTGCGCTCGCTGCTCGTCGCGCGCACCACCTGACATCCCGCAGACCGACCGAACCCGACCAGGGGAGCCCACCTTGTCCGACGCCCTCTCCGACCCGATCCCGCCGCAGGGCATCGACCTGGACCGCCCCAGCGTGGCCCGGGTGTACGACTACTACCTGGGCGGCACCGCCAACTGGGCCATCGACCGCGAGTTCGGCCAGCGGGTGGTCGAGCGGTTCCCCCTGGTCCGCAACATCGCCGTCGCCAACCGCCTGTTCCTCAACCGCCTGGTCCGCCACCTCACCAACCGGGGCATCCGCCAGTTCCTCGACATCGGCGCCGGGGTGCCCACGGCGGGCGCCACCCACCAGGTGGCGGCGGAGATCACCGGCGACGCCAGGGTGGTCTACGTCGACAACGAGCCGGTGGCCGTGGCCCACGCCGAGATCCTGCTGGACGAGGAGGGCAACACCGACCGCAACGCGGTGATCTACGGGGACCTGCGCGACCCGGACGAGCTGTGGTCGGAGGCGATGGCGACGGGCATCCTCGACCCGGAGGAACCCATCGCCCTGCTCATGATCGCCGTCCTGCACGTGTTCCAACCCGACCGGCGGACCGGCGAGGACATCGGCGCCCAGTGCGTGGCCCGCTACCGCGAACTGCTCCCCCGGGGCTCCTACCTCGGCATCTCCCACATCACCGACGACGGCATCCCGCCGGAGGTCGGCCCGAAGCTGGCCGAGCTCAAGGCCATGTACGACAGCTCCTCCAGCAGCAACGCCATCTGGCGCTCCCGCGCCGACATCACCGCCCTGATGGGCGACTTCGAGCTGGTCGAACCCGGCATGGTCTGGACCCCGGAGTGGCACCCGGAGGAGACCGGCCCCAACGCCAAGCAGATCCACTTCACCCAGCCGAACGAGGCGGTCATCTGGGCCGGGGCGGGCCGCAAGCCGTGACCCGCCGCGCGACGACGGGGGCCTGACCGGATTTCCGGTCAGACCTCCGCCGTCGTCAGGTCAGCACGGGCAACGGGTCAGATCAGCGAGGGCACCAAGGCGTCGATCAGGTGCGGCCCCGGTTCGGCCAGCGCGGCGGCGAACTGCTCGGCCAGCTCCTCGGCGGTGGTGGCCCGGGTGGCGGGCACCCCCATCCCCTCCGCGAGCTTCACGAAGTCCAGGTCCGGCCCACCGATGTCCAGCAGCGACCGGGCCACCGGCCCGGCACCCTCGGCCCCCACCCGGCCCAGCTCCATCCGCAGGATCGCGTAGGCCCGGTTGTTCAGGATCACCGTGGTCACGTCCAACTGCTCCCGGGCCATGGTCCACAGGGCCGAGATGGTGTACATGGCGCTGCCGTCGGCCTGCAACGCCACCACGGGCCGGTCCGGGCAGGCGACGGCCGCGCCGACCGCGACCGGCAGCCCCTGCCCGATGGACCCGCCGGTCAGGGTCAGCACGTCGTGCCGGGGCCCGCCCGCGGTCACCATCGGGATCATCAGCCCGGAGGTGTTCGCCTCGTCGGAGACGATCGCCCCCTCCGGCAGCAGCGCCCCGATCACCTCGGCCCAGTTCTGCGGGGTCAGCTCCCCCGACGGCAGCGCGGGCCGGGAGGGTTCCTGCAGCACCGGCGCCACCCCGGGGGCCACCGACTCGGCCAGCCGCTCCAGCGCGTCGACCACGTCGGACCCCAGCGCGGCCAGGGTGTGCACAGCGCAGCCCTCTGGGGTCAGCTCGGAGGCCTTGCCCGGGTAGGCGAAGAACGACACCGGCGCGGTGGCCCCGGCCAGCACCAGGTGCCGCACGTCGGTCAGTTGCCACTGCACCTGCTCGGCGAGGTACCCCAGCCGCTCCACGGCGGGCAGCCCGGCGCCGCGCTCCAACCGGGCCGGGAACGTCTCCACCAGCACCTTGACCCCGGTCGCGGCGGCGATCCGCGACGCGGCGACGAGCCCGCGCTCCAGGGTCGCCCCGGAACCGAGCAGGAGCACGGTGGACTCGCCGGACCCCAGGACCTCGGCGACCGCGGCCAGCGCGGAGTCCGGCACGGCGTCGGGCGCCGGGACGGGGGCGGGCGCGGCGGCGACCCCGCCCTCGCCCCAGGACACGTCGGCGGGCAGCACCAGGTTCGCCGTCCGGCCGGGCAGCGCCCGCGCGGCGGCGACGGCCTCGGCGGCGTCGGCCCCGACCTTCCCGGTGTCGGTGGAGGTGCGGCTCCACCCCTCGGTCCACCCGGTCAGCGAGTCGATGTCCGACTCCAGCGGCGCGTCGAAACCCTTGTGGTACAGCGCGTGGTCGCCCACGACGTTGACCAGCGGCGTGTGCGCGCGGCGGGCGTTGTGCAGGTTCGCCCCGCCGTTGGCCAGGCCCGGCCCCAGGTGCAGCAGCGTGCACGCGGGCTTGCCCGCCATCCGCCCGTACCCGTCCGCGGCACCGGTGACGACCCCCTCGAACAGGGCGAGCACGCCCCGCATCTCCGGTACCGAGTCCAGCGCGGCGACGAAGTGCATCTCCGAGGTCCCCGGGTTGGCGAAGCACACCTCGACCCCGGAGTCGACGAGCGTGCGGATCAGTGACTGTGCGCCGTTCATGTCATCCTTCACTTGCCGGGTAACGGGTCCTCGGAACAGGTCGCTAGAACAGGACGCCGGGGTTGAGCACGCCCGCGGGGTCGAACGCCTGCTTGACCCGCCGCATCAGCTCGACCTTCGTCGGGTCCTCCGACGCCAGGAAGTGCGACCGCTTCGCCCGGCCGATGCCGTGCTCGCCGGAGATGGCCCCGCCCAGTGCGATCGCCGCGGCGAACAGCTCGCCCAGCACGGCGGAGCGCTGCTCGGCGTCCTTCTGGAACACCGCGAGGTGGACGTTGCCGTCGCCCGCGTGCCCGCACCCGATCACGAACGTCCCGTGCGCCTGGGCGATGCCGGTGACCGCGGCCATGAAGTCCGGCAGGGCGGCGCGCGGCAGCACGGTGTCGATCACGTCGTCGGCACCGGCGGCCTTGGCCGTGTAGAACGCCCGCTCCCGCGCCTCGATGAGCCGCCGCGCGGACCCGCCGGGCAGCACGTACGCGTCGACCGCGCCCAGCCCGGCGAGCATTTCCCCGGTCTCGGCGACGTCGGAGTCCAGGCGGTCGGCGGAGCGGTTCTCCAGCATCACCACCAGGTATGCCTGCGCGGTCTCGCGGACCGCGTCCGGGATGCCCAGTTGCAGGTCCGCGGTGTGGGTGATCGCGCCCATGGTCATGCCGTCGATGTACTCCAGGATCAGCGGCCCGATCCCACTGGCCACCACCCGGGGCACCGCCGCGACGACGGCGGCCAGGTCGGCGAACGGCGCGAGCACGGTCGCCTGGTGCGCGACGCGCGGTTGCAGCTTGAGGATCGCCTCGGTCACCAGGGCCAGCGTGCCCTCAGAGCCCACGATCAACTGGGTGAGGTCGTAGCCGGTGCTGGACTTGACGAACCGGCCGCCGGTGCGGATCAGCTCCCCGGTCGCCAGCGCGGCCTGCACCCCCAGCACGTGGTGGCGGGTCACGCCGTACTTGACCGCGCGCATCCCGCCCGCGTTGGTGGCCACGCTCCCGCCGAGGCTGGCGCTCAGCTCCCCGGGGTAGACCGGGTACACCAGCCCCGCCGCGGCGGTGCGCTCCTCCAGCTCCTGCAACGTCACCCCGGGCTGCACGACCGCCACGTGGTTCTCCGTGTCGATCTCCAGCACCCGGTTCATCTTCTCGAACGACACCACGATCCCGTCGGCGCGGGGCACCGCCGCCCCGGACAGGCCGGTGCCGGAACCGCGGGCGGTGACCGGGGTGGCGTGCTCGGTGGCGGCTTCGAGGATCGCCGCGACCTGCTCGGCGGTCTCCGGGCGCACCACGTGGGCGGGCTGCTGGGCGGGGACGGTCAACGACTCGTCGTGGCCGTGGTCCTCGACCACCTCGGTCAGCCCGACGATGTCGGCGAGCCTCGCTCCGATGTCCGCCATGGGACTCCCTCCGCTACCGGTCGCCCCACGATAGCCGTCAGCCGACCGGCGCAGCACGGCCCGCGAGGTACCGCTTCAGCTCGGCGACGGCGGCCCGCCCGGCGCGGGTGGCGCCGATGGTGCTCGCCGAGGGGCCGTAGCCCACCAGGTGCAACCGCGGGTCGGCGGCGACCCGGGTCCCCGCCACGGTGATGCCCCCGCCGGGGCCGCGCAGCCGCAGCGGCGCGAGGTGGTCGAGGGCGTGCCGGAAGCCGGTCGCCCAGAGGATCGTGTCGGCGGGCACGAACCGCCCGTCGTCCCAGGCGACGCCGTCGGCGGTGAGCCGGTCGAACACGGGCAGCCGGTCCAGGACACCGGAGCGCCGCGCCTCGACCACCTCGGGGGTCAGCATCAGCCCGGTCACGCTGACCACGCTCTCCGGCGGCCTCCCGGCCTCGACCGCCTCGGCGACCCGGGCCACCGCCGCACGCCCGACCTCCGGGGTGAACGGCCCCTCCCGCCACACCGGCGGCCTGCGGGTCACCCACGTGGTCGCGGCGGCCCCCGGCGCCAGCTCGATCAACGCCTGCACCGCCGAGGCGCCGCCGCCCACCACGACCACCCGCTTGCCGACGAACTCCTCCGGCCCCCGGTAGTCGGCGGTGTGCAGTTGCCGCCCGGCGAACTCCGCCTGCCCGGGGTACCTCGGCCAGAACGGGCGGTCCCAGGTGCCCGTGGCGTTGATCAGCGCCCGGGTCTCCCAGGTGCCGCGCGCGGTTTCCACCCTCAGCGTCGACCCGGTGTCCCGCACGGCCTTCACCGCCACCGGGCGCAGCACGGGCAGGTCGAACTCCCGCTCGTAGCGCCCGAAGTACTCCGCGACGACCTCCGACGCGGGCCGGTCCTCGTCGGTGTGCGGCAGGGCGAGGCCGGGCAGGTCGTGGATGCCGTGGACAGTGCCCAGCCGCAGCGTCGGCCAGCGGTGCCGCCACGCCCCGCCCGGCCCGGGGTTGGCGTCGAGCACCGCGAAGTCCAGCCCGGCCCGGCGCAGGAAGTACGCGCTCGACAGACCGGCCTGCCCCGCTCCCACCACCACGACGTCCACCACCGGGTCCATGCCCCGATCAACACCGGGGACGCCGAATCCTTTCCCGTGGGTCCGCCGGGTCACACCGGCGGGCCGTCAGCCCCCGGTGGCGGCGCGCTCGGCGGCGCTGCGGAGCACGCAGAACTCGTTGCCCTCCGGGTCGGCGAGGACGGCCCAGCCGGTGCCGTCCGGTTTCCGGAGGTCGGAGACCAGGGTCGCGCCGCGACCGAGCAGGCGCTCGACCTCCTCGTCGCGCGGGACGTCGGGTTGCAGGCAGATGTGCACGCGGTTCTTGACCGCCTTGGGTTCGGGGACGCGGTTGAAGATGAGCGTGGTGCCGTTGGGCAGCTCGATCCACGTCTCCTCCTCGCCCGGCTCGATGTCCGGGTCCAGCGGCAGGCCGAAGACCTCCGACCACCAGGTGACCAGGGCGTAGTTGTCGCTGCTGTCAATGCAGATGTTCAGGAGCGTCGATGCCATGGCGGCCAGCGTGCCAGGCGCCACACCCGGCGGCGCCCCGATTTCCCGGCCGGGCTCAGCGGGTGACCAGCCCCGCGTCGTAGGCGAGCAGGCCCGCCTGGGTGCGGTTCTGCACCTCCAGCTTCACCAGCATCCGCGACACGTGGCTCTTGACCGTGGCCTCGCTCAGCGACAGCCGGGCGGCGATGCGGGCGTTGGACAGCCCCTCGCCCAGGCCGGTCAGCACCTCGGTCTTGCGCTCGGTCAGCGACCGCACCCGGCGCAGCGCCCGGTCGCGGGTGGCCTGCTCCCCTCGGGCAGGCAGGCGATCCGCTCGATGGCGGTCAGGCCGTCCACGCCGGGCATCCGCAGGTCCATCAGCACCACGTGCGGGCGGTGCCGGACCACCGACTCGACCGCGGCGGCGCCGTCGTGCGCGGTGTCGACCACGTCGAGGTCCGGGGCGGAGGACAGGATGTCGGTCAGGTGCGCGCACACCATCGGCTCGTCGTCGACCAGCACGACCCGGATCACCGCTCGGCGCCCGCGGGCACGTAGGCGGGCAGCACCACGTCGACCTCGAAGCCGCCCCCGGCGCGCGGCCCAGCGGTCAGGGTGCCGCCGACCAGCTCCACCCGTTGCCGCAGCCCGGCCAGCCCGGCGCCGGAACCGGTGCGCGACAGGCCCCGGTCGACCGGGGCGGTGGCGCGGTCGTTGCGGACGGTCAGCCGCACCCGGTCGCCGCCGTAGCGCACGTGCACCCTGGTCGGGGCGCCCGGGGCGTGCTTGCGGATGTTGGTCAGCGACTCCTGCACCACCCGGTAGGCGGTGCGCCCGACGGCGGGTGAGGTGAGCGCCGGGTTGCCCTCGCGCACCAGCTCCACCGGCACCCCGACCGAGGCGGACTCGGCCAGCAGCGTCGACAGGTCCGGCACGGCGCCCGGGTCCACCTCCCCGGGTTCATCGGTGTCGGTGTCGGTGTCGGCGCGCTCGTGGTTGCGCAGCACACCGACCAGCTCGCGCAGCTCGTCGAGCGCCTCGCAGCCCGCCGCGCGCAGCCCCTCGGCGGCGGCGCGGACCCGCTCGTCCGGCGCGGTCACCCCCAGGGCGCCCGCGTGCAGCACCATCAGGCTCACCCGGTGGGTGACCACGTCGTGCATCTCCTCGGCCAGCCGCACCCGCTCGTCGGCGCGGGCCCGCTCGGCCAGCAGGTGCTGCTCGCGCTCGGCCCGCTCGGCGCGGTCGGTCAGCGCCCGCACCAGGGTGCGGTGGGCCCGCAGGTACAGGCCGATCAGCGCGGGGAGGACCACCATGGTGACGGCCCCCAGGATGACGTCCGTGGAGACCTCCCACGGCCGCGCCGCGACCAGGTACAGCGCCGCGGCCAGCGCGGTCCCGACGACCGGACCCGCGTGCAGGACGGCGTTGTAGACGATCACCGGGGTCGCCAGGGGGACCCAGGGCGAGGCGAAGTCGAGGTCGGGGGAGAAGAACCCGGCCCCCCAGGTCATCAGGACCAGGTACAGCGCGCTGACGGCGAGGGTGGCGGCCAGCAGCGCGGTCGGGTGGCGGCGGCGCACCCAGAGCAGGCCGATCAGTACGAGCGAGACCACGGTGTCGAGCGCGTCCACGGGGGTGTCGGGCAGCCCGGCGTCGACCACGAACAGGACCGAGAGCGCCAACGCCACCCCGACGGGCAGCAGGTAGAAGAATGCCTCCCGGCGGGTGTGCCACAGGGGGGCGTCGGCGTGGCGGCTCACCTCCCCACGGTAGCGAGGCGGGGGCCGGTGAAGAGGGCTTCCACACCTTTCGGTGGACCCGCGGCGCAACCTAAGTAGCCTCTGCGCCGAGATGAACGCTTACACCAGCCTCGTGGCCCTCGGCGACTCCTTCACCGAGGGCCTGTCCGACGACCTGCCCGACGGCACCTCCCGGGGCTGGGCCGACCTCGTCGCCGCCCGGCTCGCCGTGGAGACACCCGGCTTCCGGTACGCCAACCTGGCCGTGCGCGGCAAGCTCGTCGGCCAGATGGTCGACGAGCAGCTCGCCCCGGCCGCGGCGATGCGCGCCGACGTGGCCTGCTTCGCGGGCGGCATGAACGACGTCCTGCGCCCCGGCTGCGACCTGGCCGAGGTGACCGCGCACATCACCCGCATCGCCGACACGCTGGCGGAGTCCTCCGGGCGGCTGCTGCTGTTCCGGGTGATCGACCCGTCGCGGCGGATGCGCGGCAGCACCCGGCTGCTCCCCCGCGTCAACGCCCTCATCGCCACCGTGGACGCCCTGGCCGAACGGCACGACGCGATCGTGGTCGACCTGTTCTCCTCCCGGGTGTTCGACTCCGGGCGATTGTGGGCCGAGGACCGCATCCACCTCAACGCCGAGGGCCACCGCCGCGTCGCCGAGGCCGTCCTGCGCGCCCTGGGCCTGCCCCCGGAGTTCGACTGGGACGAACCGGTCCCGCCGTCCCCGGCCGCCCCGTGGCACGAGCGCGCCCTGGCCGACCTGCGCTGGGTCCGCAGGCACGCCGCCCCCTGGATCGGCCGCCGCCTCGCGGGCCGCTCCTCCGGCGACGGCCGCGCCCCCAAACGCCCGCACCTGGCGCCGTTCGACTGATCGCGCGCTGCCCCGTTCGCCTGCCACAGCGGGAAAAGACACTCGAACGGTCGAGCTGTGGACGGCGCACCGGTTGTCAGCCTGGGTCCACTCGCCACTCCCACCGGACAGAGGGTCCCCATGCCGGGTCGGTCAAGTCGCACACTGCTCCCCGTCGTCCTGGCGCTCGGCTTCGCGGTGGTGCTGCCGGACGCCGCGCAGGCGACGACCTGCTCCCCCCGCGCGGGCGTCACCCAGGCGGGCGGTGTGCTGACCGCCAAGGCGATCAGCCTGTGCCGGGTGTCGCCGCTGCCGCCCGGCGAGCCCACCCCGGTCGAGGTCGTGGACGATTCCGGTGCGCTGCAACGGATCGACCCGAACACGGGCACCTGGTACACCGTCACCACGGGCACCGGCTACTTCACCCACACCTGCCTGGGCACGGCGACGAACACCTACCGCGTGGTCAACACCTCCGGTGGGCTGACGTCGGGTTCGCTCACCGCCGCCTGCGGCTAAGCCGTGTTGTCCGGGTTGATCGCAGCCCCGGACCGCAACCGGGCCGGGGAGAGCGGCGCCGGGTCCACGGTGACCGGCCCGCCGGTGATGACGGCGACGGCGACCTCGGCCAGCGCGGGCGCCATCTGGATGCCGTAACCGCCCTGCCCGGCGACGAAAGCGAACCCCGGGTGACCGGGCAGCTCCCCCACCACCGGTTCCCGGTCGGCGGCGAAGGTGCGCAACCCCGCCCAACTGTGGCGCACCGAGCGCAACCCGAGCGTCGTGGCGGTGTTGACCCGGTCGAGGGCCAGGGCGACGTCCACGTCGACCGGCCGGGCGTCGACCGGCGCCGACGGGGTCTCGTCCGCCGGGGACAGCAGGATTCCCGTGCCCTCCGGGCGGAAGTAGAAGTCGTCGGTGACCTCGGCGACCAGCGGCCACGCCGGGTCGACCGCGGCCGCGGCGGCGACCGCGACGGTGCGGCGCAGCGGGCGCAGACCCAGCGCGGGCACACCCGCGAGCACCGCCAACTCGTCCGCCCACGCGCCCGCCGCGTTCACCACCACACCCGCCCGCACGGTGTCCCCGCCGAGACCGACCGCCCACCCCGAGCCGTCGCGGCCCAGCGCGGTGACCCGCGCCCCGGTGCGGACCTCGCCGCCGCCCGCGCGCAGTTCGCGGACGTAGGACTGGTGCAGCCCCATGGCGTCGACGTCCATGGTGCCCGAGTCCACCGCCGCGGCCACCACGGCTCCCGGCCGCAGCACCGGGCACAGCGCCAGCGCCTCCGCCGCCGACACCGCGGGCGCGGGGGGCATCGCCGCGGCGCCGTCCTCGGTGGTGGCCAGCCACAGCGTCGGGCGCGGGCGCAGCAGCGGCGCGTCGACCGAGCGGGCGGTGAAACCGGCGCGGCTGGCGGTGGTCAGCGCGCGCACCACCGGGCCGCCGTAGCTGGGCAGGTAGATCGCGGCCGAGCGGCCGGTGGTGTGCCGCGCCAGTTCCGGTTCGGCCTCCACCAGCAGGACCGACCCGTGCCCGGTCAACCCGGCCGCCACCGACACCCCGGCGATCCCGCCGCCCACCACCACGAAGTCCCACGCCACGCGACCGAGCCTAGGCCGACCGCCAGGACGGGTCGCGGCCGGTGAGGGCCAGTGCCCGGCGCAGGGCCGGGGCGTCGGCGGGCACCTCGACCTCGGCGCCGAACGCGCCGTACTGCCGCCCCACCTCCGCCATGCCCTCGACGCGCTCCAGCGCCGCCGCGACCCGGTCGGCGGGCAGCGGCGCCGACATCGTGGTGGTCTCGCCCTCCAGCGCGCCCGGCTCCCGCCAGGCGGCGACGGTCAGGTGCTCGCGGTGGAAGTCCGGCCACCGCCCGGTGCCCACGTGGTCGCGCTCCACCTCGTCGTCGGGGCGGCAGGTCAGCCGCCGGAAATTCGCGGGTATTGGACGAACGCGACAGCTACCGTGGCCGGGTGTCCTACACGCGCGGGGTGCTCGGCAGGCGCACGGCGGCGACCCGGTTCGACCTGCTGGCCGCCGAGTTCGGCACCACCGCGCGCACGGTGCAGCGGCTGTTCCGCGAGTACGTCGGCGTCGGCCCGAAGTGGGTGATCCGCAGGCACCGGGCGCACGAGGCGGCGGTGCGCGCCGAGGACGGCGACTGGTCCGCCCTCGCCGCCGAACTCGGCTACAGCGACCAGGCGCACCTGATCCGCGAGTTCACCACCGCGGTGGGCACCCCGCCCGCCCGCCACGCCCGCCAGGAGGCAACCCCGTGAGCGAGTACGACCTCGACACCGACCCGACCCGCCTCGACCGCGCGGCCGTCTACGGGTTCCTGTCCACCGAGGCCTACTGGGCCCGCTGGCGCACCCGAGCCCACGTCGACGCCCAGATCGACGGCGCCTGGCGGGTCGTCGGCGCCTACGAGCGGGTGACCGGGGCGCAGGTCGGCTTCGCCCGCGCGATCTCCGACGGGGTGTCGCTGGCCTACCTCGCCGACGTGTTCGTGCTGCCCTCCGCCCGCGGCCGCAGCCTGGGCAAGGCGCTGGTCCGCACGATGGTCGAGGAGGGCCCGGGCGCGCACTTCCGCTGGCTGCTGCACACCGCCGACGCGCACTCGCTCTACGCCGGGTTCGGCTTCGCCGCCCCGGACGCCACGGCGGTGGAGCGCCCGCACGCGGCCCGGCCCGAACCCGCGTAAGATCGTCGGAATCTCCAGGCGCAGGGCGCATCCCCGCGGTCGGAGCCCTCGACGAGGAGGAGGCCGGGATGGCGGCGGTGCGGGTCCGGCGGATCGGGACACACGCGTTCACCGCGTCGAACGAGCGCGGCGGGCACGTGCGCCTCGGGCGGGTCGGCGAACCGGGGGCGTTCACCCCGGTGGAACTGCTGCTCGCGGCGGCGGCGGGCTGCGTGGGGATCACCGCCGAGGACCTGGTGGTGCGGCGCACGACGCCGGACGCGGTCGTCGACGTGGTCGCCGAGGACGTGCGGCCGGTGGGGGCGCACGCGCTCGACGGGGTGGACATCGGGCTCGACCTGGACCTGTCCGGGCTCGACGAGCGGGCGCGGGCGCAACTCGTCGCCGTGGTGCGGCGGGCGGTGGAGGCGGTCTGCACGGTCACCCGGACGCTGAAGGAGTCGACCGACGTGGGGCTGACCATCCGGGGGTGACGGCTACCCGGTGATGACGGCGACCACCGTCGTCCCGGGGGCGAACTCACCCGAGGCCGCCCGCGCGTAGACGCCGCAGAGCATCTTCGCCACGTAGAGCCGTTCCACCGCGACGCCGTGCCGCGCGGTGAACCCGTCGGCGAAGGCGTGCAGCCGCGGCGGTGTCCTCGCGTAGCCGCCGAAGTGGAACCGCGTGTCGACCGTCCAGTTGCGACGGTGACCGGTCAGCTCGGCCACGGCGTCGGCGAGGAAGTTCCCGCGCAGCACGGCGAACCCCACGGCCCGCTGGCCCGCGCGCAGCCCCCGGGCCAACCCGGCGAGCGTCGCGCCGGTGCCGCAGGGGCAGCAGACGACGTCGAAGTCGCCCAGTTCCGCCACGACCTCCTGGCAGCCGCGCACCGCCAGTTCGTTGCTGCCGCCCTCGGGCAGCAGGTGGTGCGGGCCGAACCGGTCGCGCAGGGCGGCGAGGACGTCCGGGTCGGTCTTGCGGCGGTAGGTGGCGCGGTCGAGGTAGGTCAGGGTCATCCCCCGCTCGACGGCGAAGGCCAGGGAATCGTTGAGCGGCAGGTGTTCCTCGCCCCGGATCACCCCGACGGTGGCGAACCCGTGCTCGCGGCCCGCCGCCGCGACCGCGCGGATGTGGTTGGAGTAGGCGCCGCCGAAGGTCACCACCCGCCCGGCCGCCCGCGCCGGTGCCAGGTTGTGCGCGAGCTTGCGCCACTTGTTGCCGGGGATCTCCGGGTGGATCAGGTCGTCCCGCTTGAGCAGCAGCCGCACCCCGCGAAGGCGCTCGTCGACCACCTCGGTCAGCGGCGAGGGCAACCGGGGCAGCACCCGGCGATCGTAGGTCAGCCACCCGGCGGGCGGTCGGCTGGTGCAGGCTTACCCCGTGATCGACGACTACGCGAAAGCGCACCTGCACGGCGAACTGCGCGAGGTGCGCGAATCGGTGCTCTCCAAGCTCGACGGGCTCCGCGAGTACGACGTCCGCCGCCCGCTGACCCCCACCGGGACCAACCTGCTCGGCCTGGTCAAGCACCTGTCGACCTGGGAGGCCAGGTACTTCGGCCAGGTCTTCGGGCGCCCGTTCCCCGAGCCCCTGCCCGCCTGGGACGACAAGACCCGGCGCGGCACCGACATGTGGGCGACCGAGCACGAGACCCGCGCCGAGGTCGTCGACCGCTACCGGCGCGTGTGGGAGCACTCCGACGCGACGATCAACGGCCTCCCCGTCGACGCCCCCGGTCACGTGCCGTGGTGGCCGCGCCCCGGGGTGCGGCTGTTCGACGTCCTGGTCCACGTGGTCGTCGAGACCACCCGGCACGCGGGCCACGCCGACATCCTGCGTGAACACCTCGACGGCGCGGTGGAGATGGACGCGGAGAGCATGATCCGGCGAGGGCAGGACGCGGCTTTCTGGGCGAACCGGCACGCGGAGGTCGAGCGGGTCGCCAGGGCAGCCGACCCGACCGGCACCTGACCACCGGGACCGCGACCGGTCGGGCAGGATCTGCGCCATGCCGAAGAACTCCCACTGCTCCACCTGCGGCGCGGCCTACCCGGCGGGCGCGGGCTGGCCCCGGCACTGCCCGGCCTGCGGGGACACCGCGTACCGCAACCCGCTGCCGGTGGCGGTGGTCCTGCTGCCGGTCACCTCGACCGGGGGCGACGGCCTGCTGGTGGTCCGCCGCGACGTCGAACCGCGCCGGGGCGAACTCGCGCTGCCCGGCGGGTACGTCGACTTCGGCGAGGCATGGCGGGACGCGGCGGCCCGCGAGCTGCGCGAGGAGACCGGCGTCGCCATCGACCCCGCCTCGGTCGACCTGTTCGGCGCCGAGAGCGCCCCGGACGGGACGCTGCTGATGTTTGGCCTGGGCCCGACCACCGCCGAGACCGACCTCCCCGCCCCCGCCGCCACCGCCGAGACCACCGGCTGGGAGCTGCTGCGCGGCCCGGCCGAATTGGCGTTCTCGCTGCACACGGCGGCTGTGGCGCGCCACTTCGCCCGGTCGAGCACAGCGGGACCCGGTGGTGGGCCACTAGGGTCGTCGGGGTGACGATTCCGGTACTGGTGGTGGCGGGCTTCCTCGGCTCGGGCAAAACCACCCTGCTCAACCACCTGCTGCGCACCACCGGCCAGGTCCGCGTCGGCGTCATCGTCAACGACTTCGGCAAGGTCAACGTGGACGCGCTCACCGTCGCCGCCCAGGTCGACTCGGTGGTGGGACTGGGCAACGGCTGCCTGTGCTGCGTGACCGACGTGTCCGAGCTGGACGCCATGCTGGACCGCCTGACCACCCCCGGCGAGGACGGCGGCGACCCCCCGGTCGACGTGGTGGTGATCGAGGCCAGCGGCCTGGCCGAACCCCCGGCGATGGTGCGCCTGGTCGTCGCCAGCGAAAACCCGGCCATCACCTACGGCGGCCTGGTCGAGGTCGTCGACGCCGCCGAGTTCGACGACACCCGCACCCGCCACCCGCAGCTCGACAAACACCTGCGCTACGCCGACCTGGTCCTGCTCAACAAGGTCGACCGGGTCACCACCGCCGAGCGCGAACGCCTGCTCACCCTGGTGCGGGACCTGGCGGACGGGGTGCCGGTGGTCCCGACCGAGCACAGCCGAGTCGACCCCGCCCTGCTGTTCGACCCGGTCGACCGCCCGGAACCCCGCTGGAAGCAACTGTCGTTCGAAGACCTCGTCGCCGCCGACACCCCGCACACCGAGCACGTGCACGCCGGCTACGAGAGCATCGAACTGGTCGAGGACCGCCCGGTGAACCCGCTGCGCTTCATGACGTTCCTGACCGACCGCCCGGCAGGCCTGTACCGGGTGAAGGGCCACGTCCACTTCGGCGTCCCCGGCCACACCCAGCGCTTCACCCTCCACACCGTCGGCCCCCACCTCCGCCTGACCCGCGACGAATGGCCGCACGGAACCACACCGGGCACGACACTGGTGCTGATCGGCGCGGGCCTCGACCGGGAGGCGATCCACACGGCCTTCACCGAGACGGTGGAACCGAACCCGGAGACGGTGGACCCGTTGGACATGGCATCGGTGACCAGGTACCTCCGCGATTAGCCGTCGAGGAAGGCTGGCGCAGACGGGCGGTTCGGTGCTGCCCATGCGGTCTGACCACCCGGGCCAGTCCCCGCGATGATCCTGCAAGATCCACAGGACACCGTCGTCGGACTGGCCGTCGGCGCCTGCGCAGATCTGGCACAACAGCGGCTGAGGTGCCGCTTCCTACTCGTCAGCCTGCCAGGGGTTAAAAACTCGTCAGGAGACGGATCGAGCGCGGGCGCCAGCCGATTTCTTCCTCGATTTCGCGGGCTGCGGTGAGGGGCCGTCGGGTAGTTCGACGTGGGCAATTGCCACATGGAGGCGGCGGGTGTCGTCCACCAAGCGCTCGTCGTGGATGGTCCAGCGGGACGGCTCGTCGCTCACGGGGCGAAATTACCTCAGTTCCCGCGCCGGATCAGTTCCACGCCGCCATGACGGGAGGCTCGTCGGCACGGCGTCGGTGACAAGGGGTCTCCGGACCGGCTAACGTCCGGTGGATCGTTCACGGAGGTGCGGTGTGACCCAGACGGCCCGGCACAGGCTCCCGATCCGCCAACTCGTCGCCGCCAGCGCGGGGAACACGCTGGAGTGGTTCGACTGGACCATCTTCGCCACGTTCAGCGTGTACTTCGCCACCGAGGTCTTCCCGGCGGGCAACTCCACGGCGGCGCAGGTGAACACGTTCGCCACCTATGCGCTGGCGTTCTTCTTCCGCCCGCTCGGCGGGGTGCTGCTGGGCCGCTTCGCCGACACCCGGGGTCGCAAGCCCGCGATGTTGTTGACCATCGTGTTGATGGCGGTGGGGTCGGTGCTCATCGCCGTGCTGCCGACGTTCGAGCAGGTCGGGTGGTTCTCCCCGGCGCTGCTGCTGCTCGCCCGGATCGCCCAGGGGATCTCGTTGGGTGGGGAGGTGTCGAACGCGTCGGCGTACCTGGGGGAGATCGCGCCGCCGGAGCGGCGGGGGCGGTATTCCTCGTTCTTCTACATCTCCACCGGGGCGGCGGTCCTCAGCGCGACCGTGCTCGGGTTCGTCCTGGCCCGCACCCTGGACAAGGCCGACATGACCTCCTACGGCTGGCGGCTGCCGTTCCTGCTGGGCGGGGTGTTCGGGTTGATCGCCCTGTGGCTGCGCCGGACGATCCCGGAGACCGAGCTGTTTCGGTCCCGCCGCGACAGCGCCCAGCGGGTGCGCAACCCGCTGTGGCGCACCCTGCGCGACCACCCGAGGGCCGTGGGCCAGTTGATCGGGTTCAGCATGCTCTCGACGCTCTGCTACTACACGTTCTTCAGCGCCCTGACCCCGTTCGCGGTGACCACCCGCGGCGCCGACCCGGCCGACGTGTTCCTGGCGCTGTCCATCGGGACGGCGGTGTTCATCGCGTTGCAGTACCCGATGGGCGCCGCGGCGGACCGCTTCGGCCGCAAGCCGCAGCTATTGGTCTGGGCGGCGCTGATCGCGGTCCTGATCGTCCCGCTGTCCCTCCTGGTCACCCCGAACCTCGGTGGGCTGATCGTGGCTTTCACCGTCGGGCTGGCCATCTACACGGCGATGACCTCGGTGGCGCCCGCCCTGATGAGCGAGCTGTTCCCCACCGAGTTGCGCGCCCTGGGCATCGGCGCCTGGTACAACCTCACCGTCGCGGTCTTCGGTGGCACGGCACCGCTGCTGATCAGCGCCCTGGCGGGTGCGGGGTTGCAGAACGTCTTCTTCTACTACGTGGCGGGCGCGGCGGTCATCGCGTTCTTCGTGATCCGCACCCTCCCGGAGACCAAGGGCAGTGAGCTGGCATGAGGCGGCAATCGTGGCGCACAGCGGGGGTGGCCGTGCTGCTGCTGACCGGCGCGGGAGCGGCCCGGTCGAGCGGCGCCGAGGCGGTGCCCGCGCTCTCGTCCGCCGAGGTGGCCACCCGGGTCTGCGACTACCTGCGGGCCAGGGCCGACGTGGTCACCGGGGTAGCCCCGGACACCGCGGCGGCGCGGCTCACGGGTTCGATGACCGAGGAATTCGCCGCGCGGACCGCGACCGCGCTCACCGCGCTGGACGCGGCCGACGAGCGGTACCGGTCCCACCCCCACACCGGGCACGACGCGGCGGACCTGGACATCACCGTCGAGCGGATCACGGTCAGCGGCATGTCCGCGCACGCCGTGGTGGCTGAGCGGACCACGCTGCACTTCACCGCCGTGGGCGAGCAGAACCCGGGCGCGCCGGAGGCCGAGGGCTACTCCCTCACCCACGACTTCGACCTGACCGTGGTCGACGGCCGCTGGCTCCTGGCCGACTCCCACCCGCGGCTGGCGCCCTCCGGCGGCCCCCCGCCGCTCACGCAGATGGACCACAGAGGCGGGCGCTGAGCAACGGCACCCGGTTCCGGGGGGTGCCCAGGCCGGGACCACCGCGGCGGTCCCGCTTCTCGCACGGCGGAGTCGGGCAGATCGGGAGCCCGGTGCGGGGTCGACTCGGACCGACCCCGCACCGGGTGTCAGAGCGCCTGGTCGTCGACCATCAGGGTCAACGGGCGGGGTTCGCCGCCGCGCCTGCCGTTCCAGCGCGGCGCGTCCTCGGGGCTCAACCCCAGGAGGTCGAGGCAGCGGACCACGGTGTGGTCCACGATCTCCGCCACCGTCGTCGGCCGGTGGTAGAACGCGGGCACGGGGGGCATGATGATGCCGCCCATGCCGGTGACCTCACCCATCAGGCGCAGGTGTCCCCCGTGGAGCGGGGTTTCGCGGACGGCCAGGACCACGGGGCGCCGCTCCTTCAACTGGACGTCGGCGGCGCGGATCACCAGGTTGTCGTCGGTGCTGTTGGCGACCCCGGAGAGGGTGCGGATGCTGCACGGGAGGACGAGCATCCCCCGCGTCCGGAAGGACCCGCTGGCGATCGGGGCACCGACGTCCGCCTCGCTGTGGCAGACCGACGCCAGGCCCTTGACCTCCGCCGCGGTCCGGTCCGTCTCGACGGCGATCGTGGCCCGCGCGTGCTTGGTCACCACCAGGTGGGTTTCGACGTCCATCTCGCGCAGGCGCTCCAGGGCGCGGATTCCGTAGGCGACGCCCGAGGCGCCCGTGATCGCGACGACCAGCGGCAGGGAACTCATCGCGACGCTCCTCCGCCCGTCGACCGGGTGGGCAGAATCCGCAGTTGCAGGTCGGTCAACGCCGTGATGAGCGCCCGGTAGGTCGACTCCACGACGTCCGGGTCCGTGCCGTGCTCCTCCGCGAGTCCCCGAACGCGCCGCACCACCTGCTCGACGCGGTCGGGCGAGCGCACAGCCGCCTCGTCGCGCTTGACCTGGACCACCCGCCGCACGACCGCTGTGCGCCGGGCGAGCAGGGCGACGATCCGGCGGTCGAGTTCGTCGATCTCCCCCCGCAGCGCCTGCAACGCATCGGGGTCGGAAATCTGCATGTCACACCTCACTGGTCATCAACTCTTTGCTGGGCACGTGCGTGGTGATGAAGTTGAGCAGCAGGTCGGCGCCGAAGTCGGTGCCGATGCTCTCGGGGTGGAACTGGACGGACTCGATGGGCCTGCTGCGGTGCCGCAGACCCATCACGTGGCCGTCGTCCGCGGCGCGCGCGGTGACGACCAGGTCGTCGGGGATGCTGTTCTCCTCGACCACCAGCGAGTGGTAGCGGGCGACCCGCACGGGTGTCGGGATGTCGCGGAAGCAACCCGTCCCGTCGTGGAGGACTTCGCTGGTCTTGCCGTGCCGCGGCGTGGCGCGTTCGATCCGGCCGCCGGAGGCCATGCCGATCGCCTGGTGCCCCAGGCAGATGCCGAGGACGGGGACCGCCGGGTCCATGGCTCCCAACAGGTGGACGTAGCCGCTGTCGGCCGGGTGGCCCGGGCCGGGACCCAGGACGACGAAGTCGGGCCGGGCCGGAGCGGACACCGCCAGGGAGGCCGGGTCGACGCGGTCGTTGCGGACGACCCCGACCTCCAGGCCCAGGTCTCGCAGGTACTGGTCGATGATGTACGTGAAACTGTCGTAGGCGTCAACGAGCAATGCGCGCATTGTCGAACTCCTCTCCGCTGATCGCCCAGTTGACGGCCGCGAGCTTGTGGAACGTTTCCTCCCACTCCCGCTGGGGATCGGAGTCCGCGACCACCCCCGCCGACGCGCGGTAGGTGTAGGTCCTGTCGTGGTGCATCGCTCCGCGGATGCACAGGGCCAGCTTGACGTCGCCGGAGAACCCGATGAGGCCGATCGCACCCGCGTAGATGCCGCGCCTGCGGGTCTCCAACTCCTCGATGATCTGCATCGCCCTGATCTTGGGGGCGCCGGTCATGGTGCCCGCGGGGAAAGCGGCACCGAGCGCGTCGAACTCGTCCTCCCCCGGGCGCAGCACCCCCTCCACCGTCGAGACCAAGTGGTTGACGTGCGAGTACTCCTCGACCGACATCAGGTCCACGGTGCGCAGGCTGCGCTCCTCGGCGATCCGGCCGATGTCGTTGCGGCACAGGTCGACCAGCATCAGGTGTTCGGCGACCTCCTTCGCGCTCGACCGCATCCCGTCGATCCGGAGGCGGTTGAGTTCCGGGTCGGCGCTGCGGGCGGACGTCCCCGCGATGGGCTTCATCGTCACCCGGCGGTCCTCGATGGACATCATGAGCTCCGGGCTGGCCCCGATCGCGGTCCGGCTGCCGAACGGGGCGATGTAGGCGTAGGGCGAGGGGTTGCGCTCGCGCAGCCGCTGGTACACCACCCATGGCGGGGTCCGCGTCTCGGCCCTGAGTTCCTGGCCGAGTTGGAGTTGGTAGACCTCGCCCGCCCGGATGTACTCCAGAGCACGCTCGGCGGCGAGCAGGTAATCACGCCTGCCGGTGCTGCCGGTGACGCCGACGACCGGGCTCAGTGGTTCGCCCGCGGTGGCGCGCACGGGTCCGACCAGGGCGTTTTCGACCTGGTCCCAGTCGACCCCGGGTGCGGAACCGGTCTCGTGCCGGGAGATGGTGGCCTCGCCGACGAGCAGGTCGTACTGGATGACCACCTCGTAGATCGACAGGTCGAGGTCGGGGGTGTCGTCGTGGGACGGGATCGTCCGGGACAGGCGCTCGACAGCACCGCCGATGTCGTAGCCGAGGTAGCCGAACAACCCGAGGCGCAGGCCACCGCTGTCGCCCGAGCCGTGGTTCACGCGGTCGCGGATGCTGCGCAGCAGGGCCCACACCTGGGCGGTGGCAACCAGGCGGGTGCGCCTCTCGGCGGTGCGCACCACGCCCCGCGCGGTGCTGTGCTCGGCGAACTTCGCCGCCAGGGACGGGTTGCCGGTCCACTCCACCCGGTCCTGCGTCACCCGGACGCCGACCATCGGGTTGACCCCGATGAACGCGTGCCGCCGGTGGTCGACCGGGCCGCCGGGGGATTCGAGCAGGAAAACCGATCCCCGACCGAACACCTCGACCAAGCCCGCGTAGGCGTCGAACGGCGACTTGCCGGTCCGCAGCCGCTTGGTGGTCGTTCGCGTGATGACCGGGTCGGCGACAACCGCGCCGCCGCTCACCGGGCCCGCCCGGGGGCCGGGTCCACCACGGGCCCGCGGTAGGGCGGGACAGCGGTCTTCAGCAGCGCCGTGGGCCTGCTGCCCCGCTCATTGGTGTCGCTGCTCGACAGCAGGAGTTCCGCCGCGTCCGGGTTGTCCTTCAGCAGGCGCGCCATGCCCACCAGCCGTTCGAGCATGCGGTCGAGCGCCTCGACGCCCTCGACGTCGTCCAGCGCCCGGCCGGTGCTGCCGGAGCGCAGCACGGCCGGGAAACCGCTGCCCACCACCACCATGCGGTTGAGCAGCATGTTCAGCAGGAGCTGCTGGTGCACGGCCAGGTCGGCGTAGCGCCTGCTGATCACGATGGCGCCTGCGACCTTGTTGGCCAGCGGTCGCTGGAAGCGCAGGTAGCCGACCCCTGCGCGCTCAAGGAAGATCTGCATGAGGTGGGCGGGGCCGAAGCCGTGCACCGGTGTGGCGTAGATCAACGCGTCCGCCGCGGCCATCCGGTCGACGATCGCGCTGACGTCGTCCTGCTGCGCGCAGATCACCGACCGGGTGTTGCAGTCCCCGCACGCCGAGCAGGGGGCGATGCGGTGTTCACGCAGGTTCACCTGGTCGAGTTGCGCACCGTACCGCCCGGCGAGTTCGGCGGCGTGTTCGAGCACCTGCTCGGTGTTGCCACCCCGCCGTTCTGATCCCGACAGGGCGAGAATACGAATTTTTTGCGACGCCATAATGGTCCACTCCCCAGTCATACCATTTTTTGGATCCACCCATCGGGGCGTCGTCGAAGATGGCTGAACGCGAGAAACCCCCGTGCTCGCGCGCAAAGTCAGCCCATGTCGACCAAGTGGACGATGTGTGAAAAATCAGTCAAGTGAGCACTGGTTGAATCCCCCCGACCAGCGTCGCCCCGACACCCCCAGCAGATCGTCATTCATCCTTGGCAGCAGCGAGAGGGTTGTCAACGACAATTCGCACGATGGTGATCTGCGTCATGGTTCACCCGAAATCGGTAATTTCCGCGATCCGGTCGTCCCACCCGGATTGGTGTCACGAGATCCTGGACAATTGGTATCACCACTTGGCGGTGCCACGGTTAGAGTGACCACCGATGGCTGGCGCGAAACCAGTTGCGAACTTCCCCGGTACTGTTGCGAAAAGGTGTCTGCATGTCCACAACCGCCACTCCGACCGGCGTCGCCCGGGTAGCGGTCGAACCGCCGGTCTTCGAGCTGGTGCCCGGTTACACCCTGGGCCTGGTCGTCCTGCCCACCGTGGACGTCCTGCGGTCCGCGCAGCCGGTGGACGACCTGTTGACCCGCGCGGAGGACGACATCCACCGCACGGGCTGGGACAGGGGCGCCATCTCGGCGCTGCCTTCGATCAGCGGCTGGCGCAGGGCCTACCAATCGTTCGGCGTCAATCCGAACCGGTTCCCGTGCGCCGCCGAGTCACTGCTGCGGCGGGTGGCCAAGGGTGCTCGGCTGCCGCGCATCAACACCGTCGTCGACCTGTGCAACGCGATCTCGCTCAGCACGCGACTGCCCGTCGCCTCCTGCGCCGTGGACGATGTCCGCGGCGTGCTGGAGGTCAGGCGGGCGACCGGGGACGAGGTGTTCCTGCCGCTCGACGCGCCGGACGCGCCGGAGCACCCCGACCGGGGCGAGGTCGTCTACGCCGACGGGGAGGGGCGGGCCCACTCGCGGCGCTGGAACTGGCGCCAGGGCTTCGTGGTCAAGACCGACGTCGGTCCGCACCGACTGCTGCTCACGGTCGAGGCGGCGCACGACGGTGCGCGCGAGGCGGTGGAGGACGGCCTGGCGGCGCTTCTGCGCGCACTCCCGTCGGTGACCACGGCCGCGCCCGGGTCCGCCGTACTGGACGCGTCCGTTCCCGCGATCGAGTTGACCGACAAGAGTGGAGGAACGCCGTGAACCGCGCCGTTGTGGTGGTGTACCGCCCGGAAGGCGGTCGCTACCGCTCCCAGTTGCGCGCCGTCGTCGCGCAGGCCAAACGCCTCGGTCGGGAACCGATCGCGCTGCTCCCCGAGGGGTGGAGCACCGCGGAGACCCGGGGCCTGATCACCTACCACGCCGACCTGGACGACGAGGCCGACGCCACCGCCGCGTTCGACCTGGTGTGCGCGGAGCACGACGTCGAACGGGTCTTCCCCCTCTTCGAGGGCGATGTGCTGCCCGCGAGCCGTTGGCGCAAGAAGCACGGCATCCCCGGGCTGCTGCCCGACCAGGCGCTCAACTTCCGGGACAAGAACGTCATGCACCTGCGGGCCGAGGAGCTCGGGGTGCGGGTGGCCCGCTCCTGCCAGCCGCACACCCTCGGCACGGTCTTGCAGTTCGCGGACGAGGTCGGCTTCCCCGTCGTGGTCAAGCCCGCCGCGGGGTGGGCCTGCGGCGGCACTCACCGCGTCGACTCCGAGGCCGACCTGCGCCGGGTCTGGGGAGTGGTGGGCGACGACCGCCACCACTACCGGGTGGAGGAGTTCATCCACGGCGCCGAGTACCACGTCGACGTCCTGGTGCAGGACGGTCAGACGCGGTTCGAGCAACTGTCGAAGTACACCTACTCGATCCTCGACTACCGCGACGAGCCGGGCGGCACCATCTCCCGCAAGTACGACCTGAGCCCGGTCGAGCGCGGCATCCTGGAGCTGAACGCCGTCGTGCTGAACGGGTTCGAGCTGCGGACCGGGGTCTCGCACGCGGAGTACTTCGTGCGCGACGACGGCGAGATCGTCTTCGGTGAGGCGGCGGCGCGCGCCGGTGGCGGGTCCATCGTGCCCGCCATCGAAGCCGGGTGCGGCATCAACCTGGCGGGCGAGTGGTGCGCGTTGGAACTGGATCCCACCCACCGGCCGCCGACGCGACTCGGTCCGGAGATCGGCACCGAGTACCTGAGCACCGACCAGGTCGGCCCGATCGTGTCGATGTCCACCAGGGCGGACCTGCTCGCGATCGACTCCGTGCTCGACGCCCAGCTCTGGAAGCAGGTCGGCGACGTGCTGCAACCGCCGACGGCGTCGAACGACGTCCTCGGCTGGTACGTGTGCCGGGGCACCGGCGAAGAGGACATCCGCGGCAGGTTCAAGACCATCCGCGACCGGTTCGTCGTACGCACCGGGGCGGTCGGGCAAGCGGAAGGGCGATCCTGATGCTGCCCGCGAGGTTCAGAGCGCTGCCGCTGCCGCTGCGGGTGCTGTTCATCGCCTCGTTCGTCAACCGCGCGGGCATGTTCGTCTTCCCGCTGCTCGCGGTGTACCTGGTCCAGGGCAAGGGCCTCTCCCAGGCCGCAGCCGGGGTGCTGCTGTCACTGGGCAGCACCGGGCTGCTGGTGGGGAGCCTGCTCAGCGGGCCGCTGTCCGCCGCGCTCGGGTGCCGGGCGGTCCTGCTGTCCGCACTCGTGCTCAACGCGGCGGGCTACCTGGGCCTGGCCGCCGTCGGCGGCCCACCCACCGCGTACGGGGTGCTGCTGTTCGTCGCGCTCGTGGGCATGGGCATGTTCGCCCCGGCGGCCAACACCCTGATCGCCGAGCTCGCACCGGCGGACCAGCGGCCGTTCGCCTACACGGTCAACTACGTGGCGAACAACCTGGGCATGGGCGTCGGTCCGCTGCTCGGCGGACTGGCCGCCGCGTACTCGCACACGCTGATGTTCCTCGGCAACATCGCCGTCGGGCTGGTGTGCGCGGTGATGATCCGCGTCTGGGTGCCCGCCGGGGCGCGCACGGGTCGTGTGCCGCGCGAGGAGCACCCGCGCCGGTCGTGGGCGGTCCCCGCGGGGCAGGGTCACGTGCTGGCGATCGTGCTGATGTCCTTCTGCTACGTCGTTCCGCTGATCGGCATCGAGTACGTGCTGCCGCTGGGGGTGACCACCGTGCTCCACGAGTCCCCCGCGGTGATCGGGTTGGTCTACACGATCAACAGCGTCATCGTGGTCGGGGCGGGCTTCGCCATCGAGCGGCAGTTGAAGAAGTACCCCACGAAGACCCTGCTGCTCGCCTCGGGGGGCCTGTGGGTGTGCGGTATCGCGCTCTTCACCTTCCTCTTCTCCCTCCCGGCCATCCTGCTCTCCACGCTCGTCTGGACCCTGGGGGAGATCATCGTGGCGGTGGTCGTGCCGACCTACATCGCCGACCACGCGCACCCGGACCGCGTCAGCGGCTTCATGGCCGTCAACGGGTTCGTGCTCGGCCTCGCCCGCCTGGTCGTACCCATGGGCCTCGGACTCGCGTGGCAGGCGGGTGGACACCAGGCGGCGCTCTACGCGCTCCTGCTCGTCCCGATCACCGGCATGGTCCTCTTCGGACTTGTGCGGACCCGTCGGGTCGCACCGACGGCCGGGGTCACCGCGCAACCAGACCAACAACCAGCGTGACCACAGCAACACCGAACGACACAACCTGGGGGAAGTTCCACCGATGTCACCCGACAACACCACGACCAGATTCCTGCTGCCGGAATCGCGGATTCCGACGACCTGGTACAACATCGCCGCAGACCTGCCCAAGCCGGTTCCACCGATGCTCCACCCCGTCACCAGGGAGCCGGTGACCCCGGGGGACCTGGAACCGCTGTTCGCCCCGCAGGTGATCGAGCAGGAGTTCAGCACCGACGCCGAGATCGACATCCCCGGCGCCGTCATCGACGTCTACCGGCAGTGGCGGCCGAGCCCGCTGGTCCGGGCCCGGCGGCTCGAGCGCGCGCTGGACACGCCCGCGCGGGTGTACTTCAAGTACGAAGGTGTCAGTGCGGCGGGCAGCCACAAGCCCAACACCGCGATCCCGCAGGCCTACTACAACAAGGTCGCCGGGACGAAGACGCTGATGACCGAGACCGGCGCCGGGCAGTGGGGCAGCTCGCTGGCCATGGCCTGCGCCTACTTCGACCTCGCGTGCGAGATCTACATGGTCAAGGTCAGCTACGACCAGAAGCCCTACCGGCGCGGCCTGATGGAGACCTTCGGAGCCAAGGTCACCGCCAGCCCGAGCGGGTCGACCGAGGCGGGCCGCGCCGCGCTCGCCGCCGATCCGGACGCGACCGGCAGCCTGGGCCTGGCGATCTCCGAGGCGGTCGAGGCGGCGGTGGGCAGCGGTGGTTCGGCGAAGTACGCGCTGGGCTCGGTGCTCAACCACGTGCTGCTGCACCAGACCGTCGTGGGGCAGGAAGCCATCGCCCAGCTGGAGTTGGCCGACGACTACCCGGACATCCTGATCGGGGCGGCGGGGGGCGGGTCCAACTTCGCCGGTCTCGTCCTGCCCTTCCTGCGCGACCGACTGCGGGGTGGGCGCGCGGTGCGGACGATCGCCGTCGAGCCGTCGTCCTGCCCGTCGCTGACCCGGGGCACCTACGAGTACGACTTCGGCGACACCGCCGGGCTGACCCCGCTGGCCAAGATGCACACGCTCGGGCACGACTTCGTGCCGCCGAGCATCCACGCCGGTGGCCTGCGCTACCACGGGATGGCGCCGATCGTCAGCGCTCTGGTCGACCTGGAGTACACCGAGCCCCGGGCCGTCCCGCAGACGGCGTGCTTCGAGGCCGGTGTCACCTTCGCGCGCAACGAGGGCATCGTGCCCGCGCCGGAGTCGACGCACGCGGTGCGCGTGGCCATCGACGAGGCCCTGCACTGCAAGGAGACCGGGGAGGAGAAGACGATCCTGTTCTCCCTCTCCGGGCACGGCAACTTCGACATGCAGGCCTACCTCGACTACTTCGCCGGGGTGCTGCGTGACTAGTCGACCGGAGGAATCGGTGACGGACCCGCTCACGCCCACAGCCATCCCGGTGGGCATCGACTTCGAGAACACGCCGTGGGAGAAGTGGGAGAAGCCGGGCGCGGTGGGTCGCGTCAAGACGGCCTACATCGGCGGGAAGCGGATCCGCCTGCTCGAACTGCCGCCGGGGTTCGACGAGGAGCACTGGTGCGAGCACGGCCACTTCGGCTACGTGCTGGGCGGCGAATTCACCATCCACTTCCGCGACCGCTCCGTCGCCTGCTCGCCGGGCATGGGCTTCGTGATCCCCGATGACGACGAGCACCACTCCCAGGGTTCGCCCGGCGAGCCCACCGTGGTGTTCGTCGTGGACGAGGTCGTGCCCGCGTGACCCCGCCGGACGACGGCGGGAGCGCCGCCCCCGGGCGCGACCTGAGGTCGGCGCTCTCGTCGTTGTCCGGCTCACCCGAGGACTTGGTGCTGGTTGACGAAGAGGTCGACACCCGCTCCGTGGCGGCGCGGTACGCGCGCTGGGCGGGCACGCCCGCCCCACCGCCGACCGGGCCGGGACCGGCGGTGGTGTTCCAGCGGGTCCGCACGGAATCCGGTGGGGTGCGACCGGTGCTCATGGGCCTGTACGGCACCAGGGAGCGGGCAGCGGGGCTGGTGGGCGCGAACCCGGCGCAGGTGCCGGAGCGGATCCGCGCGGCGTTGGCCGACCCGATCGCACCGGTCACCACCGGGGAGCGGGAGGCGGATCGGCTCGAGCCCGACCTGCGGTCGTTGCCGATCCCGGTCCTGACAGACGAGGACGCCGGGCCGTACCTCACCCTCGGGTCCGTGCTCGCCACGGACCCCGGGACCGGCGTGCGCAACCTGTCCATCCACCGGATGTGCGTGCGGGGCCCGGACACCATGACGTTGTGGATGGTCCCGGGCAGGCACCTGGAAGTGGCCCACCGGTCGGCGCTGCGCCGCGGGGAGAGCCTGCCGATCGCGATCCACATCGGACTCCCGCCCGCGGTCGTGCTGGCGTCGTGCGCACCGGCCTCGCTGGTCCCGGCCGAGGTCGACGAGCTGGGCATCGCGGGCGGACTCGCGGGGGCACCGGTCGAGCTGGCGCGGTGCCTGACGGTCGATGCCGAGTGCGTGGCCGACGCCGAGTACGTGATCGAGGGTGAGCTGCTCGCGGAGCGGATGCCGGAGAATCCAGGCGGTCCGTGGGCGACGCCGGAGTTCCTGGGGTACCAGGGCGCGGCGCACCCGGCGCTGCCGGTCGTGCGGGTCACCGGGATCACGGCCCGGCCCGGGGCGGTGTTCCAGGCCGTGAGCGGGCCGGGGCACGAGCAGTCGGTCCTGCTCGCCTTCGGGATGGAAGCCGCCGTGCTCGACTTCCTCTCGGCGTGGCCCACCCGCGTGCGGGCAGTGCACAGCCACACCGCGGGCGGCGGTCAGCTCATGGTGGTGGTGCAGTGGGAGCCGAAGCGCGCGGAGGGCGACGACAAGGCGGTGCGCACGGCCACCGAGGCGCTGCTCACCGCGTTCCGCATGATCAAGCTGGCCATCTCGGTGGACAGCGACGTGGACGTCGAGTCCGACGCCGACCTGTGGTGGGCCGTGACCACGCGGATGCAGGCGGATCGGGACGTGTCGATCCTGCTCGACGTCGAGGGCTTCCCGCTCGACCCCACGCAGACGCCGGAGTACTCCGGCGGCCTGTCCGGGGTCGGGCGGACGGCGAAGACGGCCCTCGACTGCACCGTCCCGTTCGCGCAGCGCCACCGCTTCCGCAGGCCCACGTGGCTGGACCACCCCTGACGAGGGCGTGTCCGCGCTGGAACCGGAGCACTACCGGGGTTCGCCGAGGGCGGCGGCCCGGAGCAGTCGCACACCCTCGTGGATCGCGGACTCCGGGAGGGTCGCGTACCCCATCAGGAAGGTCGGCTCGTCGGGTGGGGATTCGATGAAGTAGCCGGACGCCGGGTAGACCTTGACTCCCCTGGCGGTGGCGCGCAGCCGGATGTCCTGCTCGCCCGCGCCGCGCGCCGCGGCCAGGCGGACCAGGACGTGCAGGCCCGCGCCCGCCCCGGAGACACGGGCACCGTCGCCGAAGAACTCGTCGAGGGCGGCGACGAGCCGCTGCCTGCGGACGCGGTAGAGCCTGCTCATCCGGCTGATGTGGCGGTCGAACGCGCCTATGGCGATGAAGTCGGCCAGTGCTTCCTGCATGACGGTCGGCGTCAGGCGGTCGGTGATCCACTTGACGCCGAGGAAGGGCCGGATCAGGCGCGGGGGCAGGATGGCGTAGCCGATGCGCAGGGCCGGGTAGAGGGTCTTGCTGAAGCTGCCGACGTAGACGACCGAGCCGTGGGTGTCGTCGGCCGCCAGTGCTTGCAGTCTGCCTTCGGTGCCGGAGAACTCGTTGTGGTAGTCGTCCTCGAGGACGACCGCCCGGCGGTCCCGCGCCCAGTCGAGCATCGCGGCTCGTCGCTCGCGGGACATCACGACACCGGTGGGGAACTGGTGGGACGGGGTGAGGTAGACGAGTCGGACGCGGGCGGGGTCGTGGCCCGCGGCTCGCACGTACCCGTCGATGTCCTCGACGCGCAGGCCCTCCTCGTCCACGGGGACGGGGACGACGCTGCCCGCCGAGATGCCGAAGATCTGGCGCAGGACCGTGTGGCTGGGGTCTTCGATGACCACGACGTCACCGGGGCCGACGAGCACGCGGGCGAGGATGTCCATCGCCTGGGTCGCCCCGCTGGTGATCAACACCCGATCGGGTGAAGCGTCCAGTCCTCGGCTGCGTCGCACCAGCCGGGAGACCTCGTCGCGCAGGGCGGGAGAACCCTCGGCGGGGCCGTAGCCGAGGGAGAGGGCGTCGGCTCGGGTGTGGACGTTGTCGAGGGAGCGGCGCCAACGGGCGAGCGGGAAGTGGTTCAGCGCGGGTGAGTCGTGGCGGAAATCGATGTCCGGGCGCCTGCCCTTGACGTCGAGGTCCCACGGGCGCCAGAGGGCGCCGCCGCGGGTGGGGACGGGTGGCTGGGGGACGAGGGCCACCTTGGCCGAACGGCCCGGGGAGAGCCGCTCGGCCGCCGAGTCGGCGATCCTGGTGCTCGACCCCTGCTGGCCGGTGAGGACGCCGTTGGCACCGAGGAGCTGGTACGCCCGCAGGACGACCGTGCGGGACACCCCCAGTTGCCGGGCCAGTTCCCGCGAAGCGGGCAGGACCTCGCCGGGGCGCAGCCTGCCGGTGCCGACCGCCGCGGCGACCTGGTCGCAGATCTGCTGCTGCAGCGGGACCTGACTGCCGCGATCGATTGTGATCAACAGCTCTGACGTACCCATAGTCCCCCCAGACTCCGGTTCCCCCGAAGGCCGATCTTACTCCTCGTGGCGGTACGCGCAGGGGCGATGGCGCTCCGCCGGAGCCGCACGGCGCCCACCGGGTCGCGCATGGATACCCGGCCGGCCGACACGGGTTCCCCCGGATCGCGGTACGCGGACGGGTCGCTATCGAGCGACTCGGGGCAGGGACCGGTACAGCTCGCGGTGCCGCAGCGCCGAAGCCTCCCACGTGTACCGCGCCGCCAGCGCCTTCCCCGCCTCCCGTCGGGCGGGGTCCGGCGCGGCCAGGGCGGTCCGCAACCCGGCGGCCAACTCCGCGGGCGTGGCGCCGAAGGTGGCGACCTCAGCGAAGACCTCGCGCAGCACCGGCAGGTCACTGGCCACCAGCGGCACCTCGGCGGCCAGCGCCTCCATCGCGGCCAGCCCGAAGCCCTCCTTCGTCGACGGGAAGGCGAAAGCGCTTGCGCCCGCCACCAGCCCGGGCAGTTCCGCGTCGTCGACCAGGCCGAGGACTTCCGGGACGACCCCCAGTTCCACCGCCCGCGCCTCCCACGCGCGCCGGTAGTCCCGGTAGTCGAACAGCGTTTCCCCGCCCGCCACCACGAGCCGCACGTCCGGCAACCCCAACCCGGCGAACGCCTCCAGCAGTTCCACCGAGCCCTTGCGCGGCTCGATCCCGCCGACCGACAGCACGTAGCGGCCCAGTTTCGCCCGCCACTCCCCCGCCGACGCAGATCCCACCGCGGCCGAGAACCGTTCGGCAGCAACACCGTTGGGGATCACCCGCGCCGACAGGCCCCAGCCGTCGGCCAGTTCTGCCGCCACCGCCGCCGACACGCAGACGTGCGCGTACGGTTCCACGATCGCCCGCTCGTGGCAGGCGGCCAGTTCCGGGGTGGTGAACCGGTCGAGGTGGTGGACCGTGCGCACGCACGGTCCGGCGGCGTTGGCGGTAATGCAGTCCTGGGCGTGCACGACGTCGAAGTCCGCGGGGTCGAAAGCCGCGCGCAGCACGGCGATCGAGCGGAGGATGCGCGGGCCGACACCCTCGTCCGGTCGGTCGGGGAACGGGACGACCCGCAGGGTGACCGCCGGGTCGACCGGGCGGTGGAAACCCGTGTCGCCGCCGCGGCCCAGGGTCCAGACCGTGACGTCCTCCCCCAGCGCGGCCAGCGCCTCGGCCAGCGCGAGGGTGTGCACGACGCCGCCGCGCGGTTTCGTGGAGTAGGTCAGCAGCGCGATCCGCACCCGTACGCCTCCGGTTTGCGCTCGGTCAGGTGGTTGAGGACGCGGCGCGCGGTGGCGATCTCGGCGGCCACGTCCAGTTCGGCGATGGCGATCCCGGCCTTGGACCAGGTGCGGGCCAGGATGTCGCCGCCGGGGCCGACGACCTTGGCCTGCCCGAGGAAGCGCATCCCGCCCAGCGCCCCGGTCTGGTTGGACGAGGCGAGCACGACCTGGTTCTCCGCCGCGCGGGCCTGGTCGTAGAGGTCGAAGAGCCGGGACTGGCGGTCCTGGGCCATCCGGGGCGCCCGGTTGGTGATGCTGGTGGGCCACGCCGACAGCGCGGCGATGATCTCCGCGCCGTCCACCGCCAGCGCCCGCGCCGACTCGGGGAAGGTCTTGTCGTAGTCGATCAGCATCCCGATCCGGCCGACCGGAGTGTCGAACGCGTGGAAACCGGTGCCCGGCGCGTACGCGATCGACTCCCCCGCGGGCTGGTGGACCTTGCGGTGGCTGCCGAGGACCCCGTCACCGGTGACGCACAGCGCGCTGTTGTACCGCTTGTCGCCGTCGGCCTCGCGGAAACCGAAGCACACCACCATCTCCGCCGCGAGCGAGGCCACCTTGCGCACGTGCGCGTCGTCGAGCGGCAGGGCCGGTGGCAGCGACTCCGGGTCCGGGTGGCGCAGGTCGGCGAGGTAGCCGCCGAGGGCCGCGTCCGGCAGGACCAGCAGCGCGGCGCCGTCGCGGCGGGCGTGTTCGATCAGCGTGGCGACGCGCTGGAGGTCGAAGTCGAGGTCGCGGCCGAAGTGGGCGGCCACGGCCCCGATCCGGACGGTGCCGGTTGCGCTCATGGGCGCCGACTATGCCCGGACCAGTTGCGCGCCCAGCGCCGGGTAGGCCTCCGGGCGGCGGTCGCGCAGGTGGCCCATGGCCCGGCGGGCGTTCTCCAGGGCCAGTGCGACGTCGACCTCGGCCACCGCCACGCCCTCGGTGACCCCGGTGTCGGCCAGCACTTCCCCGCCCGGGTCGACGACCTTGGCGCTGGCCACGAAGCGCAGCGAACCGAACGTGCCGGACTGGTTGGCCGAGAGCCACACGACCTGGTTCTCCAGGGCGCGCGCCCGGTCGAACAGGTCGAACCGGCGCTTCCACCGGTCCCGGTTGAGGTCCGGGTCCGGGTTGGTGGCGCTGCCCGGCCACGCGGAGACGCACACGATGATCTCCGCGCCGTCCAGGGCGAGGGCGCGGGCGGATTCGGGGAACGCCTTGTCGTAGCAGATCATCATGCCCAGCCTGCCGACCGGCGTGTCGAAGGCGGCGAACCCCGAGCCCGCGCCGTAGTTGGCGTCCTCGTTCAGCGGCTGGTGCACCTTGCGGTGGTTGCCCAGCACGCCGTCGCCGTTGACGCAGACCACGCTGTTGTAGCGCGTGTCGCCCGCGGCCTCGCAGTACCCGGCGGTGACGACCATGTCGCCCGCCAGCGCCGAGAGCTTCCGGATCTCCGGGCCGTCGACGGCCAGCGCGGGCGGGGAGCCGGCTGTGCCGTCCAGCGACAGCAGGTAGCCGCCGAGCGCCGCCTCGGGCAGGGCGAGCAGCTTCACCCCGTCCGCCCGAGCGCAATCGATGAGCCCCGCGATACGGGCGAAGTCGCCGTCCAGGTCGCGGTCGAAGTTCGCCGCGACCGCCGCCATCCGCAAGCCGCTCATGCCGTCCCCATCCCGGTCACCGCTGAGGTGATCGCCTCGGTGGTCTCCCCGTCCGGCCAGCGCAGCCCGACGCCGCGTCCCGCGACCAGCTCGCCGCACTCGGCGCCGACCGCGGGCCCGGCGGGCAGCGGGGCCGCGCCGGGTCGGTCGGCGGTGAGCATGGCGAAGCCGGGGAAGCAGGTCAGCCAATCGCCCACGCCCGCGCCGTCGGGGCGCGGGACAGCGGCCACGTCGAGCACGGCGCCGCAGCCGCTCGCCTCGGCCAGCATGCCCAGCGTGCCGACGACCCCGGCCATCGACACGTCCTTCGCCGCGGCCGGGCGGGCCGCGCCGACCGCCGCGAGCATGGCCCGCAGCTCCTGCGGTGACCGCGAGGTCGTGGAGTCCCACTGCCTGCCCGCGTACCCGGGCCGCCACCGGCCGCCGAGGTCAGCGGTCAGCGTGATCCGGTGCCCAGGCTTGCCGCCGCCACCGGGGACCGGGTGTTCGGTGCGCCCCAGCGCGGTGACCGACAGCGAGGCCGGGACGCCGAACTGGGTGTGCCCGCCGAGCACCGGCACGCCGTAGGCCTCGGCGGCCCCGCGCAGGCCGCTGAGCACGCGGTGGGCGAAGGACGCGTCCCGGGCGCCGACGGCGTCGAGGACGCCGACCGGGGTGGCGCCCATGGCGGCGAGGTCGTTGAGGTTGACCAGCACCGAGCACCAGCCCGCCCACTCCGGGTCGCGCTCGACCATGGCGGGCACGATCGCGTCGCAGGCGGCGACGAGGTCGCTGCCGGGCACCGGGGCGCCGTCGTCGCCGACGAACCCGGGGCCGCCCGGGGACAACCCGGCCAGCAGCGCGCCGAGCCTGCGCTTGGTGGCGTCGGCCAGGGCGGCGATCCGCCCGATCGGCCACCGCATCAACACGTGGTCGTGGCCCGCCACGGTCACCGGCCGCACCGACCGCCAGCCCAGCCCCCGGAACAACCGCTCGTTGGCGGCCTGCACGGTGGCGTCGAAGCGCAGCGCGCCCGCGCCCTCGGCGTGCGCGCAGGCGGCCCGCACCAGGGCGGAGCCGACGCCCGCGGCACCGGCGCCCGGCCGCACGACCAGCCTGCCGCCGACCCACCAGCCGACGTCGGCGCCCGGTTCGGCCGGGCCGAGCCGGACCCCGCCGACGACCTCGCCGCCGGTGTCCCTGGCGACGAGCACCACCGTGCGCGGGTCGTCGTCGCGCCAGTCGAGGTCGTCGGCGAACAGGCCCTGCCGCTCGACGAAGGTCTCCCGGCGCAGCACCCGGTAGCGGGTGGTCGCGGCGGCGTCGGCGACCTCGACGTGGTGGAACGGTCCGGTGGCCGGGGTCCGCGCCCCGATCAACACCTCGCCCAGCACAGTCATCTCCGTTGGGCTCACCTCAACCCCCGGCCGCTTGCAGCACGCTGCACGCCCCGCAGGCCGCGCACCCGGCGCCCTGGTCGGCGCCGGACATCCCGGCGGCGCGCAGCAGCGCCGCGACCCGCCGGGTCACGTCGCCGACCAGCTCCGGGGAGGGCGCGGTCGCACCGTCGCGGCGGGCCAGGGTGCCCAGCATCGGCCGGAACGGCACGACGAACGGGTAGACGCCGCGGTCGATGAGCCGACCGGCGCCCGCGACCAGCTCGTCCGGGTCGTCGCCCAGGCCGATCAGCAGGTACGTGGAGACCTTGTTGCGGCCGAACACGCGCACCGCCTCGTCCCAGGCGGCCTCGTACTCGGCCATCGGGATCAGCCCCTTGGACGGCATCCACTCCGCGCGCACCGCGTCGTCGAGCGATTCGACGTGGATGCCGATGGAGGTGGCGCCCGCGTCCTTGAGTTCGGCGATCACCGACAGGTCGGCGGGCGGCTCGATCTGCACCTGGATCAGCAGCCCGGGCACGGCGTCCAGCACGGCCTTGACGCAGCGCACCAGCGGGCGGGCGCCGCGGTCGGCCCCGGCGGTGGTGCCGGTGGTCATCACCATCTGCCGGACGCCGTCGAGCCGCACGGCCGCCTCGGCGACCTCGGCGAGCTGGGCCGGGGTCTTCGCGGCGATGGTGTCGCCCTGGTTGAGCGATTCCTCGATGGCGCAGAACTTGCAGCGCTTCTCTTCGGCGTAGCGGACGCAGGTCTGCACGACGGTGGTGGCCAGCACGTCGCGGCCGTGCAGGAGGGCGATCTTGTCGTAGCGGACGCCGTCGGTGGTCTGCAGGTCGTAGAAACGCGGGCGCCGCACGGGTTCGACGCTGAGGCCGAGGTCGAGGGTGCCGCGGAAGACCCGGCCGCCGCGCACCGCGTACGGCGAGTCCGGGTTGGTCGGCAGGGTGGCGTTGGCGCCGTCGAGCACCACGTGCCCGTCGTCGCTGGGCCCGGCGCCCTTGCTGCGCCGGACCGGCGCGTCCATCCGCGCGCCGAGCAGGGCCAGGTCGACGCGGGTGCTCAGGTCGGTTTCGATGCTCACGTGCGGCTCCTCCCCCGGGACGGGAGTCCCGGTCCCGGCGGGGGGCGCGGCGGCCCCCCGCCACCCGGTCACCACATGTAGGTGGAGTTGATGATCGCGCCCTTGCGGGCGTAGTGGATCAGGGCGTCCTGCACGTCGAGCGGGTGCGTCGGGATGACGCCCTCGATCAGGTCTTCCTCGCGCAGGCCGTGCAGCGACAGGCCGAAGCGGCAGCAGTAGACCTTGCCGCCCTCCTTGATGAAGGTCTTGAGCGAGTCGTTGATGTTGTGCTCACCGGGGAACGCGGAGTTGCCGGTGGTGGGGAACCCGCGGGTGGCCATGGCGTTCATCGAGCCGGGGCCGTAGAAGTAGATGGCGGACTCGAAGCCCTTGCGCAGCGCGCGGGTGGCCTGCAGGATCGCCACGAAGCTCACCGAGGACTCGTGCGCGATGCCGTGCACCAGGGTGAAGTAGCTCTGGCCCGCCTCGGCCTGGTAGTCCGGGAAGACCTTCGTCCCGCCGTAGATGTTCGACCCCTCGGGCAGCGAGGGGTGCGGGATCTCGTTGAGGCTGGTCTCTTCGAGTTCGGTCAGGTCAGCCATTGCCGCTATCTCCTTGACTCGGATTTCCGAAACGGTCTGCCGAATTCACGCGTAGAGCCGCGCGAACGTGTCGCGGAAGACGAGATCCGCGAGTTCGCCGTCTCCGGTGACGGCGTTGAGCTTGTGGAATTCACCGGCGAAATCACCCCAGGGTTGGTCGCTGGCGAACAGGACCCGGTCGTGCCCGATCCCCCGTCTGCTGATTTCCTCGGCGAGGAAGCGCGGGGCGAAACCGATCGCCCAGGACAGGTCGGTGTAGACCCGCTTGCCCGCCGCCACCCAGTCGAAGAAGCGCGAACCGGCGAGCTTCATGTGCCCGCTCATCCCGCCGCCGAAGTGCACCAGGTGGATGTCCACGTCGTCGCCGTAGGTGTCGACCAGGGTGCCCACCTGGTCGACGTCCGAGGCGGCGCCCGGGGAGGTGTGGACGTGCACGACCAGGCCGTTCTCCCTGGCAGCGGTGAAGATCCGGTCGATCTCCGGCTCGCACTCCGGGTCGGTGGGGTGCCCGCCGAGCAGGAAGCTGGTCTTGAGCGCGCGCACCCCGGGCTCGCCCGCCAGGGCCAGCGCCCGGGTGTTGCGCTCGGCGTCGCCGGGCTTGGGCGAGGTCCACAGCGCGGCGCTTATCCGCTCGTCGCGCTGCGCGGCCTCGACCACGAGTTCGTTGAAGCCGAAAGCGACGTCCGGGTCCGGCACGCCGTAGTTCGGGATGACGAGCGCGCGTTCGACGCCCTCGGCGTCCAGGTCGGCGATCAATTCGTCGATCGTGGCCCGCGCACCGATGTCGGCGTTGATCGCGGGGCCACCGTAGAAAGGATAGGACGGGAGCACGCCGAGGTGCCGGTGTGCGTCGTTCACCCGTCGTCCGGTCATGTCCACAATTCCACCTTCACGGAATGTCGGAATGATTCCCCGCGGAACAACACGGCGTTTCGTTTGTTGCCGGGACATGACCCGACGGGGAAACGCTTTCGGCTTCAAGCGACAGTGCGCGGGGCGGTCCACTCGTCGGCGCTGGGCCAGGTGTTGTCCGGGGTGCCCGACAGCCACGGCACCTCGAAGTCCACCGCGGTGCCGTGGCGGGCGGCGATCCGCTCGGCGAGGTGCTCGGCGTCGCCCGCCACCCCGCAGAACCGGCCGGAGCCCCAGGTCCACTGCCAGGGCAGGCCCAGGAAGTACAACCCGGGGAAGCTGGTCTCGCCGCGGTGGTGGACGGGGTGGCCGCGGCCGTCGAACACCGGCAGGTCGATCCACCGGTCGTCGCGGCCGAACCCGGTGCACCACACCACGGACGTGATGCCCTCGGCGGCCAGGTCGACCGACGTCGGCCCGTCGTCGGCGGGCACCCACACCGGCACGTACCGCGCCTCGGTCGGCGCGTCGAGCCCCCGGGCGGCGATGTGGGTGTCGATCGAGTCCTTGATGGACTCCGACACCCGGTCCGCGGCGTCGAGGTTGGCCCGCAGGTCGCCAGCGAAGGCGGCGGTGCCCGCGCCGATGCCCGCGAGCCTGCCGTGCAGCCGCATCCCCTGCGCGGCGAAGGCGCGCAGGTCGATGTCGCGCCCGCCGTCGCGGCCGGTCACGTAGTGGTTGGCGCGCAGCCGGACCGCGTCGGCGTCGTCGAACTCGTCGATGGACCGGCGGTAGTGGCCCATGTCGTCGAGCCAGTCGACGACGTCGCGGCCCCGGTAGCGGCGGGCCACCCTCGGCGCGCTGCCGGTGGCCAGGTGCACGGTGCGCCCGGCCAGGTGCAGGTCCTCGGCGATCTGGCAGCCGGACTGCCCGGTGCCGACCACGAGCACCGCCCCCGCGGGCAGTTGCCCGGGGTTGCGGTACCCGGACGAGTGGACCTGGGTGATGCCGTCCGGCAGCCGCTCGGCGACCCGGGGCGTCAGCGGCACCTGGTAGGGACCGGTCGCCACCACGACCTGGTCGGCGGTGAGCGTGCCCGCGCCCGTGGCCACGGCGAACCGGCCCGTCCCGTCGGCGCGCAGCCGGGTCACCTCGACGCCCTCCACCAGCGGCGGACGGAACGACTCGGCGTAGCGGCGCAGGTGGTCCACGATCTCGTCGCGCGGCATGAACCCGTCGGGGTCGGTCCCATCGTAGCCGAAACCGGGCAGCGCGCACTGCCAGTTCGGCGTCACCAGGCAGAACGAGTCCCACCGCCGGTCGCGCCACTCGTTGGCCAGGGTGCCGCGTTCGAGCACGAGGTGGTCCACCCCGCCGCGGGTCAGGCAGTGGCTCATCGACAGCCCGGCCTGGCCGCCGCCGATCACCACCACCGACCGGTGCACCCCGTCCAGGTCGTGCGTGCCGCCGCCCGGCACCGGAACAAGCCTGCTCATCGCTGGAACCCCTCGACTGGTACCTCTCCGGGTGTGCTGTCGCCGAGCGCCGCTGCCCGGGCCCGGATGTCCGCGCCGTCGGGTCACCGCACGGTGGAGGACATCTCCGGCATGGCACCAGTACAGGCGCCGCGCATGACCGGGGCGTTCCGCCCGGAACAGCGCGGGGTTACCAAGCCCGGCGCCGTGTTTCGACCCCGTGTACATCACCGCACCGGGCGAGCGGGGCGGGCACCCGGGGTGTAGCGGGCGGGCGGTTCCGGTCCGAAGTGGTAAACACTTGGTTTCTCTCCGGCATCCGGTACTTGGCGAAACAGTGGCCGTCGGGGACAATGGGGGCGCACGGCGTCGCGCCCGCAAGCCGACTGCCCGTTCACCCCAACCTTTCGCCAGGCCGCTTTTCCCGTGCGGTCTGCCGACCCCGCTCGACCTCGTGAGGGAGTTGCCGCATGGGCTTTTTCGGTCGTCGCAGGAGCACCGGGAGCGGGATCGACCCGCACCGGCTGCTGGATTCGCCGAGGGGACCCCAGCCCGCGGGCTACGTCCCCGGCGAACCGGTGCTCGGCGAGGTCGCCGTGTACTTCGCCGACGACCCGAGGAAGCTCTACCAGCTCAAACAGTGGCTGCCGGTGTTCGAACTGCTCGACGAGCGGCACCCGGTGGTGATCGTCCTGCGCGACCTGGCGAGCCTGGCCGAGCTGTCCACGCTGACCCCGCTGCGCTGCGTGCTGGCCCCGACCTTCCCCGACCTGGTCGGCCTGTACGAGGTCAGCGACTTCAAGGTCGCGGTGTACGTGAACAACTCCGTGCACAACTTCCACTCCCTGACCCAGCGCACGATGCTGCACGTGCACGTGAACCACGGGGAGAGCGACAAGGTCTGCATGGTCAGCAACCAGGTGAAGGCCTACGACCGGGTCTTCGTCGCGGGCCCCAACGCGGTCGCCCGCCACCACGCCGCGCTGATCGGCTTCGACGACGCCAAGCTGGTCCCGGTCGGCCGCCCGCAGCTCGACCTGCGGCCCGCGCCGCTGCTGCCGCCCACCGACCGCCGCACGGTCCTCTACGCCCCCACCTGGGAGGGCGAGAACGCGTCGAACAACTACACCTCGGTGGACGTGTTCGGCCCGCGGATCGTCGAGGCGGCGCTGGCCGTGCCGGGCACCCGGGTCGTCTACAAGCCGCACCCGAGGGTGGTGGCGAGCCCGCTGCCGTCGGTGGCCGCCGACCACCGCGAGATCATCCGGCTGATCACCGAGGCCGACCGGCTGGACCCGGCGGCGGGGCACCGGGTGCACCTCACCGGCGACATCCTGGCCGTGTTCCCCGGTTGCGACCTGATCGTCACCGACGTGTCCTCGGTCGGCCTGGACTTCCTGTACCTGCGGGTCGACCAGCCGATGTTCATCGCCGACCGGTACGACGACCGGGAGCGGCTGCTGGCCGCGGCCCCGGTCGCCGCCGCCGCCGACATCGTCGACAGCAGCACCGTCGCCGACCTGGCGGCCACCATCGCCGACCGGCTCGCGGCCGACCCGCGCCGCGCCGACCGGCACGCCGCCCGACGCGGCTACTTCGGCGACCTGGGACCGGGCGAGAGCACCGCGCGGTTCCTGGCCGCCATCGACGAGACCGCGGCCACCCGCGACAGCGGGCTCGCCCTGCTGGCCGAGGGCCGCACGAGCACACCGGGGAGGTCGGCGTGAGCGACCGACAGCGAGTTGTCATCCTGGCCGCGGGCATGGGCACACGGCTGGGGATGCCCCGGCCCAAGCCGCTGACCCCGCTGGTCGACGGGCGTTCGATCCTGCACCGGCAGTTGGACAACCTGCGGGCCGTCTTCGGCGACGACGGGTTCGAGCTGACCGTGGTGGTCGGCTTCCAGGCCGAGCAGATCATGGCCGCGGTGCCCGAGGCGAACTTCGTCTACAACCACCGCTACCAGCACACCAACACCTCCAAGAGCCTGCTCAGGGCGCTGCGCGCACCCGGCACCGGCGGGGTGCTCTGGCTCAACGGCGACGTCGTGTTCGACGCCGGGCTGCTGCGGGCGGCCCTGCCGATGATCGGCCGGGACGAGACGTTCGTCTGCGTGAACACCGCCGCCGTCGGTGAAGAAGAGGTGAAGTACACCGCTTCCGTCGACGGATACGTCCGCGAGCTGTCAAAATCGGTGGTCGGCGGTCTCGGTGAGGCGGTCGGCATCAACTACATCGCGTCCCCGGACCTGGGGGCGCTCGTCGAGCACCTCGAGTCGTGCACCGACGCCGACTACTTCGAGCGCGGGATCGAGTCCGCGATCGAGGGGGGCGGGCTTCGGGTACAGGCGCTGGACATCTCCGAGTTCTTCGTGGTGGAGGTGGACTTCGCGGGCGACCTCGAGCGTGCGAACGTGGAGGTGGGCAAGACCGTCACCTCCGCCGCGTAGCCGCACGGCGCGTCGGCGGGGTGTCGGCGCGTTATGGACGGCAACAGAGTGTTCGGGCCCAGGCCGGTACTCCTGGGGCACCGGGGCTGCGGCCGCGGCACCGTCGACGGCCACGTGGAGAACACGCTCGGCTCCTTCCTCGCCGCCGCCGACGCGGGCGTCGACTGGGTGGAGGTCGACGTCCGCCGCACGGCCGACGACCACCTGGTCGTGGCGCACAACCCGGCCGACGACGACGGCGTGTTCTACGCCGACCTCACCGGCACCGAGGCGGTCGCCCGCGGCGCCCTGCGGCTCGACACCCTGCTCGCGGCGCTGCCCGCGCACGTGGGGGTCGACTTCGACGTCAAGACGTCCATGGAGGACGCGACCCGCAGCCGGGCCCGCTCCACCATGGGCAGGCTCGGCGCCGTCGCCCGCCGCGCGGCCCGCGCCCGGCCCACCCTGATCAGCTCGTTCGACGCCGGGGCGCTCGACATCGCCCGCGAGGTGGCCCCCGGCGTCCCGCGCGGCCTGCTCACCTGGTTGGAGTTCCCGATCGACCAGGCGGTGGCCGCCGCTGCCCACCTGGACGTGCAGGTGCTCGCCCCGCACTGGGGTTCGCTGCACGCCACCGAGCAGGACCAGGCGGCGCTGCTGCGCCCGCTGGACTACGTGGTCGACACCGTCCACGCCAGCGGCCGCGAGTTCCTCGCCTGGTGCCCCACCCTGAAGTTCGCCCGCAGGCTCCTCGACGCCGGGGTCGACGCCCTGTGCGTCAACAACGTCCCCAAGGCAGTCGCGGCCCTCGCCCTGGAACCCGCCGCCTGACCCGGAACGCGTGACGGAGGCCCCCGGACCACACCGGGGGCCTCCGCCGTCTCCGACACCGTTCCGCGACCCCCGCGCCCGGTTTGCGGCACGATATCGACATGACCTCACCCACCGCCGAGTCCGGCCGGGCCCGGTTGCGCTCGGTCGGGCGGGAGGTGGCGTTCCGGCGGGGTGACCTGCTGCTCAGCGCGGGGGCGCCGAGCACGGACGTGCTGCTCGTGGAGTCCGGGCTGACCAAGGTCGTGCTGCACGCGCACGACGACGACGCCACCACGGTCGTCGGCCTGGTGGGCCCCGGGGAACTGCTCGGCGAGTCCGGGGTCATCACCCGCGCGGCCCGCAGCGCCACGATCGTCGCGCTGACCCAGGTGCGGGCGGTCCGGGTGGCCGCCACCGCGTTCCTGCGGCTGCGCGCCGACGACGCCGGGGTGCGCGAACTGCTCGACGAGACCTGGCGGCTGCGGCACGAGCGCAGCGACCTGCGGCAGGTGCTCGTCACCAGGCCGGTGCGGGCCCGGGTGGAACTGGCGCTGCTGGCGTGGGCGCGGCGCTTCGGCACGGCCACCGACCGGGGGCTGGTGCTGCGCGGGCTGAGCCAGCAGGATCTGGCGATGGCCGTGGCCGCCTCCGAGCAGCACGTGGCCGCGGCGCTGGCCGGGCTGCGCGCGGACCGGCTGGTGGAGACCGGCAGGCTCCGCTTCCGGCTGCCGGACCCGGGGCGGCTCGGGGCCGCGAGTCCCGGAAATCAGGGGGAGTCCCACCGCCCGGCGGTGCAGGATCTCCGCAACCGAGGGAGGCAGCCACGTGGACCTGGTACCTGAGCACAGAAGTGTCCTGGGGGTGGACATCGCGGGGTCGGCAGGCGTCCCCGAGGACGCCATGACCCAGTCCCGGCAGTTCATGGAGCGGGCCCTGCGCGAGTCCCTGACCCGCGCGGGCATCCCCGACGACGAACTCCTCGCATGGGCCGACCGCGGCGACGGCGCCCTGGTCACGGTCCCGGCCACCCGCGTCGGCGCCCTCCTCGACGCCGCCCACCACGTCAACGGGCTGACCATCGCCCACAACCGCCTGCACCGCCCGGTCCGGGTCCGGCTGTCGGTGGAACTGGGCCCGGTCACCGCGGGCGACAGCCTGTCGCGCACCCGCGTCGACGCCAGCAGACTCCTCGACGCCGACGCCTTCAAAGCCCTGTTCACCCGCTGCGCCGCCGAGGCCACCGACGACCGCGCCACCACCGCCCTGATCATCCCCGACCGCGTCCTGAACCTCGTCTTCGAAGGCCACCACACCACCCACGTCCACCGCGGCGACTTCGCACCCCTGCCGATCACGGTCAAGGAGTACTCGGGCAACGCGTGGGTGCGCATCCCCGGCTTCGACGCCACCACCCTCACCAACCTGCGGTCACCGCAGCCGCAGGAACACGGCAGGGTCATCAACACGATCAACGGCAACGTCACCAACGCCGTCCAGGCCCACACCATCAACGGCGGCATCACCTTCGGCGGCCGCTGGTAGCCACCCGCCTGTCAGCTCTCTCAGGCGGCGGCGGGCACCATGGCGCGCATGGTCCTGCTGCCCGACCTGGCCCGTTCCTGGACCGGGGGTCGACGCGTCGAGCGGGTGGCCTACGCGGTCGGAGCGGCGCTGCTCTTGGCCGGGGTCGTCCACTTCGGAGTGTTCCTGGTCGACGGCGGCCCGTGGGAGGGTCCGGTGCCCTGGCGCAAGCCCACGACGTTCGGCCTGTCGTTCGGGCTGACCCTGATCACCGTCACCTGGGTGAGTGCCCGCGTCCGCATGGGTGACCGGGCCAGGCGCACCGCGGTGGGACTGCTCACCGCCGCGAGCGTGGTCGAGGTGGCGCTGATCTCGGCGCAGGCGTGGCGGCGGGTGCCGTCGCACTTCAACTCCACCAGCGGCGCGGACAGGGCCATTTCCCTGACCCTGGCCGCGGGCGGGGCGGCGATCCTGGTGTCGGCGGCGGTGCTGCTGGTGGCGGCTTTCCGCAAGGACGCGGTCGACGCGCCGGACATGCGGTTGGCCGTGCGGGCGGGACTGGTGTTGTTCGTCGTGGCCCTGGCGGTGGGGGCGGCGATGATCGCGCGCGGGTCCATCGCGGTCCGCTCCGGCGACCCCGGCCACACCACCGCGGGGGTCCTGAAACCAGCGCACGCCGTGGCCATGCACGCGATCCTCGTCCTGCCTGCCCTCTCCTGGCTGCTCGCCTTCACCCGGTGGACGCCCCTGGCCCGGCTGCGCGTGGTCCAGCTCGCCCTCGTCGGCCATCTCGTGCTCACGGTCGTCGTCGGCGTCGAATCCGCGGTCGGCGTGAACCCACTGGAGGCACCCGCGGTGGCCGATGTGGGCGCCGGTCTCGGGCTGTTCCTGCTGGGGGCGGCCGTGCTGCTCGCCTGCTACGGCGTCCGCCGGTTCCCCCGACGCGATATTTGACCTCCGGTTCCAGTATCGCCTAGGGTCGACCGCGTGGCACGCACCAAGGGGTTCGACCCGGACGCCGCCGTCGACGCGGCGATGGAGCTGTTCTGGGCGAATGGGTACGCGGGCACGACCCCCCAGCAGCTCGTCGACGCCATGGGCATCGGCCGCGGCAGCCTGTACAACGCCTTCGAGAGCAAGCACGCGCTGTTCGAACGCGCCCTGCGCCGCTACCACGAGGCCAACACCGCCCGCCTGTTCGACATCCTGGACGGCCCCGGCACCGCCCGCGCCCGCCTGCGCGCCGCCCTCGACATGGTCATCGCCGCCGCCCGCACCGACGAGCGCCGCCGCGGCTGCCTGATGACCAACACCGCCGTCGAGTTCGCCGACCGCGACGAACCGGTCAGCGGCTTCGTCCGCGCCACCTTCGACCGCCAAGAGGCGGCGTTCCGCGCGGTGGTCGAGGAGGGTCAGCGCTCGGGCGAGATCCCCGCCGACCGGGACGCGTCCGCGCTGGCCGCCTTTTTCCTGACCACCACCAACGGCATCCAGGTACTGGCGAGGGTCGACCCGGACCCGACCAGGCTCGCCGCCCTCGCCGAAACGGCGATGCGCGCGCTCTAGTTTCTTTTTTTGCCCCAATACTGGAACTCAAGTTACAGAAAGAGGTTCCCATGGACCTGCGCCTGGCAGGCAAGACCGCCGTCGTGACCGGCGCCAGCAAGGGCATCGGGCTGGCGACGGCCACCGCCCTCGCCGCCGAGGGCGTCCGGGTGTTCGCCGCCGCCCGCACCCCGGACCCCGACCTGGGCCCGCTCGTCACCCCCGTCCCGGTGGACCTGGTCGACAGCTCGGGCGCGGCCGCGCTGGCGGAGGTCGCGGGCGAGGTCGACATCCTGGTCAACAACCTCGGCGGCGTGGTCCCCGCAGGCATGGCCGCCACGGGCTTCCTCGACCTCAGCGACGAGGCATGGCGGGAGACCTACGAGCTGAACCTGTTCGCCACCGTCCGGGTCACCCGCGCCCTGCTGCCCGGCCTGCTGCGCAAGCGGGGCGTGGTGGTCAACGTGTCCTCGATCGGCGCCCGAGCCGCCTTCCAGCCGATCGACTACGGCACCGCGAAAGCCGCGCTGAACAACCTGACCAAGGCCCTGGCCGAGGAGTTCGGCGCCAGCGGCCTGCGCGCGCTCACGGTCAGCCCCGGCCCCACCCGCACCCGGAACTGGTCGGACCCCGACGGCTACGCGGGCCGACTGGCGGCGCGGGCGGGCGTGCCGCTGGAGGAGTTCCTGGCCTCGGTGCCCGCCGCCATGTCCATCACCACCGGCAGGCTCACCGAACCGGAGGAGACCGCCGCCCTGATCACCTTCCTGGCCTCTCCCCTGTCGGGCAACCTCACCGGCGCCGACTACCTGGCCGACGGCGGCGTCATCAAGACGGTCTGATTGCTACCCTGACCGGCTGCCTTCGAGAAGGAGCCGACGAAGTGTCGAACGAGATCACCGACGAAGACCTCCAGAAGGTCACCGTCACCCCGATCACCCCGCACAACGCCACCATCGACCTGGCCGACTACAGCGAGGACTGGCCGCGCCTCTACGAGCGCGAGGCCGCCCGGGTCACCGCCATCCTCGGCGACACCATGCGGCGCCTGGAGCACGCGGGGTCGACGTCGGTCCCCGGCCTCCCCGCCAAGCCCATCATCGACATGGTCCTGGCCGTCGCCGACTCCGCCGCCGAGGAAACCTACGTGCCGCAACTGCGGGCGCACGGCTACGTCCTGCGCATCCGGGAACCCGACTGGTTCGAACACCGCCTGCTGAAGGGCCCCGACACCGACATCAACCTGCACGTCTTCACCGAAGGCGCCTCGGAGATCACCCGGATGCTCACCTTCCGGGACCGGCTGCGCACCCACCCCGAGGACCGCGACCGCTACGCGGCCGCCAAGCGCGAACTGGCCCGGCGCACCTGGCGCCACGTCCAGCACTACGCCGACGCGAAGACCGCCGTGGTCCAGGAGATCCTGGACCGAGCCCAGCGGTAGGCGGTCACCACCTGGCAGGAAACCGACGCCACCCCCGCCCGGAAGAGTGGCGTCGGTTTCCTGCCAGCCGGGGCCGCCGGGAGGGGTGAGACTGGGTTCCGTGCACACCGAAACCGAACGCTGCGTGCGGGCCGTCCAGTCCAAGGACGCCCGCTTCGACGGCTGGTTCTACACCGCGGTGCTCACCACCGGCATCTACTGCAGGCCGAGCTGTCCGGTGGTGCCGCCCAAAGTGGAGAACATGCGCTTCCACCCCAGCGCCGCCTCCGCGCAGCAGGCCGGTTTCCGCGCCTGCAAGCGGTGCAGGCCCGGCGCCAGCCCCGGGTCGCCGCAGTGGAACGAGCGGGCCGACCTGGTGGCCAGGACCATGCGCCTGATCGCCGACGGCGTGGTCGACACCGACGGCGTGCCCGGTCTGGCCGCCCGCCTGGGCTACAGCGTCCGGCAGGTCGAGCGGCAGTTGCGCGCCGAGCTCGGGGCGGGTCCGCTGGCCATCGCCAGGGCGCAGCGCGCGCAGACCGCCCGGCTGCTGGTCGAGACCACCACGCTCCCGATGGGCGAGGTGGCCCTGGCCGCCGGTTTCGCCAGCATCCGCTCGTTCAACGACACCGTCCGGTCCGTCTTCGCCCTGACCCCCACCGAGATGCGGGCGAAGGCGAAACCGGTCAACACCCCGGCGACCACCCTCTCGGTCCGGCTGCCGTTCCGCGCGCCGCTCACCCCCGACAACCTGTTCGGCCACCTCGTCGCCACCGGCGTCCCCGGTGTCGAGGAGTGGCGCGACGGCGCCTACCGGCGCACCCTGCGGCTGCCGCACGGCCCGGCGGTGGTGGCGCTGAGCCCGCACCCGGACCACATCGCCGCCCGGCTCGCGCTGAGCGACCTGCGCGACCTGTCGACGGCCATCAGCCGCTGCCGCCGCCTCCTCGACCTCGACGCCGACCCGGTCGCCGTCGACGACCAGCTCGCCACCGACCCGGTGCTGGCGCCCCTGGTCGCCAAGAGCCCCGGCAGGCGCGTCCCGCGCACCGCCGACCCCGAGGAGCTGGCGGTCCGCGCGGTCCTCGGCCAGCAGGTCTCCACCGCCGCCGCCCGCACCCACGCCGCCCGCCTCGTGCTGGAGCACGGCGAACCGATCACCGACCCCGAGGGCGGCCTGACCCACCTGTTCCCCGACCCGGCCGCCCTGGTCGACCTGGACCCGGACCGGCTGGCGATGCCCGCCACCCGCAAGCGCACCCTCACCACCGTGGTCCGCGCCCTGGCCGACGGCGAGGTCGACCTGGGCGCGGGCGCCGACTGGGCGTCCACCCGCGAACGGCTGCTGGCCCTGCCCGGCGTCGGCCCGTGGACGGTCGAGACCATCGCCATGCGCGCCCTGGGCGACCCGGACGCGTTCCTCCCCACCGACCTCGGCATCAAGGCGGCGGCAGCGGCCCTGGGCCTGCCCACCGGCGCGTCCGCGCTCACCGCCCACGCGCAACAGTGGCGCCCCTGGCGCGCCTACGCCGTGCAGTACCTGTGGGCGGCCATGGACCACGCGGTCAACCGGATGCCCGTATCCCCTTGAGAGGCAAGCACATGCGCACCCACACCCACGTGGAAAGCCCGGTGGGCACCCTGACCCTGGTCGCCACCGACGGCGTCCTCTCCGGCCTCTACATGACCAACCAACGCCACCTCCCCGACACCACCACCTTCGGCGAGAACGACCCCACCGCGTTCCCCGCCACGATCACCCAACTCACCGAGTACTTCGAGGGAACCCGCACGGAGTTCGACGTCCCGACGCACCTGCACGGCACCGACTTCCAACGCCGGGTGTGGGCGGAACTGACCACCATCCCCCACGGCGAGACCACCAGCTACGGCGAACTCGCCCTCCGGATCACCGGCACCCTCACCGCCTCCCGCGCGGTCGGCCTGGCGAACGGCAAGAACCCGATCAGCATCATCGTCCCCTGCCACCGGGTCGTCGGAGCCACCGGAAACCTCACCGGCTACGGCGGCGGCCTCGCCCGCAAACAACACCTGCTCGACCACGAACGCCGCGTCGCGGGCACCACCACCCCGGACCTGTTCACCACGATGGGGTGAGCCGATCCGCGGGAACCGCCCGGGCCCGAACAGCGGGAGTTCGGGCCCGGGCGGTCGGTGGCCGCGACTACTTCAACGCCATCGCCCACACGTCACCGTGGTCGTGACCGCCGGAGATGGCCACTACCCCACTGGTCGCCGCCGCGGGCACCGGCAACGGGTTGTTGTTGGTGTCGATGGCGACAACGCTGTTCGAACGCAGGAACAGCCGCTGCCTGTCCCCGGAGTCCACCGCGGTGTTCCCCGCCACCAACGCGGAGGGCAGCGCGGTGGTGGCACCGGTCAGGTCCCAACTGAAGGCGTGACCGTCGTTGGTCAGACCCACGCCCCGACCCTCGCTGTGCACGGCCTGCTTGATCGGCAGCCCGGTGGTCGGCGGCAAGGTCACCGGCGAACTGCTGCTGGTCCAGGACAGGATGGTCCCGTCGTTCTTCACGGCGGTGACGTAGACGTAGTTCACCTCGATCGACTTGACCCCGGTCAGCGTGAACGACGACCCCATGGTCACCCCCCAGGCGATCATCGTCCCGTCACTCTTCAACGCGGCGCTCGTATCGAATCCCGCCGCCACCGACACGACCCCCGACGTCGCCGCGGCGGGGACGGCCACCGGCGAACCGCCCCCGGTGGAGAACTGCCCACCCCACGCGATCACGCCGCCGTTCTTCAGGGCGAGGCTGTGCGCCAACCCGGCCGCGATCCCCGTCACCCCGGACGTCGCCGCCGCGGGCACCGTCGTCTGCCCGTGCGCGCCCAGTCCCCAGGCGAGCACACCCCCGTTCTTCAGCGCCAGGCCGTGGAAGTACCCGGCGGAGATGGCGCTGACCCCGGAGGAGGCCGCCGCCGGAACAGTGGTCTGCCCGTAGTCGCTGTCCCCCCACGCGATCACCTGCCCCACCGCCTGGTTCCCGGCGGGCCCGGCTTGCGCCACCCCGGGAACCAGCGCGGTGGCCACCGCCGCCACCAGCACCGCAGCACCCGCACCTGTGCGCAGGCGCGGCAAAACCACAGAGCGAATCATCAGAACCCCAGTTCTCAGACGGTGCCCTGTCCCCAGTTCGCAGGACACCGCCTTCAACCCTAGGTGCGCCCCACCAGGACGGTAAGCGCCCGAACGAGCGAACTGACGATCTTTCGCGACACCGGTGCCATCTCGTCCGCACGGGTCGATCCGAGTGGGGCGGGTCGGGCTCGAACCGACGGCCAAAGGATTATGAGTCCTCTGCTCTGACCAACTGAGCTACCGCCCCGAGAGGGTGATCTTACTCGGTACGGCGCACGCGTCCGGCCGGAAGGGTCACTCCGCTCCGCCCCCGGATTCCGGGGGCGGAGCGAGGCGGGTGCGCAGCGCCGTGGCGAAGTCGTCCGGGTCCGTGCCCCCGGGCAGGACAGGGGCGATGGCGGCGGCGAGGTCGGCCACGGTGCCCCGGCCGGATGACAGCAACCGCAGGGCGTCGACCACGGCCGCCTCCTCCTCACCGAGGAGGCCGACGAGGTGGTTGCCGTCGAGGGTGTCCAGGGCTGCCGCCGGGACGGCGCCGGGGGTGCCCTCGGGGACCATGGCGATGCTGCCGTCTTCGCCGCGCAGGTACCAGCGCTGGCGCAGGAAGCCCATCACGCGGTTGTAGAGGGTGCGCTGCTCGATGTCGGACAGTGCGGACAAGAAGCCCTCCTCGGTGGGATCGATCAGAGCGTTGTTCAGGTCGACCGACCCGGAGATCCCTGGAATCCGGCCGACGGAGGTGTACTGGTGGACGTCGACGCGGCCGCCGTAGCCGCCCAGGCCCTGGTTGCTGCCGTCGTTGCTGCCGTATCGGGCAGCCCAGACCACCAGCTCCGGCACGCCCCACCCCTCCGGCCGCCACAGGCCCAGTTGGCTGACGCTGGAGTAGATTGCGGTCCGGTCGTACCCGAGTTCCCGCAGCCGGTGCAGGAACCGGGTGCCGTGCTCCCGCGCCTCCGCGACCGACCACCGCAACCCCGCCCCGGCGTTGTCCTCCATGTCGAGCGCGGGCACCACCCCACGCGCCTCGAGCCGGGAAACCTCCCCCGCCAACACCTCGGCCTGCGCTTCGGGTCCGGGCGACTTCTGCGCGAAGTGGTACAACCCCACCGCGATCCCCACCGACCGCGCCCCCGCCACCAGCGCGTCGGCGCGCACCCTCGCGGGTCCACCCCCGTCGGACGCCTTGACCCAGGCGAACCGCACCCCGGCACCACGCACCGCCCACCAGTCCGTCACGGTCTGGTAGCGGCCGTAGATGTCGATCCCGAACATGCTCACACCTCAGGGGGACGGGGTGGGTGACCGACTGCTGTCACCGTCGAGCACGACGATTGTCGCCCGCCGGTCGTTCCTCCGAGAAGCACCCAGACCGGTTCAGCCAATCCCTCGGATGGCTGAACGACCGTTGCGCATTGGTGAATAGCCGACCGGGTATTGCGCTTGACGATCGTCGTCGCCACCACATGCCGCTGTCCGCGCTCTGCCAGAAGCAGCAGTGTCACCAACTACCCGCTCGGCCTCCACGTACAAGACCCCCGGTCACCTTTGCGCAGGTGACCGGGGGTCTGTGGCTCCTCCAACTGGACTCGAACCAGTAACCCTTCGATTAACAGTCGAATGCTCTGCCAATTGAGCTATGGAGGAAGGGCGTTCTGCCGGGCCTCAACCCGACGAGCAGTAACTCTAGCGCATCCCCGCGACCGGTTTTACCGGGGGGTGCCCACCCCGGCCCGGAGCGGCAGACCGGCAGGTAGGGGAGGATGTCCGACAAGTCGACACATTCAGGAGGCAGCACGTGATGGGGTTCCTGGTAGGAGCAGGCGTCGGGTACGTGCTCGGCGCCAAGGCCGGGCGGGGGCGGTACGACCAGATCGTGCGCACGTACCGCAAGGTCGCCGACCACCCTGCGGTGCAGGGTGCGGCGGGGATCGCGCGGGCCAAGGTCGGGGAGATGCTCGGGACCAAGGCGGACTCCAAGGGCTGACGGTCGGTCGCCGGGGCGCCCGGGGGTGCGGCCTCAGGGCGTCCTGGCGACGAAGAAGACCCGGCGGAACGGGAACCAGGTGGTGCCGTCGGGCCGCGGCGGGTAGGCCGTGGCGAGGCGTGGGGCCAGGGCCGCGCGGAAGGCGGTCCAGTCGGGGTCGGGCAGGGCGGCGCGGATGGGGCGCAGGGCCGTGCCGGTGATCCACTCCAGGACCGCGTCCCGGCCGGTCAGCCGTTGCACGTAGGTGGTCTCCCAGGCGTCGACGGCGCAGCCCGCGGTGCTCATCAGGTCGGCGTAGCCCTCGGGGTCGAGGACGGCGTCCTCTTCGCGGAGGCGGACCGGTTCCAGGCGGTCGTGCCACTCGGGTTCGGCGACCAGTTCGCGGACCAGGGCGTGGGAGGGGGCGCCGAAGTTGCCCGGGACCTGCACGGCGATCCACGCGCCCGGGGGCAGTTCGGCCGCCCAGCGGCGCAGCAGGTCCTGGTACCCGGGGACCCACTGGAGCACGGCGTTGCTCACCACGACGTCGGTGTCGGCGGCGGGTTCCCAGTCCTGGACGGCGCGTTCCTCGGCTTCGACGCCGCGTTCGCGGGCCGCGGCGACCATCTCCGCGGACGAGTCGATCGCGGTCAGCCGGGCGTCGGGCCAGCGCCGGGCCAGGGTCGTGGTGAGGGTGCCGGGGCCGCAACCGAGGTCGGCCACGGCTCGCGGGCTGTCGGCGTCGATGCGGGCGAGCAGTTCGTGGAACGGCCTGCTCCGGTGGTCACCGAAGGTCAGGTACTCGGTCGGATTCCACATGACGCCCCCTGTAACAGTACGTTCGTACTGTTACCTTACTGCGAGTTCTCCTCATCCGGAAGCCCGCCGGACATCTTGGCCGCGACCTCGGCGGCGATCTCGCGCACCAGCTCCGCGTCGGTGCCCGGGTCGGGGCGGACCTGCAAGACCGTTCCGTCCCGGCCGGGCAGCTTGCGCTGGACGAACCACGCCCCGCCACCGGGCAGCTCGCGGTGGTGCCGCGAGCGGATCGAACCGGTGACCCTGCGGTGCACGGCCTGCGGCAGCTTCCCCGGCGCTTCGACGACGTAGCGGCGGGGCCGCAGGTCGGCCAGGAGCACCGCGGTGCCCGCTTCGCCGACCTCCTCCGCCTCGACGATCTCCAGCGCGCCACCACCCCAGATGGCCTTGGAGACCAGGTGCCACCCGATGCGGCGCGGGCCCTCCGGCTCGGGCACCCACAGCCCGAGCGAGGTGGCCAGCAGGTGCCCACCGCCGCGCACGGTCGCCGCCGCGCCGACTGTCTCGTCGCGCTCCAGCTCGCCGGTGAAGCCCTTCGGCACGCCGCTGAGCAGCCGTTGCAGGAAGCCGATCACGCCGCACCGCCCGCGGCCTGGTTGCCGAGCGCCTTATACCACTCCTCCATCGCCACCAGGTCCCCCCACAGCGCGCGCGCCTCGTCCGGGTGCTCCATCGGCGAGACCCGCTGCAACCGCGACTTGATGTCGGCGATCTGCTTGGCCACCAGTTCCCGCTGCAACGCGGCGAGGATGGCGGAGGCGTAGCGCTCGGCGGCGGCGTTCTTGTTCGGCAGCGGCATCGGCTCGACGCTCAGCTCGCTGACCAGCTTGCGCACCGCCTCCCCCTGGCACTGCTTGGAGACGGCCTCCAGCAGCTCACCGCCGCCGAGGCCGGAGGCGGTGCCGCCCGCGTCGATCACGGCCTGGTGCAGGGCGGCGTAGGCCGGGTCGGTGAAGACCTCGACCGGGAGCGAGTCGTACATCGGGCCCGCCAGGGCGGGCTCCTGCAGCGCCAGCTTGAGCACCTCGCGCTGGGCGTGCAGGCGCGGGTTGCGCGGGTCGGGCCGGGCCGGGCCGGTGGTCTCGACGGCGAGCGCGCCCTGGTTCTGGTCCACCTGGGTGCGCGACGACCGCCGGGCGGTGCCGCCCGCGCTCTCGCGGACCCGGCGGACGACCGCGGCGGTGTCGTCCCAGCCGACCCACCCGGCCAACTGGCGGGCGTACTCGTCGCGCAGCGAGTGGTCCTTGATCCGGGCCACCATGGGCACGGTGCGGCGCAGCGCGTCGACGCGCCCCTCGGCGGTGTCGAGGTCGATCTTGGCCAGCTCGGAGCGGATGGCGAAGCTCAGCAGCGGGGTGCGCCGGGCGACCAGGTCCTTGACCGCGACGTCGCCCTTCGCTTGGCGCAGCTCGCAGGGGTCCATGCCGTCGGGGGCGATGGCGATGAAGGTCTGGGCGGCGAACTCCTGCTCGTCGTCGAAGGCCTTGCGGGCGGCCTTCTGCCCGGCCTCGTCCCCGTCGAAGGTGAAGATCACCTCGCCGCGGAAGGCGTCGTCGTCCATCAGCAGCCTGCGCAGCACCCGGATGTGGTCGGCGCCGAACGCGGTGCCGCAGGAGGCCACCGCCGTGGGCACGCCCGCCTGGTGCATGGCCATCACGTCGGTGTAGCCCTCGACGACGACGACCTGGTGGCGCTTGGCGATCTCCCGCTTGGCCAGGTCGAGCCCGAACAGCACGTTGGACTTCTTGTAGATCGGGCTCTCGCTGGTGTTGAGGTACTTCGCCTGGATCTGGTCGTCGTCGAAGAGCCTGCGCGCGCCGAAGCCGACCACGTCGCCGCCGATGTCCTTGATCGGCCACAGCAGCCGCCGGTGGAACCGGTCGATCGGCCCCTGCCGCCCCTCCTTGACCAGGCCGCCCTTGATCAGCTCGGCCACCTCGAAGCCGCGGCCGAGCAGGTGCTTGGTCAGCCGGTCCCAGCCCGCCGGGGCGAACCCGCAGCCGTACACCGCCGCGGCCGCCTCGTCGAAGCCGCGTTCGGCCAGGAACTCCCGCGCGGTCACGGCCTCCGGGCTGCGCAGTTGCTCGGCGTAGAACTCCGCCGCCGCCTTGTGCGCGTCGACCAGCCGCGACCGGGTGCCCCGGTCGCGCTGCACGCTGGCGCCGCCGCCCTCGTAGGTCAACTGCAACCCGACCCGTTCGGCGAGGCGCTCCACCGACTCGACGAACGACAGGTGGTCGATCTTCATCACGAACGCGATGACGTCGCCGCCCTCGCCGCAGCCGAAGCAGTGGAACGTCCCGTGCGTCGACCGCACGTTGAACGACGGGGTCTTCTCGTCGTGGAACGGGCACAGCCCCTTGAGCGCGCCGCCGCCCGCGCGCCGCAACTGGACGTACTCGCCGACGATCTCGTCGATCCGGCTGCGCTCGCGGACGAGTGCTATGTCGCTTTCCCGGATGCGTCCTGCCACGGTCGTCAAGTCTATGCGCGTGCGCCGACTCCCGGCTTTCAGGTCACTCGGCCCCGCCGCCCCCTCCCCTCCGCTGCCACCGACTTCCTCCCACCGGCCACGCCCGCGCACCGGCACGTCCTGGTTTCGCCGATCTCCTCCCAGCTCGCTCGTCCTGTTCGTCGACCACTCCCCCACCGCCGCCGCCGGTGCCCACACCCGCCCCTACCATGGGCGCGTGCCAGCCGACGCCGACCTCGCCGCGCGGTTCGCCGAGCACCGCACGCACCTGGTGGGCGTGGCCTACCGCCTCACCGGCACCCTGGCCGACGCCGAGGACGCGGTGCAGGACGCCTGGCTGCGCCTGTCCGGTGTGGACGAACAGACCCTGCAGGGCATCCGCGACCTGCGCGCTTGGCTGACCACCGCCGTGGCAGGCTGTGCCTGGACCGGCTGCGGTCGGCCACCGCCCGCCGCGAGCGCCACGTCGGCCCGTGGCTGCCCGAGCCGATCGTCACCCCGCTGCCCGGCGCCCCCGGCCCGGCCGCCGCCGAGGACCCGCTGGACGTGGTCGTCCGCGACGACGGCGTGCGGCTGGCCGCCCTGGTCGTGCTCGACCGGCTCACCCCGGAGCAGCGGGTCGCGCTGGTGCTGCACGACGCGTTCGGCGTCCCGTTCGGCGAGATCGCCGCCACCCTGGGCTGCTCACCCGCGGCGGCCCGCCAGCACGCCACCCGGGCCCGCAGGGCCGCGGCAGCGGCGGACCCGCCACCGCGGGTGCCGCTGCCGCAGCAGCGCGAGCTCGTCGAGGACTTCCTCGCCGCCCTGGCCTCCGGTGACCTGGCCAGGGTGGTGGCCCTGCTGCACCCGGACGCCGTGCTCACCGGGGACGGTGGCGGCAAGGCCCGCACGGCGCGGCAGCGGGTGGTCGGCGCCGACCGGATCGGCCGGTTCCTGCTGGGGCTGCTCGCGATGTACGGTCCCGCCGCCCTGGCGGGCGGGCGCCTGGTGCTGGTGAACGGCGACCTGGGCATGGTGCTGCCCGCGACCCCCGGTGGTGACGGGCACCGGCCGCTCGGTGCCCGGGTCACCACCTTCGCGGTCCGGGACGGCCGGATCGCGGAGGTCTACGACGTGGTCAACCCGGACAAGCTGGTCAGGGTCACCGGGTCGGCACCCGGCACGCCTCCCCCGAGCTGAAGCCCTGGTCGACGATGCCGAGCGTGCCGTTCATCCTGGCGCGCATGTTCTCCAGCGCGATCTGGTAGGTCAGTTCGAGCACTCCTTTCTCACCGAACCGCTCCCGGAGTTCGGCGAACTGCGCGTCGGTGACGCCGACCGGGGTGTCGGTCATGGCGTCGGCGTAGGCGATGGCCAGCCGCTCGTCGTCGGTGTAGGCGGACGAGGTGGCGTGGTCATCGATGTGGGCGAGCCGCTCGACGTCCAGCCCGTCGAGGCGCTGGAGCATGGCGCCGAAGTCGACGCACCACGAGCAGCCCAGCCGCTGGGCGACCCGGTACACCGCCAGCTCGCGGACGGCGGCGGGCAGCACCGTGGACGCCCGTTGGGCGGCGAGCTCGTGGACGACGTTCGCGCCCATGAGCCCGCGGTGGTGGGCCAGCACGGTCAACGGCTCGGGCACGGCCCCGAACCGTTTGGCCGCGAACCGGTAGAGCATCCGCAGCACCGGACCACCCGACTTGCCGTCCACACCGTCGATACGGGCCATCTCGGGCTCCTCCGTCGCAGGGCCCCGTCGGGGGCCGTGTACTCGGGAGACGAGGTACCGGGTCGATGTGTGACAGCCGGTCGGAACGGGATCAAGAACGGGATCAGGACGGGTCCGTCACCCTCGCCACGAAGTAGAGCACGCCGGTACGACGATTCCGGACCAGGAACAGGAACGGCCGGTCCACCGCGACCTCCAGCGGCTCGCCGACGGACAGGCTGACCGCTCGCATCATGACCGCCGTGGCCGCCGCGCCCTCGAAGCCCTGCTCGTCGACCTTGAGCACCGCCTCGTGGACGACCTCGTCCACCGCCAGCCGGTCCGGGCTGATCCCGCTGAGGTCCGCCTCGTCGGTGAAGACCGCCCGGACGCCCAGTCCGGACAGCGCGGACCGCAGCTTCGCCTCCGACCGCACCGCCAGCCTCGGCAGCAGCAACGTGATCATGGCCCGGCCCTTCGCCTCCACCAGCGCCGCCAGCGACTCGCCGGTCAGCGCGGCCTCGGCCTCGGCGAGGTCGCCGTCCGGCAGCAGGACGAGCGCCTCCACCTGCCCGGCCCCCGGGAGCCGCACGACCTGCCACCCGTCGACCGCGGCGTACCCCAGCGTCTCGGTCAGCGCCATGGTGGGCACGTCGACCGGTCCGGATGGGGTGCGGAACGGCCGCGGCTCGGTCCCGCCCTCGGCGAACCTGTTGCGCCACGCCACTTTCAGGTACAGCGCGTTCACCAGCGCGGAGACCGTCGTCGCGCGGACGTCGCCCGGTTTCAGCAGCTCGTCGATCAACTGCCGGGTCGTCTCGGCGACGTCGGCGTTGATCGTGCGGCGGGCGCCCTCGGTGTCGTCGCGGAACGACACCGCGCGCACCCCGCCGGACATCCGGGACGCGAACCCCTCCTCGACCCGGATCGCGGGGTCGACCCACAGCGTGTTGGCCACGGCGAGGGTCATCCGGTCCTCGCCGTCGTCCGGTTCGGTCGCCCCCGCCAACGCCCCGTGCAGCTCGTCGAGGTCGCCGAGCAGCGCGGTCAGCTCGGCGCGGGTGTCCCCGCGGGCCCCTTCCGCGAGCAGGCCGAGCGCGCTGGCCACCGAGAACGGCGACCAGCACACCTGCTCCGCGGGGTCGGGCGCGACGGCGCGGAGCAGGGCCAGGGTGAAGTCCAGGTGCGACACGCGTCCGAGTGTGCCGGCTCAGCGGCCGGGGGCTCGGTGGTTGTCCACAAGCGCGGCGTGCCAGACCAGCGCCTGCGAGTCCGTCAGCGACGCGACCTGGTCGATGACCACCCGCAACCGCGCCGCGTCGTCCGCCGCCTCCGCCCAGGCCGGGCGGAACGCGGGCTCCAGCACCTCCGCCGCCCGCCGCACCAGCACCGCGACCAGGCTGCTGAGCAGTTCGCGCTGCCCGGCCTGCAGGGCCAGCCGGTCGGGGTCGCTCATCACGTAGCGCACCGCCATCGCCTTGAGCAGCGCGACCTCGGCGGCGACCCGCCCGGGTACGACCAGGTCGGCGGCGTAGCGGGTCAGCGGCCCGTCGCCGTGCGCGCGGCGGGTGCCCGCGACGACCGCCGTGGCGAACCGACCGACGAGTTCGCTGGTCAGCCGCTTGAGCGCGACCTGGGCGGCCAGCGAACCGTCGTACTCCCGCGCGACGAGGTCGGCGACCGGGGACAGCCCCAGCAGCTGCGCCGCGGCCTCCTCCAGGCAGGAGACCGGCTCGGCGGAGAAGTGCTTGGCGGCCAGTCCGGCGATCACCGCGCGCTCCGCCGGGTCGGCCAGCGAGGCCAGCGAGATCCGCCCGGCGCGCACCCCGTCCTCGACGTCGTGCACCGAGTAGGCCACGTCGTCGGCCCAGTCCATGACCTGCGCCTCCAGGCAGCGGCGGTCGTCGGGGACGCCGTCGCGCAGCCACCGGAACACCGGCAGGTCGTCGTCGTAGACGCCGAACTTGACCACCCCGGCGCGGCGCGGCCATGGGTACTTCGCGGCCGCGTCGAGCGAGGCCCGGGTGAGGTTGAGGCCGTGGCCGAGCACCTTCGGCTCCAGCCGGGTCAGGATGCGCAGGGTCTGCGCGTTGCCCTCGAACCCGCCGCAGGGCTGGGCGGCGAGGTCGAGCGCCCGCTCGCCGTTGTGGCCGAAGGGCGGGTGGCCGATGTCGTGGGCGAGGCCCGCGGTGTCGACGACGTCCGGGTCGCAGCCCAGTTCCTCGGCGATGCCGCGCCCGATCTGGGCGACCTCCAGGGAGTGGGTCAGCCTGGTCCGCGGGATGCCGTGCGCCTCGGAGCCCTCGTTGGGCCCCACGACCTGGGTCTTGCCCGCGAGCCTGCGCAGCGCCGCCGAGTGCAGGACCCGGGCGCGGTCCCGGCTGAACGGCGTGCGCACGGGGGCCCGCGCACCGGGCAGGCCCGCGCCCTTGTCCGGCTCGGCGACCAGCCGTTCGCGGTCGTGCGCGCTGTAGCCGTTGTTCACCCGGAGAGGGTACGTCCCGGGGGCGTCAGCCGACTTCCTGATCGAGGGCGATGCGGTCGGCGGAGGCGTGGGTGCCGCGGTAGTACAACAGGGCGGCGGTCTCGCGGAGGATGTAGCGGGCCTGGGTCTCGCGCGTCTGCACGATCGGTCCGGAGTGCGTGGGCGAGGTCCAGGCGTCCAGCCCGGCGTCCTCGGCCATGGTGCGGGCGCGCAGCGAGTGCCAGGGGTCGCTGACGATCACGGCGGACTCCCAGCCGCGGTTCATCACCTCGCCCGCCACGGCGTGCAGGGTGCCCAGGGTGTCGTTGCCCTCGCTGACCTGGATGACCCGGTCGTCGGGCACGCCGTGGTCGACCAGCCAGCGCTTGCCCGCCTCGGCCTCGCTGTAGCGGTCGCCCTCCCGCCTGCCACCGCCGGTGACGATGTGCTCGGCGACGCCCTCCTCGAACAGCGCCTTGGCCTGCCGCAGCCGGGCTTCGAGGACCTTCGACGGCCTGCCGGCGTACTGGGCCGCGCCGAGCACGACCACCACGTCGGCGCGGTCGCGGTCGTCGATGCGGGCGACCTGCCAGACCCGGAACGCGGTGCCGCCGACGACGAGGAAGCCCATCAGCACGAAACCGACGAGCAGCCTGCGCAGGAACCGGCGCACCGGGTGGGGGTGGGGGGGCACTCCGACATCCTTCCAGGACCGGGGACGAGCCGTGGTGCGGCGAACACGCTACGCGCAGGGTATGACGTCCGTGGCGGCCGGGGGTTGCCCGACCCCCGAGTTGTCCACATCCCCCGAATCCATCCACAGGTTCGCGACTCGCCTTCCCGCCCGCCCGCCGAGCCGGTTTCCTCGAAGCCATGACAGCGAACCGAGCAGTCCTCGACCTCGACCACCTGCCCGCCCTGTTCCCGCACGGCGTGGCCCGCTCGTCCGAACTGGTCGCACTCGGCCTCTCCGGTCCCCGGATCGCCGCCCGCTGCGCGCCCCGGGGCCCGTGGCAGCGCCTCGACGAAGGCGTCGTCCTGCTCAGCGACGCGCCGCCCGCGCGCACCCAGCGGTTGCAGGCGGCGCTGCGGGTGGCCGGGCCGCACGCCGTCGTCACCGGCCGGGAGGCCCTGTGGCTGCACGGGATGGCGGTGCCGCCGCTGGGCGCGATCCACCTGCTCGTGCCGTCGTCGGCGCGCGGGCGGTCGGACGGGTCGGTGGCGGCCGAGCGCACCGACCGGATGCCGGACACGCTGTGGCGGCGGGGGTTCCCCACCGCTCCGGCCGCCAGGGCGCTCGTCGACGCGTGCAGGCGGACACCGTCGGTGGAGGAGGTGCGCGCCCTGGCACTCGGCGGCCCGGTGCCGCTCGCGGCGATCCACCGGGAACTGGCGTCCACCTCCGCGACCGGCGTGGGCGCGCTCCGCCGCGTGCTGTCCGAAGTGGACCGGGGAGTCCGGTCGGCGGGAACGCGGATCGCGGCGTCGCTGGTGGACCGCGCGGGGCTGCCGCCACCGCGGTGGTCGGTGCGGCTGAGCACGCCGAACGACGTCCACCTGGGCATCGTCGACGCGTGGTGGGACGAGGTGGGGCTGGCCTGGGACGCCGACCTGCACCGGCCGTGGGCGCCGAGCAGCCACCGGGCCACCCTCACCCGGGCGGCCAGGCTGACCGCGGCCGGGGTGATCCCGGTGCACACCGCGCCCGCCCGCATCCGGGACGACACCGCGGCGGTGGTCGCCGAACTGCGGGGCGCGTACCGGCTCGCGGCGGACCTGCCGCGCCCGGAGGTGGTGGCGCACAAGGGGTGAACCGGGCCACCGGCAGCGCGCGGGACCGACGCGGACGGAGCCCGCCTGCTGCCGGTGGGGGTCGATACCAGTCGGAACAGACGTCGGTGGTCGGGAGACGGGGGGTGGATCAGCAGCCGATGAGGTGGGCGGCGAGGTAGGACTCGAGGCGGTCGAGGGAGACCCGCTCCTGCGACATGGTGTCCCGCTCGCGGACGGTGACGGCGTGGTCGTTGAGGGTGTCGAAGTCGACCGTCACGCAGAACGGCGTGCCGATCTCGTCCTGCCTGCGGTAGCGGCGGCCGATGGCGCCCGCGTCGTCGAAGTCGGTGTTCCAGTGCTTGCGCAGCGCGGCGGCCACGTCCCGGGCCTTGGGCGAGAGGTCCGCGTTGCGCGAGAGCGGGAGCACGGCGGCCTTCACCGGGGCCAGCCTGCGGTCGAGGCGCAGCACGATCCGCTGGTCGACACCGCCCTTGGCGTTGGGCGCCACGTCCTCGGTGTAGGCGTCGAGCAGGAACGCCATCATCGGGCGGCCGACACCGGCGGCGGGCTCGATCACGAACGGCCGGTAGCGGGAGTTGGTGGCCTGGTCGAAGTAGGACAGGTCGACGCCGGAGTTGTTGGAGTGCGTGGTCAGGTCGAAGTCGCTGCGGTTGGCCACGCCCTCCAGCTCGCCCCACTCCTGCCCGTCGAACCGGAAGCGGTACTCGATGTCCACCGTCCGCTTGGAGTAGTGCGAGAGCTTCTCCTGCGGGTGCTCGTAGATGCGGAGGTTGTCCTTGGCGATGCCCAGGTCGGTGTACCAGCGCAGGCGCTCGTCGATCCAGTACTGGTGCCACTCCTCGTCGGTGCCGGGTTCGACGAAGAACTCCATCTCCATCTGCTCGAACTCGCGGGTGCGGAAGATGAAGTTGCCCGGGGAGATCTCGTTGCGGAACGACTTGCCGATCTGGCCGATGCCGAACGGCGGCTTGCGGCGGGAGGTGGTCAGCACGTTCAGGAAGTTCACGAAGATGCCCTGGGCGGTCTCCGGGCGCAGGTAGTGCATGCCCTCCTCGGTCTCCACTGGCCCGAGGTGCGTCTTGAGCATCATGTTGAACTCGCGCGGCTCGGTGTACTCGCCGCGGGTGCCGCAGTTGGGGCAGGGGACGTCGGAGACGTCGTTCTCGGCCACGTCCTTGCCGGTGCGGGCGGCGTACTGCTCGGCGAGCTGGTCCGCGCGGAAGCGCTTGTGGCAGGAGGTGCACTCGACCAGGGGGTCGTGGAAGGCGTTCACGTGGCCGGACGCCGTCCAGACCTGCTTGGGCAGGATGACCGAGGAGTCCAGGCCGACGACGTCGTCGCGGCCCTGCACCACGGACTTCCACCAGGCGCGCTTGATGTTGTCCTTGAGCTCGACGCCGAGGGGGCCGTAGTCCCAGGCGGACCGGGTGCCGCCGTAGATCTCACCGCTCGGGTAGACGAAGCCCCTGCGCTTGCAGAGGTTGACGACGGAGTCGAGCCGTTCGGCGGGCACTGACCCTCCATGCGGGGGAAATCAAAGGTCGGCGAGGGTGCCCAGGGTAGTCCGCGGCGGCGGTGGGCCGTACGGCGCCCGCCCGGTCGGTCACAGCACCGAGAAGGCGATTCCCACGAGCAGCGCCAGCACCAGGGCGCGGCCCGCCCGCTGCCCGGCCGAGAGCACCCGCCAGGTGCCCGCGAGCAGGGTGGCGACCCCGGCGGCCAGCAGGAACAGCAGTCCGGCGCCGACCGCGCCGCGCACCAGGACCCCGGTCGCGAACACGGCGACCACGACCAGGAAGGCCAGTGACGGTGACACCCTCGACAGCGGGCCGCGGCCCGCCGGCAGTGGTGCTCGCATCGGGCGCTGCGGTGGCACGGTGCCTCCCGGTCGGTGACGGCTGCGTGGGCTACCGTTCTGCATCCTCGCACCGAACACCACCGGAAGGCGCGCGCGTGCTGCTGATCGCCCGGTTCACCGTGACCGACCCCGAGCCGTTCACCGCCCGGGCCGAGCGGGCGCTGGGGTTGCTGCTGGCGCAGCCCGGGTGCGTGCGCGGGCTGCTCGTGCGCTCGACCGAGGACGCGGGCTCGTGGGTGTTGACCGTGGAGTTCGAGTCGGTGGCGGCCTACCGGCGGTCGCTGTCGCCGTTCGACGTGCGCACCGAGGTGATCCCGTTCCTGACCGAGGCCGACACGACCGAACCCGCCGCCTTCGAGGTGGTGGTGGAGGCCGCGCCCGGGTCGGTCCGCAGGCACACCAGCCTGCTGGCCGCCGACGCGGGGACGGTGCGGTTGGGCGAGGCGGCGGGGCCCACCACGGCGCGGTGACCCCACCCGGTCGACCGGCGGTCCACTCGGCTGTGAGCAGGTGCAATCCCGGCTCCGGCGGAAACGGCCTAGGATGTTGACAACGGTAACCATCACCCCGGGCCAGGCCAGCAGGAGAGGACGATGTCGATCGTGACCTCGGACGCCGCGTCGCGGGAACTGCCCATCGCTCCCGAGCGGCACGACCACTCGCCCGACCGGCCCGCGCCGCAGCAGTTGCCGCGCAGGCCGGTGAGCACGCTGAGCGCGGCGGGCGACCTGCTGCGGGCGCTGGCCGCTCCGGTGCGGATCGCCATCGTGCTGGAGCTGCGCGCCGCCGACCTGTGCGTGCACGAGCTGGTCGAGGCGCTGGGGGTGGCGCAGCCGCTGATCAGCCAGCACCTGCGGGTGCTCAAGTCGGCCGGGGTCGTGCACGGGGAGCGGCACGGCCGGGAGGTGGTCTACCGGCTGGTCGACGAGCACCTGTCGCACATCGTGGTGGACGCGGTGGCCCACGTGGAGGAAGGCGAACGCCGGTGACGACGGACCGATCCTCGGCAACGGTGCCGGGCAGGCGTTCGACCCGCCAGCGCACCGCCGTGGCCCAACTGCTCGACCAGCTCGACGACTTCCGCTCCGCCCAGGAACTGCACGAGGAACTGCGCAAGCGCGGTGAGGGCATCGGCCTCACCACGGTCTACCGCACCCTCCAGTCCCTGGCCGACGCGGGCGAGATCGACGTGCTGCGCACCGACAGCGGCGAGGCGATCTACCGGCGCTGCTCCAGCCATCACCACCACCACCTGGTGTGCCGCTCCTGCGGGCACACCGTGGAGGTCGAGGGCCCCGCCGTCGAGCGCTGGGCCGACCGCATCGCGGCGGAGAACGGCTTCTCCCAGGTGAGCCACACCGTGGAGATCTTCGGCACCTGCGAGCGCTGCGCCTGAGCACCACCCGCCCCAGCCGCTGAGACCACAGGACGGGCGCCACAGCCAGGCCGTGTGTCCGAGAGCAGGATCGTCTCGGTGGTGCCAGTGGTGGGCGGCTACTGCTCGTACGGGTTTTCCGGCTGCGGTACGGGGGTGACACCGAGGAGCGACAGGGTGGGGATGTAGTCGTTCTCCTTGGTCGCGCTGCCGGGGACGAGTTTGCCGACAGCGTCGATCCAGGTGTCGTTGGGCAGGGTGTCGACCGAGCGGCCGTCGAGGCGGACTCGGACCGGGAAGGCGTCGGCGGCGCAGCAGGCGATGCTCAGGCGGGCGAGGTAGACGTCGTCGCCGTCGTGGACGATGAAGCCGGTCAGGCGGACGGTGCGGCTCTCCAGGGCGCGGGAGCGGTCGAACGCGGCTCGGGAGGCGAAGTCGGCCATGCCGAGCGGGAGGACGTCGCCCGGGGGCAGGTCGGGGTAGAGGGCCGAGTCGGTGGTGGCCGAGCGGGCCACGGCCGCGCCGCTGTCGGCCCGCTTCACCGAGTCGGCGCCCAGGGCGGGTGGGGCGATCAGGAAGATCGCCAGCACGGGGAGCAGGAGCAGCCACGCGCTCCGCGCCGAGTGCTGGTGCTCCCCCGCGTGGTCGTCGCCCGCGAGGCCGTGCCCGGCGTGGTCATGCCCAGCCTGACCGTGCCCCGGTTGGCCGTGGTGGGCGGCATGGTCGTGCCCCGGTTGGCCGTGCTCGGCGTGGGCGTGGTCGGCGTGGGCGTGGTCGGCGTGGGCGTGGTCGGCGTGGGCGTGGTCGGCGTGGGCGTGGTCGGCGTGGGCGTGGTCGGC